>NZ_VZPL01000003.1 GCF_008801575.1 Xanthomonas cissicola | reverse complement strand
CCCACCAAGGACGCCGCACGCGCCGAGGTGTTCGACTACATCGAGATGTTCTACAACCCACAACGCCGTCATGGTTCAACTGGCGACCTGTCCCCTGTAGAGTTTGAACGGCGCTACGCGCAACGAGGGTCTTGAGTGTCTACGGAACCCTGGGCGTATCAGCCAGACCGGCGGTTTCAGTAGTCAGGCGCTACCGGCAGCCAGCACAGGTGCAAGTGGCTTCGATGATGCCAACCGGCAGTTGAGCTACAACAGCCAGGCCCTGACCTACGAGGACAAGGTACAGGCATTGCCCTCGACGGCGCGCCCCGCTCCGAAGCGATTGCGCGCAAATATACGTTTCATATACGATCCGTATATCGAATCAAACAGGAGCCACCATGGGCATCGTCAATATCGACGACGACCTGCACGACCAACTGCGCCGTGCGTGCACGGTGAGTAGCCGCTCGATCAATGCGCAGGCCAATTTCTGGATCAAGGTCGGCATGCTGTGCGAAATGCATCCGGATACGACGTTTCAGCAGATCGTGGCCGAACAGTTGCGCGCGGCGGGCGTGCGACCGCAAGCCTTGAAACCGGGCCGGGTGTGATCAAGTCGCCCGACGAGATCGCGCTGATGGCGGTGTCTGGTCAGCTCCTGGCGCAGGTATTCGATGCGCTGGATCGCTTGCCGCTGGAAGGCCGCAGCACGCTGGAACTCAACGAGTTTGTCGAGCGCATGATTGTCGATGAGCTCGACGCACGGCCTGCGAGCAAGGGGCAGTACGGTTTCGAATTCGTACTCAACGCATCCATCGACGATGTCGTGTGCCATGGCGTGCCATCGGCCGATGACGTGTTGCGGAGCGGGCAGATCGTCAACGTGGACATTACGCTGGAAAAGAATGGCTATATCGCCGATTCCAGTACTACGTACCTGGTGGGCGAGGTCGCTTACCCAGCGCGTCGGCTGGTGCAGGCCACGTATCAGGCGATGTGGAAAGGGATTGCAGCGGTGCGCCCGGGGGCGCGCTTGGGCGATATCGGCCATGCCATTGCACGGCACGCGCGTGCGCACGGCTATAGCGTGGTCAAGGAATACTGCGGGCACGGCATCGGCCGTGAGATGCATGAAGACCCGCAGATTCTGCACTACGGCCACGCGGGCACCGGGTTGGCATTGCAGGAAGGCATGGTGTTCACCATCGAGCCGATGATCAACCAGGGCCGTGCGGCGATCCGCTCGCAACCGGATCAGTGGCCGGTGCATACGCGCGATGGCAAATTGTCGGCGCAGTTCGGGCATACCGTGGCGGTGACGCGTACTGGCGTGCGTGTGTTGACCTTGCGGCCCGGCGAAGTGCCTCCAGTGCGGTAATGGTGGCGGTGTTGGTGGCCAATACCGTCGTGCGGCAGGTGTTGGGTTATTCGTTCTCCACATCTGCGCGGCGAAAACATCCGCAGTGCGCACGATGTGGGCTGGGTGCGCAATCTGTCGGCTGGCAAGATGATCCCAAGGATGCCAACCACACCGTGCGACATCAGCGTGACTGAATTTCGCCGGCGGTTCCCGTTGGGTTCCACGCAACGCATGGTGCGGGACGATGCAGACGGACACCATGCCGGCGTGGTGCCGCTGGCCGTGCTCTACGCCGACAATGTGCAGCCAGACGTGCCGGTCGGCGACTATGCCAAGCACCACGATGCGGTGCTGCTGGCCGACGCCGACATCGTGGCGATCATGAAGGTCTTCGATACGACACAGGCCGATGAGTTGGCCGTGATCGACAGCGATCGCAAGGTACTGGGCGTGCTGTCGGAGGGATTCGTGCGCAAGCGCTACGCCGGAGAGCTGAAAAAACGCGGGCGCGAACTGATGGGCGAACGTGCGGTCAGCGACGACTGAGCCGCTCGCTGTCAGCAATGGCTGCGCACACGCGTGCGCATCGTTGATCGTTGTCTGATGTTCGATGCGTATACACAAGCGCGCCCTCGGGTTGTTCGGGCTGGCCTGAGCGCGTTAGTATCGCCACTCGTCAAGAACGATCTCCTTGAACACATGACGCCACCCTGACCTAAGGCCTCACGCGCTCGCAGTTGCTGCGAAGGTCCAGGTGTTTGACGTGCATGTAATGCGCCGTGTGGTTGCCGGCGCACGGAGGAGTTCAATGTCCAGAAGTTTCCCGCTGCGCCAGCAGTGGCTCGGCAACGTGCGTGGCGATGTGCTCGCCGGCATTGGGACATCAGTGCAGTGGCAGCGCTGGATCGGGTGGTGCTCAAACTGCGCGCGCACGGCGCCGAGGTCGAGGTGGCTGGCGTGAATCAGGCCAGCGACAAGCTGATCGACACCCTAGGGACCCATTGGCGCGATGGCGCGCGGCTGCAGCTCGGTCACTGAGCTGTGTTGTTCGCGCCCAGCCAGCGCGGCCGTCGGCGAGGCCGATTGGCGTGCATGCGCGTCCAGCAACGCGTACAGGCGACGATGGCAATCGCGAAAGGCCAGTGCGGAGGCCGGCATGTCGCAGGCGTCGAAGGTGCGTGCCTCGGCCTTCCAGGAGGCGAGCAGGTCTTCCAGATCGCTGATCAAGCTCGGCATGGTGTTTCCTCGGTAGGCGTCTTGCTGTCTACGGGGAGAGGCGATGGGCAGATGCAAACCGGCGCGGCGTCATCCGGCCCCAAGCCCGAATGGTTCAGATACTGCGATGGCCGCCGCGTTTTTTGCGTGCGGCACACGTGCGCATCACACCGCCGGGAGGAGGGTGGGCAGGCGGTCTTCTGCCGCGGGAGCTGACCATGAGCAACAACCAGAACGCCAACCGGGGTATCGACGACCCGACGCCACCCAACGGCGTCAAGGCACCGGGCAAGAACGAAGACCTGCTGCAGGACGGGCCTGCGCAGGACAGCGAGATCGACGACGACAGCATCGAGGACGAGCTGGATGAGGAAGACGAGGACGAAGAGGACGCCTGAGCTTGGTTCTACGGTGGGCACGCGATTGCTGCGCGACCTGATGGCGCAGGACAGGCATCCGATGCTGTCGACGGCACGAGGTGCCACGGCCGCCGCTGGATTTGCCGCCGGTCCGCGTCTTTCAAGGCCGGCGGCCAGCGACACGGTGGACCCGGCCGGCCGACAATGCGATGCCTGTGGACGTCAGCCGTTACGCCGGCGGCCAGCTTCAACGCAAGACGGCTCGCCACACCTTGCCTGCGGTCCTAAACTCCGGGGCCTTTCGATCGCGTTGCTACCGCCATGGACACTCTGCCGCCGTTACCTTCCATCGCACTGGGCGATTACCGTCATTTCAAAGGCGGCCGCTATGAGGTGCTCGGGGTGGTGCGCAGCAGCGAAACCCTGGAGCCGCTGGTGCTGTATCGGCCACTGGAGAGCGATATCGGGTTGTGGGTGCGCCCGTATGCGATGTTCGTCGAGCAGGTCGAGGTGGACGGTGTTTCCCGCGCTCGCTTCGAACGCGTGGAGTGAGCGCCGCGCGCACCGCCGCGATGCGGCAACCGCGCGCCTGGCCTTGAGCGCGCGATGACTGCCGCGACCACGCCCCTCAAGACGCCCGACGGCCGTTACCTCATCGTGCGAGCGCGCCTGTGGCGCACCAGCAACCCGCACCTGAGCGAAGAGGTGCGTGCCGCGTTGGTCAGCGCACTCATGGATGCGCGACGCGCGGTCAAGGCAGCCAAGCGCGACGACGACGCACAGCGCCTGCTGGCCGCGCGCCGCGCGGTCGATGCAGCCAAGGTCGCCTTGGGTGAGCGCGGCACGGTGTGGTGGAGCGATGGTGCCAAGGATTTCAACCGGCATCTGGTCAAGAACACCCCGTACGCCGCGTGGTTTGCGGCAAGTGGCGCCGCGCCCTAGCCTGCACGCGTCGACATGCCTGCAGGTCGCGTTTGACAACGACGCCTGTGTCGCTACGACGCAGGCCCTGCGCGTGGCGTCGCATCCCATCGGCATCGTCTTATTCAACCAGGCAAAAACCCTTTGGCACGCAGCGCGGGCTCGAAACGGCGTACGCCGACATCCACCAACTGATGCAGCACGAACGGGTCTTGCGCCACGACCCGATCCAGTGCCGAGGCATCGGTGCTGTTTGCCAGCACGATGCCGCCAAGACCATCGGCCAATGGGCCGGCCGCGAGGAACAGCCCAGTGTCGATATGCTTCCGCAGCCATTGCTTGTGGGCGTCCAGATGTGCGGCCAATGCCGGCGGGGCGACACGATAGGTGAGGGTGATGAGATGCAACATGGCTCAGGCCTCCACGCGTGTGTGCACGACACTGCGCACGAGATCGGCGATGGATGCCTGCGCACTGATCAATGCTGCCGCAGCCGGCCCTGGACCGCGCGACTGATTTTCCGCGCGCACAAAGTACACGTCGCGCACGCCTAGAAAGCCGAATGTGGCGGTCAGGTACGCCTCCTGAAAATCCAGTGAAGCCATCGGCCCTTGCGCGTACATGCCCCCACGCGATGACGCCACGATCAGCTGCTTGCCGCCGGCCAGGCCTTCGGGCCCGTTCGCGGTATAGCGAAACGTGCGGCCGGGCTGGGCGATGCGATCGATCCAGGCCTTGAGTTGGGTCGGCACCGAAAAGTTGTACATCGGTGCGCCGATCACCACGATGTCGCTGGCGAGGAATTCGTCCACCAGCTGCTCGGACAACGCATGTTCGGCCACCGACGCCGCGTCGCTGGCGGGTTGCGGCAGTGGGCGGAAGCCGGCAGCAATCGCGCCGGAAAGGTGCGCGATGGGAGCCGCGGCAAGGTCGCGATAGGTGGCATGGAGATCGCCAATCGCCGCGTGCAGGTCCTGCACCACCTGGGCGGTGAGCCGACGGGAGACCGACGTGTCGGTCAGGATGCTGGAATCGAGATGGAGCAAGCGCATGGTGGGCTCGTTGCTGTGGTCGGTGGCGGCACTGTACGGAGTGGTCCCGTGCGCAGGTAGGTCGCTGGCGTATGACAAGCTGTCCTGCCTGGCAGGACAATGACGGCCTCCTTGCGTGGGGTTTGATTCAGATGGAAGACCTCAACGACTTCGCGCTGCTGGTGGCGGTGGTCGACCACGGCAGCTTCTCGGCGGCCGGTCGCGCATTGGGATTTCCCCGCTCCAAGGTCAGCCGGCGGGTGGCAGATCTGGAGCAACGCCTGGGCGTGCGGCTGTTGCAGCGTTCAACCCGTGCGGTCAGCCTCACCGAAGTCGGTGCCGAGTTCTATACGCACTGCAAATCCATCACCCGCTCGGCGCAATGGGCGCTGGATGTGGCCGAGCGCGCCACGCAGCATCCCTCCGGCCGGATCCGGGTGAGCTGCCCGACCGGTGTGGCGCATCTGTTTCTGGCCGAGCTCTTGCCGCGCTTTTTGTTGACGCATCCGGACGTGCAGGTGGATCTGGAGCTGACCAGTCGCCGGGTGGAACCGATTGCCGAAAGCATCGACGTGGCGATACGGGTGCGTTCGAGCCTGGACGATTCGGGCTTGATCCTGCGTTCGTTCGGCGTCAGCCGGCAGGTCTTGGTGGCAAGCCCAGGCTTCGTGCACGCGCATGGGCCGTTCGCCTCTGCCGCGGCATTGCACGAGGTACTGGGAATGGGCCCGCGTGGCGTCAATGGCGAGCCGCCCCGGTGGCGGCTCACCAGCCCGCAAGGCACCAGCGAACTGGTGGACTACCGTTCGCGCTTGTTCACCGAGGACGTCGAGCTGCTGCACCACGCTGCGTTGGCCGGCATGGGCGTGGCGCAGTTGCCGCTGGCCCTGTGCAGGGGCAGCATCGCCCGTGGCGAACTGGTGGTGCTGTTGGGCGACCACACGTTGCCGGTGCATCAACTACACGCCGTGTATCCCTCGCGTCGCGGACTGGCGCCGGGCGTGCGCGCCTTGATCGAGTTCCTGGTCGACGCCCTGCCTGCGGTGCTGGAGAGCGCCGAACACGGCGTGTCGGGCTAGCGCATGCAGGGCCCGCCGCGACACGCTGGGTCCGTGCGCTCACTGCGATGGAGTACCGATGGAGCGCGCGGCACGTGCAATGAACTCGGCCACCTTGGCGGGCTGCGCTACCAGCGAAAGATGGCTGGATGCGATGCTGGTGCTGGTGGCGCCGATCTGTTTGGCGATGGCGCGCTGCACATCCGGACGCAACGCATTGTCGTTGTCGGTGATCAGGTACCACGTCGGTTTGCGATGCCACGCAGCCTGCTTGACCGTATCGTCGAATGCGGCGGCGGTCATCGGTTGCTGGACGGCGGCAAGCTGCCTGACCTTGGCCAGCGGCACATCGGTGGCCATCACATGCTGGTAGGCCTCCGCATCGTCGAGCCAGACCAGGCCATGCGCATCCGGCTGCAGACCTTCCATCGGCGCTTTCAGGCGTGCCAGCAGCGTGCCGACCGACTCGCCGGTATCGGGTACCAGGGCCGACAGATAGACGATGCCTTTGACGTTATCGGCGTTGCCCGACTCGGTCACCACCGCGCCGCCCCAGGAGTGCCCGACCAGCAGTACGTCGCCGCGTTGTCGCTCCAGCACGCGACGGGTCGCAGCGACGTCGTCCGCCAGCGAAGTGAGCGGATTCTGTACCGCGGTGACGCGATAGCCCTGGCGCTGCAACGCGCCGATCACGCCCGACCAGCTGGAGCCATCGGCAAATGCGCCATGCACCAGCACGATGGTGGGCAAGCCCTGCACAGGTGCGGCAGTTGCCGGGCTGGCCGCGAAGATCGACAGGGCACTCAGCAAGGCGAGGCCGGCGTTGGCAGATAAGGACGATGGCATGAGCGTGATCGCAGGAGTGGTAGCGAGAGTGCGATCAAGCATATGTCGGCTATTGGTCATCAAAACAGCGCAGACCTCGCCGACAAATGTGGCAGTGCTGACACATCTGACATATGTCCGGTGCCCGCGCCCGCCATCCATTCCACCGGCATGCCGGCTCCGCGATGGGCGCGTCGAGGTGCGCGTAGGCTGTCACACGCGGCATGACGCCATGCACGCATCGCTCGCCACGCCGTGACCCAACCCGGCACAGGCCGGGCTGGGCGTCATGCCGTGGATGCAGGGCGGCTCAGCCCAGGTCGCAATTGCTCGGCTGCGGCCAGGTGGTGGACGGCAGCATGGCTTTGACAGCCGCCGGTGCGCTGATGCCGATGGTGCTGGCGCCGTAGAGGTCTTCGAGTTCGTCGATGCTGACGATATAGCTGTCCAGCGAGCCTAGGTTGGCACTATTGGGAATCAGCCAGCTGATGGCGCGCGAGCCGCCGCTCGGGTTGGCGGTGATGACGGTCTTCCAGAAGAAATCCGGCGTGCGGATGCCGTGGCTGCTGAGGAAGTAATCGTTGCTGGTGTCGCTGTAGATCACTCCGCCGTACACCTGCACGCTGGCGATGTCCCGATAGCACTCGGCCACGTTCTCTGCCTGCACCCAGATGCCCTGATTGAAGGTGGCCACCTGCGGCACGATGTTGCTCATGAGGTTGGCGCGGCGGATGTAGGTCGCGTTGTAGTCCATGTGGTTGGACGTCACCAGATGTCCGCGGTCATAGCCGGAACGCACGCTGGCATACGAGGCCGTGGACGTCTGCCCGGCACAGCCACTGGGCAATTCGGTATCCAGATTGAAGCTGGACGGGCGTGCAGCCGAGCCTGTGTCGGCCTGCAGGTTGACGAAGGCGCGGGCAATTTCCGCGTCCAGCTCGGGTTCGGGCGAGCCGTCTTCGCGGCTGCCGACCTGGCCGGCGACAAACAGCAGGCCGTCGGCGCGTACCGCCGGCGAGTAATGGTGGCGCTCGTACAGGGCGTGGCGCCCCTGCGGGAAAACGACGTCGCGTGTGGCCATGGGACTCTCCATCGAAGTGCATAGAATGGAGGCCCACGGTAGGCGCGTGCGCGATGGCGATAAATCGGCAGCATCGGCCAACACTGTTTGTAGAATCCAAACAATCTTGGCCGCGGGAGCAGTGGTGGATCGATTCGATGCAATGCGGGCGTTTGCGCGCGTGGTCGAGACCGGCAGTTTCACCAAGGCGGCCGAACACCTGCACATGAGCCGCGCCAGCGCGACCCAGCTGGTCCAGCAGCTGGAGGCACGCCTGCGGGTGAAGCTGCTCAATCGCACCACGCGCCGGGTGCAGGTCACTGCCGATGGCGCGGCCTATTACGAGCGCGTGCTGCGCCTGCTGGCAGACATGGACGATGCCGAAACCAGCCTGTCCGTTGCAGCCACCTCGCCACGCGGGCGCCTGCGCGTGGACGTGCCCAGCCCGTTGGCGCGGCTGATCCTGATGCCGGCGCTGCCGACATTCCATGCACGTTATCCGCAGATCCAGCTGGACATGGGCGTGAGCGACCGCCGCGTGGATCTGATCGGCGAAAACGTCGATTGCGTGATACGCGGCGGCGCCATCACCGACCAGTCGCTGATTGCGCGTCACGTGGGCGACCTGCAGGCCGGCGTGTATGCAGCGCCCGATTACCTGCAGCGGTTGGGCACCCCGACGCACCCGACGGAACTGGAGAATACCCGGCATCGCTGCGTCGGCTTCATGCGCTGGGGCAGCAGCACGACCGTGCCGTATGTGATGCAACGCGGCGACGAAGCGGTGCGCGTGCACGGCCGCCACGTAGTGGCCGCCGACGATGGCAATGCCTATCTCGCCGCCGGTCTGGCCGGCATGGGTGTGCTGTGGCTGCCGGTGTATATGGCCAACGCGCATGTCGCCAGCGGCGAGCTGGTGCCGATCTTCCAGGACTGGCAGCTGGAAGCGATGCCGCTGTCGATCGCCTTCCCGCCCAACCGCCATGTCAGCGCCAAGCTGCGCGTGTTCATCGATTGGGTGATTGCACTGATGGCCGAGCATGCCCCAGTGATGGCACCCGCACCGCGGTGAGCGCCACAGGCATGCGCGGCGCTATTGCATCACTTCGCGCCGCACCGGATACCGCCAGCCGCTGATCGCCGCGTAGGGCGAGCGTGCGTAGACCCATTGCAGGCGGGCATCGCCATCGGCGCGGAACGCCGCATCGTTGGCCAGTTTTTGCTCGAACGCGCTGCGTAACGCAGCATCGCTGCGCAGCATGCGTTCGCTGAATTCAACCAGCTCGGTGGCATACAACCCGCTGTCGGGACTGCCGGCGTTGCGGAAACGTCCGCCGGCCAGCAGCGAATCGCTGCTGCGCGGTTCCAGCAAGGCGGCGGCCAACATGCGCATCGGTTGATCGGCGGGCACGCGGACGCTGCCGGCGGGAAAGATTTCTTCTACGTCGTGGGTGTGCGGGACCTGATCGCTGCCGGTCTTGGTGATGCGTATCTGCTGCACCGCGCGCCGGGCTGGCTGGTGCAGACGGTCGTAGTGGATGCCATGCGCATCGAGCAAGGCGAGTACATCGTCGTTGCCGGGCGGAATCCACCAGGCCACCGGGTACTGCACGGCCTGCGTCTGCCGGTAGCCGATGACCGGCATCGACCAGGTTTCGTCGCGGCCTTCCCAGCGTAATTCCGGCCGGCCGGACACTGGCGACAGGGCGCGGGTGTAGGTCACGCCCTTGAACGGAATGTGGTCGATCGGCTGCGGCAGGCGTTCCCGCGCCACCATCAATGCCTGCGGGCGCGCCGCGCGATCGGCACGCTTGGCGGCCTCGATGGCGTGTGCGTCGCGGCCGACCACGCGCAGGGCTTCTTCCAGCAGCACGTAATCGCCGAGCACGCGTTGCCGGTATGCCTTCAAGCGGTGGTTTTCCACCAGCACGGTCGGGATGCCGGCAAAGTCGCCATACCCGGTGGAATAACGCGGGCCTTCGGGCGAATGGCGCAAGCCCGAGCGCGGCGCGTCTTCGTCGATCAGGCTGGGGTAGATCGCAGGTTCATGACCCTGGCGGCGCAGCGCGGCGTCGACGGCTGGCGTGAAGCGCCGCTGCAGCCAGCCGGCAGTGGCGCGCGAACGCGCATAGGTGCCCCAGCCGGCGAAGGTAAAGGTGATGTCGTACTGATGATCGAGCCCGCCACTGACATGCAGGTCGATATACAACGCGGGGTCGAGCGTGTGCAGCAGCTTGACGATCGCGCGCGTCTCCGGCGCTTCCAGTTTCAGATAGTCGCGATTGAGGTTGATGCCGTGCGTGGTGGTATTCCAGCCCATTTGCTGCGGGCCGCGCAATGCGGCGCCGATGAGTGGGCCGCGTTGTTCGTGCCCATCGCTGTTGAGGATGGGGACGAACACGAAATCTACCTCGTCCAGCAGATCGTCCTTGCCGCGTTGTGCAATATCGCGCAGCAGCATCAGGCCGGCGTCCTTGCCATCGATCTCGCCGCCGTGGATGCCGGCCTGTGCCAGCACGACCGGTTTGCCGGGCTTGCCCTTGCGCGCGCGCACCAGCAGCAGATCGTGCCCTTCGCTGGTCTTGCCGAACACCTCCAGCGACAGCAGCGGCGAGGCGGCGACCAGCCGATGCAACCACGCACGCGTTTGCGCGTCGCTGGGCGTGCTGACGAAATCGCTGCGCTCGGCCGGCGTGATCCACGGATCGTCGGGCGACACGATCAATGCCTCGCTCGCACCGTGCCACGCGCGGACCGGCGGCAACGGAGCACTGGTATCGATGGTCTGCGCGTCGAGCTGGGCGGCAGCGAACAGCGCGATGGCCAGCACTCTGGCGCTGCGTCGGGTGCTGCGTGCGGTGTTGCAGGCCTTGGCATGAGCGACAGCGTGGCGGTCGGAGACAGGGAAAGCATTGGGCGGATTAGAGCTGCGCGTTGCGAAGGTCATGTGGGGTATGAGGGTCTCGAGTGGTGGGCGACGGTTGCTGCTTGTGCCGGTGCCGGTGCCGGTGCCGGTGCCGGTGCCGGTCAGCCGTGTCGGCGCAGGCGCCTGGCTGGACGTTCGCGCCGCAAGGCGCTGCCGCAGGCGCAATGCGCGGCGCTAAGTCCGTGACGGTCAGGCCTTGCCCGCGGCGGCGGGCGGATTTTAGCGGTGTAGGCAATGTGATAACGTATCATTTCTTGATGCACCCGCGTCCACGCCCTTCAATTCGTCAATGACCCACGCGATCTCAATCTCCGACCTGCACGTGGCCTACCGCGGCCGCGCGGTGCTGCAGGGGCTGAACCTCGGTGTCGCGCCCGGCACTGTCTACGCCTTGCTGGGCGGCAATGGCGCCGGCAAGTCGTCCACGCTGTCCACGTTGCTGGGCTTCGTCAAACCCGTCTGCGGCAGCTTGCGCGTGGACGCGGTGGACCCGGTCGCCGACCCCGGCAAGGCGCGTGCGCGCTTGGCCTATCTGCCGGAAAACGTGGCGCTCTACGAGCATCTGAGCGCATTGGAAAATGCCGACTATCTACTCGCCCTGGCCGGCCAGCGCCGCAGCCAGGCCGCCATTGGCGAGGCGTTTGCGGCCGCTGGCCTGCAGCGCGATGCCTGGGCGCAACGGCTGGCAGGGTTCTCCAAGGGCATGCGGCAGAAGGTGGCCATTGCCGTGGCCACAGTGCGCGAGGTGCCGGTGCTGCTGCTGGACGAGCCCACCTCCGGGCTGGACCCGCGCGCCATTGCCGACTTCAATCGCTTGGTCAGCAGCGTGCGCGAACGCGGCGCTGCGGTGCTGATGGTCACCCACGATCTGCTCGGTGCGGTGGATGTGGCCGACCGCATCGGGTTTCTGGAAAACGGTCGGATTGCCGAAGAGATCGGTGCCGGCGACAGCGGCTTTGATGTGCGCACCCTGCATGCGCGTTTCGCGCGCCCGCAGGATCGCGCTGCGTGAGGCTGCACGTATGAATCCGGTGTTGTTGGTCGCGCGCGAAGAACTGCGCTATATGGCGCGCAACCGGTCCGCGGCCATTGGCGTGGTGTTGCTGATGTTGCTCACCCTGGTGGCGGCGTTGACCGCTGCGCACCACCAGCGCGAAGTGGCCGATTTCCGCGCGCGGCAGCAACAGGCAGCGCAGCAGGCGTTCGAAGCACAGCCGGACCGGCATCCGCACCGCGTGGTGCACTACGGCCATTTCATCTATCGCCCGTTGCCGGCGCTGGCTGCATTCGATTCCGGCGTGGATGCGTTCACCGGCAACAGCATGTTTCTGGAAGGGCACCGCCAGAACACTGCCAACTTCGGCGATGTGCGTCAGAGTTCGTTGCTGGTGCGTTTCGGTCAGCTGACGCCCGCCTTCGTGCTGCAAGTGCTGGCGCCGCTGATGCTGGTCTTCCTGGGTTATGGCGCAGTGGCGCGCGAGCAGGAAACCGGCACCTTGCGCGCGCTGTTGCTGCAGGGCGCCACGCGCCGGCAGTTGCTCGGCGGCAAATATCTCGCGCTGGCGGCGGTGGCCGGCGCCTGCCTGCTGCCGGCCTTGATCGGCCTGGCACCGATTGCGTTGTTGCCAGGGCAAGCGCCGCTGGTGGCGCTGCTGGTGCTGGCCTATGGCGCGTATCTGCTGGTGTGGTGTGCGCTGGTGCTGGTGGTGTCGATGCTGTGCCGACGCGGCCGCGATGCGCTGTTGGTGTCGCTGGCGGTGTGGGTGTGGCTGGCCTTGCTGGTGCCGCGCGTGGCGCCGGACGCGGCCAGTGCCGCGTACCGCCTGCCGACCCGGTTGGAAACCGATGTGGCGATCCAGCGCGATCTGCGCACGCTCGGCGACAGCCACAATCCGGACGACCCGCACTTTGCGCAATTCAAGCAGCAGACGCTGGCCCGTTACGGCGTGCAGCGCGTGGAAGACCTGCCGGTGAACTACAAGGGCTTGCTGGCACTGGAAGGCGAGCGGCTGAGCGCAAGCCTGTTCGAGCGGTATGCAGGCCGCGATGCGTCCATCCAGCAGCAACAGAACCTGCTGGTACGCACATTTGCGTTGCTCAGCCCGACGGTGGCGCTGCGCGAGGTGTCAATGACGCTGGCGGAAACCGACCTGCGCGCGCATCTGCGGTTCCTGGCGCAGGCCGAGCACTACCGCTACACGCTGGTGCAGCAGCTCAACCAACTGCAGGCCGACGCGGTCAGCATGGCCGACGACACCGCACAGGACGCAGGCGCCGATCGCCGCAAGCGGATTTCGTCCGAGCACTGGCATGAGATTCCGGTGTTCGCCTTCCAGCCGGCGTCGGCGACCGAGGTGATCGGTACGGCAGGTGCGGCGTTCGGCCTGATCGGGGCCTGGCTGCTTGCTGCGCTGTGCATGCTGGTGGCAGCCGGGCGAGGTGTGGGAGTGGCGCGCTGATGGTGCTGTGGAAATACGAACTGCTGTTGCTGCTGCGCGCACGTGCGGCGCTCGCCGGGTTGCTGTTGCTTGCGCTGCTCACCGTGTGCAGCCTGCTGTCCGGGCAACACGTGATGGCGACGCAGCGCGACGACATCGCCAGGATTGCAGCGCTGCAGCGCGAAGACAGCGCCGCGGTGGAAGACTACGTGGCGCGTTCCAACGATGCCGGCAGCGCGGCCTATTACAGCTTCCACCCCACCTGGGACCTGCCATCGCCACTGGCGTTTGCGGCGGTCGGCATGCGCGATGTCTCGCCGTATATCTTGCGCGTGCGCGCGCTGGGGCTGGAAGCGCAGATCCATGACGGCGACAGCTACAACCCCGAGCTCGCGTTGGCTGGCCGCTTCGACTACGCGTTCGTGCTGGTGTTCCTGCTGCCACTGTTCGTGATTGCGCTGCTGTTCGATCTGCATTCGGGCGAGCGCGAAGCGGGGCGTGCACGCATGCTTGCCGCACTGCCCGGTGCGGGCGCTGCGCTGCTGGTGCGGCGCGTGGTGGTGCGCGCAGCGGCGGTGCTCGTGTGCCTGAGCGTGCCGTTCGTCATGTTCGCCACGTTCAACGCGGTGCCGTGGCTGCAGCAACTGGCGGTGCTGGCACTGGGCGGCGCGTACCTGTTGTTCTGGGTGCTGCTGTCGGTGCTGGTCGGGCGCATCCAGTGGCGGCCTGCGGCGCATGCCACAGCGTTGGCCACCTGCTGGGTCGTGCTGGCGCTGGTGGCGCCAGCGCTGGCGCACGTGGAGATCAATCAGGCGGTGCCGGTCAACCAGGGTACCGAGATCGCGCGGTTGCAGCGCGAGGCGGTCAACCATGCCTGGGACATCCCGCGGCAGGACACCATGCAGGCGTTCTACGCGCGCAATCGGCAATGGGCCGATTCGGCGCCGCTGACGACGGCGTTCCACTACAAGTGGTACTTCGCATTCCATGAAAATGGCGACCAACAGGTGGCGCCGCAGGTGGCAGCGTATCGCCAGGGGCTGCAGCGTCGCGAAGCGTTGGCGCAACGCGTGGCCAGCGTGCTGCCGCCGGTTGCGTTGCAGGCGGCGTTGACGCGCCTGGCCGGCACCGATCTGCAGGCACAGCTGGCGTATCAGGATCGCATTCGGGCCTATCACCGGGCGCTGCGCACGTTCTACTACGGCTATCTGTTTCGCGACCGCCCGTTCACGCGCGACGATTTCGGGCGAGCGCCACGTTTCGAAACAGCGGCCGGCCCTGCTTCATAGCGGTGCCCGCGTGTCACCTTTTGCCTTGCGTCTTTTACTTGCGCCCCGGACAGACTGCGCCGGGGCGCTTCAGGAGTTCTGCCCGATGCCCGTGTTCCCGCGCCGCCGCATGCTGCACGCGCTCCCTTTGCTCAGCCTGCTGGCCTGCGCCTGCGGCATTGCCTGCGCGCAGGCTGCGCAGTCGCAGGCGCGCGATTTGGATGCGGTGCAGGTGCGCAGCCAGTACACCCCTTATCGCGCGCTGAGCATTACCGGTGCCACCAAGACCGATGCGTCGCTGCGTGATCTGCCGATCAGTGCGCGGGTGCTCGACCGGACCTTGCTCGAAGATGCGGGCGTCACCGATCTGGCTGGCGCGCTGGAGCTGGCCAGCGGCATCACCAAGGCCAACAACCTGGGCGGGTTATGGGACAGCTATTCGATGCGCGGCTTTACCGGCGACCCGAATTTCAGTTCGGATTACATGGTCAACGGCTTCAATGCCAGCCGCGGTTACAACGGCCTGCGCGATGCGGCCAACACGCAGAGCATCGAGGTGATCAAGGGGCCGGCATCGGCGTTGTACGGGCGCGGCGAGCCGGGCGGGGCCGTCAACATCGTCACCAAAAAGCCGCTGTTTCAGCCGCAGCACAGCGTGGATGTATCGGCAGGCCGCTTCGACAGCTATCGCGCGGCCATCGATAGCACCGGCCCGCTGAGCGAGAACGTGGCGTACCGTCTGAATGTGATGCACAAGGATCAACACAGCTTTCGCGATACCGTCGACAGCGACAGCACCTTGCTGGCGCCGTCGCTGTTGTGGATGCCGGCGCCCGACACGACGGTGTCGTATGAGCTGGAGGCGGTGCGTCTCCATACGCCATTCGATCGGGGCGTGACGGCTATCGGTGGCGATGCCAACCGGCTGCCGGCCTCGCGCTTTCTCGGCGAACCGCGTGATGGCGATATCGACCTGCATTCCACCGGGCACCAGGTATTCGTGGTGCACGGTCTGGATCAGACCTGGTCGTTGCAGGGTGGGGCGACTTACCGCGACAGTGGCATGCGTGGATTTTCCACCGAACCCTGGACGCTGCAGGCCGACCAGCGCAGCTTGCGCCGCGAACGCCGCTACCGCGATTACCAGGGCCGCGATATCGCGGCGCGTGCAGAAGTGCTTGGCGGTTTTCAGGCCGGCAGGGTCACGCACAATGTGTTGTTCGGCATCGATGGCAATCGCTTCGACGACAGCCGCTTTCAGCAGCGCGCCCGTTCCGCGGCCACGCCGTACAGCATCGATGTGCTGGCGCCGCGCTATGGCGTGGCACAGCCAGGCCGGCTGTCCACCATCACCGATACCGACGAGCGCCAGCAGGTGTGGGGCGTGTATGCGCAGGACCAGATCGATCTGGGCGCGCGCTGGAAGGCCTTGCTTGGCCTGCGCTACGACCATTATCAGCAAGACCTGGACAACCACCTGCGCGGCACCACGCAGCGCGCATCCGACGGCGTGGTGAGCCCGCGTGCAGGCATGACCTTGCATGTCGACGATGCGCTGTCGCTGTATGCCAGTGCCGCGGCGGGTTTTCGCCCCAACAGCGGTGTGGGCGCCAACGGGCAAAGCTTTGCACCTGAGAAAAGCCGCTCGCTGGAGACCGGATTGAAATACGTGCAGCCCGGCGATGGCCTGGAAGCCACGGTGGCCGCATTCCGCATCGACAAGAAAAACGTATTGAGCCTGGATCCGGCCGACACCAGTTTTTCGCTGCCGGTGGGCCAGATGCGCAGCCAAGGGCTGGAGCTGGATCTGCTCGGCAGGCTGAGCCCGCGCCTGGCCGCGTCGGTGGGCCTGGCCTATACCGATTCGCAGGTGACGCGCAGCAGTGCTGCCGCCGCCAGTACCGGGCTGGCCGAAGGCCGGCGGTTTCCGAATGTGCCGCGCTTGAGCGGTAACGCGTTCTTGAACTACGAGCAGCCGCTGACCGGCAAACGTAGCGCGGCGTTGGGTGTGGGCGTCTCGCACACGGGCGAGCGGCTGGGCTCGGTGGATAGCAACACCGATTTCGTGCTGCCGGCTTACACCGTGTGGCGAGCGGTTGGCCACTACGATCTGAGCGAGCGGCTACGCCTGTATGCCAAGGTCGAGAACCTCACCGATCGCCGCTATGCGGCATTTTCGTATAGCGAGCAGTGGGTGTATCCCGGTGCGCCGCGGAGCTGGACGGTGGGTGCGCAGTTTCGGTTTTGAGCGATGCTCCGCGACGGCGCAAGCGGCGATCGGCGCATGCGCCAGTGTGGTGGATGCCAGCGTGACCGGCGGGCGCCACGTCCAGTTGAGCATGCATCGCGCTCAGGATTGACTGCAGCGACTGCTGTGCGCCGGCAGCTGGCTTCTGGAGGTCGTGGTGCGCTTGCGTGCAACTGCAGCTGCGGCGTGACCAATGCAACAGAGTTCGCAGCCAGAAGCGTGCAGCGACGTCATGCTCACAGCGGGGCCCCGCACACGCTGTGCCGGGATGCATCTCTGCGATCGGAGCCTGCGCAAGGCTGCCCGACGTAGATCGGGACCGATCGCGGATCTAACTGCGTCGTTTCGACGGACTCTTGCTGCGTTTCCTGCCCGGCGTCGCCGGTGCAGCCTCCTCGTTGGCCAAGGCGCCGCCGGTGTGCAGCTGCTCCAGCCACGACAACGCATCCACGTAGCCGAGAAAGTGCTGCAGATAGCCCGGCGAGCGCTCGCGCATCAGCGTGATGCAGCGATGCACCAGCACGCTGGAATTGAGCGGGCCGGCATCCTTGGGCGCATCCTGCAGCGACTGCCGCACCTGGCTGGCGGTGCGCACGGTGGTCCAGGTGCGACGAAAGTCGTCCAGCGCCGGCAGCTCCGGAAACAGCATGGCATCTGCGCTGGCAGTCTTGCGGCTGTCTACTTCCATCAGCGCCGCATGCCCGGCCATCTGCGCGGTGAGCGTACCCAAGGCGCTGGGCTGCGGCGACGCTGCAGGCACTGCATGGCTCCCGGCACGGCGACGCGCTGTCTGCTGCAGCGCTGTCGCATAGCCATCGACCATGGCGCCAAGCTTGTGTTCCAGCACCTCACGCACCGCATCGGCCTGCGCATCGGCACGTGCTGCCAACGTTTCCATCAGATGGAAGCGCACCGGATCCAGCCGATCGGCGCCCTGGCTGCGCCAGCGCTCCAGTTGCGCGCGCACGGAGAGTGCCGGCTTGCTCATCGCGGTGCGGTGGTTGCTGCGGGCTGCGCCGATGCGCCTGCGCGCGACGACGGGCGCGCGATCGGCGCGATCTCCACGCGGCGATTTTTCGCGCGGCGGGCTTCGTCGGCGTTGGAATCCACCGGTTGCTGCGAGCCGAATGCGGCCGCAAACACCGATGACGCCGGCACGCCTTCGGCGATCAGGGCACGGGTCACCGTGAGCGCGCGTTGCGCGGACAGTTCCCAGTTGTCGGCGTAGCGGCGATTGCCGCCCAGCACCGGGCGGTCGTCGGTAAATCCGCTGACCATCAGGATCTCGTCGCGCGCGCGCAGGTATTGCGTCAACGGCCTTGCCAGCGACTTCAATACCTCGCGCCCTTCCGGCTGCAGTTGGTCGGAGTTGAACGCAAACAGCACATTGCCGCGAATGCCGATACGGCCATCGACCAGGGTCACGCGGCCGGCAGCCAACGGTGCGGCCAATGCCTGTTCCAGCGTTTGCCGACGTTGCGCTTCGGCCTGGCGTTGTTTGACCTCCGCGTCCAGGCGGCTGGACAGTTGCAACTGCACGCCGATCACGCCGACCAGGATCAGCACGAACGCGCCCAGCAACACCGACATCAGGTCGCCGAATGCCGCCCAGATGGGCGTGCCCAGCTCGCCGTCGCTTTCGATCTCGTCGCTCATGCCGTTTCTGCTTCGCCGCGTTCGCCACGCCCGCGATCGAGCTGGCGCAGTTCTTCGATGATCTGCTTCTGCGAGAGCATGCTGAGGTCGACCACTTCGCGCGCCTGTGCCACGTAGTAGGCAAGTTGGTCGTCGCTGCGTGCCAGTGAGGCATCGAGCGCGGTGGCAACGTGCTGAAGGCGCTCATTGAGCGCGCTGGTGGCGCCGCTGAACAACTGCACCGCCATGCCGAATGCTTCGCCCAGGCTGGCCACTTCCACTGCGCTGCCGCTGACATGCGCGGCCACTGCGCCCAGCTTGCCGGTTTCGCTGCCGATCTGTTCGGTGAGCTGGCTGCCCACGCGCTGGAGCAGGTCGGCCGAGGTCGTCACCAAGGCATCCACCGCTTCGCGTTGTTCGGTGGAGGCGTGATTGACTGCGTTGAGCAAGGTGTCCAGGGTCGCGAGCAGCTTGCTGCGTTCTTCCAGCATGGCGGTGTCGCGCACCATGCTCTCGGACAGCGATTGGCGCAGCTCGGCCACGACATCGGCCGCGGCCTTGGGCGCTTCTGAGGCGATCTGCATCAGGCGCGACACTTCGCTGATCGTCGCGCTGGCCTGCGCCTGCGCCTGCGTGGACAGCTCGCTGGCGGTGCTGGCCAGGGTGTCGCAGATGGCCTGCTGCTGCTGGACGACGCGTTCGCCGGCCTGTTCCCATTGCGTGGTCAGGGCCGTGCTCATCGCGCCGAAGCGCTCGCTCCATAGCGCCAGGCGCTGGGTGTCGCGCGCTTCCAATGCCGCCTGCAGATCGGTGTGCGATTGCTGCAAGGTGCCGACCAGGGTCGCGGCATGCGCATCGAAACTGGCGGTGGCTGCGGCAAGTGCGCTGTGGTGCTGGCTGGACAACGTGGCGCTGGCCTGTTGTTGCTGGGCCAGTGCATCGCTCCACGCACTGGCAGCGTCAGTGCTGGATTGCTGCATGCGTTGCGAGACCGCATCCACCAACGCGGCGGAGCGTGTCTCGAAGGTGCTGGCGAATTGCGCGAGCGTGCCTTGCAGTTCCTGAGTGAGCGCGTGATTGGCGCGCTGCTGCTCGGCCACCGCGGCCGTCCATGTGGCCGCGGCAGTGGCGGTGCTGTCGGCAAAACCGTTGCTCAGCCCATCGAGTTGCTGCTGCACGGCCTGCTGCACAGCTTCGTGCAGGGCACTGGTCTGCTGCACTAGTTGATCGAGGGTGGCGTGCAACTGCGCGCTGTGCGTTTCGGTCGCGCGTTGCTGTTCGGCCAGCACGGCGGTCCAGGTGGCGGCGCTGGCCGCGGTGCTGCTGGCAAAGCCATCGTTGAGTGCGCTCAATTGCTGCTGCACGGCCTGGGTGACGCTGTCCTGCACGGCAACGCTGCGCTGGTCGATCTGTTCCAGCGTGCCCTGCAGCTGTTCGGCCAACGTGGCCTGCGTGCGTTCCTGCGCAGACAACGCCACCTGCCAGTGCTCGGTCGCCGTGCGCGCGTTCTGTTCGATGGCTTCACTGACTCCTTGCAATTGCTGATGCACGGCGCTGCTCACGCTGTCCTGCACGGCCACGCTGTGCGCGGCAATCTGTTCCAGCGTGGCCTGCAACTGCGCGTTGTGGGTCTGCTGGGCGCGTTCCTGCGCCGCCAATGCCATGCTCCAGTGCTGCGCCGTGGTGCTGGCACTGGTCTGGAAGCCGTGGGTGATGCCGTCCAGCTGTTGCTGCACGGCTTGCGTGAGGTGTGCCTGCAATGCGGCGGTATCGCGCGCGATGCTGGCCATGGTGGCTTCCATCGCCGGCTGCAATGCCGCACCGACCGCCCGTGCGCTTTCGGCAACACCGGCCTGCAGCGCGTGTTCCATGGCTGTGGCTAGCCGCGCATACGCCGCTTCGCTTTTGGCGTGGAAGTCGGCCTGCTGTGCGGTCAAGCGCTGTTCGGCAGCCATGCTGTGCTGTTCGATGGTGTGCATCAGCGTCTGCAGCCGGTCGATCAAGGCCGGCATCAAGGCGCTTTGCTGCTGCAGCTTGAATGCTTCGCCACGTCGGTGCGCATCCGAATGCGGGTGCAGTTCGGATGCGATCTTCAGGTCCAGGCGTTGCACTGCCTGCAGGCGCTCGCGCCGGCACAGCGCCGACAACAACCCCAGCATGGCCGATGTCGCCACACCGGCGATGGAGGTGCCGAACGCGAACGCCAGGCCTTCCACCGGTGCTGCGAGCGAGCCGCGAATGGCCTGCAGATCGGTGGCGCTCTGCAATGCAAAGCCGGTGCCCTTGAGCGTGGCCATCATGCCGAGCAAGGTGCCGAGCATGCCGAGCAACACCAGCAAGCCGACCAGATACGGCGTCAGCACCGGTGCCGGCAACGCCACGCGCTCGCCCCTGATACGCAGGCGCACCGCATTACGCAGGCCGGGGTGTACCGCCTGCAGCCAATCGCTCAGGGCAGAAGGCGCCGTGGTCAACCCATCGACTGCCGCTTCCAGCGTCGCAGTGGCCTGGCGGTAGCGATACAGCTCCAGCGCGCCGGCCACATAACAGGCGCCGATCACCGCCGCGACGCAGGCGCCGATCGGGTTGGAGCCGAGATAACCGATGCCGACCCAGCAAACCGCCAGCAGGCCGACGAGAAACACACACACGTGTACGAGAGTTCTGAACATGACGTCCCAGTTAGCGGGTACGAAGCGCTGCAAGCAGGCCTTCGATCGGGTGAAAACGAACATCCAGTTCGGCGAGCAACACGCTCTGCATGTCTTTGCGGAAGACATCCAGCCAGCCATCGGGCACCGCGCGTGGCGCGGCCTCGTCATCGGTCGGCCGGTGCTGCGCCTGTGCAGCATCGCGCAGGCGTTCGAAATGTGCGCCGAGCAGGCTCGGCACGGTGTTCAACAGACTCTGCTCGCGCGGGCTCAGGGTGAGCTCCATCACCGCATCCACTTCGGCCAACCGCGCCATGTCGGTAGAGACCAATGCGAGCAGGTCGCGCAGGCGCCCGCGCAGATCGCCGGTGGCAGTGCGCATGGCGCGTTGCATGGCCAAGTAGTGCTGCCGAAATGGTGCGAAGTCCGGCGCGGCGACGGGCGCATCCGCGAGCGCGGCGTTGCGCGCCTCGGCACGCATGCGCGCGACCAGCGTGTCCAACTCTGCCACGCTGCTGGTGGCGAGACCGGTGCGCACGCGTGCGCACGCCTCCGCATCGAGCGGGCGCGGTTCGGGCAGGTCGTCGGTGTCGGGCAGCTTGCCGTCCAGCGCCTTGGACACGGCAACCGCGCGCGTCCAATCGATCCACTGGCTCAGCCGGTCGGCCAGCGCGTGGCTGGACTGGGCGATGTGCGCGTTGCTGAGGCGAGCAAGCAGGCGAATGAACGCCGGGCCCGACAAGGGCGCCCGTGGAGAAACTTTCGCCATTCTTCCGGTCAAAAACCGGGCATTTTACACGGGAACGCGCGCAGGTCGGCGCGTCGGGCGGGAGTTGCGCGCGAGCTGTCGGGTCCATGCGTGCTGGCATTCAGCCGTCCTGGTGCGGGCGGCAGGCCGTGTGTGGCGGACGGCCTGACGTGCGGCGCTGCACGCCACCGGCCGGTAGAGCGGCGGTAAGCAGCCCCAAACACAAGCCCGATATGCGGACTACCGTCAGGGTTTGTAACCAATTCAGGTCCAGGCTTCCGGCTGTCCGGCTGACCCGGTTTTGTAAGGTGAACGGGTATAAGCTGCGGGCCGGGGAAATCCCCAGCGAGGTAACAACAATGGACCGCTCCGACATCCAAGTGTCCGATCTGCTGGTCTTGGAGCTGCAAGGGTTCCACGATGCCTATGGCAATGGGCCCGACTTCTGGGACGCCTACCAGCGCATCATGGGCATCGCGGCGCAGGCCGGCGGCAATATGGTCGCCTTGGCCAACGAAATGGCCTCGTTGGCACAGGGACTTGGTGCGACCAAGCGCGCGCAACTGCTGTAACCGCCAATGTCGTGCGGGCGGTGATGCCTGCGCGCGTGCCTGAGTTTTTGAGCACCGCGCCCTGCATGAGATAGCTGCTCGCTTAGGCGCCTGCAGTGCCATGCAGAGCTGCAGCTGCCGTGATTGCGTGGTTGAAGCTGATTGGCCGTCTACGTTGCATCGCGTCGGTGACCGCGGACGGATGCGCGTAGGCACCCGCGAGGTATCCGGCAACGCACTAGCTCAGACGCCGCTCCGACGTGGATGCAGCGGTAAGCGCGGGACAGCCGGCCAATCGCAATCGCCCCTGCATGACAAGGGCTCCACTGGGCGAGACGGCCGCTGCACGGTGCGATGCGCTCGCGGTGAACGCCCCGCAGGCGTCGCGCTGCAATCGGCATGTTGCATGTTGCAGAGGCTGTCACTGACACGGCAGGCGCAAGACGCCTGTTGCCGTCGCGGGTTTACTCGGCCTTGGCTGCGGCGGCCGGTGTAACTGCAGCGGCTGGCGCAGCTTCCACCGCACCACGCTTTTTTTCGCGACGTAGCGGTGTGTCGCCCAGGCGCTCGATTGCGCCGCCGGATTGCTGAAACGCTTGCAGATCGGCGGCCAGTCGCTGTTCGGACAATCGCGGCTTGCCCAGCTGGTTACTGACGGTCATCGATTGGCGGCGGGAATGATGCATCGCAAATCCTCATGCGCTGTACAGCGTCAAGGGAATGCTCCGGCGGCGTTGATCGTCGTAGGTGGCACGTACGTCGCGGCAATACGGGCCGGACATGACGAAACGCCGGCAGATCGCCGGTCGCGTCTCGTAGATCGAGCAACACATGCGCGCAGCGTCGATGGCCACGCACCAGCCTTCCTCGTCGCGCGCCATCACATGCCAGCCTTGCGGCGTCACGCTGGTGAGATGGTGTGGGATACGGTCGGAGGGATCGACCATGACGGTGAGCCGGCAGCAGACGGCGTCGCAGCGTTCGCAGAGATTGTCGATGGAAAGGGCCAGATGAAATGAGGGCGACACCGGATTCCGGCCGCCCATGCACCATACACCCTGGGCGGGCACCGATGTGAACCCATGGCGCGTCGTCGCATGGCTGCGACGGTGCAAACGCAACTGCGCGGGTTGTGGGATGCCGAGTTCGCCGACACTGCTGGTTGCTGCAGCTGCGTGACCTCATCTGTGCAAGCACAGGTCACGCCACGGCGCCGCGCGCGATCGAGAGGAACTCTGGTTGCGCCGCATCGGGCAAGAATGCGAAACCACACCAAATGCACCGGGTGGCCCCCACCATGCACAGTACGGCACGGACGTTGCCTTTGTCGTTGATGTGCGAAGACGTTTTTCACCTGTGCCAACGCGGCGCACCGTAGCGTAGTGGCTCGCATCACGCCGCAGGACAACACATGAGCACATCCAACCAGATTCCCTCTGCGCACGACCAAGCCGAACACCACGACCAAGAGCAGCACGACCAAGCGCAGCACGACAAGAAAAAGCAGGACGCGCTGCAGGACGAAGCGGTGGAAGAAACTTTCCCGGCCAGCGACCCCGTGTCCCCGTTCGTGCCGGCCAAGCCACTGGACTGAGCCTGCTTCCCAGCGCTCAACGGCTGTACAAAACGCAGACGGCGCGGCCGAGATCGCGCCGTCTGCATATGCGCCACTCATGCATTCAAGGCGTGAGCACAACCTTGCGGCAATCGTCCTGTTTCTTGTCGAACAGGTCATAGCCACGCGCTGCATCAGCCAACGACATGCGGTGCGAGATGATCGCGCTTGGCTTGAGCTGACCATTGCCGATGCATTCCAGCAAGTGCGGCATGTGCTTTTGCACATGCGTCTGGCCCATCTTGAAGGTCAAGCCCTTGTCGAGCGCATCGCCGAACATGAAGGCGTGGATGAAGCCTGCATATACGCCGGGCACGCTCACCATACCGCAGCGACGGGTTGCGGCGATGCACTGGCGGATCGCCACGCCGCTGCTGCCTTCCAGCTTCAGGTTGGTCAGTGCGGTTTCGATGGCGCTGCCTTCGGCCTCGAAGCCGACCGCCTCGATGCTGGCATCGACGCCCCGGCCATCGGTTTGCGAGACGATCACGTCGGCCGGATCGTCGACCTCGTCGAAATTGATCGGGATCACACCATAGGTCCTGGACGCAAAATCGAGCCGGTACGCGTGCCGGTCGACCATGAAGACGCGCTCTGCGCCCAACATGCGGCAGCACGCCGCGGCCATCAGACCAACCGGGCCGGCACCGAAGATGGCAACGGTCGAGCCCTGTTTGACGCCTGCATTGACGACGGCTTGATACCCGGTCGGCAGAATATCGGACAAGAACAAGACCTGCTCATCGTGCAAGGCATCGGGCACCACCAGCGGGCCGACATTGGCCTTGGGCACGCGCACGTATTCGGCCTGGCCGCCGGATAATCCGCCGTACAAATGGCTGAAGCCGAACAGCGCGGCGGGCGGGCGCATGTCCTTGTGATTGAGCGCCGCGCCCTTGCCGGTATTGGTGGTTTCGCACGCGGAAAATTCTTGCAGCACGCAGTGGAAACAGCGTCCACACGCGACCACGAACGGAATCACGACCCGGTCGCCCGGCTTGACCGCCGTGACGTCCGGGCCGACCTCTTCCACGATGCCCATGAATTCGTGGCCGAGAATGTCGCCGGGGCGAAGGTCGGGAATCTTGCCGCGATACAGATGCAGGTCAGAGCCACAGATGGCCGTGGCGGTGACGCGCAGGATCAGGTCGTCGCGTTCGACCAAGAGTGGATCGGGCACGGTTTCCACTCGTACATTGCGTGAGCCGTGGTAGTTGAGGGCAAGCATCTTTGTCTCCTGTGGGCATCGGGACGCGGCAGCGCACTATCAGTGTTGGTGCAGCGGTGTTAAGCCTGTCAGCACACTGCGTGGGCGTGGTGTGGACGTGCGGTTGCCGACGCCGCGTTGATGCGCAGGTCACGTCTGGATAACCGCCCCGCTCGCAGGCTCATACGACGCGCTGGGACGCAGGGCATGCGGCTTGCGCAACCCATGCGAACCCAACAAGCAATGACCGCCAGATGCGATGCAAGATCGCGATCAACAGGAGACAGCAATGGGACGTTTCAAGATGGTGACCGCTGGGGCGGTGGGCTATGTGGCGTACAAGGCCTGGCAGCGTCGGCAGGGGCAGGCGAGCGATCCACAGGATCCACGGAGCACCACACCCACGGTGGTCGGTAGCACGCCGCCTCACGGCGACCCATTGCGCGACAGCGTGGGCGATGCCCGCGACCGCAAGCAGGCGCTTGGTGCGTTGGCAGTGTTCAACGAAAACGAGCGCACGCTTGCGCAGCTGGCGGTGGTCAAGGGTGTGGAAGGAGAGGTACTGGCATTCGTACGCAAGATGGACGAGGCCCACAGCGCCGCGTTGACGGATCTCAGCCGGTTTGCGCCGGATCGCAACGGCACGCTTGGTCAGGCTGCCGGAGCGGGTGCCGAAGGCGTGCGCAAGCGCCTGCAGGACCTGCATGGGCAGCAGTTTGAATCGCACTACCTGCAAGCCAGCGTGGACAGCCACGAGCACGCGTTGGCCCTGCTCGACACACAGCTGAGCAGCGAGCCGGGCTCCAGCGACCTGGGCAAAGAGTTGCAGCGCGCACGCGACACCATTGCCGAGCATCTGGAACATGCAAAGGCGCTGCGCGCCAAGCAGGGCCGGCCCCACTGACCGCAGGTCGCCAGGCAACGCGTCGATACTGCGGCTCTGGCAAGCGTGCGAGCCGCCCGAGTCGCAGCCGGCCACCCGTTGTCCTACACGGGAGATCGCCATGGGCGAACCACAGGATGCAAATCGTCAACCCACCGACATGCACAATGTGAGCATCAACGAGGAATGGGAGTTGCAGTACTGGGCGCGCGAACTGGGAATGTCCGAAGACGACCTCAAGCGCGCGGTGCAGGAGGTTGGCAACGTGACGACCAAACTACGCGACTATCGACCACCGCATTGAGGCGTCCTGCAGGACATAAAACAGGCAGCGAACGTTGCCTGTTTTCTGCGCCAGCGCTTGCGAAACGTGGATTGCTTTCAGGGCTGACAGCGCGTCTCACGCCATCCACGTTGTATTGGTCAGCTGTAGGCTTTATGTGGCTCACCACGCAGCGCGCAAGGCAATCAGCGCGTCTCCGCGTAGTCGCCTCACAGTGCGTCGGTTGCAGTCTCGAACCCGGCCGCCTGCCGCTGCCACAAACTATCGAACACGCCACCACTGCCGCGCAGTTCTGCAGGGCTGCCGTCTTCGACCACGCAGCCGTCCTGCAGCACCACGATGCGATCGAAACCAATCACCGTGGACAGGCGATGGGCGACCGCCAACACGGTGCGTTCGCGCATCAGGTGATCCAGCGCAGCCTGGATTTCGGCTTCCGATTCGGTGTCCAGTGCCGAGGTGGCCTCATCCAGAATCAGGATCGGCGCGTCCTTGAGAAAGGCGCGGGCAATCCCCAGCCGTTGTCGTTGTCCGCCCGATAACATCACCCCGCGCTCGCCCACCTGGGTGTCGTAGCCCTCAGGCAATTGCCGGATGAAGCCATCGCAGAATGCATGCCGTGCCGCTTCGTGCACCTCGGCATCGCTGGCATCGGGACGTCCGTAGCGGATGTTGTCGCCGATGCTGCGATTGAACAACGCAGTTTCCTGCGGCACCACCGCAATTTTTTCGCGCAGGCTGTCCTGGCTGACCCCGCGAATGTCCTGCCCGTCGATCAGCACGCGCCCGGATTCCACATCGTCCAGGCGCTGGATCAGCGCAATCAAGGTGGACTTGCCGGCACCGGACGGACCCACGATGCCCACCTTCTGGCCGGCCGGAATATGCAGGTTCAATCCCTCCAGCACCGCAGCGCGCTCGGGATAGGCAAAACGCACGTCTTCGAAACGCACATCGCCTTCGGCCAATGCCAGCGGCACGTCCGCATCGACGATGGCGTGCGGTTGCAGAATGATCTGCAAGGTGTCGGCAATGGCACCCAGTTGCTGGGTGGTGTCCACCAGGGTCAGCGCCAGATCGCGCGAGCCATGCAGGATGCGGAAGGTCAGCGCACTGACCAACACCACATCGCCTGCACTCACCGCTCCGGAGCGCCACATGCTGATGGCCCAGATCAGCATGCCGCCGGCCATCAGCGACAGGCAGATGTCGTGAATCACCCGCGCCTTTTCCACGTACATCCAGCTGCGCCGATGCGCCACGGCCTCGTGACCGATCTGTTCGGCCAGCCGCGCGCTTTCGCGATCGCGCGCGGCGAATGCCTTGATCGTCCACACGTTGGAAACCGCATCCACCAACTCGCCACCCACCCGGGCGGCCTGCGCGGCAAAGCGTTGATGCTTGGCGCGGCCGCGGATGCCGAAGCTGGTGATGATGGCCGCCACGATCGCAATGAAGCCGACCAGCGTGGCGGCCATGCGCCAGTCCACCGTCAACAGCAGCACGATGGCGCCGATGAAATCCACGATGGGCGGCACGATCTTCCACGCCAATCCACCGAAGATCTGCCCGGCGGCACTGCCGAGCGCGGTGATGCGGTTGCCCAGCGCACCGGCAAAATGCTCGGTGAAGTAGCGCATCGGGTGGCCGGTGAGGTGGCGGAACAGATCCACGCGGATATCCACCACACTGGCCACCACGGTCCGGCAGCCCAGCCAGCCGCCCAGTCGCCACAGCAGGTTTTCCACCGCGATCAGGCTAATGAACAGGTCTAGCGGCAGCCACACGTTGGCCTGGCTGCGTTGCTCGGTGGCCATCGCGTCCACCAGCATCTTCATGCCGTATTGCACCGACACCGCGCAGCCGGCTGCGCCTACGATCAGGAGCAGCAAGCCACTGAAATGCCACGGTCGTTGGCCAACGTAGTGCCAGAGAAACCGCGCTGGCGTATCCGGCAACAAGGCGGAATGGGCGGACGTACTCACGGGGCGATGTCGGCCAGCGCGAACTGCGGTGCGCGCAGACCGAAACGGTCGTGCTCGTGGCGCAGTTGATCGGCCAGGCCTGCATGCAACGGTCGTTCGCCGTGCTCGTCCGCATAGCCGAGCACGCCGGTGGGGCAATGCCGATTGTTGTCCCAACCGGGGTAGTCAAGCACCGGATACAGACAGATGCCTTCCATCGCCACGCCGTGCTGCAGGGCCAGCGCAACCTCGCTGCCGACATGATCGAGCCAGGGTGCGCGTTGATCGGCTTCGGCACCGGTTTCGGAGACGATCATCGGGCGGCGGTAGCGCTGCCAGAATTCCAGCATGATGCTCGAGAACGGGCGGTGGTCGGGCGAGTTGCGCAGGATCGGCACGCCGCCCAGATACCACTGATTATCGGAGTAGTAGTTGAGGCCGATGATGTCCAGATACTCCGGCGCACCGCCGAGTCCGGGCCACTGCTTGCCGCAGATCATGTCCCAGGCTTCGAACTGCGCCAGCCGCAGGCGTTCGGCTTCGCGACGCGGGCCGGGCCGGTCGTTGGACGGCACCACATGGATCGCTGGGTCCACTTGCAGGAAGCGCGCGCGCGGATCCACCTGGCGTATCGCGTCGATCGCGGCAATGGTGGCGCGCACCAACTGATGCTTGAGCTCGAAACCGCGCCCGCGCGCCAGCGGATGCATGCGCGCGTGATCGCCGCCATTCCATGCCCAGAACGAGATCTCGTTGAGCGGCGCGTAGAACGGCACCGCGTCGGAGGCGTCCTTGACGCACTGCGCGGCGGCGGCGGCAAAGCGCGCGAAGCGGTCGACGAACTGCGGGGTCCAGATGTCCACATCGTCCGGCCAGCCGTAATGGCACAGGTCCCAGATCACCTGAGTGCCTGCGCTGTTGGCCGCGTGCAGCATCGGCAGGAAGCTGGACCAGTCGTAACGCCCGGGGCGTTGCTCGATCAGATGCCAGCGCAGGCCATCGCGCGCGGTGCGCAGGCCATGCGCCGACAACGCCGCATAGTCCTTGGCGGCCCAGCGGTCGTGCCTGGTGGCGGCAATCAGATCGAGCCTGCGCCCATCGCGGCGGCGGTGGGTCGAACACTCGAACCCCGCCATGAAAAAACTCTCGAACAGTGTGGGGGTATGCATCCAACATCCTGCTGCGCGCGCCGCTGGCTTGCAGCGATGCGTCGATAACTGCCCTGCAGCGACGGCGCTGCAGGGCGGGGCGTGCGTTGTCAGACCGCCAGCTCGGCGCTACGCTGTTCGGCGTCTTCGATGCGCTTGTACAAGGCCAGTGCCTGGCCGACCACCTGATCCATGTTGTAGTACTTGTAGGTGCCCAGCCGGCCAAGGAAGGTGACCTTGGGCGTCTCGGCCGCCAGGCGTTCGTAACGCCGATACAACTCGGCATTCTCCGCGCGTGGAATCGGATAATACGGGTCGCCCTCGGCCGAAGGATACTCGCGGGTGATGCTGGTACTCGGATGTTGCTGGCCGGTGAGGTGCTTGTATTCGGTAATACGCGTGTAGGCCACCGCTTCGTCCGGATAATTGACCGTGGCCACCGCCTGGAAGTGCTCCTGGTCCAGCGTGCTGTGTTCGAACCTGAGCGAGCGGTACGGCAGCTTGCCGTAGCAGTAGTCGAAATATTCGTCCACCGGCCCGCTGTATACCAGCTGGTCGTACTCCAGCTCGTCGCAGATCTCGCGGTAGTCGGTATTGAGCATCACCTTGATGTTGGGGTGATCGAGCATGCGCTCGAACATGCGCGTATAGCCGTGCAGCGGCATCTGCTGGAAGGTGTCGGTGAAGTAGCGGTCGTCGTCGTTGGTGCGGGTCGGCACGCGCGAGGTCACCGACTTGTCCAGCTGCGAGGGATCCAGCCCCCACTGCTTGCGCGTATAACCGCGGAAGAAGGTTTGGTAGAGCTCGCGGCCCACCTGATTGATCACCACATCTTCGCTGGTCTGGATGTCCGCCACCGGTTCGGCGCGGCTGGCCAGGAACGCTGCGGCCTGTCCTTCGGTGGCCAGTTTCAGGCCGTACAGCCGGTTCAACGTGGTCATGTTGATCGGGATCGGCACCTGCTGCTCGCCAACTTGCGCAAGCACGCGGTGCGCATACGGACGCCACTGGGTGAAGCTGGAGAGGTAATCCACGATGCGCTGCGCATTGGTATGGAAGATGTGCGGACCATAACGATGGATCAGCACGCCGGCATCGTCATGGAAATCGTAGGCATTGCCGCCGATATGCGGGCGACGGTCGACCACCAGCACACGCTTGCCGAGGCCGGCGGCCAACCGTTCGGCCAACACGCTGCCGGCAAACCCGGCGCCGACGATGAGGTAATCGAAACCGCGCCGCGCGTTGCCGCGCGTGCGACGGGCGGCAAGCGGCGCCGCGGCTGGCGGGGTCATTGGGTCCAAGAAAGCGTCTCCTTCATCAAATCGTAGGTGTGGTCCCAGGACATATCGCCCAGCACGCCATCGGCGCGGTCGAGCAACTGTGCGCGATCGGCACTGTCCTGCAGTGCCGCTTCGCAGGCAGCCACGAACGCATCGGCGGTCGCGGCAATGCGCACCACGCCGGTGTCGCCATAGGTGCGCACCACATCGTGGATAGGCGTGGACACCACCGGGCAGCCGCCAGCGAGGTATTCGGGCGTCTTGGTCGGGCTGATGAAGCGCGTGGAGGCATTCATCGCAAACGGCATCAACGCCACCTCCCACCCGGAAAGATAAGCAGGCAGTTCGTCGTAAGTCTTGCCACCCAAATAGTGGATGTTGGCGGCCTGCGGCAGCTCGGAGGGGGCGATCTTGACCACCGGGCCAATCATCACCAATTGCCAGTGCGGCCGCTGCGTCGCGATCGCGCGTAGCAGCTGGACATCGAATCGCTCGTCGATGACACCGTAGAAGCCCAGCCGCGGGTGCGCGATGCCGGCCTGGTCGTCAGGCTCCTGCTGCGGCAAGCGCGCGGCGGCAAAATGCGCCACGTCCACGCTGCTCGGGAATGCGTGCGCGTTGGCGTGCAACGCGCGTTTAGCCTCCCAAATGCTGTAACCGCCGGTGAAGACCACATCGGCGCGCTGCAGCAGTGCACGCTCGCGTTGCACCAGCTCCGGCGGCGCACCACGAAAGGCCGACAGCTCGTCCATGCAGTCGTAGATGACCATGCGCGCAGGCAGATGCGCACTGAAGCTCTGGCTCATCGGCGTGTAGTACCACAGCAACAAGTCGCGTACGCCCAGCTCGGCCAGGTAGCCATCCAGCAAGCGGCGTTGCACCTGCACGGCATCCTCGCCCTCACACCCGGCGGGCAGGCGCGGCACCAAGACGTGCACGCCGTGCTCTTCGCCACGCACCTCCAACCAGGGCTCGGCTGCATCGCAGGCGATGGGCTCTTCCCAGAACAGCACATTGGCATCGCGTGCAAAGCGCGACATCAGGTGCTGCGGGCGCTGATAGACAAAACTCCAGCGCAGATGCGACAGACACAACAGCGTGGGCCGCGCGGGATCGAACCGCGGCGTACTGTCGGATGGAACCGCGCGGCGGGTCTTGCCGATCGCGTATTGGAACTGACCAGCCCAACTCATGGAATGCCCTCGTAGGAAAGAAACGGGTCGTTGCGCATTACACGCGGGAAAAGCCAGTGGCGACCACGAGCGTGCTTACCGGCTCGCTGCGACGGCGCGTGTCCGGGCCGGGCGATAGCCGGGGCGCTGGTGCCGGCAGCTCGCGCGCACCTTCGCGCTCTGGCACGGCCGCCGCGGTGCGCGGGCGCGGCAAACGCGAACTGGCATAGCCATCCGGATACATCGACTGCCAACGCCAGGTGTCGCGACACATGCGGTCCAGGTCGTATTCCGCGGTCCAGCCCAGCAGCCGGTTGGCCAGCGCGGTGCTGGCGAAGTACACCGCCACATCGCCATCGCGACGCGGCGCGATGCTCAGCGGAATGCGCCTGCCACTGGCGCGCGCGAACGCGGCCGCCACCTCGCGCACGCTGTAGCCACGCCCGGTGCCCAGATTGACCACCAAGCCCTTGCGCTGACGCTGCAGGTAATCGATGGCGTCCACATGTGCGCGCGCCAGATCCATCACATGCAGATAGTCGCGCACGCCGGTGCCGTCGTCGGTCGGATAGTCGTCGCCGAAAACCTGCAGTGCCTCGCGACGCCCCACTGCCACCTGTGCGATGTAGGGCATCAGGTTGTTCGGTACTCCTCGCGGGTCTTCGCCCAGATATCCGCTCGGGTGCGCACCCACCGGGTTGAAGTAGCGCAGCAACGCCGCGTTGAAATCCGGCCAGGCGGCGCTGAGGTCGCCGATCATTTCTTCCATCATCAGCTTGGTGCGCCCGTAGGGGTTGATCGCCTTCAGTGGCGCGCTTTCGTCGATCGGGCTGCGGTTGGCGTCGCCATACACGGTGGCCGAAGAACTGAATACCAGGTTGCACACCTTGGCAGTCCGCATCGCGCGCAGCAGCGCCAGCGTGCCGGTGACATTGTTGTTGAAGTACAGCAGCGGCTCGCGCACCGATTCGCCAACGGCCTTGAGCGCGGCAAAATGCAGGACGGCGTCGATGCGCTTGCCGATCAGTAAATCGGCAAGCTCGGGCGCACGCACATCCATGCGATGAAACTCCGGGCGAAACCCCATCAGATGCTGCAGATGATCGAGCACGCGTTCGGAGGAGTTGCTCAAATTATCGACAATGCACACTTCGTGCCCACGCTGCGCCAGTTCCACGCAGGTGTGCGAGCCGATATAGCCGGTGCCGCCGGTGACCAGAATTCTCATTGTCGTCTGCCTTATAGGGGCGCTACTGCGCTGGCCTGCCGATGGCGCGGATGCATCACGTCGTATGCGTCGATGCGCGTGGGGTGATGTCGTCGCGCCAGCAGTGGGTTTGCACCTGCGCCACGTAGGCGTGGCGGGCAGCACTGTTTCGAAGAGGGGTCGTGCATCACGTTCCAACGTCATCTACGGTAGGAGGCCGACCGTGAGCGCAACCGCAGGAAGGGGTGTGTGCCACGCGAGCGCAACGTTGACCGGAAGCTCACCTCGGCTGTGCGTTTTGCGCGCTGTCGCAATGCGCCCGAGTGACTGCACGGCAAGCGAGCGCGACGTGGCGTGCGCTAATGTGCGCCGAGAATCCACAAAAGAAGTGGCCCAATAAAAAGCCCGCGTCGCTCGATCAGCGACGCGGGCCCGGCAACAATGCGACAGCGTTACAGCGTGACCGCGCCGCCAGAGATGGTCAGCAAGGTGCCCGAGGTGTAACTGGCCGTGTCGGCCGCCAGCATGACATACGCCGATGCCAGCTCGACCGGCTGACCCGGGCGCCCCATGGGGGTCTGCCCGCCGAAGTTTTCCACCGATTCTTCGTCCATGCCGGAGGGAATGAAGGGTGTCCAGATCGGGCCCGGCAGTACCGCGTTGACGCGGATGTTCTTCTCCGCCAGCACACCGGCCAGGCCGATGGTGAGGTTGGCCAGCGCGCCCTTGGTCGCGGCGTAGGGCAGAATGTTGGGCGTAGGTTTCTTCGACTGCACCGAGGCGGTGTTGATGATGGAGCCGCCGTCGGTCATGAGCGGCACCGACAGGCGTACCAGATTGAAGGCCGCATGCACGTTGGTGTCGAAGGTCTTGCGCCATTCGTCCAGGGTGATGTCCTCGAAGGTCTCGAAGTACTTCTGGTAACCGGCGTTATTGACCAGAATATCCAGGCCGCCCAGGGTGCTGTTGACTTTGTCGACCAAGGCCGCTGCCTGGCTCGGGTCGCTGATGTCGCATCTCACCAGCAGCGCCTTGACGCCGGCCTTTTCGATCAAGGCGCCAATGCGCGCGGCGTCTTCCTGCTCATCGGGAAGAAAGGCAATCGCCACATCCGCGCCTTCGCGTGCATAGGCAATGGCAACCGCAGCGCCGATGCCGCTGTCGCCACCGGTAATCAGTGCACGCTTGCCTTTCAACTGGCCGTGGCCTACGTAGCTGTCTTCGCCATGGTCCGGGCGCGGATCCATCTTCTCGGTGCGGCCGGGAAAGCTCTGCTGCTGTGGCTTGAAGGGCGGGCGTGGATAGTTGGGTACGGGCATCGTGGTCTCCTGGCAGTGACTTTGTTGGTTGCACGCCAGTGTGGTGACGCAAACGTAAATATCCGGGCTAAACGATGTGCGCATGGCGTGTGTTGCCGATCGCGCCCTGTGCGCGGCAGGCAGTACACCGGCAATACGGTGGCATGCAGAACAGCGCGGCTGCACGCAAACTTCATGCGGTTTTGCCGAGGACGCTCGATACTGCGCGCATCGCCAGGAGGTCATCCATGTTCTTGCGTCGTAATGGGCTGTCGTTGTGTCTGCTTGCGTTGACTATCTTCTTCATCGGTTGCCAGGTCTATGCCGGATTGCACGCGTACAATGATGACTTGCGCGAGCAGGGGCAGCCGACGCTGCTGCTGTCTGCGTATCTGCACAGCCCGCATTTCATGTCTGCATTGTTCGAAAACTGGGAGAGCGAATTCCTGCAGATGGGGATGTACGTGCTGCTCACCGTGAAGTTGCGTCAGGTGGGCTCTGCCGAATCGCGCCCGCTCGATCCCACGGAAGAAACCGTTGAGATCAAATCCGGGCCCACGCCCTGGCCGGTACGTGCCGGCGGGGTATGGAGACGGCTGTACGACCACTCTCTGGCAATCGCGTTCGCGGCGCTATTCCTGATGAGCTTTGCGCTGCACCTGGTCGGCAGTTGGCGGCTGGAGGTGACGGAACGTGCGCAGAAGGGCTTGCCACCGATCACGGTGTTGGAGCATTTCACCAGCGCATCGTTCTGGTTCGAATCGATGCAGAACTGGCAGAGCGAGTTCCTGGCGGTGTTTTCGCTGGTGGTCCTGACCATCTGGTTGCGGCAGAAGGATTCGCCGCAGTCCAAGCCGGTCGAGGCGCCGCATTCGCAGACTGGCGGGTGAAGCGGCTTGAGCCGTTTGCGGGGCGGCGAGGCGTGCGAAGCCGGGCCTGCGCGCTCCACTGTGAGAGTGAATCGCCAGATACGCACTTCACGCAACCACCGGGCTTCGTTCACCACCCCGCAATGCCTGCGCGCCTAGCGTTGGGTGATGACGACCACGCAGGAGATGAGCATGGGCAACGAACCGAAAAAGCCTTGGGGCCCGGAAGACGACCAGAAAAAGCCGTTTACGCCGCAGGAGCGTCGCAACGAGGATGTCGAATGGAAGGTGCACGACATGCCCGACGATAATCCTGACGTCAACAAGGCCGATCCCGAACACGACTACGAACGGCCGGACGGATCGGAAAAACGCTGAAGCAAGCCGCCAGCATCGCTGGAGCGCCCGCCACGCGGGCGCTGTTCGTTTGCCTGGATGCATGTGTCTCAACGCACTGCATATCGCATGCGCGCCGCACTATCGCCTAGTGATGATGGTGATAGCCCACATCGGCGGCGATCTTGCCGCGGAACACACGGTACGACCACGCCGTATAGCCGAGCACCAGCGGCAGCAGTACCACCAGGCCCACCATCGGGAAGATCTGCGAAGAGGGCGGCGAGGCCGCCTGCCAGATGGTGTAACTCGGCGGCACCAGATACGGCCACATGCCCAACACCAGGCCAATGAAGCCCAACACGAAGATCGCCAGGGTCAACAGGAAGGGCCATGCATCGCTGCGCGGGCTGTCGCTGCTGCGCCATAGCGCAAGCGCTATGCCTGCGGTCATCAGCGGAATCGGCGACAGCCACCAGAAATTGCCGTGCTCGAACCAACGCGCCATCACATGCGAGCTCAGGAACGGCAGCCACGCGCTGACCAGCACGACGAAGGTCACCACCACGCCCACCAGCGGCTTGGTCAGCTGCCGCGCCAAGGTGTGGGTGCGCCCATCGGTCTTGAGGATCAACCAGGTGCTGCCAAGCAGTGCATAACCGAATACCAGCGCAGCACCGGTGAGGATGGTGAACGGGCTGAACCAGCCGAACACGCCGCCGGTATAGCGCCCATTGGTAAGCGGCATGCCTTCCACCAGCGCGCCGAGGATGATGCCTTGCGCGAACGCGGTCAGGATCGAGCCGGCAATGAACGACAAGGTCCAAAGCCGCCGCGAGCGCTGTGCCTTGAAACGGAATTCGAACGCCACCCCACGAAACACCAGCGCCATCACCATCAACAGCACCGGTAGGTACAGGCCGGACAGGATCACCGCATACGCCGTGGGAAACGCAGCGAACAGACCGGCGCCGCCAAGCACCAGCCAGGTTTCGTTGCCGTCCCAGATGGGCGCGGCGGTGTTCATCATCAGGTCCACTTCCTGTTCGTCGCGCGCGAACGGCGCCAGCATGCCCAGCCCGAGCACGAAGCCGTCCAGCACCACGTACATCAGCACGCCGAAACCGATCACGCCAAACCACACCACCGGCAACCAGTAACTCAGTTCCATGGCGTGTTCTCCTGTTCCAGTGACGTCTCTGCTGCAGACAGCGGGCGTGCCGGCGTGTGGTCGCCACCGGCCACATCCGGCCCGTCGCGGCTGGGTTGCGGCCCGGCGCGTACCAGCTTGGTCAGATAAAAGATGCCGAAGCCGAACACGAATGCGTAGCCCAGCAAATACACCAGCAGCGATACCGCCACTGTTGCAGTCGATTGCGGGCCCACCGCGTCGGCAGTACGCAGCAGCCCGTACACCACCCACGGCTGGCGCCCGATCTCGGTGACGAACCAGCCGGCCACCAGCGCCACGAATCCCGCCGGCAGCATGAGGTTCCATGCCAGGATCAGCGGCCTGGCATGCAGGCGGCCACGCCACCATGCAATGGCCGAGATCCACGCCAGCAACAACATCGTCATCCCCAGACCCACCATGATGCGGAAGGCGAAGAATACCGGCGCCACCGGCGGCCGTTGATCGGGCGGCACCGACGTCAGCGGCGTAATGTCGCCGTCTGCGCTGTGGGTCAGGATCAGGCTACCCAGGCGCGGGATGGCCACCTCATAGTCGTTGCGCTCGGCCTCTGCATTGGGCAGCGCAAACACCACCAAGGGCACGCCGGCGCCATGGCCTTCGCTGTGCCAGTGCGCCTCCATCGCGGCGACTTTGAGCGGCTGATGTTCCAGCGTGTTGAGCCCGTGCTGGTCGCCCACCAGTATCTGGATCGGTAGCACGATGGCGGCAAATGCCACCGACAAGCGCAACATGCGGGCGCCGGCATCCACATGCAGCCCTTTGCGCAGGTAGTAAGCGCCGACGCCGCCAACCACGAAGCAGGTGGTGATGAACGAACCCAGCGCCATATGGGCCAGGCGATACGGAAACGACGGGTTGAAGATGATCTGCAGCCAGCTGACCGGTTGCACGATGCCGTTGACCATCGTGTAGCCACGCGGGGTGTGCAGCCAGCTGTTGGACGACAAGATCCAGAACGTGGACACCAGCGTGCCGATCGCCACCATGCAGGTGGCGAAGAAATGCAGGCGTTCGGACACCCGGCCCCAGCCGAACAGCATCACCCCCAGGAAGCTGGCTTCCAGGAAGAACGCAGTAAGCACCTCATAGCTCAGCAACGGGCCGATCACACTACCGGCAATGCGGCTCAGCTCGGGCCAGTTGGCGCCGAACTGGAAGGCCATGACGATGCCGCTGACCACACCCATGCCGAACGACACCGCAAAAATGCGCAACCAGAAAAAGTACAGCCGCTTCCAGGTCTCGTCGTGCGTGCGCAGCCACCGCCATTCCAGAAAACCGAGCAGGTTCGCCAGGCCAATAGTGAAGGCCGGAAACAACACATGGAACGAAATGACGAAGGCGAACTGGATACGGGACAGCAGCAGCGCTTCCACAGGTTTCTCCTAACGCCTGGTCGGGTACGGTAGTGCCGGCACAGGGGCCACGGGACGGGATGCCGGCCGGTCAGGTGCAGCTGGCGCCTGCCCGGCGCGCGAGCAGCGGGACGTGGCAGCGCAAGACCACCGCGTGCCGGCGCGTATTGCCAACAACAAGCCTGCGCCCACCACGCGCGGAAAAGATTGACCTGGCGCACCGTGAGACACCTTGCCTCCCCCTTAGAACCCCGCTGCGATCACGGCAGGCGTGCAACGCACCAATCAAGCGAGCCCAACCGGTGGGCGCATCATCCTTGGCGTAAGTGACGCAGGCAACGCGGCGCCAGCCAATCGGCGAGCACGGCATTCATCGAGCCGGGGGTAAGGCGCAGCGCATCGCGCACGGCCTTGATCGCTTCCGCATCGGTCAAGTGCGGGCGCGCGTTGTATGCCGCGCAGACTGCCCGGATCGTGCCTTCGGGAATGCCATGGAATGCGTAATAGCCAAGCTGGCCTCGGCGGTGTTCGCCACGCCAGTAGTCCAATTCGGTTTGCACATCGGCCTGCACGGGCGCCGAGACTGCGTGCATGGGACACCTCGCTCGCTGGATCGGGCGAGTGTTCGCCGCACCCCGGAAGGAATGCGTGAGCGCGTTGTGCACGCTGCCTCCACAAGCGGTGCGTAGGCTGTGGGTAACCCAGCAGACCCGATGCGGTTCCTGAGGTTCATGCGGCGCCATGGTGGCGTCGGCTTACGTCAGCCCCGGCTGATATCCTGGCTCCGATACAGGCACGCAAGCGAGCTCAGCCAGCGCTCGATCAAGACGGCACCCGTCGTTGGACTGGCGCTGCCGCGGCAAACCTTGCACTCCTTGGCGTTTCGGCATTCTCGACGCGGCGGCTCTACCCAGAGCGTGACGCTTGGCACTGGCGCGATCGAGCGCTTCCATGCGTACTTCGCCCACCACCCTCAGGGCGGGCTCGACTGGGGGAAGGGCGACGCATCATTCACAGAGCGTGACAGCAAAAGGCAATTTCCGATGTGGTGTGTCAGCGCATTTCGCGCGGCCCTCACAATTCTCAACTGAACATGTATCAGTCATTGCGGACAGAAGCGCTCATGGACCGTCTTTCCTGCGCCATCATCGACGACGACGTGGAGTTCTGCGATCAGGTGGTTGAACTTGCCACCGATAGCGGCTTCCATGCCAAGGGCATTCACACCCTTGGCGAAGCCAGCCGCTGGCTGGACATCAACTTTCCCGACCTGTTGGTAGTGGATGTTGGCCTGCCAGACGGCAGCGGTTTCGATCTGATCGAACGGCTCGACCCGGACCACACCCCGCAGATCGTTGTGGTGTCGGGCGATTACGCGCGCGAAACCCAGGGCCGCGCCCAGCAGTTCGGGGTCAGCGAATTCCTGACCAAGCCGTTCGCGCCCGAACGCCTGGAACGGGTGCTCGGGGGACTGCGCGAAGCGCAACAGGGCAACCTGGGCATCGTCGGCAACAGCGACAGCATCGTCATGCTGCGCAAGGACATCGTGCGCGTGGCGCCGACCGATCTGAACGTACTGGTGACCGGCGAAACCGGCACCGGCAAGGATCTGGTGGCGCGCGCCATCCACCGTGTGTCCGGTCGCCGCGGACGCTTCGTACCGGTCAATTGCGGGGCCATTCCGGAGGAGCTGCTGGCCAGCCAGTTGTTCGGCCACGAGCGCGGCAGCTTCACCGGCGCCGACCGTCGGCATGCCGGGTTCCTGGAGCAGGCCGCAGACGGCACGCTGTTCCTGGATGAAATCGGCGAGATGCCCAAGCGGCTGCAGGTGTATCTGCTGCGGGCGATCGAATCGCGCAGCTTCATGCGCGTGGGCGGCAACGAGGAAATCGCACTGGATGCGCGCGTGGTGGCAGCCACCCACCAGCACGTGCAGCGCGAGCAGGCGGTGCTGCGCGAAGACCTGTTTTACCGTCTCAACGAATACCCGATCCAGGTGCCGCCGCTGCGCGAGCGCCGCGGCGACGCGCGCCTGCTGGGCTTGCGCGCGATCGACGAGCTCAACGCCAAATACGGCAAGCGCAAGTTGCCGACCAAATCGTTGCTGCGCTACCTGGCCTACCATGCCTGGCCGGGCAATGTGCGCGAGCTGCGCTCGTTCATCCACTATCTGTATCTGCGCTCCGATGGCGATCTGTTGAGCGCTCCGGATGTGGAGCAGACCGTGCCGCAGGCCGACCAGGACGGCTTGCTCATTCCTGCCGGCTGGACCATGCGCCAGGCCGAAGACGCGATGATCGAATCGGCACTGGCGCGTACGCGCTTCAACAAAAAGGCCGCCGCGCGCGAACTGGGCATCAGCGTGCGCACCTTGCATAACCGGCTCAGCGACAAGGATGCGGAGTGAGCGACGCACCGCGTGGGCAGCGGCGCGAGTTGCTGCACCAGTTGCGCAACCGTCTCAACGTGATGGGCTTTGCGTTGTATGCGTTGCGCAACGAGAGGTCAAAGCCGCTGGAAACGCTGCGCACGGCGCATCAGGCCGCTGTCGAACTGCTCAATCAGCTCGGCGAGCAAGAGCGCGCCCTGCAGCAGCCCGGCGTGGAACCGGGCGATAACGGCCAGCCCGCCTGCGCCGATCAGTGATTGACCGTCTCGCTCTGGTGGCTGAGCAAGCTGGCGATCGTGCGCGGGTTATAGGGCTTCATGCAGTACGACAGATGCGCAAAGCGCTGCGGCAGCGTATAGCGGTCGTAGCCGGAGCAGAAGGAAAACGGCACGCCGCGCTTCATCAATGCATCGGCGACCGGAAACACCGCCTGGCCGCGCACGTTGACATCCAGCAAGGCGCCATCGATGGCCTGACCCGACGCCACCAGCGAGAGCGCGTCGGGCACATTGCCGACCGGTCCCACCACCTTGACGCCGGCTTCCACCAACAAGTCGTTGAGCGCTTCGGCCAGCAAGTAATCGTCCTCGACGACGAGAATGCGGCGGCCGGCGAGTGCAGTGTCGTGCATGACAGGCTCCAGAGCGGTGGCGTTTCAGGCAACGCGCGCAAGCATGGTGCTCGCACTGCAGGTTAACGCGGCGCGCAAGCAGACGCTTCCAAGACCGGTCTCTGCAATGCGCGCGCGTGATGGGAATAAGTGCTGCATGGCAGTCCGGCGTGCTTTACGCGATCATTACCGATTGCGCTTGAACCCAGCGCTGCGACGATAGTGCCGCCATGACCGACGACGAAACTTCCAGCAACGACATCGCCACGGACGCGAACACGCAGCCGCCATTATTCGTGCTTGGCGTGGGTGCCGCAGGCATGGACGCCGATCGTCTGGCAGAAGTGCTCGATGCGGTTGGCGGCGCTTCGAATCTGGCCATCATGCTGCTGTTGCGCGACCGCCAATTATTGGATGAGGCGCGCCTGCGCGAACTGCTTGGCAGTCAGGCCACCCTGCTGTCGGTGCCCAATGATGGTGAGCGGCTGCAACCGGGTCGCTTCTATCTGCCGCCGGCCGATACGGTCGTGACCCTGGAAGAAGGGCGCATCCGCCTGCGCGCCTTGTCCGGCGGCGAGAGCGACCACGGGCTGATCGACAGCTTCTTCGTCTCGATGGCGCATGACCAGGACGGCAATGTGATCAGCCTGATCGTGGGGCGCCTCGATGGCGACGGCACGCTGGGAACCGCGGCGATCCGCGAATGCGGCGGTCTGGCGCTGGCCGTGGACGACGCCGCACTGCATGGGCTGGACCTGCGCAGCGCCAGCAACCCGGCCGCCATCACCGACGACATCCTGCCGTTGCCGCAGATCGCTGAGCGTATCGCTGCGCACATGCAGCGCCACCACGGCTTTGGTCATCCGCTACCGATGGGTGTGCGCAACGGTAGCGAGAGCGACAAGCTCAGCCAGGTCGCCGCCATCCTGCGCAATACCACCGGCCACGATTTTCATGGTTACAAGCGCGCCACCTTCCTGCGCCGCGTGCAACGGCGCATGCAGGTCGCACAGGTTGAAACCTTGGAGCAGTATCTGGAGATATTGCGCAATCGTTTCGACGAGCCGTTGCAGCTGTTCAACGACCTGCTGATCGGCGTCACCAAGTTCTTTCGCGACCGCCGCGAGTTCGAATTCCTCGAGGAACAGGTGATTCCGCGGCTGTTCAGGGCAAACACACCGGCGACAGCTTGCGCATCTGGGTGCTGGGCTGCTCTACGGGCGAAGAAGCCTATTCGCTGGCGATGCTGCTGCGCGAACATGCCGAGACCCTGGACACCGCGCCACGCATCCAGATCTTCGCCAGCGATATCGATGGGCGCGCACTGGCCACTGCGCGGGTGGGGCGCTATGCCTCCAGCATCGTCGGTGAAGTTGCGCCCGAGCGGCTGTGGCGCTGGTTCGTCAAGGAAGGCGACACCTATGTGGTGAGCAAGGAGCTGCGCGAGCTGTGCGTGTTCTCCCAGCACAGCATCGTCAAGGACCCGCCGTTTTCGCGGTTGGATATGGTGTCGTGCCGCAATCTGCTGATCTATCTGGATGCCGAATTGCAGAATCGGGTGATCCCGATCTTTCATTTCGCCATCCGTCCGGGCGGTTATCTGTTCCTGGGCAATGCCGAAAACGTCTCGCGGCACGCGCAATTGTTCACCCCGGTGGAGCGGAGCTTTCGGGTCTTCCAGCGCATCGATACCGACAGCAATGTGCACGCGACCTTTCCGACCATGCAACTTGCGGGTGCCGGCAGGGCGCCTGCCCCGCCGATACAGCAGCGTAGCCCCAGCAACGCACTGGTGCGCGCTGGCGAGCGCATCGCCGACCGTTACGCGCCGGCGTATGCGGTGCTGGACGAGCAATTCGAGGTGCTGCATTTCTCGTCGCAGGCCGGGCGCTTCATCCGCCCTGGCGGTGGCACGCCCAGTCTCAACCTGCTCAACCTGATCCATCGCGACTTGCGCCTGGACTTGCGCAGCGCGCTCAGCCGCGCCGAACGCGACCGTTCACCGGTGCACGTCAAGGGCATCCAGGTGCACGAAGACGCGGCGACCTGGGCGGTGAACCTGTTCGTCGAGCCGACCGCCGACTCGGACGTGCCGCGCGGCTACGTGGTGCTGTTCCAGGAAGTGGAAGCGCGCGAACCGGTGGAGCTGCCCGCCCCAGACGACAGCGTGCACGACGATGGTCATGTGCAAGTGCTGGAAAACGAGCTGCGTATCACCCGCGAGCGCCTGCAATCGATGATCGAAGAGCTGGAGAGCACCAACGAAGAGCTCAAGTCCTCCAACGAGGAATACCAGTCGCTCAACGAGGAACTGCAGAGCGCCAACGAGGAGTTGGAAACCTCCAAGGAAGAGCTGCAATCGGTCAACGAGGAAGTGACCACCGTCAACGGCGAACTGGCCCATCGCGTGCAGGAGCTCGCGCATGCCAACAGCGATCTGAAAAACCTGCTGGAAAGCACCCAGATCGCCACCGTCTTCCTCGACAACGAATTGCGCGTCACCAACTTCACCCCGGCCGTCACCGACATCCTGCCGCTGTTGGAAAGCGACATCCAGCGCCCGATCAGTCACATCAAGCTGCATGTGGATTACGACCAACTGCAGGATGATGCGCGACGGGTGATCCGCACCCTGGCCGTGCTCGATCGCGAGATCGAGAACCCCACCACGCATGCGCGCTACATGGTGCGCGTGTTGCCGTATCGCACAGTGGACAATTTCATCGGTGGTGCGGTGCTGACCTTCATGGACGTGACCCCGCTCACGCGCGCCGAGCGTGCGCTACGCAGCAGCGAGCAACGCCTGCGCACCTTGATGGAAGGCATCCCGCAGTTGGTGTGGCGCTCGCTCGACGGCGGCCGCTGGACCTGGTCCAGCCCCCAATGGTCCAGCTATACCGGCCAGGGCGATGCCGAGAGCCTGGAGCTGGGTTGGTTGCAGGCGGTGCACCCGGACGATCGCGAGCCGACCATGAATGCCTGGCTGGGGAGTGCGTCCAGCGGCGGGCTGGATATCGAACACCGCCTGTTCAATGCGGCCGAACAAGGCTACCGCTGGTTTCATACCCGCAGCGCTCCGGTACGCGACGAACGCGGACAGGTGCTGGAATGGCTGGGCACCTGCACCGAATCGGACAACCTGCGTCGCCTGCAGGAAGAACAGCGCGTATTAGTGGCCGAGTTGCAGCACCGCACGCGGAACCTGATCACGGTGGTGCAATCGGTCGCCAAGCAGACCGTGCAGACCACCCAGAGCATGCCCGAGTTCGCGGTCAAGTTCGACGACCGGCTCGCGGCGTTGTCGCGCGTGCAGGGGCTACTGTCGCAATCGGACAATATGCCCACCACCATCGGCGCCTTGCTGCGCATGGAGCTGGAAGCGCTGGGAGCAGAGCCGGATCAAAAACGCATCGTGGCGGAAGGCCCGAACGTGGCGCTGCGCAAATCCACCGTGCAGACGCTGGCATTGGCGCTGCACGAACTGGCCACCAACGCACTCAAGCATGGCGCCTTGGCGGTGGACACCGGCACCTTGTCGATCCGCTGGGAGGTCGTCTCCGGCAGCGATACGCCTGCGCGCCTCAAGCTGTTGTGGATCGAAGAAGGCGCCAGCACTCAGCTGCGTGACGACCGTGATGAAGTCAGCGGCTTCGGCCGCCGCCTGATCGAAAAGGCGTTGCCGTACAGCCATGGCGCGCAGACGCGCTACGAGCTCAGCGATACGCGCCTGGAATGCGAGATCCAGCTGCCGCTCAATCCGGTGAACGGGTGAGTTGGATCGGCACGCGTTGCGGGGCTGCAGGGACATCGCCGCTGTAGCGAGCAGGGTGTGCACATGCACGGCCCGGCACATGTTGTGATGCGCAGGTCCGAGTGCCGAGCACGCGGTCCTGCGACGTGAAGACGTACACAACCATCCAGACCGCTGGTGAAAGAATGCTGTACCGCGCAAGACACTGGTGCATTGCGTGCGTGCCTTCCGACGGCAATTCTGCTGCACGTGCTTGTGCATCTAACAACGTGGCGTTGCGCTGTACACGTGCAGCCAACGGAAAATACTGCGCGATGGTGCAGATACTGCGGCCGATTCGGCTTTCGCAGTGCGCGTTGTGCAACTGAAGCTGCGTGAAACCAGTGCCGCACCGATCTTTGCACATGTCAAAAAGTTGGCGCGCATTGTGCGTAACCACTGAGGTCATCGAGATGTACACAGTGGAGTAGTCATGATTACGCGCATTCTTCAGTTGTCCGCCCGCGTGGCGAGCAATGCTTGGGTCGAGATCGGGGTGGGCGCCGATGCCGACATTCTGGTCGCCGACCGTGGCGGCAAACGCGAAGAGCGCGCCACCTTCGGTCGGCGCGCTCCGGGGCAGCAGCGTTCGATCCATTTGCAGGAGCCCGGCGGATTGGGCGGCGTGGATCTGGCCATCTGGGAAACCCAACGCTGCGTCATTCCGCTGTGCGGTTTCGTCTGTACTGCATCGGCAGATGGCACCACCGCCGCGACCTGGTTGAGCCAGGACGGCAGTGCGGTGTATGCCGCCGGATTACGCAACGTGATGGACATCGGCGGACGCCTGCAGATGGGATTCTCGTTGCTCGTCGCTTCATCGGCGAGCATGCCCACCTACCGGCCGCTGTGTATCGATGCCGACCTCAGCAAGTGGCTGCACATGGGCGGCGCCGAGGCCATGCGCCATCTCACGCCCTGGCGGCTGGAACGCTGCACCGCTGCGGCAGGCGTCCGGCCAGAGTGGGCGAGCGAGGCGGCCTCGGCGCGGATCGCACGGGCGTGAGCGCGCGCGCCACGCAGCCACGAAAGAAGGGGCCCAGCGGGCCCCTCATCGTTTTGGTAGTGCTGATGGATCCTGATTGTCGCTTGGTGGCGAGCGCGCCGCGAGCAGGTCAACCGACCGATGGCAGACTGGCAATCGCTCAGTTGTTCTCGGATTCCCCAGCGCTGTCGTCCAGCGCGCGTTGCTGCGCGTCGATGTGTTGCTGCTTGCCGTAAGTGCCGCTCTGGCCGAAGTTGGGTTGGGTGCTGCCATCGCGTTCCGGGTGACCGTCGGGTTCGCCTTCGCCCAAGCTGCCACCGCGGCCATGACCGCGTTGATGCAACGCTTCCGGCGCGCCGTCGCGCGGCGGCTGTGCGTCGCGGGTCTGGACCGCCGATGGATCGCTGCGCCCCCGGCCATCCACCGATGCGTCGGGACCGTTGCCGCGGTAAGCCGATTGACGTTCATCGTGCGTGTTGAGTCTGGATTTTTCGTTCATGCCAACTCCTGTGCAGTGCAATGAAAAAGCCCGGAGCGTGATGGCCCCGGGCTGGTGACGGGTGCAACTGCACCCATCGGGTTTAACGCTGGATATCGCCGGTGGTGGAACCGGCGCCGGGGCCTGCACCCAGATCTGCACCAGTGACGCGGTCCAGTTCGGGATTGGAGAGCAGGCGTTCGGACATGGCATCCAATGCCGCGGTCTGCGTGGCATCCAGCGCAACCGTGGCAGAGCCGTCGCCACCATCGACGGCGGCCTGCGCTTCGCGGTCTGCAATCACCTCCCACTGTTCGCCGGCATTCCACGGACCGATCATGTCGCCCTCGCCCTGCGAGGTGTTGTAGTACTTGTTCGTGAAGCGCGGGTCGCCCGGCAACTTGCCCGGCGGGAAGTTCGGCTCGATCGAGTACAAGGCTTTTTCGAACGACTTCTGGTGCGCCACTTCGCGCGTCATCAAAAAACGCAGCGCATCCACGATGCCCGGATCGTCGGTGACGTTGATCAGGCGCTCATACACCAGCTTGGCACGCGCTTCGGCCGCGATATTGGAGCGCATGTCGGCCGTGGGGCAGCCGATGCTGTCGACATACGCCGCCGTCCACGGCACCCCGCTGGAATTGACCAAGGCCGGGCCACCGCCATACAGAATCTGCTGGGTATGGCTGGTGCTGTTCTGGGTCATGTTGCGCATCTCCATGGCTTCCTCCATGCCCTCGGAGAGCACTGCCTTGGGCCCCTTGTTGAGCATGGCGATGATCGAGCCGATGATTTCGAGATGGCTGATCTCTTCGGTGGCGATGTCGAACAGCAGATCCTTGCGGCCCGGGTCGTCTTCGCCCAGTGCCTGGGTGAAATAGCGCATTGCAGCGGCAAGTTCGCCCTGCGGTCCGCCGAACTGTTCCAGCATCAATGTCGCCAGATCCGGATTGGGCTGGGCGACGCGGACGGTGTACATCAAACGCTTGTTGTGCATGAACATGGGTGGTGCTCCATGGCTGGTGCCCGGCAACTACGACCACTCAGGGAGCGGGCAGAAACGTGGGGCTTTGGCTTTCGGGGGGATGCCCGCAGGGATATGCAAGCGACGCAGGACGGCGGTGCCGTCCTGCGCGGTGACTCAGGCGGCCTTGCTGGCCTTGGATGCCTTCTGGTTGCCGCCTTGCTCGGCGAGCAGGGTCAGCTTTTCGTCGGTGGCCTTTTCTTCTTCCAGCGTGGCAAGCAGCAGCGGCAATGCATCGGCATAACCGAGTTGCTTGGCTATGGCGGCAATGGTGCCGTACGAGGCGATTTCGTAATGCTCCACCTTCTGCGCACCGCCGATCAGTGCCGCATCGCGCACCGGGCCGGCTTCGATTTCATCGATGACCTCGCGGCTCTCCTCCACCAGGCCTTCCATCGCAGCGCATTTGATGCGCTTGAGCTTGATGCCCAGAACCTCGACGACCTGGTCGATGCGTTCGATCTGGCCTTGGGTTTCTTCCAGATGAGTTTCGAAGGCCTGCTTCAGTTTCGGCTCGGTGGCCGCACGCGCAAGACGCGGCAGCGACTTGGTCAGCTGCTTCTCGGCGCTGTAGATGTCCGACAGCTCGTGGATGAAAAGGTCTTCGACAGTCTTGATCGCCATGTGTGGCTCCTTTGGTTGGTCAGAGGGTGGGTCGATGCGGTTCGCCATGTCGGTGGCGATGCCTTGATGAGTTCGCGTTGCACGCCTGCGAACAAGCGTGCCGATGCATCGCGTACGACAACTTCGAAAACGCCAAGGTGCGTCTCGCTCGCCCGCAGAGCAGGATTGCGAGCACATCACCTGACCTTCCAAAACGCGCCGTTTCCATCGCTTCGATCTCCAGGCGGTACCGCGTGGTCGCTACGCTAGTCCTGCGAGTGTTAGCGGGATTGGTGGAAACGGTGATCCCGATGCGATGGCGACCTGTGCCGTGATGCACGCCGCGCTCGCTGCGTGCGCGATGAAAGGCCATTCGATTGGCGCGCCTGCTACAGCGATTACATGTGCATGAGTGCGGCGACGCTTCCGCATCGCTGCACTCCAGCATCGATCCACGTCGATGCGGTACAACGGCGGTCGAACTTTTTGCGAGGCCCGTGCGATGACGCCGCTGGACAAACCCTTACGTCGCCAACTGCAGATCGGCGACCAGGCATATACCCTGATCATCGATCCGCAAGGTTTGAAGTTGGTCGAGAAAGGCAAGCGCAAAGGCGTGGCCTTGCGCTGGGACGAACTGGTCAGCGGCGACGCCGCGCTGGCCAGTGCATTGCAGGCTTCGCTTGAAGATCGTTAGCGTGGCGATGCCGAGCAGCGTCTAGAGCGGCGAATGAAACGACTGCGTGCGTCGCCTGGCGGGCGCGGCTGGTGCTCGGTGCGGTCGCGCATACTCTGCGGTTCGCTTGCGCCATCCACGCCGACCTGAAGCGTGCTTGATAGGCTGTTGACGCTGCCCTGGGCGCCGATCGATATTCCCACGACCAGAACAGGTGCAATGGTTGGCCCGGCACGACCTCCTGCAGTGCTGGCCTTCGGTAGAGGCCACTGCACATCACTCCCAGCACACATGCCCTCTGCAATCGGCACGCAGGCCACCACCGCGCCCGCATCGCTCAGCGTGTGGCGAACAACCGCGCCAGCTCGCGCACCGCTGCTTCCGATGCGGCGCGATCGGGCATGGCGTCCGCGTTATTGAAGTCGTGCGCGCCCTGCGCTTGCACCAACAATCCGTCGCGTCGCGGCACGACGTTGAGATTGTGGCCGCGCCAGACCAGGCCATAGGTGACTTCCGGTTGCGGGATCAGGCGCGCGGTCTGCCCGCGCACCGGAATCACGCTGTCGTCGCCCAGCAAGGCGCGCGCACCGTAGCCAGTGGCGTTGATCAGGATCTTCTCGCGCAGATCGCCGAATTGGCGCGGATGCTCGAACTCGCGCGTGTAGAGCTCGCCGCCTGCCTGCAGGAAGTCATCCATCAACAGCCGCGCATAGGCGCTGAGGTTGAAGGTGAGCTGGCTGTAACGGCGCACGAACGGCACCGGAAATGGATGACCACCGGGCGCCACCGGCTGCGAGCGCGGGCCCAGATCATCGAGCAGTTCGCGCTCCAGCGGCGGATAGTCCGGCTCATGCGCTTCGGCAGAGGCGACAGGTTGATCGAAGGGCACATCCGAGAGCACGTAGCCATCGCGCCATTCAATCGGCTCGCCGGGCAGGCCCAGCAAGGTCTGATAGCGGCGAAACGACGTGCGCGCCATCGCTTCCCAGCGCGTCTTGAAGTCTGCGGTGGCGTACTCGCTGGTGCACACGCGCGAATCCGGCGACCACACGCCTGTGGCATAGAACGAGCGCACATCCGGCAGGCGCTCGCGCGCGTAGATGCGCACACGCAAGCCGGCGCGCTGCGCCACCAGGGCGGTGGTCAAGCCGATTGCGCCACAGCCGATCACCGCCAGCTCGCGCGCAGCCGGGTCGGCCGCACGCACCAACCGTAATGCCTGTTCGGCGGCACCCCACGAGAGCGACCACCCACTGCCGCCATGCCCGTAGTTGTGCACCACCGTCTTGCGCCCGAGACGCTCGGCTTCGATCCGCGGCCCCTGCGCGCGGAACGGGCGCGTGCAGCCGTTGATGGCGATGATGCGATCGACCGAAGCGCGCATCGGCGCCAATGGCGGGGTCGCCGCGAACGGCGCAGGCAGGCCATCCGGTGGCGTCGCCGGCAGCGTCGCGGGCGGCATGGCGAGCGTCTTGTCGGTTGCTGCCCAGCTGGCGGTGGAGGCGGCCGCCAGCGCAACACCTGCGCTGCGTAGAAAAAGACGACGATGCATGCAACTCCCTTACGTGGTGTGGTGGGTGATGTGGTCGCCATGATGCAGCTCGCCACCCCTGCGGATGCACGCTGCGGCCATCGACATGTGCTGTCTGCCCACGGGCGGCGACCGAGCGCGGCCTGCGCAGGGCCGGCATGCGTCCAGCATAGCGCGCGCATCTGCCGCGGCCGTGGCCCGGCACCATGGTTTCGCACCGCAATCCTGGCGTTTGATGCCGCGCTGGCGGCCATTCGTCGCCCGGGGCTTTCGCAGTGGCGTGCGCCGGCTATGCTCGCTCCCGTCTCATCCCAACGAGCTGCCTGCCTGTGTCTGCCAGCGTCTTCCTGATCGTGCGTATCGTGTTCGCCTGGGCCGCCGCGTTGGTGGTGGCAGGGATCATGTGGACGCAGGTGTTCGGCTCCATCGGCCCGATCTTCGCGTTGGCCTGCATTGTCTTGCTGACGCTGGCGTTGATGAGTTCGGTCACCCATGTGCGGCGCGTGCGCCTGATCGCCGATCGGCTGGACCATACCACCTTGTCCACCCGCCAGCGCCGCCAGATCGAAGTGCCGCTGGATGTACAGGCCAGCTTCGCGGTGATGGAAGAGGCGGTGCGTGCGCTACCGCGCGTGCAGGACATCGAATGCGCGCCGGGCAGCCTGCTGATTCGCGCCAAGGTGCGCCGCATCGACCCGTACGCAGGTCGCCAGCCGTCGCGCTGGAACCTGTTCGCGCGCTTTGCCATCACCCACAACCAGATCCTGGCGACGATCGCGCCGGGGCAGGGCACCAGCAGCGTCACCGTGTTGTGCGAGCCCGACGCTGGCGCCTGGGTGGATCTGTTTGCGGTGGACGAAGGCAGCAATTACGAAAACGCCGAGGCGATCAATCGCGCGGTGGTGCGCCGGGTCGGCGAGCAGCGTCGCGACGAACAGGCCGCCGCCGAGCAATCGGTCATGGAAAAGGAACTGGCCGTGGCGCGCCTGAATCTGCTGCATGCGCAGGTCGAGCCGCACTTTCTCTACAACACCCTGGCCAGCGCACAGGTGCTGGCGCGCACCGACCCGCCGCGCGCCGAGATCATGATCGGCCATCTGATCCAGTATCTGCGCAGCTCGCTGCCCAACGCCGACGGCGCCATCGCAACCCTGGGCGAAGAACTCGAACGCACCCAGGCCTACCTGGAGATTCTGCGCATCCGCATGGGCACGCGGCTGGCCTTGCAGGTGGAAGTTCCCTACGAACTACGTGCGCTGCCGCTGCCGTCGATGATGTTGCAGACATTGGTGGAAAACGCGATCAAGCACGGGCTGGAAGCCAAGCCCGGTGGTGGCACCGTCTGGATCCTTGCGCGTCGCCACGATGACCATGTCACGCTCACCGTGGCCGACGACGGCCAGGGCTTCAACACGCACAGCCACGGCACCGGCATCGGCTTGAAGAACCTGCGCGAGCGCTTGCAGCTGATCTATGCCGGCAAGGCGAGCTTTGCCATCGTGTCCAACTTCCCCAGCGGTGTGGCGGCTACCCTGAGCCTGCCGCTGCCGACGCAGTTTGGTGCCGCGCCATCGCCGCCACCGTTGCCCACTGCGGGCGCACAGGCCGAACACGCCGCCCAGGTGCGGGCATGAGCGCGCTGCGCGCCGTGGTTGCCGAAGACGAGGCCTTGCTGCGGCAGTCGTTGCTGACGCTGCTGGCCGAGGTGTGCCCGCAGCTGCAGATCGTGGGCGACTGCGAGGACGGCGCCAGCGCGCTGGAGACCATCGCCGCGCAGCAGCCGGACGTGGTGTTCCTGGATATCCGCATGCCCGGCCTCACCGGCATCGAGGTGGCGCGTGCGATGCGCGAGGTCAGCCCGCGCAGCCAGGTGGTGTTCGTCACCGCCTACGACCAGTACGCCATCGATGCGTTCGAACACGGCGCAGTGGATTACCTGCTCAAGCCCATCGGCCGCGAGCGCCTGCAGGCCACCTGGCAGCGCGTGCAACAACGCGCGACTGCCGGCCAGCCGGATGGCGCGCTGTTGGAAGCCTTGCTGCAGCGTCTGTCGGCACGCCCGGCCGCTGCCAGTCACACGCCGCCGCTCGCCTGGCTGACCGCCAGCAGCGGGCGCGAGACGCGCTTGATCGCGCTGGACGAGGTGGCGTATTTCCAGGCCGATCAGAAGTACACGACGGTGATGACTGCGGCCGGCGAAGCGGTGTTGCGCACGCCATTGCGCGAACTGCTGGATGTGCTGGATCCGCAGGTGTTCAAACAGATCCACCGCTCCACCATCGTCAACATGAAGGCGGTTGCCTCGGTGGTGCGCGAGGACACCGGCAAGGGCCGGCTGGCGCTGCGCGGTCGCAGCGAAACGCTCACCGTCAGCCAGCCGTTCATGAGCCTGTTCCGCGGCATGTAAGTGCGGTGAGCAACACGTTGCGTGCAGCCGTCGTGCCGACAAGAACGGCGCACGCTGAACTGGCGTGCGCGCGCGAGTGCGACACCCGATTCCGAACACCGTCCGCACCGCCCGAACCCTGCACGGTTTTTGCTGGACGCGCCGACTCCCCCGATTGCATCGATTGAAAGGACTTCCTCCATGCGCCTGATCGCCTCCCTGGTGTACTGCCTGCTCGCCCTGGCCGGCTGCCACGAACGCAATGGCACCACCTCCATCACCCGAGCCACCGACGATGGCCGCGATGTGATCTTCAGCAAGACGCTGACCACCGCGACCGCCACCAATGTGCATTGCCTGGCCAGCAACTCCGGCCACTGCTACTACCTGATCTACGAAGAACAGTGCGCGACCGGCGGCGCCGACGCCACCGCCAGCGCACCGACCTGCGCCCGCAAGACCCTGGATAGGTTTGCGCTGACGCCGGGGCAGGTGCGCGAACTCCATGGCGTCTCCGGGCGGACGCATACCTGCGTAGATACCGCCGCACCCCGTGCCGATTGCCACGGTTGAGGCCAGCCGACAAACCGTGGCGGGCAGGCGTCGGGTGAGCGCAGATGGCACGATAGGGCCGGAGCGCATGAGCGGTAGGTGCCGATGCCAAGCACCGGCCGTGGCCGCGTGGCGGCGAGTGCAGTCTTTTGTCCGTTCCCTCGGGCGGCGCGGCTGGGATGCGCGTACCCGCCCTGCAGTCGCGTCGGCGACTGACGCCGGACGACGAACTCCGGCAAGCCTGAATACGCACTGACGGCAAGCGGTCGCTTCTGCGATCATTACCGGCTTGTTGCCGGTTCACGGCGTCCTCACTGCCAGGCTTCTCATGTCCGAACACTCGCTACGCCGCGACGTTGGCCCCTTCGCCCTCATGCTTACCGGCCTGGGCTCGATCATTGGCTCTGGTTGGTTGTTCGGTGCCTGGCGCGCGGCCGGCCTGGCCGGCCCTGGTGCGATCTGGGCCTGGGTGCTGGGCGCGGCGATCATCACCACCATCGCGCTGTCGTATGCCGAGCTCGGCGCCATGTTCCCCGAGTCCGGCGGCATGGTGCGCTACAGCCACTATTCGCACGGCTCGCTGGTGGGCTTCATCGCCGGCTGGGCCAACTGGATCGCCATCGTCTCGGTGATCCCGGTCGAGGCCGAGGCCTCGGTGCAATACATGGCGTCCTGGCCATGGGCCTGGGCGCAGGGCTTGTATGTGCAGGCGCCTGGCGGGGCAGGCGAGCTCTCGGTGCCCGGCCTGCTGATTTCGGCGGTGCTGGTGCTGGTGTATTTCTTTTTGAATTTCTGGAGCGTCAAGCTGTTCGCACGCTCCAATACGCTGATCACCGTGTTCAAGCTGGTGGTGCCTGCTGCCACCGGCGTGGCGCTGATCGCCAGCGGCTTCCACAGCGAAAACTTCAGCGTCGGCATCCACGGCGATGCGCACGTGCTCGACCTGGCCGCGGTGCTCACTGCGGTGGCCACCGCCGGCATCGTCTTCAGCTTCAATGGCTTCCAGAGCCCGGTGAATCTGGCCGGCGAAGCGCGCAACCCCGGCCGCAGCATTCCGTTCGCAGTCTTGGGCTCGATCGCGCTGGCCACGGTGGTCTACGTGATCCTGCAGGTGGCCTACATCGGCGCCGTGCCGCCGGATCTATTGGCCAAGGCCGGCTGGCACGGCATCGATTTCCGCTCGCCGTTCGCCGAGCTGGCCATCATCGTCAACCTGCACTGGCTGGCGATGCTGCTCTACATCGATGCGTTCGTCAGCCCCAGCGGCACCGGCATCACCTATACCGCGACCACTGCACGCATGGTCTATGGCATGGAAAAGAACGGCACCATGCCGGCCGCGCTGGGCAAGCTGCATCCGGTCTGGGGCGTGCCGCGCATGGCGATGTTCTTCAACCTGGCCGTGTCGTTCGTGTTCCTGTTCTTCTTCCGCGGCTGGGGCACGCTGGCGGCAGTGATCTCGGTGGCCACCATCATTTCCTACCTCACCGGCCCGATCAGCGCGATGGCGCTGCGCCGACACGCGCCGGAACTGCACCGCCCGCTGCGTATCGCCGCACTGCCGGTGCTGGCCGGCGTGGCCTTCGTGATGGCCACCGAACTGCTGTACTGGGCACGCTGGCCGCTGACCGGCGAGATCATCCTGCTGATGGTCGTGGCGCTGCCGGTGTACTGCTATTACCAGGCCAAGCAAGGCTGGCCGGACCTGCGCCGCAGCCTCAAGGGCGCGGCCTGGATGATCTGCTACCTGCCCACCATCGCGCTGGTCTCGTGGGCCGGCAGCACCGATTTCGGTGGCCATGGCTACCTCAGCTACGGCACCGACCTGGCCGTGGTCGCTGCAGTGGGCGCGGTGTTCTATATCTGGGGCGTGCGTAGCGGCTGGCGTACCCCGTCGGTGGAAAAGGCGGTTGCGCAGGCGTGAGTCGGGCTGCGCAGTTGCTCTGAAGCGCAATGTCGAATCCGCGCAAGATCGTCCTGCATTCACTGCACGGCGAGCGGCCAGGGCTGGCAGCTCTGGTTGCCGACTGGATCGCTGACGGCGTCCACTATGTCGGTGTGGTCGGCATCGATGCCGACCGCATCGAGAATCTCATTGACGACTTGTGCGTGGGAGATGGCTCGGCATCGTATTTCATGCTCACAGCGGCGCATGGCCCGGACGAGTCTCTGGAGGAAGCTGTGTTCTTGGCCGAGTGCCTGTCCGATGAGTTCGCAGGCCCTGTTCGCGTGATTGAGTTCTAATCGTTCGAACATGCTGGCGCCACCGCATGATTTGACCTGTGCTTCAAAGGCTCGCGAAGGCCACAGCACAATGCTTGACGGACTTAACGTGCGTCTGGATCAGGGTGAATTCCCGGTGTTGAAACGCAAAACGGCCGATGGAGTTCCATCGGCCGTTTTTTGCATTCGAATCGCGCGTTCCCGTCTATGGTGTGTGCTCAAGACCTCAGGCGTTAGCCACCAATCGTGGCGCGCCATCAAAACGGTCGAGGTCGCGCAGCAGTTCGGTATAGCGGCGTAGCCGGCCCATTTCGCGCATGTTGACGATGTCTTCGTGGCGCAACTCGCGCTTGGACGTGACCTCCTGCTTGTAGCGCAGCACCTCCGGATAGCGGCGCGTCATGTCCAGCGCGTCGGCAACGCACTCGACCGAGTCGGCGTCCGGCGTCACCCGCGCGCGGCTGTTGAAGGCGCGTAGCCAGCGTTCGAAACCGGCGCTATGGTCGAACAGGTCGGCGATGTACCACATCACGAACAGGATCGATGCCCACGAGGTGAAGATGATCACCACCCGGCTGAAGGTCAGGTGGTAGTCGTTCTGCCACAGCTGGTGCGTGATCACGCCCAGCAAGATCAGCGAGATCGCCTGCCAGCCGATGATCGAGGCGATCACCCACTGTTTTTTGGCCACCTTGAGCAGCGAGAGCTCTTCGTCGAGCTGCGCGTCGGTCTTGTCGCGCCAGTGAGCCACCTGCTCATCGAAGGGGAGCCGATGGAGTGCGTTGTCCTGCAATAGCAGGCCTAAACCCTGGAACAAAGCGATCATGACAAGCTCCTGACGGATGGCTGGTACGAACGACTTGCTGCACTGGCCGCGGCCGGTGCCCTGGAGCGTCCGAACGTGCTGGCGAAGCAGTGCGTCGACGGACGGCCTTAGTTCTAGCACTTTCGCTGTGCATGGCAATGCCCCAAGCCAAGCGCTGGCCGCGCAATTCTGCGCAGACGCGCACAAATCGCTGAATTCAGGCGGATTTGCTGCAATGCCGCCGCCGCGTGCCTACGCTGCGCCTTCGATCTTGCTGCACTGCACACTCGGCGCTGCGGCAATTGCCGGGTTCGCGGGGATGGCAGGCTGGCTTGCCGGACCTGCTGGACGGTGGGCCATTCGCGCGGCGCCGAGCCTGCCCGGAAAGATCAGGGGCCGTGGCTGCCCGGCTGGTCAGCACTCCGTCCAGATGCCAGCTCGCATCCTCCCGGTCCGCGGTCGCTATGACCGTCGACCTCCGGTCGCCACGCTCCCGCTCCGCCGACTAATGAGTGGATGCGTGCCTGCGCCTCGCTGACCTGGCGTTGCAGATGAGCTGCGTATCATTGCCGCATGTCAGCCGTCCTGCGCACTCTTACCGCCCCCGCCGCCAAACAGATCCAACGCTGGGTTCTCAATGCGTTTCCGCGTGGTCAGAGCACCATCGAATACGATCAGCCGCTGGGCGATCCCGGCATCTTCGGGCCCGACAGCATTACCTGGCGCATCCACTCCGAATTTCCGGGCATGCTGTCCGGCGGCTTGTGCGCATTGATGTTGCAGCTGTTGCATCCGCGCGCGCTGGCCGGGGTCTACGACCATTCGAACTTCCGCACCGATTTGATCGGGCGGCTGCGGCGCACCACCAACTTCGTTGCCGGCACCACCTACGCGCCACGTGCGGAAGCCGAGCAATTGATTGCGCGCGTGCGCAGGATCCACGCGCATATCCGCGGCCACACTGTTGACGGCGTGCCTTATGAGGCCAACGACCCGCAGTTGCTCACCTGGGTGCATGTCACCGAAGCCTATGGGTTTTTGCAGGGATGCCGGCGTTATTGCCGCCAGGTGCCTGCTGCCATCGCCGACCGCTATTACGACGAAGCGCGACGCGTGGCCGAAGCGCTGGGCGCGGCCGATGTGCCGGCCAGCGAAGCGCAGGTGGATGCGTACTTCGCATCGGTGCTTGGAGAGTTACGCATGGACGCGCGCTCGCGCGAGGTGCTCGACATCCTCACCAGCATCCAGCTGCCGGTGCCCGCCGCGGGCCTGTCGCGCGGGGTGTTTCTTGGCGCTGGCACGGCCTTGTTGCCCGGCTGGGCCAGCGACATGCTCGGCCGCACTGCCAGGCAACGCGCGCAGGCGCACGCATCGGCACGGTTGCTGCGCAGCCTGTCGCCGCTGTTCCGCACGGCCTTGCGCGACGGACTGTCTGCGCGCGCATGCAGGCGCATGCACTTACCGCCAGCGACGTTGTTGGAGTGGCCTGACAGCGTGTAACGGGTGTGGGCTGGGTTGGCGGTGTGTTCTGACGTGCGCGCTGGTGGCGCGCGATAGGCAATCGCTCGTCGTGCCGTTCTTCAACGGCGACCACGACGTGGGTGCACTTCGCCACAACCCGGCAGGCCACTGCCGCGTGCCGCGACAAAGAATGCCGCAGGCACCAGCTCCACTGGCGCTGCATCGACCACGATCAGCACCTACCAGATCTTGACCCGCTGCTCCGGCGCCAGATACAGCTGCTGATCCTGTGTCACATCGAAGGCCGGGTACCACGCATCCAGGTTACGCACGGTTTGCGCACGGAAGCGGCCAGGTGCATGCACGTCGGTGAGCAGAGCATTGCGCAGTGCCGCGTCGCGGTACTTGCCGCGCCAGGCCTGCGCAAAGCCCAGGAAAAAGCGCTGATCCGGGCTAAAACCATCCAGGGTCTGGGGCTGCTTGCCCTGCAGCGACAACTGGTAGGCATCGTAGGCAGTGGCCAGGCCCGCAACGTCGGCGATGTTTTCGCCCAGCGTCAGCTTGCCGTTGACCGACAAGTCGTCCAACGGTTGGTAGGCGCTGAACTGCGCAGCCAAGGCACTGCCGGCGTTCTCGAATTTTTTCAGGTCTTGCGGCGTCCACCAGTCATGCAGCTCGCCGTGTTCGTCGAACAGCGCGCCCATGTTGTCGAAGCTGTGGCTGATCTCGTGCCCGATCACCGCGCCGATCGCGCCATAGTTCACCGCATCGTCGGCGGCGGGGTCGAAGAAGGGCGGTTGCAGGATCGCCGCCGGGAAGATCAGGCGGTTTTCCAGTGGCACATTCAGTGCGTTGACCTCCTGCGGCAGCATGTACCACTCGCGATGATCGACCGCCTTGCCCAGCTTGGCCAGGTTGCGCCGGTATTCGAATACCTCGGCGCGCTGCACATTGCCAAGCGCATCATCGCGGCGCACGTCCAGCCCGCTGTAGTCGCGCCAGGTGTCCGGGTAGCCGACCGCCACCGTCAAGCCGGCGATCTTCGCCTTGGCATGCTGCTTGGTTTCGGCGCTCATCCACTCCAGTGCGTCGATGCGTTTGCCGAACGCGGTGATGATGTTCTTGACCATCTCTTCGGTGCGCGTCCTGGTCTGCGCGCTGACGTACTTCTGCACGTAGCGCTTGCCGACCGCTTCGCCCAATGCGGCGTTGGTCGCGTCGATGCCGCGTTTCCAGCGCTGGCGCTGCTGCGGGGTGCCTTCCAGCGTGGTGCCGTAAAACGCGAAGCGCTCGTCGGCGAAGGCCTTGGACAGATACGGCGAGGCGCGGTCCAGCGCGCGGAAGCTCAGATAATCCTTCCAGGTCTGCAGCGGCTCGGACTGCACCAACGCCGACAACCCGCTCACCGCGCGCGGCTGCCATACGATGAAATCCTGCTGTGCGTTGAGCCCGGCTGCCTCGAAGAACACCGCCCAGTCCAGGCCGGGCGCATCGCGCGCGAAATCGGACCGCTTCCAGGCATTGGCGCCAGCCTGCACATCGTTGGTCTGCTCAGGGGTCGCGTGCACGCGCGCCATGGCGATTTCCAGTGCCAGGATGCGCTCGGCCCTGGCGGGCGCATCATCGATGCCGGCCAGCTCCAGCAACGCGACGATGTGCGCGCGGTAGGCCTCGCGCAGCTGCGCCATGCGCCCGCCGTCCAGATAGAAACTGCGCTCGGGCATGCCCAGGCCGCCTTGCACCAGATAGGGCACGTAGCGGCCTGGATGATGCAGGTCCTGCGAAACCCACAGGCCGAACAGCCGGTCGGTCTGGAAATTGGTGGCGTTGAGCAGATCGACATCGGCACGCAGCTGGCCGCCCAAGGTGCGCGCCAGGGCCTGCTTGTCGTCGAGCTGGGCGATCGCCTCCAGTTCCGGTTGCACCGGGCGCACGCCCTTGGCCTCGATGCTGGCTTCGTCCATGTAGGCGGCGTAGTAGTCGCCGATCTGCTTGTCTTCGCCGGTGACGCGGTCGTTGGCGGCAGCGCCTTCGATGATGTCGCGGCTATGCCGCTCGGTCTCGATGGCGATGGAAACGAAACTGTTGAAGCTGGAGCGATCTTCCGGAATCTTCGTGCGCTTGACCCAGTTGCCGCTGGCGTAATCGAAGAAGTCGTCGCCCGGCGCCACGCTGCGATCCATGCCGGTCACATCGAAGCCGAAATCGCCGAGCTTGGGCTTGCTGGGAGGCAGCGCTGGGTGCGTGCTCGCGGCCGGTGTCGCGCCATCGCGGTGGCATGCGGCGGTGGTCAGCAGCGCGGCAGACATGGCGGCGATCAGGACGGGGCGATGCAAAGAAGCCATGCGGCGCAACTCGTATACCTAAACAGACAGCACAGTGTAGTGGCCTGCGGTGTCGGGTGCCGCCTCGAGGGCGGGCTCCACCGTCGATCGCGGCGGCGCGGACACGCTCGGTTCAGCGCCGGCGCTGATACCAGAAGCCGAGCGCGTCGCGGGTCTGCAGCATGCGCCGCCCGCGCCACAGAAATCGCAACAGCAGGCCGAGGTGCTCGCGCTTGGAAAAGCTGCGCAGCTTGCGGTCGGAGGTGTGCACGGTCTGGCGCAAGATCACAAAGCGTCCGCAGCGCGCCAGTGCGCGACTCAGTGCCACATCTTCGCCAGCGTAGTAACGCGTGTCGAAGCCCCCTGCACTGACGAACGCCGCCCGCGTGCAGAACAGGAAACACCCGGGAGCAATGCCGGAAACACGGAAAAACCAGCCAAAAACCGCCTGCGCCACGCGCTCGGACCACACCCGCTTGCCTTGCAGATGCACCCGCGCACCGCCGCCTACCGCGCCGGCATCGAGCGCAGCCAATGCTGCGCCAACGACTTGCGGGTTGATCGAGGTATCGGCATCCAGAAACAGCAGGTGCTCACCTTGCGCGGCCTGCGCGCCGGCATTACGCGTTGCGGCGATGTGGCGCAACTGCACCTCCAGCACCTGCGCGCCATGGCTGCGTGCGATGGTCGCCGTAGCGTCTTCGCAGGCATCGGCCACCACGATCACTTCATGGTCCAGCTGCATGGCCTGCGCGCAGGCATGCAGGCACTGCAGCGTGTCGCCGATCAGGGCAGCCTCATCATGGGCGGGAATCACGAAGGACAGCATGGGGCACGATGCGTGTGAGCGGCAGCCAGTGTGCAAGGGGCAGCGAAGCGGGAGTGTGAGCAGGGGCGCTCAGCATCCAGTCCGGGCGGTCGAACGCGCACTGCGGGACAGACACGCATTGATCGACCGCAGGTATGACACCTGGATGGCCGCAGTGGCGCGCGGCAAGCTCCACTGGTGCCAACGCAATGCTGCAACGCTGGCTGCGGCACTGGGAAGGCCAACGGCAGACGGCAAGGCGATTGCGCTCGCCGCCATGCGGGCGCGGCCGTGCCCGGAATCGGCATGTGTCACGTTCGTACATTCCGGTTCCGAGCGCGCCGTCCGCGCTCACTGGCAGCGCCCGCTGCAGGTTGGCCGCCTTAAGACCGGGCAGCACGGCTCAGCGGTTGACCGCGCCCATCATCGCTTCCGGGTAGCGCGTGCCCGCCGCAGCTTGCGGCGGGAAAATGGCATCGATGCGGGCCAGTTCGTCCGGCATCAGGGCCACATCCAGCGCAGCGATGTTTTCTTCCAGATAGGCCAACCGCTTGGTGCCGGGGATCGGAACCAGGTCCTGGCCCTGCGCCAGCACCCAGGCCAGCGCCAGTTGCCCGGGCGTGATGCCCTTGTCGGCAGCAATGGCCTTGACCTGTTCCACCAGCTGCAGGTTGCGGGCGAAGTTTTCGCCCTGAAAACGCGGCGAATGGCGGCGGTAATCGTCGGCGTCGAAATCGTCCGGTGACGAAAACGCACCGGTCAGAAAACCGCGCCCCAGCGGCGAGTACGGCACGAACCCGATGCCGAGTTCGCGCACCGCGGCGAACACGCCATTGTCTTCCGGCTCGCGCGACCACAGCGAATATTCTGTCTGCACCGCGGTGATGGGATGCACGGCGTGCGCGCGGCGAATGGTGGCTGCGGCCGCTTCCGACAACCCGAGGAAGCGCACCTTGCCTTGCTCGACCAGGCGCGCCATTGCGCCCACGGTGTCTTCGATGGGCACATTGGGGTCGACGCGGTGTTGGTAGTACAGATCGATATGCTCCACGCCCAGCCGACGCAGGCTGGCTTCGCATGCGGACTGCACATATGCCGGGCTGCCGTCGATACCGCGCACCGACGGGTCGTTGGGGTCGAGCTTGATGCCGAATTTGGTGGCCAGAAACACTTCATGCCGGCGCGAGGCAATCGCTTTGCCGACCAGCACTTCATTGGTGTGCGGGCCGTACATGTCGGCGGTGTCGAGCAAGCTGATGCCACGATCGAGCGCGCGATGGATCACCGCGATCGAGGCGGCCTCGTCGCTGCGGTCGCCGTAGAATGCGCTCATCCCCATGCAGCCAAGGCCCAGGGCCGAAACGGTGGGGCCGGAACGGCCAAGCGTGCGGGTTTGCATGGTGGGGGACTCCGTGCAGCAAAAGGTCGGGGAACAATGGCGTGAAAGGCGTTAGCGCGATGTGGCCCACGCGCTAACGCACAGCCCGCGCAGATCGGCAAGCCATGCTGCGATCTGCGCGGGCTGGTGTGCGGTGCAATCAGCCCTTGAGCTTGGCGGCCACCTCGGCCACGCGCTTGCCGAACAGCTTGGCCGTTTCCAGGTCGCCGCTACGCGGCGCTTCGTCCGGCGAGGCGTCCGATGGCGAGATGGCCAGCGCACCGCCCCAACCGCCAGTCCAGTTCACGTCCTGCGGACCATGCGCCTTGGTGTTGGCTGGCGGCAGCCCGGTGCCCACCCAGATCTGGCCATGCTGTTGCGACAGGGTCCACAGATACTGGATGGTGGCGGCCTTGTCGCCGTTCGCCGATGCCGAATTGGTGAAACCGGCAGCGACCTTGTCCTTCCAGGCCTGCGCAAACCACGGCTTGGAGCTGGCATCGGCAAATTTCTTGAACTGCCACGCCGGGCCGCCCATGTAGGTGGGGCTGCCGTAGATGATGGCGTCGGCGGCACTGATGGCGTCCCAGGCATCGTCGGGCAGGTTGCCGTCCTGGTCGATCCGGTACAGCGTGGCTTGGCCAACGCTGGCTGCGCCTGCGTGCACGGCTTCGGCCTGCTTGACGGTGTGGCCGTAGCCGCTGAAATACACAATGGCGATCTTGCTCATGGGCACTCCTGTTGAACGGGGAGCTGGATTCTGCGCACACCGGTCGCGACAGCAGAATGACCACGCACGGGACGAACTGTTGCCGCGGTCGTTGCTGAGGCCTGCTGGAGCTTATGCGCCTGTCGAGGTGTTGAGTGGGGTCAGCGTGCGTGGCTGCCTCATGTAGCCCAGATCCAGTTGTGATGTCGGTGTCTGGAGACAGGTGTCGGCCTGCGCAGACTGAATCCCGAATCCCGAATGCGTGCACGCGCCAGCTGGCGCGAGGTATTTCCTCGCCTGGCTCTCAACCTTCAACCAGGCCCCGGCACGGGCATGCATTCGACCAGGTAATCGATAAAGCTGCGCACCTTCGGCGCCAGATGGCTGCGGCTGGTGTAGACCGCAAAGATGCCGATCTCGGCCAGTGCGTAGTCGGGAAGAATGCGTACCAGGCGCCCGGCGGCGATGTGCGGTTCGGCCAGAAAATCCGGCTGCATCACGATGCCCTGTCCGGCCAGCGCGGCCGCGCTCAGCACATGCCCGTTGTTGGCGCGCAGGCCGCCGTGCAGGCGCACGTCGATATCGCCTTCGGGCCCTTGAAAGCGCACTTCATCGCCGCTGGGCGAGTAGTGGTAGAGCAGGCATTCGTGGCCGGCCAGATCGGACGGATGCTGCGGCGTGCCCGCACGTGCCAGATAGGCTGGCGACGCACACGGCAGGATGCGTACCTTGCCCAGCTGCCGCGCGATCAGCATCGGTGCCGGCTGGCGGGTGATGCGGATGGCGACATCGAAGCCTTCTTCGACCATGTCGACCAGGCGGTCGGACAGCGACAGGTCCAGCTCCACCTGCGGGTAGCGCGCGCGAAAGCCCGGCAGCAACGCGCCTAGCCGTTCGATGCCATAACTCACCGGTGCGTTCACCCGCAGCACGCCGGCCGGTTCGAGCGCTTGCGCGCCAATGGTGGCTTGCAGGTCGTCCAGATCGGCGAGCAGCTGCAGGCAGCGCTGGTAGTACGCGCTGCCGGCACTGGTCAGGCTGACCCGGCGGGTGGTGCGGTTGAGCAGGCGGATGCCCAGCCGCTGTTCGAGCGCGGCGACCTGGCGGGTGACACTGGCGGTGGAGCGGTCCAGCGCATCGGCGGCGGCACTGAAGCCGCTGCGCTCGGCCACGGCGGTGAACACGCGCATCGCATCGAGGGTATCCATGGCGGCTCCGATTGTTCCTTTTGCCGAAATAAATTATCTGAAGCACGCGTATTTATCAGATTTTTGTAAGGAATAGGCTGTGGCGGTCCTCAACGGAGCCCGTCCCATGACAACTGCCCTCGCATCTCCACGCACCGCCGCCTATGGCACCGCCTTGCTGCGTATCAGCCTGGGCGTGCTGTTTCTGGTGCATGGCCTGACCAAATTGCTGGTGTTCACTCTGGCCGGCACCGTGGCGTACTTCCAGTCGCTCGGCCTGCCCGGCGCATTGGCCTACGTCAGTATGGCGCTGGAGCTCGGCCTTGGCGTTTCGCTGCTGTTGGGCCTCTATGCGCGCTGGGTCGCCCTGCTGGGCGTGCCGCTATTGCTGGGCACGATTGTCAGCGTGCATGGTGCGAACGGGTTCGGTTTTTCCAATCCGGGTGGCGGCTGGGAATACCCGGCGTTATGGGCGGTGCTGCTGATCGTGCAGGCGTTGCTCGGCGACGGCGCATTCGCGTTGCAGCCATCGCGCTGAGCCTGTTTCCATCCATCAAGGAGCTGTCCATGACCCGCTTGCCCCCCCTGTATATCTCGCACGGCTCGCCGATGACTGCGCTGCAGCCGGGGCAGGTCGGCGAGCGCCTGGCCGACCTGCGGCACGCGTTGCCGCGGCCGCGTGCCATCGTGGTGGCGAGCGCGCACTGGCTGGGCCGTCGCCCGCTGGTCAGCGGTGCGCTACGGCCGCCGACCATTCACGACTTCGGCGGCTTCCCGGCGCCGTTGTATGCGCTGGACTATCCGGCGCCCGGCGAGCCGGCATTGGCGCAGCAGATCGTGCGCCGGCTGGAGCAGGCCGGCCTGCATCCGCAGCTGGACCCGCAGCGCGGCTTCGATCACGGCGTCTGGGTGCCGCTGCGCCTGCTGTATCCGGACGCCGACATCCCGGTGGTGTCGCTATCGATCCAGCCCGAGCTGGGACCGGCGCACCAATTTGCGGTGGGCCGTGCGCTGGCGCCGTTGCGCGATGACGGCGTGCTGGTGATCGGCTCGGGCAGCATCACCCATAACCTGCACGACGTCCGCAACGGCTACAGCGCCGAGCGGCAAGCGCCGTACGTGCGGCCCTTCATCGAATTGACCGAACGCAAGCTGCTGGACGACGACATCCCCGCGCTGCTGGACTACCGCCGCCAGGCACCGCATGCCGAACGCGCGCATCCCAGCGACGAGCACTGGCTGCCGCTGTACGTGGCGATGGGCGCGGCTGGCGATGACCGGCTCGGTGCGCAGCGCATCGACGCCGGCATCGATGCGGGTTTCCTGGCTATGGATCTGTATCGCTTCGACGGCCCTGCAGCGGTGGCGGACCCGGTCGCGGCATAGCGCCGGGTGCGGACGTGGGCGCATCGGCATGTTTGGGCCAAGAGCTGCAGTGCCGATGGGAAGAGCGTAGTCGCACGTTCGCTGGCAGCGGGTTCGCATTGCAGTCGCGCGCTGCCGGATCACGCCAACCCGCAGCGCTCTGAAGCATTCACGATCAGGTGCAGGCGAGTCTCATAGGCTGAGACGCCACCGCTGCATGCTGCCCGCGTGAAAATCCTCGACAAGCTCGCCGTCCTCGCCGACGCCGCCAAATACGATGCCTCCTGTGCTTCCAGTGGCGCCAACAAGCGCAATTCGCTGGGCACCGGCGGCATCGGCAGCACCGAGGGCATGGGCATCTGCCACTCGTACACGCCCGACGGCAGATGCGTGTCGCTGTTGAAGATCCTGCTGACCAATTTTTGCATCTTCGACTGCGCGTACTGCGTCAATCGCGTGTCCAGCAATGTACGCCGTGCGCGCTTCACGCCGGAAGAAGTGGTCACGCTCACGCTGGACTTCTACAAGCGCAACTACATCGAAGGCCTGTTCCTGTCCAGCGGCATCATCCGCAACTCCGACTACACCATGGAGCAACTGGTGGAAGTGGCGCGGCAGTTGCGCGAGGTGCACCATTTCGCCGGCTACATCCATCTCAAGACCATCCCGGATGCGGCTCCGGAGTTGCTAGCGGCGGCAGGACGCTATGCCGATCGCTTGAGCATCAATGTGGAGTTGCCCACCGAACAGGGCCTGACGTTGCTGGCGCCGGAGAAAAGCCTGGGCGGCATTCGCTCGGCGATGGGCGAGCTGCGCTGGCGCATCGAAGAAAACCAGCTCGAACGCAAGGCTGAAACGGTGCGCCGCGCCAAGCCGCCACGCTTCGCGCCGGCCGGGCAGAGCACGCAGATGATCGTCGGCGCCGACAATGCCAACGACCGCAGCATCCTGGACACCAGCCACAACCTCTACGGCAATTACCGCATGCGCCGGGTGTACTACTCGGCCTTCAGCCCCATCCCGGATGCCTCGTCCAAGCTGCCGTTGCAGGCACCGCCCCTGCAGCGCGAGCACCGGCTGTATCAGGCCGACTGGTTGCTGCGTTTCTACGAGTTCAGCGTGGAAGAAATTGCGCCGGCGCAGTCCAGCGGCATGCTCGACCTGGACGTGGACCCCAAGCTGGCCTGGGCATTGCGCAACCCCGAGCGGTTTCCGGTGGACTTGAATGCGGCACCGCGCGAAATGCTGCTGCGCGTACCGGGCCTGGGCACGCGCAACGTGGAGCGCTTGTTGTTGTCGCGGCGGCATGCGCGCTTGCGCGTTGGCGACCTGGCGCGGCTGCGCGTACCGATGAAAAAGCTGCTGCCGTTCGTGAGCGTGCTCGATCACCATCCGCGTCAGCGCCTGGACGACCCGGTCAGGCTGCGTGCGCAGTTGGCGCCTGCGCCACGGCAGGCGAGTCTGTTCGACTGAGCATTTTCCGCCCGCAACGATGCTGCTTCCTTGGCCAATGCCAGCGTTCGCAAGTCCCAATCCCCAATCCCTAATCTCCGCTCAACCGCATCTGACCCCGCCAACGCAGGTAGCGTGCATCCTGGTAAACGGCATTGCGCGGGCATACGGTTCCAAAGCGCATGTCGGTACCCCTACAAGAGCAAGGCAAACGATGTTCAGCGCCGAGGTGGAACCCGCGTGGAGTTTTGAAGCATGGCGTGCGTTGGCGCGGGCAGGCTGGTGCGCGCAGGTGGAGCCGGACGATATGGCCTGGAATGGCGGGGCGCAGGGCGGCTTGTTGATGGGGCAGGGACTGTTGGCGATGCCGGCCGTGGTGCCACCACCGCGGGTCTCTGCAGATTTCATGCAGCTGGCGGCCTCGGTGCTGTGTCACCGCGACCCGCAACGGCACGCTGTGTTGTATCGCTTGCTGTGGCGCGTTGCCTCTGGGGAAAAAGCCCTGCTGGAACGCGCCACCGATGTGGATGTGCACCGGCTACGGCAATGGCAAAAAGCGGTGCAGCGCGATACCCACAAAATGAAGGCCTTCGTGCGTTTTCGTCGCCTGCCCGGGGAAGAAGAAGACTTCGTGTCCTGGTTCGAGCCCGAGCACTGGATCGTGGATCGCGTGGCGCCGTTTTTTGCGCGCCGGTTTGCCGGCATGCGTTGGGCGATCCTGACCCCGTACCGCAGTGTGCGTTGGGATGGGCAGGCGTTGACCTTCGGCGAAGGTGCGGTGCGCACCCAGGTACCCGCCGACGATGCGCAAGAGACGCTCTGGCGCACGTACTACGCGCATATCTTCAACCCGGCGCGGCTCAACCCGACCATGATGCGGCAGGAAATGCCGCAGAAATACTGGAAGAACCTGCCCGAAGCCACGCTGTTGCCGGAGCTGATCCGCGATGCCGGCATGCGTGTTCGCGAGATGGCCGAGCGCGCGCCCGAGCCGGTACGGCGACGGGTGCCGGCAGCGCCTGCGCCATTGCCGGAAGCGGCAACCCAAAGCCTGGCGCAGTTGCGCACTGCCGCACGCGATTGCCGGCGTTGCGAACTGTGGCAGCCGGCAACGCAAACGGTGTTCGGCGAAGGACCCGACGATGCGTCGGTCATGGTGATCGGCGAGCAGCCGGGCGATGAAGAGGACTTGAGCGGTCGTCCGTTTGTCGGTCCCGCCGGGCGCCTGTTCAACATGGCGTTGGGCGAGCTGGGTGTGGACCGCGAGACGTTCTACGTCACCAATGCGGTCAAGCATTTTCGTTTCGAGCAACGCGGCAAACGGCGGCTGCATCGCAATCCGGAGCGCACCCATGTGCAGGCCTGCAGCGGGTGGTTGCAGGCCGAACGGGCGCACTTGCGTCCGGCGCAGATCGTCTGCCTGGGCGCGACTGCGGCGCAAGCCGTGTTGGGAAGCCGCTTCCGATTGATGCAGCAACGCGGGCAATGGCAGCGCCTGGACGACGGCACGCCGGTATTGACCACGGTGCACCCGTCCTGGGTATTGCGCCAGCCATCGACGGATGCGCGCGAAGAAGGGTATCGCGGATTTGTCGAGGATCTCCGTCAGTTGCTGGATCCACCGCCGCCGTCCAGCGATCAGTCGAGATAGGGAAATAGCGCGCCACACGGGCAAAAAAAGACGCGTGCAAGGGCACGCGCACGGTGTCGGAGAATCGGGACACCAAGCGGAGCCACCGGCAGGCCGGTCGCTCCCTCACCGCCGTTTGGCGGTTTGATTGCGGTCGCTGGAGGCTGGCCCGCGCGACGCACAGCATGGTTGAACCACGCCTCGCCTGTGCTGGTGCGCTCGCGGATCAACTGCCATCCACTGCAGATCCGTGGCATGGCGTTGCCGATCAACTAGCGACAAACAGAACCGACCGGGTAGTCGTCAGGCGTTGCCTCCTGGTAGGCATCGTGTGTGTCGATGTCGACCAATGTCTGCGCTTGCCAAGCGCTCGCCGCATCGACGGCCAATCTCTTTAAAACAGCGCCTCCCTTGCCATGACGCGCTGCATGAAAGCGCTGCGCCATCGGCGGAAAAATCGCATTCCGCCGATGGCAGTGTGCGTGCGTCAGCAACGACGCGTCGCGGTACGGCTGCAGGCCATTACGGCATCAGCACCTTGTCCACCACGTGGATCACGCCATTGCTCTGGATCACGTCGGCGATGGTGACGTTGGCGGTGTTGCCCTTGACGTCGGTGATGGTGACCTTCTTGCCATTGAGCCTGGCGGTCAGCGGCTCGCCCTGCACGGTGGTCAGCGTGGCGCTACCGCCACCGGCCTTGATCTTGGCGATCAGCGAGGCCGCATCCACCTTGCCCGGTACCACGTGATAGGTGAGCACCTTGGTCAGGGTCGGCTTGGATTCGGGCTTCAGCAAGGTGTCGACGGTGCCGGCCGGCAGTGCCGAAAACGCCGCATTGGTCGGCGCGAATACGGTGAACGGGCCCGGACCCTTCAGCGTCTCGACCAGGCCGGCCGCTTTGACGGCAGCCACCAACGTAGTGTGGTCCTTGGAGTTGACCGCGTTGTCGACGATGTCCTTGGTCACCAGCATCGGCGCGCCGCCAACGGTCGGATTGGACGCAGCATAGGCGGGGGCCAGGGCGCTGGTCAGGGCAATGGCGGTGGCAACGGCAAGCGACTGGAATGAAGTCTTCATGAGGCATCGATCCTTTGGGTTGGCGATCGCCTGGATGGCAACCGTAGCGTCAATACGCGCCTGCGAAACGGCCGGATGCATCACGCTGTTTTGACATTCATCACCGCGTTCGGCGTGATGACGGCGGCGTCACAGGGGCGTGCAAGCGCCGGTGCAGGAGTGGGGCCAGGACCGGCAGCGATACGACACCGATCGCTGCATCCCGCTCGCGCGTCACCTGTGGCCATAGCGCGATGGCGAGGACCGTTCCAAGGAAACAGCAGCACACCGCAACGTCCCATCCATGCCCCCGGCTCGATCGGATCGACTGTTCGCGCACTCTCCGGCCGGCGTAGACGGGCCCGTGCCGAGGGTGCCGGCGGCGATTGCGAAACACCCGTGCATGCGTTGTCGCACCGTCCTTCGCTGCTCGAGCCGCAGCCGCTCTCCATTGCGTCGATGCGCGACCGGTCTGCCGCAGCACGCGCGCTTGGACATCGTCATTGCGCCTGTCTCCATCCGCCAGCGTATCGGGCACCGGCCAATTGAACCGAACCGCAACAACCCTGCCGCATCGCCCCACATGCCAAGGTGCGAGGCAATGCGGTGGTTTTCATCCCCGGGTGCAACACGGTATGGTCCGGTAGGTGCGTTGTTGTTGTGCGTCGCAATATGCGATGCCGCATGCGCGACCGCTTTTTTTTCATTCCGGGTTTTTCATGCATTCGATCGATGTCGTCCTCGCCATGTTGCTGGCGGTCGCGGCCAGCGGTTACCTCATCCGCATCCTGCCGTTTTCGCTGCCGTTGCCGTTGGTCCAGATCGCGCTGGGCGCGGTGGTCTCCGGCGTTTTCGATGCAGGGCACGAGCTGGAACCGGAGCTGTTCTTCCTGTTGTTCCTGCCGCCACTGCTGTTCCTGGATGGCTGGCGCATTCCCAAGCAAGGCTTGTTCCGCGACAAGGCGGCCATTCTGGAATTGGCGTTGGGGCTGGTCATCTTCACCGTGATTGGCGCCGGCTTCTTCATTCATTGGCTGATACCGGCGATGCCGCTGGCCGTGGCATTCGCGCTGGCGGCGATCATTTCGCCGACCGATCCGGTGGCGGTGTCCTCGATCGCCTCCAAGGTGCCGATTCCCAAGCGCCTGATGCACATCCTGGAAGGCGAGTCGTTGCTCAACGACGCCTCGGGCCTGGTGTGTTTCCAGTTCGCGGTGGCGGCGGTGCTGACCGGGACCTTCTCGGTGGCGGCCGCTTCGCTGACCTTTCTGTGGGTGGCGCTGGCCGGCCTGGCCCTGGGCGTGGCGACGACCTTTGGGTTGAGCCGCATCCAGGCCTGGATCTGGCGGCATTTCGGCGAGGAGCCCGGTTCGGCGATCCTGGTCAACCTGCTCACCCCATTTGCAGCGTATCTGCTGGCCGAAGCCTTCCACGCGTCCGGCATCCTGGCCGCAGTGGCCGCCGGCGTCACCATGAGCTATGTGGAAATGGCCGGCAACGCGCCGGGCAACATGCGCCTGCAGCGGTCGGCGGTGTGGGACACGGTGCAGTTCACCTTCAACGGCATCATCTTCGTGCTGCTGGGCGAGCAGTTGCCGGGCATCCTGGACGGTGCGGTGCGCAGCGTGCAGGAGGCCGGGCACCTCAATCCGTGGTGGCTGGCGGTGTACGTGGCCACCATCAGCGCTAGCTTGATGGCGTTGCGCTTCGTGTGGGTGTTCCTGTCGCTGCGCTGGAACATCTTCAAGGCGCAACGGCGCGGCGAGGCGCATGTCAGCCCGCCGTGGCGAATCGTGGTGGCGGTATCGTTGGCCGGCGTGCGCGGTGCGATCACCCTGGCCGGCGTGCTCACGCTGCCATTGATGCTGGAGGACGGCTCGCCATTTCCGGCCCGCCAGTTGGCGATCTTTCTGGCCGCCTCGGTGATCCTGGTGTCGCTGCTGGTGGCCAGCGTCGCGTTGCCGCGCCTGTTGCGCGGTCTGGAACTGCCCGAGGAAGAAGACGAGCAGCTCAAGGAAGACCTAGCCGTGAAGGCCGCTTCGCAGGCGGCGCTGGAGGCAGTGGAAAAACTGCGCCAGCGGCTGGTGGACGGCAGCAAGCATGCCGAGCGCTACAACGCAGCGGCCAACCAGGTGAGCCAGCGCTATCAGCGCAAGCTCGGCGCGGTGGACATGGCCGAGACCGATCCGGAAGAGGCGGTTGCCTACGAAAAGGCGCTGCGTCAGTTCCGCCATGCGGCATTGGTGGCCGAGCGCAATGAGTTGTTCAAGCTTGCGCGACGACGCGAGATTTCCGACGACCTGTCGCGACGGCTGGTGCGCAACCTGGATCTGATCGAGTCGCGCAAGCGCGCTTGAGCGCGCTGATGCGCGCGGTAATCGGGAATCGGGATTGGGGAATCGCAAGAGCCACGGCGGTTGCCGTGTTTGGGTAGGAGCGCACCTGAGCGCGATGGGGCGTTGGTGGAAAAGCCCATCGCGCTCAGGCGCGCTCCTACATGGAGATACGCCAACAGCCAGATGCAGCGTGCGTGCGCAGCCCAGTTCGCTCACGCTCCTGCGCCCGTGTCGGGAGACACTATCCCACCCGGACTGCTGCCATTTTCATGGCGCACGGCCTACCCTGTGGCGTTTATCGTTCCCGTGCCAAACCCATGACTTCGATCGTTTCCATCCAGGGCTTGAGCAAGACCTATGCCGGCGGTTTCCAGGCGCTCAAACAGGTGGATCTTGAGATCCGGCGTGGCGAGATCTTCGCGCTGCTCGGCCCCAACGGCGCCGGCAAGACCACCTTGATCAGCATCATCTGCGGCTTGATCAACCCCAGCACCGGCAGTGTGCTGGCCGACGGGCACGACATCGTGCGCGACTACCGCGCCGCGCGTGCCAGCATCGGCCTGGTGCCGCAGGAACTGGCCACCGATGCGTTCGAAACGGTGTGGGCCACGGTACGTTTCAGTCGCGGGCTGTTCGGCAAGCCGGCCAATCCGCAATATCTGGAAACCATCCTGCGCGAGCTGTCGCTGTGGGAGAAACGCAACAACAAGATTTCCACGCTCTCCGGCGGCATGAAGCGGCGTGTGCTGATCGCCAAGGCGCTCGCCCACGAGCCGCGCATCCTGTTCCTGGACGAGCCCACGGCCGGTGTGGACGTGGAGCTGCGTCACGACATGTGGCAGATGGTGCGGCGGCTGCGCGAGCAGGGCACCACCATCATCCTGACCACCCATTACATCGAAGAGGCCGAAGACATGGCCGACCGCGTCGGTGTCATCAATCGCGGCGAGCTGGTGTTGGTGGAAGACAAGCGCACGCTGATGCGCAAGCTGGGCAAGAAGCAGCTCACGCTGAGCCTGCAGGCGCCGTTGCAGGCGCTGCCCGCCGCGCTGGCCGATCTGCCGCTGGAGCTGGCGGCCGACGGCAGTAACCTGATCTACACCTTCGACACCCAGGCCGAGCAGACCGGCATCGGTGCCTTGCTGCGCCGGCTCAACGAGCAGGGCATCGACTTCAAGGATCTGCATTCCAGCGAAAGTTCGCTGGAAGAGATCTTCGTCAACCTGGTGCATGGCGCACGTCAGCAGGAGGTGCGCGCATGAATGTGCATGCGATTGCAGCGATCTACCGTTTCGAAATGGCGCGCGCCTTCCGCACGCTCACCCAGTCGATCGCCTCGCCGGTATTGTCGACCTCGCTGTACTTCGTGGTGTTCGGGGCCGCGATCGGTTCGCGCATGGGCGATATCGACGGCATCAGCTACGGCGCCTTCATCATTCCCGGCCTGGTGATGCTGTCGCTGCTCAACGAGAGCATTTCCAACGCCTCGTTCGGCATCTACATGCCGCGCTGGGCCGGCACCATCTACGAGGTGCTGTCCGCGCCGGTGGCGTGGTGGGAGATCGTGATCGGCTACGTGGGCGCGGCGGCGACCAAGTCGGTGATGCTGGGGTTGTTGATCCTGCTGACCGCACGGCTGTTCGTGCCGTATGAGATCGCGCACCCGGTGTGGATGCTGGGCTTTCTGGTGCTCACCGCGCTGACCTTCAGCCTGTTCGGTTTCATCATCGGCATCTGGGCCGATGGCTTCGAAAAATTGCAGGTGATTCCGCTGATGGTGGTGACGCCGCTGACCTTCCTGGGCGGCAGTTTCTATTCGATCAACATGCTGCCGCCGTTGTGGCAGAAGGTCACGCTGTTCAATCCGGTGGTGTATCTGATCAGCGGCTTCCGCTGGAGTTTTTACGGCAGGGCCGATGTGCATATCGCAGTGAGCACCGGCATGACGTTCCTGTTCCTGCTGGTGTGCCTGGGCATCGTGGCGGCGATCTTCCGCAGCGGATATCGGCTCAAGGCGTGAGTGGTGGATGCAATGGTTTGGTTGGCCGCATCCTGGTGGATGCCGGCAGGTGTCCAGGTAAGGCGCTGAGTGGGTCGAATGCGCGGTGCCCTCACCGCTCGCGGGACACGCCGTAAACCCATCCGTGGGGGGGCTCGATGGCGGCATCCATGCCGCCATCGAGCCCGCAAGCGGTGAGGACACCGCACCAGACAGTTTCCCGGCGGCTTTGTTGAAAGCTCTGCGCACCGACCAACTTGACTGGTCCTTGCCGGCCCACCGTCGCGGGACCCTTGGCGGCATGGATGCCGCTACGTGTCCGGCTTCGGTGGGCGGCGAGGGCCCTGCGGCCGGGGCACAGATCAGCCGACCTGCAGCAGCGTTGTGTGAAGTCGTGTTGTCCGTTGCTTTTACTCGGCAGCCTTGGCGCCGTCCTTGCTGTCCAGGTAATAGGCCACCACTTCGCCCTTGATCTTCATCGTCATCGGGTTGCCGCGACGGTCGCGCGCCTTGCCGACCTGCACCTTGATCCAGCCTTCGCTGACCGAGTATTCCTCCACGTTGTCGCGTTCGACACCGTTGAAGCGCACGCCGACGCCGCGGTTGAGGGCATCGGCATTATGGAACGGGCTGCGTGCGTCGATGGCCAGGTGATCGGGAGGGGTATCGCTCATGGGAAAGGCGTCATGGCGGCCGGGATAGCCGTCTTCGGCCGCACAGGATACGGGCCTGCGCCGGGAAGACCAGTCCTGGCGACGCGGTGACGTGCGCCAATCGGTTTGCTTGCGCGCCGTCAGGCCTCACACTTCTGGCCCTGCACTCCAGCAAACGAGACCGCAATGCCTGACAACAGTGCCGACTACGAAGACGACGAAGGCCTGCAGCCCGAGGGCGACGAAGACGATGTGGATGACCATCCGGCGCGGGTGTGGAACCTGCTAGTGCTGATCAACCCCGGCGACGAGGACACCGCGTTGGCCCAGTTCGACGCCTGGCGCGAAACGCAGGCCGAGGCCGATCACGACGCAGGCGACGACGCCTGGTTGTCGGCGCTGAAGGACGTGATCGACTGGCGCTCGGGCTTCTATGTGGACTGGAAGGACGCCGATGCGTTCATCGCCGCCATCGACGAACTCAGTGCGCGCTGGAACCTGCGCATCGACTGGGGCGGCGACCTGGACGACGAAGACTTTGCCGGCAACCTGGAGGTCCCCGATTTGATGGCGGTGGCATTCGACCGCCTGCGCGAGCACGGCTACTCGCTGTGGAACTGGAACACCGGTGGCGATGCCTACGCCGGCTGGATTGCGCTTAGCCGCGACGACGACGCCATGCTGGCGCTGACCTCGTTGCTGGGGGTGGAAGTGCGGCTGGGGAATGAGGCGTTTTGAATGTTAATCGGGAATCGGGAATCGCGGGAGCGGTCTGTGGGTGTGTAGGGCGTGTCGAGCCGTGGTAGTGCGCACTCCGCGGCAGCACGCCTAGCGCGTGGTGCCGGTAGGGTCAGCCGCGCAGGCATGGTCCACGGCCCGGCGATTGCCACGTAGGAGCGTGCCTGCGCGCGATCGGGCGTTACCGGGATGGCCCCTCGCGCTCGGGCGCGCTCCTACAACGGTGAGCCGCCAATCAGGTTGCGGCCACCACCGTTGCGACTCCCTAATCCCGATTCTCCAATCCCCTGCCTCAGGGCGCTTCGGCCCGCGCCTGCGCCCGCGCATTGGCGATCAAGGCCTTGAGCAGTGCGCGGTCGGTGTGGCGGGAGATGGGAATGGCGCCGAAGGCAATGGCCTCAAGGCGGAGCGGTGCGGGCACGTCGTAGTGCGCACCGCTGAGTTTGTTCTGGAAGGCGCGGCGGGGAATGCCCAGCCGCGCCGCCATGGCATGCAGCTCGTCCAGCGTATCGCCGAGCAGGTGCGCCCAGCGCTGGTCGCGCCACAGGTGCACCGCATCGTCGACATAGACGGCCATCGGCCGGGTCAGGCCTTCTTGGACGTCTTCGGCTTCTTGCCCGCGCTGTCGCCGTCGGGCTCGTCCGCCGCAGTGTCGGACGCCTCGTCGCTGGCGTCTGCAGCACTGTCGGTGGCGCTGGCAGTGTCGTCTTCAGCCACGTCGTCAGCACCAGCCTCGGTGCCGGCGTCCTCTGCTGCGTCTTCCGCGTCGCCGTCTTCATCCGCATCGGCGTTCTGGAACTCGGACACCAGCTTGGTCAGGTATTCCTCGGCGGTCTGGCCTTCGTCGGCGGCCAGGTCGTCGATCATCTGCTGCAGCTGGGTCGAATATTCCAGCGAAATGGTCTTGCCTTCGGCTTCCTGCAGGTTGGCCAGGTGCTTGAGCATGGCCAGCATCGGGACCGGGTTGTCGGCACTGCCCATGGTCTGGCCGCCGATCGACAACATCCACTCGCTGCCACCCTGCAGGCCGATCGCGGCGACCACGCGGCCATCGGCGTCCAGCAGCACGGCATGGTTGGTGACCTGGGGCGCCTGGCCCAGACGGACGAAGGGGCGCTTGGGCTGCTGCTTCTTGCGCTTGTCGCGCTTGGCCTTGGAATTGCGGGACACGGTGTTCTCGACGCTGGGAATGGCCGGCCATTCTAGAGCGTGCGCCGCACGATGCGATGCGTAGCGGAGTTGGCCCGTGGCGGCGGCCGGGCCGGCGGGACGCACCGTCTTTGCAGGCACCGACCGAGGAGCCGCCACCAGTACGCCAAGCCCGAACAACCGCAGGCCATGTTCCGTGGGGGCGATTTCCTGGCAAATCCCAATCGCCGCCTGCGCCTCCAGGCCTCCCGCCCCGCGTTACTGCTTCTCCACCGCCGCTTCAGCCGCTTTGGCGAGCGCCGTGGCAGAGGCCACCTGAGCGCTGGAAGACATGCGTGGTCCTGCCGGACGCGCAGCAGCAGTCCCTGCCGATGCCAGGGCCGGGGCCGGAGCCGCAGCCGCGGCGACTGGCGGGGCCGTGGCTGGTTTTGCGCCTTCGGCAGGCGTCCCCACGGTGGCGGTGCCGGTGGCCGCGGCGCCGCTCAGATCCGGCACCTGGGTGTCGGCATCGTGCAGCGATTTGCCCAGGGCCACGCCTTGTCCGGCGCCGGCCAGGGCCGCGTTTTCGGCGTCCTGGGTCATCACCACGATACTGATGCGGCGGTTGATCGGGTTCTGCGGATCGGTCTTGTCGAACAGCACCGACGAGGACAGCCCCACTACGCGCGTCACCTTGGCATCGGACATGCCCCCGGCCACCAGGGCGCGGCGCGCGGCATTGGCGCGGTCGGCGCTGAGTTCCCAATTGGTGTAGCCGGCATCGCTGCTGTAGGCGGTGGTGTCGGTATGGCCGGTGATGCTGATGTGGTTGGGCACCTGATTGATGAAGCTGGACAGCTCGCGCAGGATCGCCACCGTATACGGCTTGAGCTGGTCGCGGCCGATGTCGAACATGGGGCGGTTCTGCTTGTCCACGATCTGGATGCGCAGGCCATCGGGCGTGAGGTCCAGCAGCAACTGGTCCTTGAACGGCTCCAGCGCCTGGCTCTTGTCGATGGCCTCTTTCAGGTCCTGCATCAGCGCTTCAAGGCGCTTCTTGTCCTTGGCGCGGCTGTCCACGTCGGTATCAGCCGCGTTGTCGCGCTTGCGGCCCATTTCGTCCTTCTGCCCCTTGGCCATGTCGGCGGTACCGCCGAGCTTGATCATCGAGGTGCTGGCGCCGCCGGGTCCGTTCATGCCAGGCGAAGGCGCTGGCGATTTGCCGGACAGCGGGCTGGGGTTGCGGAAGTATTCGGAGATCGCCGCGCGCTGTTCCTTGGTGGTGGCCGCCATCAGCCACAGCACCAGGAAGAAGGCCATCATCGCGGTCACGAAGTCGGCAAACGCCACCTTCCAGGCGCCGCCATGATGGCCGCCGCCCTGTACCTTCTTGACCCGTCGGATGATGACGGTGGATTTGGCCTCGGCCATGACCGTGGCCCTACTTGATCGTCTTCAGGTGCGTTTCGAAATCGCCGAAGCTCGGACGCACATTGGAGGGCAGGGTCTTGCGCGCGAATTCCAGCGCAATCTTCGGGTTGTAGCCACGCAGGCACGCCAGCAGCGCGGTCTTGACCGCTTCGTAGATGCGCCCGTCCTGCTCGGCACGCGCTTCCATCGCCGCCGACAACGGCGAGACGAAGCCGTAGGCCAGCAGGATGCCGAGGAAGGTACCCACCAGCGCGGCGCCGACGTGGTGGCCGATCTCTTCGATCGGCCCGCCGATCGAGCCCATGGTGATCACGATGCCGAGCACCGCCGCCACGATGCCGAAGCCGGGCAGGCCGTCGGACACCTTGCTCAGCGCATGCGACGGCGCCAGGGCTTCGTGATGGTGTTTTTCCAGTTCCAGTTCGAGCAGCGGTTCCAGCTCGTGCGGCTCGATGTTGCTGCCGATCATCAGGCGCAGGCAGTCGGTGATGAAGTCCAGCAGGTGATGGTCGGCCACCACCTTGGGGTAGTTGCCGAAGATGGTGCTGTCCTGCGGCTTTTCGACATGGTCTTCCAGCGCCATGAAGCCATCGCGGCGCGCCTTGTTCAGCAGCTCGTAGATCAGGCTCAGGGTGTCCTTGTAGTCGTCGGACTTGTACTGCGGGCCCTTGAACACGCCCATGATGCCGCTGAGGGTTTCCTTGACGATCTTGCCCGGCGTGCTGACCAGGAAGGCGCCCAATGCCGCGCCACCGATGATCATCAGCTCGTACGGCTGCCACAGCGCGCCCAGCTTTCCGTGCGACAGCACGTAGCCGCCGAGGACGCTGACGATGACGACGATGAAGCCAACGATGATGAGCATGGCGCAGCCGGAAGCAAACTGGGGTTGCTAGTGGTTTCGGCTTGCGCAGCCGATTCTTGAAGCGCACGGCGTGAAGACGTGCGTTGTCGCTGAATGTCTAGCCGATTGTGGTGGCGGTCTCATGCACGCATTTAAGCGCCTCGCCGCCTGCCAGCGACAGCGTCGATTCGCCGGCGTGTTCCCAGAATTGGTTGCCCTGCGCATCGGCAAAGCGCGCCCCGGATGCCGCCTGGGCACTGAGCAGGATCAGCGTGCGGCCTTCGAGGGTCAGCTGCAGGGTATCGGAGGCCGCGTCGAAGCGTGTCGCGATCGTGCGCGGACCGCAGCGCCAGGCCACCGTCTGCGCAGGAAGCGTGGGGTCGGCAGCCGCCGCGGCTGGGGCGGGCGTCTTGGCCGGACGCGGCAGCGGGCCGGTCACGCTGGCGTCGGTGCCTGTGGCAAGCGGGCGGGCATCGGCTTGGATGCCGGCTGGCTGCGGTTGTGCGGGCTTGGCATCCTGCGCTGCAGGAGGCGGGCTACCGGCGCTGCAGCCGGCGAGGGCGGCGGCCAGCAGGCCGGTGAACATCAGGGATGAGGACGTATGCATCTGCGGACTCCTGCCGGTCGGGATCGCCGCCGGGTTGCGGCGGCTGGGACGTGGAGTGCTGGGTTCCGGCGCCGCCCAAGCGCGTGCATCTTGCGCGCCGGGGCCGGGAAGGCCTGCCCACGACTGAACACGCGGCCGCTTCACGGCTGGGACGTAGCCTGCGTGTGGCCGCCCGTACGGAAATCAAGCCGTGTCTGGAGTTCTCGCGCCGCAACCGATTTTCACAGCGCTATCGCCGGCTCGAAGCACCCGTGAGCGGTGCTGGCCTCAGCGCACAAAAGCGCAGGGAGGCGTTGTCGAGCACCTCCAGGCACTGCATGGCCGTGTCCTCGCAGATACGCGGCCATCAGGCCGCTTGCGCCTCGGCACCTTGGCGATGCAGGGGGTTCGGCAGGGCCTGGCCGTTTTCGGTGAAGCCCAGCGAGACCGAGTTCAGGCAGTGGCGCTCGCCGGTGGGGGGCGGGCCGTCCGGGAACACATGGCCCAGATGGCTGTCGCAGCGCGCGCACACGATTTCGGTGCGGATCATGCCGTAGCTGGTGTCGCGGATCTCGCGCACATGGGCAGGGTCGTAGGGCGCAAAGAAGCTAGGCCAACCGGTGCCGGACTCGAATTTGGCGCTGGAACGGAACAACGGCAGGCCGCACAGCCGGCAGCTGTAGACACCGTCCAGCTTGTTGTCCAGGAAAACCCCGCAGAACGGCGCCTCGGTGCCATGGTGCAGCAGCACGCGCTGTTCCTCGTCGCTGAGCCCGGCGATCAGGGCATCGCGTTGTGCGGGGGAGGGAGGGGTCAGATCGAACTGGCTCATGGGGTTCTCGCATGCGCTCGCCAGCGGGGTGCCGGCGCCTGCTTCCGTGATGTGGGCATTGTCGGGGTGGTTCAACCGTTGAGACGCAGCCAACAGCCCGCCACTGCGGCGGAGGTCAGCCCTTCTTCGCACCGCAACCACCTTGCGAAAGCGTTCATCCCCCGGCCGGTCGCATGCATTGTCGCAGCGTCCTTGCGCCCCAATCACTGCATGACCCTCGAAACACGCAAGGTGCCTGTCATGGCGATCCACGCATCAAGCCGCCGCGTTCTGCTGTGCGTTCTACTGACGATGACTGGCGCGGTGGCGGCGCAGTCGGCCACCACCACGCGCTCGTCCACGACCTTGCAGCCCATCACCACGCCGACGCCCGTCCAGCCCACGGTGACGCCGCCGCGCGCGCTGCAGCCGGCGCCTTCCGCCGCACCGGTGCCTTCGCAGCTGGGGCAACGCCCGGTCGCGCCGAGCATCCCCACGCACGGGCCGGCACAAACGCCGATCGCGCCTGCGGGCAGCCAGGTGGCGCCGACCAAGCCGATGGTCTACGACCGCAATGGCCGCTTGCTGCAGGGCATGCAGCCGGCCGGCGCCAACCGGGTGCTGGATACCAAGACCGGCCGCTACTACGACGCGGTACCGGCGGGCGATGGCATGCGCGTGGTGCGCTGACAGCAGCGGCGCGATCTGCTGGTGCCAACCGCCAACCGCCAATCCCGAATTCCGAATCCCGAATCCCGAATCCCGAATCCCGAATCCCGGCTCAATCGGCGATCGGCAACGCCAGCGTCTCCTTGACCTCTTCCATCACGATGTAGCTCTTGGATTCACGCACATGCGGCATGGTCAGCAAGGTGCTGCCGAGCAACTTGCGGTAGGACGCCATCTCGCTGATGCGCGCCTTGAGCAGATAGTCGAAGTCGCCGGAGACCAGGTGGCACTCCAGCACGTTGGGCAGCTTTAGCGCGGCGCGGCGGAATTCTTCGAAGATGTCGCCGGATTTGTAGGCCAGGCTGATCTCCACGAATACCAGCAGGCTGGCCTTGAGGTAGTGCGGGTCCAGCCGCGCGTAGTAGCCGGTGATGGCGCCGTCGCGCTCCAGCCGTCGCACGCGCTCGGTGCACGGTGTGGTCGACAGGCCGACCCGCTCGCCTAGTTCGGTAAAGGAAATCCGCCCCTCCTGCTGCAGGATGCGCAGGATCTTGCGGTCGATCTTGTCCAGCTCGCGGGCGCGGGTGCTCATGGGGTTTGTCTCGGCAAGGTTTGGCAGGAAGTTTCACTGCAAAGCCGTGCCGATTCCAGAAATGGCGCTGCCTGGCTCGCAATATACTGCGTCTAACTGTCCCCCTCTGTGCGTAGTTCTGGGGGAATGCCCTTTTCAGGAGAACGACATGCGTGTGCTCATTCTCGGTAGCGGCGTCATCGGCGTGACCAGTGCGTGGTACCTGGCGCAGGCCGGTTGCGAAGTGACCGTGGTCGACCGCCAGCCGGCGGCGGCGCTGGAGACCAGCTACGCCAACGCCGGCCAGCTGTCGTTCGGCTACACCTCCCCCTGGGCCGCACCCGGCGTGCCTGGCAAGGCGGTGAAGTGGCTGTTCGAGCAGCACGCGCCGCTGTCGATCCGCCCCACCCGCGACCTGCGCCAGCTGGCCTGGCTGAGCCAGATGCTGCGCAACTGCACTGCCGAGCGCTATGCGGTGAACAAGGCGCGCATGGTGCGCATGTCCGACTACAGCCGCGATTGCCTCAACGCCTTGCGCGCCGAGACCGGCATCGAATTCGAAGGCCGCCAGCTGGGCACCACGCAGTTGTTCCGCACCCAGCAGCAGCTGGATGCGGCCGCGCAGGACATCGAAGTGCTGGCCCAGTACGGGGTGCCGTACGAGCTGCTGAGCCCGGCGCAGATTGCGCAGTTCGAACCTGGCCTGGCCGGCGGCGGCGCGCAGATGGCCGGCGCGTTGCGCCTGCCCGAAGACCAGACCGGTGACTGCCGCCTGTTTACCCAACGCCTGGCCGAACTGGCCACGCAGGCAGGTGTCACGTTCCGCTATGGGCAGCAGATCGAGCGGCTGGAGCATGCCGGCGGCCAAATCACTGGCGTGCAGATCGATGGCCGCATCGAGACCGCCGACCGCTACGTGCTGGCGCTGGGCAGCTATTCGGCCGACGTGCTGCTCTCGCTCGGCCTGCATTTGCCGGTGTACCCGCTCAAGGGCTATTCGCTGACCATCCCGATCGTCGATGCGCAGCGCGCGCCGACCTCTACGGTGCTGGACGAGAGCTACAAGATCGCGCTCACCCGTTTCGACGACCGTATCCGCGTCGGCGGCATGGCCGAGGTGGCCGGCTTCGACATGTCCTTGAATCCGCGTCGTCGCGCCACCCTGGAAATGGTGGTCAACGACCTGTTCCCCGGCGGCGGCGATCTGGCACAGGCCGAGTTCTGGACCGGCTTGCGGCCGGCCACCCCGGATGGCACCCCGGTGCTCGGCGCCACGCCGTATGCCAACCTGTTCCTCAACACCGGTCACGGCACGCTGGGCTGGACCATGGCCTGCGGTTCCGGGCGCTATCTGGCCGACCTCATGCAGGGCCGCACGCCCGAGATCGATACCGAAGGCCTGGACGTGTTCCGCTACCTGTCGCCGCGCAGCGTGCGCCCGCAGCGGGAGGCCGCGTAGTGCGTCCTGCGCAAGCGTCGATCGATCTGGAGGCATTGCGCCACAACTACCGCCTGGCCAAGCGCCTGGGCGGCAGCAAGGCGCTGGCGGTGGTCAAGGCCGACGCGTACGGACACGGTGCAGTGCGCTGCGCGCAGGCGCTGGAGCCGGAAGCCGATGGCTTTGCAGTGGCCTGCATCGAAGAGGCGCTGGAACTGCGCCAGGCCGGCATCCGTGCGCCGATCCTGTTGCTGGAAGGATTCTTCGAACACGACGAGCTGCGCCTGATCGCCGAGCACGACCTGTGGACGGTGGCGGCCACGCCGCAGCAGGTGCGCGCGCTGGCCGAGTTCCAGAGCCCGCGGCCGTTGCGGGTGTGGTTGAAGATGGACAGCGGCATGCATCGGCTGGGTCTGTCGCCGGAAGATTTCCGCGCCGCCTGGTTGCGCCTGCGCGGGCTGCCGCAGATCGCCTCGCTGGTGCTGATGACCCATCTGGCGCGTGCCGACGAATTGGACTGCAGCCGCACCGACGAGCAGGCGGTGGCCTTTGCGCTGACCGCCGGCGGCATGCGCGCGGAAACCAGCCTGCGCAATTCGCCCGGCCTGCTCGGCTGGCCGGCGCTGCGCAACGACTGGTCGCGCCCGGGGCTGATGTTGTACGGCGCCAACCCGTTTCCGCAGGACACCGAAAACACCGCGCAGCTGCGCCCGGTGATGACGCTGCGCTCGCGCATTATTTCGGTTCGCGAGCTGCCGGCCGGCGAACCGGTGGGCTACGGCGCACGCTTTGTTGCCGAGCGGCCCACGCGTGTCGGCGTAGTGGCGATGGGCTATGCCGACGGCTACCCGCAGTTCGCACCCAACGGCACCCCGGTGCTGGTGGACGGCCAGGTCTGTCCGTTGGCCGGTCGCGTCTCGATGGACATGCTCACCGTGGACCTCACCGACCACCCGCAAGCCGACATCGGCACGCCGGTGCAGCTGTGGGGTGATGCACCGCAGGTCGGCGCACTGGCCGCGCAATGCAACGTCAGCGCGTACCAACTGCTGTGCGGGCTCAAGCGGGTGCCGCGGGTGTATATGGGCGAGGCAGCAGCGAAGGAGGGAGTCACGCGCTGAGGTATCCCTTCTCCCACCGGGACATCGTGCTCCTTCATGGGGAGAAGGTGCCCGAAGAGGCGGATGAGGGGACGTGCGAAGCCACATGCACTTCGAACAACACGTGGGCTTGCTCGTATCCTCACCCCAACCTCCGCTCCCCGGCCCGCGCTAGCAGCGCGAGCGCTCCAAGGCACGCGCCAGTGGCGCGCAAGCAGTGCCTTTCCGCCCCGACGGGAGAGGGGCTTTAGGGCGCCGACAGACAAAAACGGCGCGTTGTCATTCGAGGCCGAGTTGCTGTTACGGCGCCGTCAGCACCAATCGATCACAACCCAGCCGTACTGCGATCAGCGCGGAACTGCTTGCGCACCCAGTCGTCGATCATCGCCTTCTCGAAGCGCAGCGGGTCGCTGTCGGTCAGGCGCGGTCCGCTCATCAGAAAGGCCGAATCCACCAGCTTGCGTTCGCCCTGGTCGATCACGCGGCCATCGGCACCGGTGAGCGTGTAGGTGAAGCTCAGGCGCGGCGGGTAGATGTCCTTGACCACGCGCACGTCCTGCATGCGCGGCCCGTGCCAGGGCTCGTACTGGCCGGCGCGGCGGATGTCGGTGATGGTCACGCTCAGGTGCTGGCCATCGGGCAACTGGCGCGCTGCGCTCTGCTGAAAGTGGGTGGCCAGCTGGGTCACCCAATCGCCACGTTGCGCCTCCCAACGGTTGCCGCTGAAGCGCACCTCGGAGAACTGCGCAGGGTCGGTCCAGCGCACATCCACCTTGCCATCGCCGCTGAGCGCGCGCGGCGCATCGGGGTCGGTGACGGTGCGCACCCCGGCCTGCACGCCGGTCGCCGCAAGCAAGCCAGCCAGCAGCAGGCTGGCGCCGGAAAGAGTGGAACGTTTCATCGAAAGCCTCCAAGCGGAAGGTACGTTGTGTATCGGCTGTTCTCGCAGTGTGGGGGTGCTTCCGAGAGCCCGCAACGCGCTGCACGCCTGGGTTCGCGACCACGTTGCCGCGCGGTTAATCCGCACCGCAAAGCCATGACGGCAGGTTCACTGCGCCTGCGCCCGCGCTTCACGGCACAGCCCGGAAGATCACCAGCATGGACACCCACTCTTTCCGCACAAAATCAGCGTCTTCGGCGCCGGCACACATGCCGTCGGACGTGCGTTTGCAATTCATCGACTGGGCCAAACAGCACGGTCACAACCCCGCGTCCGGTGCGGCCGCCTTCGTGGCACTGCAGAGCGAGGTCGACCTGGACCTGGCCACGCGCGCGTTGCAACTGGAGCCGGGTGCCGATCCGCGTGATGCGCTCCGCGAGCATCTGGCGGCGTTGGCGCGCCAGGTGGATGTGGCCGTGCAGTTCCCGCCGGTCTACACCTATACCGCGGCCAATGGCCTGGACTACCGCTATTCGCTGATGTTGGTCATTGCCGAAGATTGCGTGGAGTGGACCGGCCGGGTCTGGCACGACCTGGACTACCAGGGGATGCTCACCGGCCGTGGACAGGGTCCGCGCGCTAACTACACCCAGCTGGCGCGCATGGCGCTGGAACACGAGCTTGATCAGGAGCGTCCCCGTTATGTCCAGGCATGAACTCGAATTGCAACTGCCGGTGGGCGCGCAGATTGCCAGTGGGGAAGACGGCTTCAGCCAGCGCTGCCGCGTCGAATGCGCACAGTTGGGGGTGGCGCGGGTGCGCCTGTTGCTGCTGGATTCCGATCACACACGGTCCACCGCCTGGCGCGAGGAAGCGCAGCGCTGGATGGACGAGCAGCTGCGCCGCGAGGGGGATTGGGTCTTCCGCGGCGTGATCGCCGGCATCGTGGTGCTGGCAACCTGCATCGGCTTCGCTGCCACCACCTTGTGGTGAGCCCGGGACTTGGCAACGAAAACGTGAACTTTGGCAGCCTGGCGTGCACCCGCTGACGACATCGGGCATGGTTTCATCTGCCCGTCATCCGCTCCGGCAGCATCCGTGGTTTCCGATTTGAGCACTCCTCCTTCCAGCCCTACGCTGGCTGCCGCACTGCCGGCCGCCATCGCCGAGCCGTTTCTGGACCCGGCGATGTATCACGAGATTTTCCACAACATCGACGCCGGGTTTTGCGTCATCGACATGGTGTTCGACGGCGAGCAGGCGGTGGACTATGTGATCCGCACCACCAATGGCGCCTTCGAGCGCTATACCGGTCTGTCGCCCAACGCACTGAACGTCTCCATCCGCAACCTGCTCCCCGAACACGAGCAGGAATGGTTCGACCGCTATGGTCACGTTGCGCGTACCGGCAACCGCATCCACTTCGAAATGCAGGCCAAGGCGCTCAAGCGCTGGTACTCGGTGGATGCGTTCCGGGTCGGGCAGCCCGAGCAGGCGCGGGTGGCGATCCTGTTCATGGACATCACCGAGCGCAAACGCGTCGAGCGCGAGCTGGCCGAAAGCGAGGCGCGTTTCAGTGCGCTGGCCGACGGCTTGCCGATGCCGGTGTGGGTGCTGGACGCGCAGGGCGTGGTGCGCTTCGTCAACAGCGCGTATGGCGAATTCTTTGGCCTGGATATCTCCAGCGGTACGGTGTCGGCGTGGAGCGAACTGCTGCATCCGGACGACTTGCCGACCTTCCAGTTCGAGCTGGCGGCATCGCTGCAGGAACAGCGCGGCCTGCGCGCGCTGGTGCGCGCGCGCCGCCATGATGGGCAGTGGCGCTGGATCGAAATGACCGCCACGCCGCGCTATTCGGCCGACGGCCGTTTCATCGGCCTGGCCGGCAGCAGCCCGGACGTGACCGAGCAGCGCGAGATCGAACTGGCGCGCGAGCAATTGCTGGAGTCCGAGCGCAGCGCGCGCAACGAGGCCGAAAGCATGGCGCGGCTGAAGGACGAGTTCCTGGCCACGCTGTCGCACGAACTGCGCACCCCGCTGACCACCATCCTGGGCTGGAGCGAGTTGCTGCTGCAGCGGGTCGAAGAAGGCCAGCCGTACTACAAGGGGCTGTCGGTGATCGCCAGCAGCGCACGTGCGCAGAAGCGGCTGATTTCCGACATGCTCGATCTCAGCAGCATGTTGCTGGGCAAGGTGCAGCTGGAAGTCGAATCGCTGGATCTGGTCGAGCAGGTGCGCGAAGCCTTGAATACCCAGGAACTGGCTGCCGAAGGCAAGGACCAGGTCCTGGAGCTGCATGTGCCGCCCACGCCCTGCCTGGTGCTTGGCGATGCCACGCGTCTGCAGCAGGTGTTGTGGAACCTGCTGTCCAACGCGATCAAGTTCACCCCGGCACATGGTCGTATCGACGTCAAGATCGAGCGCGACGACGGGCATCTGGTGGTATCGGTCTGCGACTCCGGCGACGGCATTGCAGCGGAATTCCTGCCGCATCTGTTCGGCCGTTTCCGCCAGGCCGACGGCACCACCACGCGCCAGCATGGCGGCCTTGGTCTGGGCCTGGCCATCGTGCAACAGCTGGTGGAAATGCACGGCGGCCAGGTCGGTGCCACCAGTGGCGGCCGTGGCAAGGGCGCGACCTTCACCGTGCGGCTGCCGGAACACGTTCCCGATCAGGCCAAGCGCCCACGCCGCGAATTGCGGCGGCGTCTGATGTCCGAACAGATCGTCGAAGCGCGCGCGCTCAACGGTCTGCGCCTGCTGGCGGTCGAAGACCAACCGGACATGCTCGATTATCTGCGGCGTCTGCTCGAAGAGCAGGGCGCCGAAGTGGTCACCGCCGGCAGCGCCACCGATGCGCTGGCATTGATCGATCATCGTGGCCACGCGCGCTTCGATCTGATGCTGACCGATATCGGCATGCCGGGCATGGACGGTTACGGCTTGATCCGCACGGTGCGCGAAAACCTCGGGTTGACTGCCACCGCGTTGCCGGCCGTGGCAGTCACCGCCCTGGCCCGCGAAGACGATCGCAAGCGCGCGCTGGAGTCCGGGTTTCAGGAACATCTGGCCAAGCCCTACAGCGTGGCGCAGCTGGTCACGGCCGTGCGTGCCGCGCGCCAGGCGGTGGAGTAACCGGCGCGCGGCGGTACGGCCGCGCATCGGGTGATGGCAACGTGGGTGAGGCGACGCGTTGGATACGCAGTAGCGCATATGGGTTGGGTACTACTGGGCGCCTTTCCGTGAGGTGCTGATCTGCCCCAGAACAATCGATCATTGCGACGAACAGGTGCTGTCGTGGATGAGCCTTTCCCCACAGTCGTGGCATGGTCGCGATAGAAGACGGATGCGTGCGCATGCTGCTGGGTGCGAATGCCGTGCCAACGCCGACCACTAGCACCCGGTGCGTTTTCTGCCTCTTTCACGCATGCTGGCCTAGCGTGATGCGCTCAGCTCATGGAGATCGCGCAATGCCCAAGTACGCCCCGCACGTCTATTCCGAACAGGTCCAGATCGCCACGCTCGAACATTGGGTGTCCCTGCTCGATGGTCAGGAGCGCGTGCGGATCGAGCTCGACGACGGCAGCATGATCAGCGGCACAGTCGCCGTGCGCCCCAGCCTGCAGACCTATCTCGACGAACACGACAACGAAGGATTGAACGGTCAGCTGCGGTTGGACCTGTTGGATGCGTCGCAGGAGCCGCAATGGATCTGGATGGACCGGATCGTGGCGGTGCACCCGTTGTTGCTGGGCGCCGATCCGCAAGTCATGCCGTGACGGTGGTGTGTTGACGGTGTGTTTACTTCTCACCGTCGCGTTGGCGGCATGATCACTGGCCGACGCAACCGTCCAGGATTTGCCCGCAATGAATGCATCCCGATTGAAGTTCGCTCGCTGGCCGCTGTCGTTGATGGCGCTTGCCGTCCTCGCCGCGTGTGGCGATACGGCGACGTTGGCGATCGAACAGGGGACCGGGCCGGACCCGCAATTGCCCGAGCCGGTGAAGCGTCTGATTCCCACCGTCAAGGTGGCGCCGGTCAAACGCTGGGCAGCCAATGCCAAGCCCATCGCGGCCGACGATCTGCAGGTTGCAGCGTTTGCGCGCGATCTGGATCACCCGCGCTGGATCTACGTGCTGCCCAACGGCGATGTGTTGGTGGCCGAAACGGCCGAGCCGCCCAAGCCCGAAGATGCCGAAGCCGGCGGCGGGCTGCGCAAGAAAGTGCAGGGCGCGATGATGAAAAAGGCCGGCGCGGCGGTGGCGAGCGCCAATCGCATCACCTTGCTGCGCGATGCCGATGGCGACGGCGTGGCAGAGGTGCGTACGCAGTTCGTCAGCGGCCTGTTTTCGCCGTTCGGCATGGCGCTGATCGGCGACCGCTTTTATGTCGCCAATGCCGATGCGCTGGTGAGTTTTCCGTACAAGGCCGGCGACACGCATCTCACCGCCAAGCCGACCTTCGTTGCCAATCTGCCCGGCGGAATCAACCACCATTGGACCAAGTCGCTGCTGGCCAGCCCGGACGGCAGCAAGCTCTATGTCGGCGTCGGCTCCAACAGCAACGTGGCCGAAAATGGCATGGAAGCCGAGCTCAATCGTGCGGCGATCCTGGAGATCGACCCGGCCACCGGCAGCAGCCGCGTCTTCGCTGGCGGCTTGCGCAACCCGGTGGGCACCGCGTGGGAGCCGCAGAGCAAATCGCTGTGGGTGGTGGTTAACGAGCGCGACGAAATCGGCAGCGACCTGGTGCCGGACTACCTGACCTCGGTACGCGACGGCGGTTTTTACGGCTGGCCGTACAGCTACTACGGCCAGCACGTGGACGAGCGGGTCAAACCGCAGAATGCCGAACTGGTGGCCAAAGCGATCAAGCCCGACTACGCGCTCGGCCCGCATACCGCATCGCTTGGCCTGAGTTTCGCCAGCGGCACCTTGCTGCCCGAGCGTTTCCGCCAGGGCGCCTTCATCGGCCAGCACGGCTCATGGAATCGCGACCCGCCCAGCGGCTACAAGGTGCTGTTTGTCCCGTTCGCCGCCGGCAAGCCCAATGGTCCGCCGATCACGGTGCTGGATGGATTCCTGGATGCCGAAGGCAATGCGCAGGGCCGCCCGGTGGGTGTGGCGTCGGACAGTCGCGGCGCACTGCTGGTGGCCGACGACGTGGGCAACGTGATCTGGCGGGTGACGCCGAAGGCGCGTTGAGTCCGCGCGCCGATCGTTTGCGTGGGTCGAGCAAATCGCGTCCGGTAGACGCAAGAACCGGGCAAGAGCCCGGTCTACCATGGCGCGGCGTGCCGGCAGCAGCCTATGCAGATTGTGCAGTCAAGGACGCTTGACGCACGCTCCATCGCGCGTGCGGCAGACGTTCCAAAGCCTGCGTCAGTTGCCTCATCCCCCTCAGCGTGGCGCTTCCGGCGAGGCGCTGAAGCGCCGCGCATAGCCACGCTCTTCGGTAATGCGGGTGATGTCGTCGTCTGCCATTTCCGGGGCGCCATACACCGCGTAGGCCACCGTGCCATCGCCGCGTTCGCCGATCTGGTGCAGGCGGTAGCGGGGTCTGCCGGCGCCGGTGTTTTCGGGGTAGTGCATCGGTGGCGGGGTGTCGTCCAGATCCATTTCGCTGTTGTCGACAACTCCTCCTACGAACAAGGCTCGCATCGCGTCTCTCCGGTGTGGGCGTGATCCCAGCCTAGGCGGGCGAATGTTGCGCGCGCATCAATAGTCCGTATACACATTGGAAGGCGCGTGGCGGGCATCTGGCACCCGTCCCTTACAATGACGGCCTGTTCCTGACCCGATGATCCGATGGCTGGCCCGCACGACGCCCCGCTTCAAGCCCTGTTCCTGCCCTTTGCCCAAGGCGCGCTGCCGTGGCCGGAAGGACCGGTCTTGTTTCTGCGCGCGCGCGATGGTTTTCCGCTGCGCGAGCAGGCAACCACCCAGACGCTGACCTGCGAGCAGAGCTTTCGCCCGTTCGCCGAAGCGCTGGAGCGCAATGGGTGGACCGTGCGGGAAGAAAGCGAGATCGAGGCCGACAGCACGCGTTATGCCCTGGTGCTGGTGCTGCCTCCGCGGCAGCGCGAAGAGGCGCGTGCGCTGTTTGCACGTGCGGTGGCGCTGACTGCTCCCGGTGGCCGTGTGGTTGCCTGCCAGTCCAACAACGAAGGCGCACGCTCGGGCGAGGCCGATCTGCGCCAGCTCACCGGACTGGCCGGTAGCCTGACCAAGTACCACTGCCGCACCTACTGGAGCGCGCCGCTGCCGGCCGACACCGATGCCGCGCTGCAGGCGCGCTGGGCAGCGCTGGATGCGCCACGCAAGATTCTGGACGGCCGCTTTGTCAGCCGTCCCGGCGTCTTCGCCTGGGATCGCATCGACCCGGCGTCTGCACTGCTGGTCGAGCATCTGCCCACCACGCTGGCCGGCCATGGCGCCGATCTGGGGGCGGGCTTCGGTTATCTGTCGGCCGAAGTGCTGGCGCGTTGTCCCAAGGTCACCGCGCTGGATCTGTACGAAGCCGAGGCGCGCGCATTGACGCTGGCGCGGCGCAACCTGCAGGACAACGCGCATCCGGCGCAGCTGCACTACCACTGGCGCGATGTCACGGCCGGGCTGGTGGCGCAATACGATTTCATCGTCAGCAACCCGCCGTTCCATACGCCGTCGCGTGCCGACCGCCCGGATATCGGGCAGCGCTTCATTGCGGTGGCCGCACAGGCGCTGCGCCCGGGCGGGCAATTGATGCTGGTCGCCAACCGGCATCTGCCTTACGAACAGGTGCTCAACGACAGTTTCGGGCAAGTACGCGTGGCTGCCGAACGCGATGGGTTCAAGCTGATCGCGGCGATCCGCGGCCGCGGAGCGCGCCCATGAAGCTGGTCAAACACATCGCCAATCTCGGCTATGGCAGCCGCAAGCAGGTCACCCAGCTGTTCCGGCAGGGCGCGATCACCGATGCGCAAGGCGAGGTGCTGTATGCCGACGACCAGGTGGAGCACGACGCCATCCGCATCGATGGCGAACCGCTCGATCCGCCGGCGGGCTTGAGCCTGTTGCTGCACAAACCCAGCGGCTACACCTGCTCGACCAAGGACACCGGCCGGCTGATCTACGAATTGCTGCCGCCACGCTTCCGCCTGCGTGCGCCGGTGTTGGCGCCAGTGGGTCGGCTGGACCGCGAGACCAGCGGCCTGCTGTTGATGACCGACGACGGCGCGCTGCTGCATCGGATCATTTCGCCCAAATCCGCCCTGGACAAGGTGTACGACATCACCCTGGCCGAGGACCTGCGTGGCGACGAGGCCGCGCTGTTCGCCAGCGGCAGCTTGCTGCTGGAGGGCGAAACCAAGCCGCTGCTGCCGGCCGAATTGGAGGTGCTTGGCCCACGCCAGGCGCGGCTGACCCTGCACGAAGGCCGCTATCACCAGGTGCGGCGCATGTTCGCTGCCGCCGGTAACCACGTGGTCGCGCTGCACCGCAGCCGCATCGGCGGCCTGTCGCTGGATGGATTGCCCTCGGGGCAATGGCGTGCGCTGGAAGCGAGCGATCTTGAGGTGTTGTTCGGCCGCGGCGCCGCGGCATGAGCCACAGTGCAGCGCTGCCGTTTCGCCCGCAGGCGGTGATCTTCGACATGGATGGCTTGATGCTCGATAGCGAGCGCGCCATCACGGCCTGCCTGGCGCAGGCCGCCGCCGACCAGGGTCTGCAGATCGAACCGGCCTTCTGGTTGCGCATGGTGGGCACCGGCGATGCGGCCTGCCGCCGGTTGCTCGGCGAACGGATCGGCGAGCAACCGGCCGACACCATGCTGGCGTATGCGCAACGGCTGTATGCCGCCGCGGTCGAGCGCGGCATCCCGCATCGGCCCGGCATCATTGCGCTATTGGACTATCTGGCAGCGCAGCACATGCCACGTGCGGTGGCCACCTCCACCCAGCGCCCGCTGGCGCTGCGCAAGCTGGAAGCGGCCGATCTGTTGTGGCGCTTCGATGCCGTGTGCACGGCCAGCGATGTGGTCCATCCCAAACCTGCACCGGATATCTACCTGTTGGCTGCGCGCACCTTGGCGGTAGACCCCGCGCACTGCCTGGTGCTGGAAGACTCGCCCACCGGCGTACATGCAGCATTGGCGGCCGGCATGACACCGATCCAGATTCCGGACCTGCTCGAACCCGATGCCACCGTGCGTGCGCTCGGCCACCGCATCCTGCCCTCGCTAGTCGATGCGCAACGCTTGCTGGAAGCACGCTTGTCGGGGTGATGGGTTCGGGGGGATACGTCCCGGTGCCAGCTCCGGTGCCAGCTCACGCGCCAGCCGAGCTGTGAGCACGCAGGTGCTGCAGACCGGCTCGCTGCGCTGCCCTTAGAACGTGTGATGCACGTTCAGATGAGATGCGTTGGCCGCCAGCGGCGCGCGCTCCGTGCCGCTGACGGCCAACCCTCCGGGGCGCGCCACAGGACGCTTCGCACTCACCTCAAAGCACATAACACGCTCTACGCGTAGTGCATCTTGCGCGACATGCCGCCGTCGACGATGAAATCCTGCCCGGTGACGAAGCCGGACAGCTGCGGCGCGAGCAGATACACCGCCAGCTGCGCAATGTCTTCGGGCGTGCCCACGCGCCCGGCCGGATGCTGCGCATGGTCGCGACGCGACAATTTCGGCGCCCGCCGGCGTTGCGGCGCGCGCCACGCATCGGTGCTGATCCACCCCGGGCTGATGCTGTTGACGCGCACACGCGGCCCCTCGCTCAGCGCCAGCGCGTGGGTAAAGGCCACCAGGCCGCCCTTGGCTGCGGCGTACGCTTCGCTGTGCGGCTCCGATTGCCAGGCGCGGGTGGAGGCGATGTTGACGATCGCGCCACCGGCTGGCGCCTGCCTGAGCGCGGGCAGCGCCTGCTTGCTGCACAGGAAGGCGCCGTGCAGGCTGGAAAGCCGGCTGTTCCATGTGTCCCAGTCCAGTTGCGGCAGCGCTGCGATATGCGGATCGGGCACACCGGCATTGTTGACCAGGCCGTCGATGCGCCCGAAGCGCTTGAGCGCCGTGGCGACCAAGCGCGTGGCCTGCGCCTGGCGCGCGGCATCGCAGCGTACGAAAGCGCTGCGGCGCGGCAGTGCCCATTCCTGCAGGCAGGCCTTGCCCGCATCGGCATCCAGATCGCCAATCACCACGCTGCCGCCCGCGCCCAGCACCGCCTGTGCAATGCCGCGGCCGATGCCTTGCGCCCCACCGGTGATCACCACCACGCGGTCCTGCAGCGGCGACGGGTTCCATGCGGAAATTGCGGGGATCAAGGCCATGGCATGCGGCACGTGGGTGAGGGTGGCGGCACTGTAGCGCGGGGGCTGTCGTCGTCGCAGCAACGTGGGGCGCGTATGAGGATTCGGCGCACGTGCCGACGCGTGCGCTCGATGTCATCCACATTGGATCTGACAGATGCGGGCTGATCTGAGCAGGTGCCGGGCGGTGTGCGTTTCACCCTCTCCCTGCGCCACACTGTGCTGCTGCGCTTCCACGCGATCACCCGATTGCCCGGTGCCACGCGTGCGCAGCGCGCCTGGCGGCACGGGTCGCTCGACTATGTCGACGGCGAGCACGTGATCCGCATGCGGCTGAAGAACTTCCGCCATGTTTTGTGTCGACTCCCTGCGGGCGCAGATGGGCGAGAGTCGCGCTCGCCTGCAGTCCCGCGCGGCAGCTGCAGCACTCAGTGCTCGGCGCCGTTCAACACGCGCTCCCAGCCGTCGCTGCCCAGGCGTTCGAGCGTCTGGATATTGCGTTCGACAATCACATCCGGATCCGGGAACGCCGCCACTGCACGCTCGACGCTGTCTTCGCGCAACAGATGCAAGGTGGGGAAAGGCGAGCGGTTGGTGAAGTTGGCCACATCGTCCAGCGCCGCGCCTGCGAACTGGTAGTCCGGATGGAAGCTGGCCACCTGCAACACGCCTTGCAGGTCCAGCGCTTCCACCGCCGCATCGGCATTGTCGAGAAAGTCGTTGTAGTCCAGGAAGTCGGTGAGCACGTCCGGGTGCACGATCAGCGTGGTGTCGATCTCTTCGGCCGGTGTATCGCGCAGCAGCACCAGTTCCTCGGCCAGTTGTTCCAGCAGGGCTTCGGGCGTGCTGGCATCGCTGAGCACCAGCCGCACCTGCTCCTTGACGTACACCGCTTTGGCGAACGGACACAGGTTCAATCCGATCACCGCGCGTTCGATCCATCTGCGGGTGTCGGCGATCGGATCGGAGGTCGCGGGCGTGGTGGTCATCGTGGCGGCAGCGGGATGGCGCGCCAGTGTATGCGATCGCCATGCGGCGGGCCGCGCGCGTGGTTGCTGGCAGCACCGGGCGCTAGTGGGCACCGTCGCGACGCTGCCAGCAAGGCGGCAGGTTTCTTTCCGCCACGCACGCAGACCAGCTTGCGCTCACGCACCCCGGCCGTGCGGCGCAGCACACAGCTGCGCCTGCAAGAACGCGATGGACGCCTGCGCTACGGCGCCGGCCAGCGGCGTCTTGTGCGGCGACCCGATCGCATGCGCGCCGGTGTCGAAGGCCAGCGCCTGCCTGTGCGCCGGCGCAGTGCCCAGCGCTGCGAACATCTGCAGCATCGCCGGCACCGAGGCAACGCCGTCTTCGCGGCCATCGGCAGCGCGGTAGTAGCCTAGAAATACCGGGCAGCGCACGCGTGGCCACGGCGGATCGGCGGCCACGCGCTCAAACAGGTCACGCAAGGCGCGAAATCCGTCCGGATGGATCGTCTCCGACCAGAATGCACGCGCGGCAGGCGTGCGCGTGCGCGGGTCGATCAGCGGGGCCTGTGCGGCGCAGAGCTGTTCGAGCAATGCCGGGTCGGCGGGCCGGATGCCGGGCGACCAAGCGACCACACCGGCCACCGCGTCCGGGCACTGCGTGGCCAGCCACAAACCCAGCGTGGCGCCCATCGACGAGCCGACGATCGCAACCCGCTCGCCCATGCGTTGCGCCTGGGCCAGTGCTTCCAGCGCCGAGGCCTGCAACACCGCCGGGGTGAGCCCCTGCATCGCATCGGCGGCGGCGAGCCCGTGCCCGGGCCAGCGATGCACGTAGCCGTTGGCGGTCAGCGCATCGGCCATCTGTTCGGGTAGCGTGCCTGCTTCGCCCGGGCTGGCGCTGAAGCCGTGCAGGTACAGCACCACCAGCGGCGTGCTGGCGTGTGCGGCATGGTGCCAGTAGACGCGTACGGCGTTGCCCGGCTTGAGCTCAGGGGCGTGCATGGCTGGCGTGCTGGGCGAGCAATGCCAGCAACTCGTGCGCATTGATCGGCTTGGGCAGGTAGCCGGCCACGCCCGCCGCGCTGGCGTCGCGCATCGAATCGGTCCGCGTGTCGGCGGTCAGCACGATGATCGGCGGCAGCGCCGACATCGCATCGCGCGCTTCGCGCAGCGCATCCCAGCCGGACGTACCGGGCATGTGCAGGTCCAGGAACACCAGGTCCGGCGCTGCCTCGCGGATGCGCTGCACCGCATCGGTGCCATCGACCTGGAAGCTCACCCGATGCCCGGCGCGGGTCAGCAGATTGCCGATCACCAGACGATTGGTATCCATGTCTTCAAAGACCAGGCAATGCAGGGAGGGTACGTTTTGTGCGTGCTGGGCCAGCGCATCGCGCAGTGCGAGCGTATTGCTGCCGGCCGCGGCGCCGGGCAGTTCGAAGATCCAGCGAAAGATGCTGCCACCGGCGGGGTTGTCGCTCACGGTGAGGCTGCCGCCCATCGCATCGGAGACGGATAGCGCGATGTACAGGCCCAGGCCCACGCCGCCTTCGACGCGACTGAAGCCGGTACTGAGCTGAGTGAACGGGGTGAAGATGTAGGCCTTCTGATCGTCCGGTACGCCGATACCGGTGTCGGTGACGGTCACTGCGATGCTCCAGCGCTCCTGCACCTGGGTCGCGTCGATCAGCAGATCCACCGTGCCGCCGGCCGGGGTAAACTTGATCGCGTTGATCACCAGGTTGCTGATCACCTGTTCGATGCGGCCTTCGTCGCCCATCACATGCGGTGCTTGCGGGCTATCGACACGCACATCGAGCGTGACGCCCTTGCTGGACGCCGCGGTGGCGCAGACCGCTTTCACCGTGGTGACCACGTCCAGCAGGTTCAAGGGCTTGCGATGCAGCTGCAGGCGCCCGCCATCGATGCTGGCCACGTCCAGCACCTCGTTGACACGATGGCGCAGTGCGGTCGCATTGGCGGTCACCGATTGCAGCAACTCGCGTTGCTGCGCCGGCATTTGTTCGGTCTCGATCAACTGGGCGCAGTTGATCACCGCATTCAGCGGGGTGCGCAATTCGTGGCTCATGGTGCTGATGAAACGGCTTTGCGCATCGCGCGAGGCCAGCGCCTGCAGTGCCACTTCCTGCATCGCAAGCACGATCCGCGCCACCAGCAACGGCAGCACGATGATCAGCGCCACGGCATAGACGAAATATGCCGGACGCGACAGCCAGTAGCCTGACGGTGCGGTCAACAGCATCAGCACGAAGGTGCTGAGCAACACCGGAAATATCGCGCGTTGCCCGTAACGCGCCACCGCAGCGATGGTGATGAACGGCAAAAATGCGTTCAACGACATCAGCAGGATGAAGGCCAGGTAGGTCTGGATGCCGATGAACAGCAGGTTCATCGCAAACCCCATCGCATCGAGCCATTCGCTGGGCGCAATGACACGGCGGCGCACCAGCAGCATCCACACCACCGACAGCGCCCACAGGCTCAGCGCAGTGGGAAAGACATGGTGCGCGTCGGCCACCAGCACCGGTTGCGGCCCGTACAGCCAGCCCAGGCACCACGCAGTGACGATGGTCTGCACGATCACACGGCCGACGCAGGCGCGATATTCCAGGAACGACTCGAACAGCCGCACCAGTCTGTCGTTATGCAATTGCCTGGCGGCCAGGATCAGGCCGGGCGCTGCGCGATTGGGAGTGCTACGCATGAGGGTCCGCGTCGTCTGAGGGGAGGGTACGCCGGTACTGCTTGACCAGCAGGCCAGCCGCGTTTGCCACCGCAGTGAAGCGCTGCGCCAGCGTTTCGCCCAGTGCGCCGTGGCTTGCGGCGTCGCGCAACTGGTCGCAGGCCTTGAGCAACTGCTGCGAGCCGGTCAGCGAAATGGTGTTTTTCAACGAGTGGATCTGCTGCAGCGCCTGCGCCTGTGGCATGCCGGCATCGTCGAGCGTACAGGTGGCGATGGCATGTTCGATCTCCACCAGGAAGGCATCAGCAAACGCCGCTGCCGCTACCGGATCCAGGCCGGCCATGGTGTGCAGCGTCGAGCCGGCCTCGATGCATGGTTGCGCATGGGCGGCGGCGTGCCTGGCGTGTTCGCCCGCTGCGTTCGCCGGCCCGTGCATGCGCAGGCGTTGCAACAGGCTGGCGAACAGGTCGCGCATGCTCGCAGGCTAGGCCAGTGCGGCCAGGTGACGGGCGCAACCGCCCGGTGTGCGGCGCGCAGGCCGCAGACGCCAATCCGGCTCACCCGGCTGCACTGCACGCACCGGCAGTGCCGTCCCGATCGTTACGATCACCCAGACGCACTCAATCGCGGAAGTTGTCGAACTGCAACGGCAGTTCGAAGTCGGCCTTTTTCAGCAGCGCGATCGCGTCCTGCAGATCGTCGCGCTTCTTTCCGGTAACGCGCAGCTTGTCGCCATTGATCTGTGCCTCGACCTTGAGCTTGGCTTCCTTCAACTTGGCCACCAGCTGCTTGGCCTGCTTCTGCTCGATGCCTTGCTTGACGGTCACTTTCTGCCGCGCGCCGGCCAGATTGGTTTCCACATCGCCAAATTCCAGGCATCGGATGTCGATGCCGCGCGCCAGCAGCCGCGCGCGCAGGATGTCGGTCAACTGCTTGATCTGGAAATCGCTGGGCGCGGACTGGTTGATCACCTTGCCGTCTTCGAGCTCGAACCTGGCCTCGACGCCTTTGAAGTCGAAACGTGTGTCCAGCTCGCGGTTGGCCTGATCCACCGCATTGGTCAGTTCGTGCTTGTCTACTTCGGACACAACGTCGAAGGAAGGCATACAAAGCTCCTGCAATTGAAAAACAGCCGCCATTCTAGGCCATCGTGCCGCGCCGGCCGTCATGCCGGCATTGGCGGGCGTGCCAGTGCCGCGGCGATAATGCGCGCATGCCCACCACCCGCTCCCCGCTTCCCGCCATCGCCTGGATGGTGGCCGCCGTTGCCTGTTTCTCGCTGATGGATGCGGGAATGAAGCTGCTCTCGGCGCATTACCCGCCGCTGCAGGTCACCTTGTTGCGCGGCGGCGCCTCGTTGCCGTTCGTGCTGGTGTGGGTGTTCGCCACCGCCGGGCCGCGGGCGATCGTGCCGGTGCGCTGGGGACTGCATCTGCTGCGTGGGGTGCTGGGCATGGTGATGATCGGCTGCTTCGTCTTTGGCATCAAACGTATGCCCTTGTCCACCGCCTACACGCTGTATTTCGTGGCGCCGCTGCTGGTGGCCGCGCTGTCGGTGCCGCTGCTGGGCGAGCATGTCGGCCCGCGCCGCTGGACCGCCATTGGCATTGGCCTGGTCGGGGTGATCGTGGTGCTGCGCCCGGGCGTGGACGGGCTGATCTCGCTGCCCGGGCTGATGGTGTTGCTGGCCGCCACTGCCTATGCCGTCGCGGCGGTCACCGTGAGCCTGCTGACCCGCACCGACACCCCGCAGGCAATGGTGGTGTGGTTCTTGCTGTTCATGGCCATCGGCGCCGGGTTGCTGGCCATCCCCGGCTGGGTGCCGCTACAGGCCGGGCACGCCGGGCTGATCGCCGGCATGGGCCTGGCCGGTGCGCTGGGCCAGGTTGCGCTGACCCAGGCCTTCATGCGTGGCGAGGCCTCGATGATCGCCCCGCTGGAATACACCGGTCTGGTCTGGGTGATCGGCTGGGACTGGCTGCTGTGGCAGACCCTGCCCGACAGCTGGACCTGGACCGGCGCGGGCATCATCGTCGCCAGCGGCCTGTATTTGTTGCGCCGGGAGCGGATACGGCAGGCTGACCGTCCGCCGCCGCTGGATAGGCCGTGATTGGGGATTCGGGATTCGTCAAAGCAGGGCGCGCCTGCTCTGACGAGTCCCAGATCTACGCCTTGCCAGCGTTAGGGATTGGAGGCTCGGGATTCGCAAAGGCCAGGGCATCCGCTCTTGCGAATCCCCAATCCCGACCCCGACTCCCAGTCGTTAGAACCGAATGGAATGACGGCCCCAAACATTGACTGGTAGGCTTCACGACCCCCCATTCGGCCACGCGCGGTGATCCAGTTTCAGCGCCTGCACAAGTCCTATTCCGTCGACGGTCGCCAGATCGTGGCGCTGCATCCGCTCGATCTGCGGATCGGCCCCGGCGAAGTATTCGGCATCATCGGCCATTCCGGCGCCGGCAAATCCACGCTGATCCGGCTGATCAACCGGCTGGAAGAGCCTAGCGGCGGCCGTCTGCTGATCGGCGAGGAGGACGTTACCGCGCTGGACCGCCAGGGCCTGCGCGCCTTGCGTCGCCGCATCGGCATGATTTTCCAGCACTTCAACCTGCTGTCCTCGCGCACCGTGGCCGGCAATGTCGCCTTCCCGCTGGAACTGGCCGGCACACCGCGCGCCGAGATCGATGCGCGCGTGGCCGAACTGCTGGCCCGGGTCGGGCTGCAGGAGCACGCCAACAAGTATCCGGCGCAGCTCTCGGGCGGGCAGAAGCAGCGCGTCGGCATCGCGCGCGCGCTGGCCACCCGGCCGCAGATCCTGCTGTGCGACGAGGCCACCAGCGCGCTGGACCCGCAGACCACCGCCTCGGTGCTGCAGCTGCTGGCGCAGATCAACCGCGAGCTGGGCCTGACCATCGTGCTGATCACCCATGAAATGGATGTGATCCGCCGTGTCTGCGACCGCGTCGCGGTGCTGGACGCCGGCAAACTGGTGGAAACCGGTCCGGTCACCGAGGTGTTCCTGCATCCCAAACACGCCACCACCCGGCGCTTCGTGTCCGAAGCCGAGCATGTGGACGAAGCCGAGCTGCATCGCGATTTCGCCGCAGTCGGCGGGCGCATCGTGCGGCTGACCTTTCTGGGTAACGGCACCTACGAACCCGTGTTGGGCCGCATCGCCCGCGAAACCGGGGTCGACTACAACATCCTGTCCGGGCGGGTGGATCGCATCAAGGACACGCCCTACGGCCAGCTCATCGTCGCCCTGACCGGCGGCGACCACAACGCAGCACGCGCCGGTTTCGTCGCCGCCGGCGTGCAGGTGGAGGATCTGCGCGTATGACCCCGATCGTTGCCGCCGCCGGCGGTTTCTTCCGCAATCTCGATGCCGCCAAGTGGGGCGATATCGGCCAGGCCACCCTCGACACCTTGCTGATGCTGGCCGGCGCGTTGCCATTGACATTGCTGATCGGCCTGCCGCTGGGCGTTGCGCTGTTCCTGTGCGGGGCGCCGCAGTTGCGCCGCCGCCCGGTGCTGTACGGCGCGCTCGCGGCGCTGATCAACCTGTTGCGCTCGGTGCCCTTCATCATTTTGATGATCGCAATGATCCCGCTCACGCTGATGCTGATGGGCACCTCGCTCGGCGTGCGCGGCGCCATCCTGCCGCTGGTGGTTGGCGCCGCGCCGTTCTACGCACGCCTGGTGGAAACCGCGCTGCGGGAGGTCGACCGCGGCATCATCGAGGCCAGCCAGGCAATGGGCGCCACCACCCGACAGCTGGTGCTGCGGGTGCTGTTGCCCGAAGCGCGCCCCGGCCTGATCGCCGGCGCCACCGTGACCACGATCGCGCTGATCGGCTTCACCGCGATGGGCGGTGCGATCGGTTCCGGCGGCCTGGGCGATGTGGCCTACCGCGAGGGCTACCTGCGCTCGCACTCGGACGTGGCACTGATCACGGTCATCGCCTTGCTGGTGCTGGTGCAGGTGCTGCAGATGCTGGGCGACCGCCTGGTGGCGCATTACAGCCGGCGCTGAGCCGGTGCGCGGCTGTTGGGGCGCACGTGTGACCCAACCGCTGCATCGCCCCGTCCGCACCGCGCGGTGCATCGCTGCCACACGCCGCGTCTGGTAGGTTGATCGCCTGCGGCAGGTCCGCATTCCTCCTCCCACGGATTCCTCCATGAGCACATTCGCGTTTCGTTCCTTCCTGGCAGCCGCCACACTGGCGTTGGCCTCCTGTGGCGGCGGCAGTGGCGGCAGTGGCAGCGGCGGCGACACCCTGACCGTGGCCGCCACGGCGGTGCCGCATGCCGAAATCCTGGAAGTGGTCGAACCGCTGCTGGCCAAGCAGGGCGTCAAGCTCGATGTGCGGGTGTTCAACGACTACGTGCAGCCCAACGACCAGGTCGTGCAGAAGCAGATCGACGTCAACTACTTCCAGACCGAGCCCTATCTGGATGCGTACAACCGTGACCGCAAGAGCCAGCTGGTCACCGTCGTCGGCGTGCATATCGAGCCGTTCGGTGCCTATTCGCGCCGCTTCAAGGCGCTGGCCGAACTGCCCACCGGTGCCGACGTGGTGATCCCCAACGACCCGAGCAACAACAGCCGCGCGTTGATCCTGCTCGACAAGGCCGGGGTGATCAAACTCAAGGACCCGAGCAACGCGCTGTCCAGCCAGCGCGACATCGTCGAGAACCCCAAGCACCTCAAATTCCGCGAACTCGATTCGGCGATGCTGCCGCGCGTACTGGACCAGGTCGATCTGGCGCTGATAAACACCAACTACGCGCTCGACGCCGGGCTCAACCCCACCCGCGATGCTCTGGCGATCGAAAGCAAGGATTCGCCGTACGTCAACTTCCTGGTGGCGCGCGCCGACAACAAGGACGATGCGCGCGTGCAGAAACTGGCCAAAGCGCTGACCAGCCCAGAAGTGAAAGCCTTTATCGAGCAGAAGTACAAGGGCGCGGTGCTGCCGGCGTTTTGAGCACAGGCGGCGCCTTCGCATCGAGGCGTTTTTACCACGACTTGTAGTAGTAGATGCCATTGGCCGTCATGACCAGGTTGATGGCATTTTCCTCACCATTGCGATCGCTCATGCTGGGATGAAGTTTGGCGCCTACGATATTGAAGGGGCGCTGCAGCGCCAGCAGATCTCTCTCGATTTCGAAGCTGCCCAGCTCGTCTTGGTTGGAGATCATGCCGCCTACCAGGAATATGTCGGGTTCTTGCGCGCCTTCTTCCCGCATATCGTCCCGGATTTCGGAAAGCGCATCCTGTGCATCCTGTGCATCCTGTATTCCGGAATAATGCAGCAGGCCCAGGATGTCGTGGCCGCGAGGATTCTTTCCTTTCGCACAAATGCAGACGCATGAAGACAAGCCGTGCGTGCCGATCGAATCAAATCCATCGTGCGCGAGATTGATGACGGCACATTCGTCCATCTCCACATCCATTGTCCGGCTGGCTTGGATGTCGCGTGCAGATTGGACTGCGCAGACATGGGATGTTTGGAACAGCGTGGCGTATTGTCGTTCCAGATCGCGAAATGGCTGGATCTGCTCCCTGGTAAAGCCGTCCGGGATCGCGAACGCGTCGCTGTGACATGGGCGCGCATGGCTGCCGGCCCGTGCGCCATCGCGATCGCCCGCGGTGTCGGCAACACGCTTTCTGGGTCTTTGGCGTGACAACCCCTGGCAATCGGGATGGGGCGCTGGCCATGCCGCACTCCCGTCGGCTGGATCGGCCGACGGCGGCGGCTCCGCAGTGTAGGTGGTGCTGGTGGATGTGTCGGGTCTGATGGAAGCCGGCTTCATGGAATCAGGACCGTCGGCGATACACGTATCGATCCTCGCATCGTCCCTGCATGAAGACGCGCCCGCTGCCGAACCGATGGGTCTGGAAAACGAAGTGTTCTGCATCGAAGAAAACGGATCCGCAGGACCTTATTTTCGAACATCGGATTTTGATCGTTTGGAGGCGCGCGCCGGTACCGAGGTCAACAGTCCCACCGATCCAGTTTCAGCTCGCCAGGCGGGGTGCCGTCCTTGCTAAACGGCGCGCAGATCGCAGCTCTGCGTCAACCTGCCAATGAGGTCTGTGTGGTCGTCGAAGATTTTCGGCAGGATGCGCCCGATCCTTGCCAGCGGTTTTCAAGCTACCGCTTCCCCCGCCCCAGCCGAGCGCGTTCGCTGCGCCGCAGATGGGAATCGATTGGCCGAACACGCGCCGCTGCACGTCCGCGTAGTAGCGTCATCGGCCATCTTTCTCCGGCACTCACTCAATGCCTTTGCTGCTCGCCATCCCGCTGGCCGTCATCATTGCCCTGGCGGTGTTCGTGGTGGTGTTCCCGTTGTCGCTGCTTCAGCGGTTTCGCATGGGGACTGCACGTCGTCAGGCGCGTGGCTGGCTGCTGATGATCAACCTGGTGTCGGCGGGTATCTCCAGCGTGCTGTTTGCGATCTTCAGCGTGATCGCGGCGGCGTTCTGGCCCGGCGCGATCAGCCACGCCGCGTTCGGCTGGGTCTGCGGGTTGGCGCTCGGGGCGTTGGCGCTGCGCCTGACCCGCTTCGAACGCACCACGCAAGGGCTGTTTTACCGGCCCAACCTGTGGCTGGTGTTGGCCTTGACCGCGTTGGTCGTGGTGCGGGTGATCGCCGGGATGGTGCAGGGCTGGCGTAGCGCCTGGCAGGGCGTCGCCTGGCCAACCGAGGGGTGGCTTAGTCATGCCAGCCTGCTCGGCGCTGCCGGCGTCTTGCTCGGTTACGCGCTCGCCTATGCCACCTTGCTGTGGTGGCGCTGGCGCAGCGCACGTCTGCGCGGCAGCGTGTATTGGCGGTGAGTGCGTTTGAGGGTGCATAAGGTGATGGTGTTCGACGCATGCAAACAGCCGCGTCGACGCATGCAGGTGCATGGAGTCACAGATGCATGAGACGCGCTGAAGCAGAGCCGGTACACCTAGGCACGTCACTATGCGCATGCGCACGTGGAGGGCTGGCACAGCACCTCAGAGCTCGGTCGTAATGGCCCGCAATTTACGCAGCTTGCACCACGCACAAAAAACGGGCCTTTCGGCCCGTTTTTGTTCAACCAAAGCCCTGGCGGGCAGCGGCGTGCTTAGAAGTGCGCACCGATGCCGAAGCCAACGGTCCACGGATCCAGTTCCAGCTCGCTGCCGGTGCCCTGGCCACCCACGCGCAGTTCCGGACGCGAACGCATGTAGCGGGCGTCGGCACGCGCGAACCAGGTGGAGTTGATGTTCATGTCCACACCAACGGTGCCGATGACGCCCTTGGCGGTGCTCAGACCCACGTGATCGCCGGTGGTCGAGGCTGCGTCGATCTTCTCGTTGCTGAAGTTCGACTCGTAGTAGCCCACGCCCACGAACGGGCGGAACACATTGTCGGCTTCGCCGAAGTGGTACTGACCGCTGATGGCGATCGGCTGCTGCTCGACGGTACCGACCTTGCCCACGCCATCGGCGTTGACACGGTGGTTGAACTTGTCCGCTGCGCCCCACAGTTCGACGGCCCAGTTGTCGTTGATGTAGTAGCTGGCGCTCAGCGTCGGTGCCGGGCCACCATCGACGTCAAGGCCCGGAGCCGGGTTGTTCTTGGGGTTCAGCAGTGCCACGCCACCGACCACGGCCCAGTGCTTGCCGGAGGCGGTATCGCCGCTGGTGGACAGCGTGCTGGAAGAAGTCGAGGAGGTGTCGCCGGTATAGGTGGTGTCCTGCGCGAACGCGGACGGTGCAATCGCAAGTGCAGATACAGCAGCCAGGCTCAGGATGGAAATGGAACGCATAAGGGTCTCCTCGTCTTGTTGTTAGGCCCGTGGAGTGGGCCGCGCCAAAACTATTCCTAAAAATCTGAATCCACGCCCACCTGTGGCCCGCTAAAATTTCGTTTGTTCAGGAATTACCCCAAGAAGGCCGCCGTTACGTCATGCAGTCTGAAAAAGACATTCACGCAGATGCGATTGCCGTGACGGAAAAACACCTCAGCCGAGGCTTGCCAGCGCACATTCGCAGCGATTGCAGGGTGTTGCTGCTTGGTTCGATGCCCGGTGTCGCATCACTGGAAGCCGCGCGTTACTACGCGCATCCACGCAATCGTTTCTGGCCGCTGATGCATGCCCTGTTGGGCATTGATACAGCCGAAAGCTATGCACTGCGCTTGCATGCATTGCTCGACCATCGCGTGGGCCTGTGGGATGTCATCGGCCAATGCGAGCGGCGTGGCAGTCTGGATACGTCCATTGTGGCGGCGAGCATCGTGGTCAATCCGCTGCCCGCGTTGCTGGCTACGCTGCCGCAGCTGCGCATGGTGGCCTGCAATGGCACTGCGGCAGCACAGGCCTGGCGCCGGCACGTCCAGCCGCTGCTATCGGCGCAGCGTTGCGCGCTGCCAGTCGTCGCGTTGCCATCCACCAGCCCGGCCAATGCCGCCTGGTCGCTGCCGCGGCTGGCGGCAGCCTGGCAACCCCTTTGCGACGCGGTGCGCTAGCCGAGGTGACACGACGCGAGGTCGGTGTGGAATGCGAGCGTCGCAGCGAACCACGCCGCCGTCGCAGTGCCGCGCACTGATGGTTGATGCACGCCGCCCGCCTGCTGTCGACACCTGCGCTGCGCGCGTGGCGGCCAGTGGCCAGAAGTCATGCCAGCCTCCGGCACAGGCCTGCGTGCCAGAGGTGCGGGCATGCTGCCGCCAGCCCACAACGGAGTGGCCAGATGGCAATCAAACACGCAATCACGATGGCAGCAGCTGTGCTGTTCGGGCTGTTGAGCGGCGCAGGGGTGGCCGCTGCCAAGGACCAGGACCTGCACTGCGAGGTCGACAGCGATTACGACCTCACGCTCAACGCACGCAGCCTGATCCTGATCCGCGGATCAGGCACGCCGCAGCGGCTGGTGATGCGCCAGGGCGCTCTATTCGTCGACGACCGCTGGGTGGCATTGAGCGCAGACGATCGCGCCCGCCTGATCCAGTTCGAGCGCCAGACCCGCGATGCGGTGCCACTGGCGCAGGCAGTCGGGCGCGAAGCGGCCGATATCGCAATCACCGCATTGGGCGAGGTGGCCGCCGGCTTCAGTCGCAGCCCGGACGCCACGCGCCTGCAGCTGGCAAACGTGCGCGAGAAGATCGATGTGCGCTTGAATCAGAGTTTCAGCAAAAGCCAGCTGACCCCGATCGATATCGACGACGACATCGGCGCGCTGGTCGCCGAGCTGCTGCCGCAGCTGATCGGCGATGTGGGGGCCGGTGCGGTGCAGTCCGCAATCACCGGAAATGATGTGCAGCTGCGTTCGCTCGATGGCATGGAGGCGCGCGTCGAGCGCCTGGTCGAGCCGCAGGCGCGTGCATTGCGGCCGCGCGCGCAGCAGTTGTGCCAGCGCCTGGAAGCGCTCGATGGGTTGGACAATGCGCTGGCGTATCGTTTGCCGTCGGGCGAGCCACTGCAACTGTTGCGGGTCGATCGGCGCGCGACGAAATGAGCGGCGTGCGCATGCATGCGGACGCTGCATCCTGCCTGGCGCGCGACTTTTTGCACGGCAATGGTTGGCGCTGCGGCCCGCAGCCGGCCACAATAGGGGTTTCCCCATTCTGTTGCCGGAGTTCCCCGTATGGCCGAAATCAAGGAAGCACTTGTCCCCGATATCGGTGACTACAGCGACGTCCCGGTAATCGAGGTGCTGGTGTCCGTCGGCGATACGGTCAGAAAGGACCAGAGCCTGGTCACGCTGGAATCGGACAAGGCCACCATGGAAGTGCCTTCGTCGGTGGCTGGCGTGGTCAAGGAGATCAAGGTCAAGGTCGGCGATTCGCTCTCGCAGGGCGCGCTGGTGGCATTGATCGAAGTGGCCGACGCCGGCGCCGCTGCCGCCAAGCCCGCCGCTGCCGCTGCGCCCGCCGCACCGGCCAAGGCTGCGCCCGCCGCCGCCCCGGCACCGGCTGCCAGGGCCGAATCTGCTGCGCCTGCGGCCTCTTCGGACGGCGGCGGCCTGATCGAAGCGCGTGTGCCCGATATCGGCGATTACACCGACATCCCGGTGATCGAAGTGCTGGTGGCCGTGGGCGATACCGTCGCCAAGGACCAGAGCCTGGTCACGCTGGAATCGGACAAGGCCACGATGGAAGTCCCGTCCTCGGCCGCCGGCGTGGTCAAGGAACTCAAGGTCAAGGTCGGCGACACGCTCTCGCAGGGCAATGTGGTGGCGATCATTGCAGCCGCCGACGGCGGCGCCGGTGCGGCGCAGTCGCCGGCCAAGCCCACCACCGACACCGCCGAAACCGCGGGCAAGGTCGAGCCGGTTGCCGTCCCGGCCGAGCCGGACAAGCTGGCCCAGCGCGAAATCGCGCAAGTGCAGGGCGCGCGTTCCGGCACCGGCACGCCGGCAGCGCAGGGCGGCCAGCCGTCCGCAGGCAACCCGAGCAGCCCGCCGGTGACCTTCGATGCCGACAGCGTGCTGCCGTCCAAGGTGCCGTACGCCAGCCCGGTGGTGCGCGTGTTCGCACGCGAACTGGGCGTGGACCTGAATCAGCTCAAGGGCAGCGAAAAGGGCGGCCGCATCACCCGTGAAGACGTGCAGCGCTTCGTCAAGGCCGCACTCAGCGGCGGCGCACCTGCCGCAGCCGGTGCCGCGCCGGCCGGTGGCGGCAATGGCCTGAACCTGCTGGCGTGGCCGAAGGTGGACTTCAGCAAGTTCGGCGAGACCGAGACCCAGTCGCTGTCGCGCATCAAGAAGATTTCCGGTGCCAACCTGGCGCGCAACTGGGCAATGATTCCGCACGTCACCCAGTTCGAGTCGGCCGACATCACCGACCTGGAAGCCCTGCGCGTGGCGCTCAACAAAGAGAACGAGAAGGCCGGCATCAAGCTCACCATGCTCGCCTTCCTGGTCAAGGCCAGCGCCGCGGCGCTGAAGAAGTTCCCCGAGTTCAACGCCTCGCTGGATGCGGCCGGCGAAAACCTTACCCTGAAGAAGTACTTCCATATCGGGTTTGCGGCCGATACGCCGAACGGCCTGGTCGTGCCGGTGATCCGCGATGTCGACAAGAAGGGCGTGTTGCAGATCGCGCAGGAAAGCGGCGAGCTGGCCAAGAAGGCGCGCGACGGCAAGCTAGGCCCGGCCGACATGAGCGGCGGCTGCTTCTCGATCAGCTCGCTCGGCGGCATCGGCGGCACGGCGTTCACGCCGATCATCAATGCGCCGGAAGTGGCGATCCTGGGCGTGTCCAAGTCGGCGATGCAGCCGGTCTGGAACGGCAAGGATTTCGCGCCGAAGCTGATGCTGCCGTTGTCGCTGAGCTACGACCACCGGGTCATCGACGGCGCCCTGGCAGCCCGTTTCACCACCTATCTCAGCCAGGTGCTGGCCGACATGCGTCGCGTCCTGCTGTGAGGGCCGCGCTGCTGACCATCGCCGCGCTCGGCGTGCTGCCGTGGACAACCGCGGCCGCACGCGAATGCGAGAGCACGCTCGGCCGCGGCTGGCCGCCGGCCGTGGGCAACTACGGCACGGCCGTCACCACGCTGCTGGATGGCGGCACCAAGCCCGCCTTGTCGTTGCTGACCCTGCCCACACGTGGCGTGGAGAGCGCGGTGTCGTTGGTACCGGGCAAGGAGGGCGCCGACTGGACCCTGCGGCATAGCCGCGCCGACGAGCGCGTCTACAGCTGGGTCAGCCAGACTGACCGCGGCAGCGTGCAGTTCCGCACCGAGCAGACCCCGGAAACGGTCGAGATCCCGATTCCGGCGGCCCTGGCCAAGCGCTTGGTCAGCAACTGGACCAACACGCTGACCCAGCTCGCACCGAACGGACGCACCGCCCCGGTGAGCGAGGGCGAAGTGCTCTCGTTCCAGGTCGATGGCGTGCGCTACAGCGGCGCTCGCCCCAGCTGCGGCGCCGGCGAGTTGCTGCTGAAACAGGCCGCGCTGCTGATCGAAGCCAGCGAAGGCAAGGAAAAGAAGCGCGACAAGCGCTGGACCCAAATCGAATCGTCGCTGGATGAACTCCAGCAGACGCTTGCCGGCACGGCCGGTTGAGCTACAGGAGAAGCAAATGGCGGTCATTGAAATCAAGGTTCCCGACATCGGCGATTACAGCGATGTCCCCGTCATCGAAGTGCTGGTCGCCGTTGGCGACAGCGTGGCCAAGGACCAGGGACTGGTAACGCTGGAATCGGACAAGGCGACGCTGGAAGTGCCGTCCTCGGCCGCCGGGGTGGTCAAGGAACTCAAGGTCAAGGTCGGCGACACCCTGTCCGAAGGCGCGCTCGTGCTGCTGCTCGAAACCGAAGGCGAGGCTGTCGCGCCGGCCAAGGCCGAACCCAAGGCCGCCCCGGCCGCTGCAGCGCCTGCCGCCGCACCGGGCAGCAAGCCGCCGGTGACGCCGTCGCACCGCGCCCCGGCAGAGCCGGCCGCGCCCAAACCGGCGCTGGCCAGCGGCAAGCCGGCCGACATCGAATGCAAGATGGTGGTGCTCGGCGCCGGCCCCGGCGGCTACACCGCTGCGTTCCGCGCGGCCGACCTGGGCCTGGACACGGTGCTGATCGAGCGCTACGCCAGCCTGGGCGGTGTCTGCCTCAACGTCGGCTGCATCCCGTCCAAGGCGCTGCTGCATGCCGCCGCGGTGATCGATGAAGTGGCCCATGCCGGCGACTTCGGCGTGGACTTCGGTCAGCCCAAGATCACCCTGGACAAGCTGCGCGAGTACAAGGAAAAAGTGGTCGGCAAGCTCACCGGCGGCCTGGCCAGCATGGCCAAGCAGCGCAAGGTGCGCACCGTGACCGGCGTGGCCAGCTTCGTCTCGCCCAACGAGCTGGAAATCGTCGGCGACGACGGCAAGACCCAGCTGCTGCGCTTCGAGCACTGCATCATCGCCGCCGGCTCGCAGGCAGTGAAGCTGCCCAACTTCCCGTGGGACGACAAGCGCGTGATGGACTCCACCGACGCGCTGGAGCTGCACGACATTCCCAAGACCCTCCTGGTGGTCGGCGGCGGCATCATCGGCCTGGAAATGGCCACGGTGTACAGCGCGCTCGGCAGCAAGGTGACCGTGGTCGAGTTCATGGACCAGCTGATGCCGGGCGCCGACAAGGACCTGGTCAAGCCGCTGGCCGACCGCCTGAAAAAGCAGGGCGTCGAAGTCCATCTCAAGACCAAGGCCACCGACGTCAAGGCCGACAAGAGCGGCATCACGGTGTCCTTCGAGGCGGCTGTGGAAGGCGAAAAGCCCGGTCTGCAGGCCACCGCGTACGACCGCGTGCTGGTCGCCGTGGGCCGTAGCCCGAACGGCAAGAAGATCGGTGCGGAAAAGGCCGGCGTCACCATCACCGAGCGCGGCTTCATTCCGGTCGATCGGCAGATGCGCACCAACGTGCCGCACATCTTCGCCATCGGCGACATCGTCGGTAACCCGATGCTGGCGCACAAGGCCACCCACGAAGGCAAGCTGGCCGCCGAAGTGGCTGCCGGCGAGAAAAAGGAATGGGTGGCGCGGGTGATCCCGTCGGTGGCTTACACCAACCCGGAAATCGCCTGGGTCGGCGTCACCGAAACCGAAGCCAAGGCCAAGGGCCTGAAGGTGGGCGTGGCCAAGTTCCCGTGGGCCGCCAGCGGCCGCGCGATCGGCATCGGCCGCACCGAGGGCTTCACCAAGCTGATCTTCGATGAACAGACCCATCGCGTGATCGGCGGCGCCATCGTCGGCGTGCATGCCGGCGACCTGCTGGCCGAAATCGGCCTGGCGATCGAGATGGGGGCCGAGGCCGAAGACATCGGCCACACCATCCACGCGCATCCGACCCTGAGCGAGTCGGTCGGCATGGCCGCCGAGGTCTACGACGGCACCATCACCGATCTGTACATCCCCAAGAAGAAGTGACGTCGCTCCGCACGACCGTGCCGCCACGCGTGGCGCGGTCGCCGCGGTGGTGACTCGTTGCGTGGAGGTCGCCGTGGGGCAGGGCAATCTGTGTCCCGAACTGCAGGCGCTGCTGCAGCGCGAACTGGCCAGCGGCAACCGCATAGCCGAGCCGCCGCGGCGGACCGACTGGCCGCATCCGGGCTCGGTGTTGGTGTCGCTGAAGCGCGACCTGCGCAGCGACGCGGCGTCGCTGCCGGCGACGGTGCAGCACGCGATCTGCACCGACCCGCACTACGGTTGGCACGACGAGTGCTACTGCACCACGCACCGGCATCTGTTGGTAGCGGGTGCGACCAAGCCGCCCTGAGCGTGTATCCGCTGTGCCGTGTGGCTGCCACCGCGTCGGTTACTTGTTGCGCACCCGTTAAACGACAGAACCCCGCATCGCTGCGGGGTTCTGCATGAAGCTGTCTTCGGGTCCCGGTTCCGGGTCCCGAAGAATCAGAACGCGAACGTCACGCCCGCCACCGGGCCCTTGAACTCCTGCTTCAGGCCGACCAGGCCGTCGCTGCCCTCGCGGTCCACGTCCAGCTTGAACCAGTCGTAGCCGGCGAAGATGCCGAAGTTCTTGGTGAAGCGGTATTCGGCAATCGCGTTGGCGCGGCTCAGGTCGCCGTCGTAGTCGCCGAAGTCGCCCCAGCTGGTGTTGAGGTACTGGCCCTGCACATTGAACAGCCAATGCTCGCTGGGACGTGCGGTGAAGCGGATGCCGACGACCGGCGCAACGCCGTCTTCGCTTTCGTCCAAGACGTCGCCACTGAACAACGTGCCCAGATCGGCGTAGGCATTGGCTTCGACCTTGGCGTACTCGGCGCCAATCTGCAGGCCCAGGCTGAATTCCGGAGAATCGATCACCGAGTAGTCGTACACCAGGGTCGCGACCTGGTACTTCAGCTCGCCCTTGATGAAGCTACCGGACGGCACGGTGACGCCACCGGCGCTCAGATCCTGGCTCAGCGTCTCGCGGCGATCTTTGTCGTACTTGAAGTAGTCGAAGATCAGGCGCTGACGGGTGCTGATGCGGAACACGCCATCCACGCGCGGCTCCCATTCCTTGCCGCCCAGCTTGAAGTCTTCGTTGACCGAGACGTTGTTGCCAGCCAGCAGCGTGTTGCCGCGCAGGGTGTTGTCGTTGTCGACATTCATCGCGCCGAGGCGGAGCTGGAAGCGGTCATCGGTGTCTTCGGCGTGTGCGGGCGCGGCGTAGGCGACGGCCAGCACGCACGGGATCGCCAGTGCGAGGAGGTGTTTCATGGGAGCTCCGAATTCTTAGAATGGTCAGGCGGTTCGGCCTGTGCAGCGCATGGTCGATAAGTGCGCGTCTTTCAAAAGTGAAGAAGCTGTCCAATCAGCGTGAAGGCAGTCATAGCAATCGGACAAAACGGTCCGCTTGCGCTAATGCGTTGGTCGAGTCACGGATGCGTACAGCGTCGCTGCCACGGTCGTCTGCAGGCCGTTCGAGCCAAGGACTCGATTGGACCGTCGATGGGAAGGTCGCAGGGTGCGACAAAATGCGTACCAAAGCAGGAGCCCCGGTCTCCCAGGGCTCCTAGACGCGGCCTGCGGCGGTACCTTTCGACGAGGATGTGCAGGCCTCGCAAGTTCTGACCGCCGGTTTGTGGCAAAGTTCCCACCCGCCGCGGCGGCCGCCATGTGGTGCATCGCAGCAAGCGATGACCTCTGCCGGTTGTCTCGCAATTTGTCCCATTGCTATACTTTCGCGGCTCGACGAGGCGCAACTGCGCTTCCCACTCATTCACACGTAAGGTAACCGTAGTGCTGAACTCCGTTGACGCGGGTCGGCGGTTGATGCTGCGCGCTGCGGTATATCCGCTTGCTGCCGTAGCTATAACTAGTCTGGGGTTGCTGTTGGTCGGTCCCCGTTACGCTGCAGGTCTGGCATTGACCGGATTTGCGACAGTGCTGGGCGGTTGGGTTGCGGCACGTACCGCGCTAGGTGGCGGTATCCAGGCAGCGGGCATCGCCATGGTGCGGCTGATTCTGGCGATGGTGCTGAAGTGGGTGTTGGTTTTCGTGGCGCTGGCGCTCGGCTTCGGCCTGTGGCGGCTGCCTCCTCTGGCTTTGTTGGCGGGTATCGCCATCGGGCTGATTTTTCAGGTTCTGGCTCTGGCCAGGCGTTGATTCGAACTTAAAGGGCTCCGGACACATGGCGGGCGAGGCAGCAACACCTACCTCCTATATCCAGCATCACTTGCAGAACCTGATCGTTCCGGTTCGCGATGGTGGCGGCACGTTTTGGACCATCCACCTCGACACCCTGATCATGGCGGTGTTGATGGGTCTGGTCATGGTCCTGGCGTTCTGGACGGCGACCCGCAATGCCACGGCCGGCGTGCCGGGCAAGTGGCAGGCATTTGTTGAAATTTGCCTGGAATTCGTCGATCGCCAGGCCAAGGACACCTACCACGGCAGCAGCAAGCTGGTGACGCCGATCGCGATCACCATCTTCTTCTGGATCCTGTTGATGAACCTCATCAAGATGATTCCGGCCGATTTCATCGCCATCCCGCTGGGCTGGGCCGGCGTGCACGCCTGGAAGCCGGTGCCGACCGCCGACGTCAACGCCACCTTGGGCATGTCGATCAGCGTGTTCTTCCTGATGATCGTGTTCTCGCTGCGCTCCAAGGGCGTAGGCGGCATGGCCAAGGAATTCCTGACGGCGCCGTTCGGCAAGTGGATGATGCCGTTCAACCTGCTCTTGAACATCGTCGAGTGGCTGAGCAAGCCGATTTCGTTGGCGATGCGACTGTTCGGCAACATGTTCGGCGGCGAGATCGTCTTCCTGCTGATCTGGGTGCTGGGCGGTGCGGGCATCGCCGGCATGGTCGCTGGCGGCGCATTCGGCCTGGGCTGGATGCTGTTCCACCTGCTGGTGATTCCGCTGCAGGCCTTCATTTTCATGATGCTGTCGATCGTGTATCTGAGCCTGGCCGAAGACAGTCACTGAGTTTGCGTCACCCTTCATCTGCTTCATTCCGCTTCATCCATCACCCTTAGAAACTTTCGTTCGGAGATCACCATGTACCTCGCCGTCCTGACCAACCTCGCTCAAGTCCAGAGCTCCACCGTCCTCGCCGTCGGCATCATGATCGGCCTGGCCGCGCTGGGTGCCGGCCTCGGTCTGGCCATCATGGCTGGCAAGTTCCTGGAATCGGCTGCGCGCCAGCCGGAGCTGATCCCGGTGCTGCAGGTTCGTATGTTCATCACCGCCGGCCTGATCGACGCCGCGTTCATCATCAGCGTCGCTGTCGGCCTGCTGTTCGCCTTCGCCAACCCGCTGGCCCAGGTGTTCATCGAGCGTCTGTCGCAGGCTGCCGGCTGATCCAGCGGTAGCAGGATGTGGATGCCGCCCTTGGCGGTTGCATCCGCGGATGAAGGTCGGAAAGCGCCGCCGCGCGGTGGCGCTTTCACCCCTAAACAGCGATTGAGCGACCCATGGATATCACCCTTACCATCTTTGCCCAGGCGCTGGCCTTCGCCGGTCTGATCTGGATCGTCGCGACCAAAATCTGGCCGCCGCTGCTGCAGGCGATCGAAGAGCGTCAGCAAAAGATTGCTGAAGGTCTGGCTGCGGCCGACCGTAGTCAGAAGGATCTGGCGCAGGCGCAGGAAAAGGTCAATGAAGCACTGAAGGACGCACGCACCAAGGCCAACGAGATCATCGATCAGGCCCATGCGCGCGCCAACCAGATCATCGAAGCGGCCAAGCTGGAGGCAATTGCCGAAGCCAACCGTCAGAAGGATCTGGCGCAGACCGAAATCGACGCATCCGCCACGCGTGCCCGCGAGGAGCTGCGCAAGCAGGTCTCGGTGCTGGCCGTCAGCGGTGCAGAAAAGCTGCTCAAGCGCGAAATCGATGCCAACGCCCACAAGGCGCTGCTCGACGAGCTGGCGGCGGAGATTTAAGCGATGAGTCAGGCCCTCACCCTTGCCCGTCCCTACGGCCGTGCCGCGTTTGCGATCGCGCGTGAGGGCGGCAACTTCGCGCCCTGGTCCGATGCGCTGGCGTTTTCGGCGCAGGTGGCCGGCGACCCGCGCGTGGCCGCATTGCTGCTCGACCCGGCCCTGGGCCAGGAACAGGCAGTGACGCTGCTGGCCCCGCCGCAGGCGGGCGAGGACTATCTGCGTTTCCTCGGCGTGCTGGCCGATGCGCAGCGGCTGTCGCTGCTGCCGGAAGTTGCAGGCTTGTACGAACACCTGCGTGCCGAGGCCGAACATGTCGTCAAGGCGACGGTGACCTCGGCCGCTGCAATGAGCCAGACCGAACTCGACACGATCGCTGCTGCGCTGAAGAAGCGCTTTGGCCGCGACGTGGACATCACCACCGCAGTCGATGCGTCGCTGATCGGCGGCGCGGTGATCGACACCGGCGACGTGGTCATCGACGGCTCGCTGAAGGGCAAGCTTGCGCGTCTGCAAAGCTCGCTCGCCCACTGAATTCACATAAACGCACGGCCCTCGCGGCCGGCACCTAGGACTGAACGATGGCAACCACGCTCAACCCCTCCGAAATCAGCGACCTGATCAAGACCCGCATCGAAGCGGTCAAGCTGTCCGCAGAGTCGCGCAACGAAGGCTCCGTGACCAGCGTGTCCGACGGCATCGTGCGCATCTTCGGCCTGGCCGACGTGATGCAGGGCGAAATGATCGAACTGCCGAACAACACCTTCGCGCTGGCACTGAACCTGGAGCGCGATTCGGTCGGCGCCGTGGTGCTGGGCGACTACGAAAGCCTGCGCGAAGGCGACGTGGCCAAGACCACCGGCCGCATCCTGGAAGTGCCTGTGGGCCCGGAGCTGCTGGGTCGCGTGGTCAACGCACTGGGCGAGCCGATCGACGGCAAGGGCCCGCTGGGCGCCACCCAGACCGCACCGGTGGAGCGCGTTGCGCCCGGCGTGATCTGGCGCAAGTCGGTCGACCAGCCGGTGCAGACCGGTTACAAGTCTGTCGACGCGATGATTCCGATCGGCCGTGGCCAGCGCGAGCTGGTCATTGGCGACCGTCAGACCGGCAAGACGGCGCTGGCGATCGACGCGGTGATCAACCAGAAGGGCACCGGCATCAAGTGCGTGTACGTGGCGATCGGCCAGAAGGCCTCGACCGTTGCCAACATCGTGCGCAAGCTGGAAGAAAACGGCGCGCTGGCGCACACCGTAGTGGTGGCTGCGACCGCGTCCGAATCGGCCGCGATGCAGTACATCAGCCCGTATGCCGGCTGCACCATGGGCGAGTACTTCATGGACCGCGGCGAAGATGCGCTGATCGTGTACGACGATCTGTCCAAGCAGGCCGTGGCCTATCGCCAGATCTCGCTGCTGCTCAAGCGCCCGCCGGGCCGCGAAGCCTACCCGGGCGACGTGTTCTATCTGCACTCCCGTTTGCTGGAGCGCGCTGCGCGCGTGTCCGAGGAGTACGTGGAGAAGTTCACCAACGGTGCGGTGACCGGCAAGACCGGTTCGCTGACCGCGCTGCCGATCATCGAAACGCAGGCCGGCGACGTGTCCGCGTTCGTGCCGACCAACGTGATCTCGATCACCGACGGCCAGATCTTCCTGGAAACCGACCTGTTCAATGCCGGTATCCGTCCGGCCGTGAACGCCGGTATCTCGGTGTCGCGCGTCGGTGGTGCAGCGCAGACCAAGATCATCAAGAAGCTGTCCGGCGGCATCCGTATCTCGCTGGCGCAGTACCGCGAGCTGGCGGCGTTCGCGCAGTTCGCCTCGGACCTGGACGAAGCCACCCGCAAGCAGCTCGAGCGCGGTCAGCGCGTCACCGAGCTGATGAAGCAGAAGCAGTACGCGCCGATGTCCATCGCCAACCAGGCGCTGTCGATCTATGCCGTCAACGAGGGTTACCTCGATGACGTGCCGGTCAACAAGCTGCTGGCGTTCGAAGAAGGCCTGCACGCGCACTTCGCCAACACCCAGGGCGAGCTGGTCTCCAAGATCAACAGCACCGGCGGTTGGGACAACGACATCGAAGCCAGCTTCAAGAAGGGCATCGAAGAGTTCAAGACCACGGGCAGCTGGTAAATCCAGCTGCGGGAATCGGGAATAGAGAATAGGGAATCGTCAAGGCGGAGTTGGCTGTGCCAATTCCCGATTCACGATTCCCCATTCCCACTAAGCGAGCGAAGCGAGCGAGTATGGCAGGCGGACGCGAAATCAAAACCAAGATCAAGAGCGTGCAGAACACCCGCAAGGTGACGCGCGCGCTCGAAATGGTCTCGGCCTCCAAGATCCGCAAGGCGCAAGAGCGCATGAAGACCTCGCGTCCGTATGCGCAGGCGATGAAGCAGGTGATCGGGCATCTGGCGCAGGCCAGCACTGATTTCCAGCATCCGTTCCTGATCGAGCGCGAGCAGGTCAAGCGGGTCGGTTACATCGTGATCTCGTCCGACCGCGGTCTGGCCGGCGGTCTGAACAACAACCTGTTCCGCAAGATGCTGGGCGAAGTGCGCCCCTGGCAGGACACCGGTGCCGAAATCGACGTGGTGACCATCGGCCAGAAGGCCTCGGCCTTCTTCCGCCGCATCAAGGTCAACATGGTCGGCAGCGTGACCCACCTGGGCGACAGCCCGCAGGTGGAGCAGCTGATCGGCGTGATCAAGGTGATGATCGATGCCTTCATCGAAGGCAAGGTGGACCGCGTGTATCTGGTCTACAACCGCTTCGTGAACACCATGACGCAGAAGGCCAGCTTCGATCAGCTGCTGCCGCTGCCGGCCGCCGAGCACAAAGTTGCGCATCACGATTGGGATTACCTGTATGAACCCGATGCCGCCAGCGTGCTGGAGCACGTGATGACGCGTTACATCGAGTCGCTGGTGTACCAGGCCGTACTGGAAAACGTGGCTTCCGAACATGCCGCGCGCATGGTGGCGATGAAGGCCGCCAGCGACAACGCCAACAAGATGATCGGCACCTTGCAACTGGTCTACAACAAGGCACGTCAGGCGGCGATCACCCAGGAAATTTCGGAAATCGTCAGCGGCGCAGCGGCCGTATAGCGGGGAATAGGGAATGGAGAATCGGGAATGGTCGAGGCAGCAGCACTTGATCTTCCCATTCCCGATTCCCGTTTCCCTATTCCCGACACAAGAATCGAACAGACATTAGTGGAGTTATCCAAATGAGTCAGGGCAAGATCGTTCAGATCATCGGCGCGGTCGTCGACGTCGAATTCCCGCGCAATGAAGTGCCGAAGGTGTATCACGCGCTGAAGGTCGACGGCACCGAAATCACCCTGGAAGTGCAGCAGCAGCTCGGCGACGGCGTCGTGCGCACGATTGCGCTCGGCTCCACCGACGGCCTGAAGCGCAACCTGGTCGCCACCAACACCGAACGCGCCATCTCGGTGCCGGTCGGCGCCGGTACGCTGGGCCGCATCATGGACGTGCTGGGTCGCCCGATCGACGAAGCTGGCGACGTGCAGGCCTCGGACCATTGGGAAATCCATCGCGGCGCACCGTCGTATGAAGACCAGTCGTCCAGCACCGAATTGCTGGAAACCGGCATCAAGGTCATCGACCTGATGTGCCCGTTCGCCAAGGGCGGCAAGGTCGGCCTGTTCGGCGGTGCCGGCGTCGGCAAGACCGTCAACATGATGGAACTGATCAACAACATCGCCAAGGCGCACAGCGGCTTGTCCGTGTTCGCCGGCGTGGGCGAGCGTACCCGCGAGGGCAACGACTTCTACCACGAGATGAAGGACTCCAACGTCCTGGACAAGGTGGCGATGGTGTACGGCCAGATGAACGAGCCGCCGGGCAACCGTCTGCGCGTGGCGTTGACCGGCCTGACCATGGCCGAGTACTTCCGCGACGAGAAGGACGCCAGCGGTAAGGGCAAGGACGTGCTGCTGTTCGTCGACAACATCTACCGCTACACGCTGGCCGGTACCGAAGTGTCCGCGCTGCTCGGCCGTATGCCGTCGGCCGTGGGCTACCAGCCGACCCTGGCCGAAGAGATGGGCGTTCTGCAGGAGCGCATCACCTCGACCAAGAGTGGTTCGATCACCTCGATCCAGGCCGTGTACGTGCCCGCGGACGACCTGACCGACCCGTCGCCGGCGACCACCTTCGCCCACTTGGACTCGACCGTTACGCTGAGCCGTAACATCGCCTCGCTGGGTATCTACCCGGCGGTGGATCCGCTGGACTCCACCAGCCGCCAGATGGACCCGCTGGTGATCGGCCACGAGCATTACGACACCGCCCAGCGCGTGCAGCAGACCTTGCAGAAATACAAAGAACTGAAGGACATCATCGCCATCCTGGGCATGGACGAGCTGAGCGAAGAAGACAAGCAGTCGGTGTCGCGCGCACGCAAGATCGAGCGCTTCTTCAGCCAGCCCTTCCACGTGGCCGAAGTGTTCACCGGATCGCCGGGCAAGTACGTGTCGTTGAAGGACACCATCCGCGGCTTCAAGGCAATCTGCGACGGCGAATACGACCACCTGCCGGAGCAGGCGTTTTACATGGTCGGCAGCATCGAAGAAGCCGTCGAGAAGGCCAACAAGATGAGCGCCAAGGCCTGATGGATCCCGGCCGCTACGCGGCTGGAATCGGGAATCGGGAATCGGGAATTGGGAATCGTAAAGGCGGGTTGTAGGCGAGTCGGAGTGCGGGAACCAGGAAGCGTGCGTAGCCAGGCGCTCTTCCCATTCCCGAATCCCGATTCCCGATTCCCCGCCTCACAGAGTGAGGCATCATGAGCACTATCCGTTGCGACATCGTCAGCGCCGAGAAGGAAATCTTCCACGGTGAGGCGACGCTGGTCGTGGCCACCGGCGAGTTGGGCGAGCTGGGCATTGCGCCCAAGCACGCGCCGCTGATCACGCGCCTGAAGCCGGGCAAGGTGGTGGTGACCACCGCCAATGGCGAACAGCTGGACTTCGCCATTTCCGGCGGCATCCTGGAAGTGCAGCCGCAAGTGGTGACCATTCTGGTCGACACCGCGGTGCGTGCGCAGGACATCGACGAGGCGGCCGTGCGCAAGGTCAAGGAAGAGGCCGAGCGGCTGCTGGCCAATCGTGGCAACACGGTGGACGTGGCCGAGGCACAGCGTCAGCTGGCCGAAGCGACAGTGCAGTTGCAGGCGCTGGAGCGCTTGCGTCGCAACCTCAAGCACTAAGCGGTGGCCTGCCCGCCTCCAGGGTGGGTGTGCACGTCCGACAGTTGCAAGTTCATCTGCAGATCAGAAGTTCGAAACGCCGGCCATCGTGTCGGCGTTTTCGTTTTTGGAGCGCTGCGTGCGGGTGCGCGAATCCGCCACAGCGTGCGGCAGGCACACTGCGTGCCTTGGCGCATCGCGGCACGGCAGCGGTGCATGGCAACGTTATCCCGGCACGTTGAGGAAGGTGGCATGACCCGTTCGATCGATGGCATTCGCGCGTACATGGTGAGCGGCCTGTTGGCCGCCGGACTGCTGGGGTGCGCATTGCCGGCGCGCAGCCAGCCGCCGCTGGATCTGTTGATGGACCGCATCGTGCAGCGCAATGCCATTGGCGACGCGGTAGCGCTAAGCAAGTGGGACAGCGGCAAGCCGGTGTTGGATCAGGCGCGCGAGGCGGCTGTGTTGCAAAGCGTGCGCGATCAGGCGCCGGCGCATGGGCTGGATGCCGACGACGCGGCGCGTTTCTTTGGCGCGCAAATCGAGGCCAACAAGTCGGTGCAGTATGCGCTGCTGAACCGTTGGCGCGAGCGCGGACGCGCGCCTAATACTGCGCGTCCGGACCTCACCGCGCTGCGCGCTCGCCTGGATCAACTGCAGGGCGAATTGCTCGATGCGCTGGCCGATGTGGCCTCAGCGCGCAGCGCGCCCGACTGCCCGGCCAGCACCGCGCGCGCCGCTGCGCATTACGCAGAGCAGTGGCAGCTGGATGCGCTGCATCGCGCGGCACTGGTGCGTGGCCTGGGCGATTTTTGCCACTGATCTGATGCGGTGGAATCGGTCTGCGATGAACCACTCGCTGTCATGCGCTTCAGAGCGGCCGACAAACCCTGCGCGCGTTCGCCTGACGGTGAGTGCAGCGGGCTTGTCGGCCGCATCTGGGTGGATGCAGTCAGCGGTCCAGATCGAACGCTGGGCGTGTCCAAGGCGTGGTGCCCTGGTCGCTCGCGGAACGCGGCGTCAACCCGTCTGAGGGGGCGATGGCGGCATCCCTGCCGTCCACTGTCACGCAATCGGCGAGGACGCTGCACTAGAAAGGTTGCTGGCAGCCTGGTCGAACGCCACGCACACCGGCCAACGCGACTGGTCCATGCTCGCTCACCGTGAGGATCCGACGCGGCATGGATGCCGTGGAAGAGCTTACAAAGACCTACGTGCGGTCGAGCATCACGTGAGACGATGCAGCTATTCTGCTGCTGGACGCCTGTGCGCAAGCAGTGTCCCTTCTGCGTCATATCGCCACACGGCCGGGCAATTACGCAGCGCCTGCGCATGCATCGATCAGCGATACACCACATGCCGGCCCAGGAAGAACGACACGATCGCCAGGCCGCCTTCGACCAGCGGTTTCGCCAGCCATGCCTGACGCAGCCCGAGTAGGTCCACCGTGGTCGAGAGCAGCCAGGTGCTGATCAGGGTGAGCGTCAGCCACATCGCCGCGAAGCGGCGGAAGCGTCGCCAACCCAGCCGCGCGTCGCCTTGCTGGGCGAACGTGTAGCGGCCGTTGAGCCAGAAGCCGAGCATGGCGCCGCCGATGCGTCCAAGCAGATTGGCGGGCACCGCAGGCATGCCCGCGGCGGTGGCGGCGATGAAGATGCCGCAATCGACGGCCAGCTGCAGGGCGCCAATGATCATGAACTGGCTGCCTTGGCGGAACAGACTCATGCGTGCGGGGCAGAGGAAAGGGGCGCCTATCCTAGCGGCAGCGCGGCGCAAACGCTGTTAGCGCGGGCGAACGCTGCATTCGGGCAACGACGCGACGGGGCGCAGCGACTAGAATTTGGACATCTCCATGCCTGGAATGTCTTGATGACCCTGCCCCTGCACGTTGTGATCCTGGCCGCGGGCGAAGGCAAGCGCATGCGCTCCTCGCTGCCCAAGGTGCTGCAGCCGCTGGCGGGCCAGCCGATGCTGGCGCATGTGATCGCCACTGCGCGGCAGCTGCAGCCGGCGGCGATCCATATCGTATACGGGCATGTCGGCGATCAGGTGCAGGCAGCCTTCGCCGATCAAGGCGATCTGCAGTGGGCCGAACAGCGCGAGCAGTTGGGCACCGGACATGCCGTGCAGCAGGCAATGCCCGCGATTCCCGATGCGGCAACCGTGCTGGTGTTGTATGGCGATGTGCCGTTGATCCGCAGCGAGAGCCTGCTGCAGCTGCTGCATGCGCCGGGCCGCATGGCGGTGCTGGTCGCCGAACTGGCCAATCCCACCGGCTATGGACGCATCCTGCGCGATGCGGAGGGCAAGGTGGCCGCCATCGTCGAGCAGAAGGATGCCAATGACGAGCAGCGCCGCATTCGCACCATCAATACCGGCATCCTCACCGCTGAATCCACCGCACTGCGCCGTTGGCTGGCTGGCTTGTCCAACGACAATGCGCAAGGCGAGTTCTATCTCACCGACGTGTTCGCCAGCGCCGCTGCCGATTTCACGCCGGCCGACATGGTGCATGTGGCCGACCCGCAGGACGTGGAGGGTGCCAACGACCCGTGGCAACTCGCCCAGCTTGAGCGTGCCTGGCAGCTGCGCGCCGCGCGCACGCTTTGCCTGCAGGGCGTGCGCATGGCCGACCCAGCGCGTGTGGAGCAGCGTGGCAGCGTGCAGGTGGGCCGCGATGTGCAGCTGGATATCGATGTGATCCTGGAAGGCAATGTGACCCTGGGCGATGACGTGGTGATCGGCCCGTTCGTGCGCTTGCGTGACGTCACGCTCGGTGCCGGCACCCAGGTGCGTGCGCACAGCGATCTGGAAGGCGTGATCACCGAGGGCGCGGTGCAGATCGGCCCATTCGCGCGCCTGCGCCCCGGCACCGTGCTGGCCGATGGCGTGCATATCGGCAATTTCGTGGAAACCAAAAAGGTCACCATGGGCGTCGGCAGCAAGGCCAACCATCTGACCTATCTGGGCGATGCGGTGATCGGCAGCAAGGTCAACATCGGTGCCGGCACCATCACCTGCAACTACGACGGGGTGAACAAGTCGCAGACTACCATCGGCGATGGCGCCTTTGTCGGCTCCAATAGCGCATTGGTGGCACCGATCGAGATTGGCGCCAATTCCACCATCGGTGCCGGCTCGGTGATCACGAGCGATGCGCCTGCGGGTCAGCTCAGTGTGACGCGTGCGCGGCAGACCGTGGTCGAAGGCTGGAAGCGGCCGACCAAGAAATCGCCGTAGCGGCTGCGACTGTTCACTGCGCGGTGCAGTCTGCGCCGTGCGTGCGCATCGCAGCCAGCGGCATGAATACGCGGAGCGTGTTGCCTGAGTAATGCGGTGTGTTCAAGCCGCCAATGGCAACAGCAAGGTCACGCACAGTCCGCCCTGTTCGCGGTTATGCAGCGAGATGCGGCCGCCGTGCGCTTCGGCGATCTCGCGGGTGAGCGCAAGGCCAAGACCTGTGCCATTGCGCTTGGTCGAATAGAAGGGCATCAGCGCGTTGTGCAGTACCGCTTCGTTCATGCCATTACCACGGTCGAGCACCTCGATGCGTAGCCATTGGGGTACGCGCGTGACCCGCAGCGCCACGTCGCTGTTGGGTGGCTGCGCTTCGCTGCAGGCCTCGTGGGCATTTTTCAGCAGATTGAGCAGCGCCTGTTCGATCTGCGCTGCATCGATCCGGCTGGAGACATCGGTGAGCGTGCCCTGCACCTTGAACGGAATCTGTTGCTGCAAGCGTTGCAGAAACGGCGCCCATTCGATGGTCTGCAGCTGCGGTTGCGGCAATTTGGCAAAGCGCGCATAGCCGCGGATAAAGCCTTCCAGGTGACGCGCGCGCTCTTCGATGGTCTCGAACACCGTCCCCAGGCGATCGGTGCGTTCGCGGCGCAGGAGCTCGGCACCCGAATGCGCCAGCGAGGCGATCGGTGCCAGCGAATTGTTCAATTCGTGGCTGATCACGCGGATGACTTTCTTCCAGGTCTGCACTTCCTGGCGGCGCAACTCGGTGGTCAAGGTGCGGATCAACAACAGCTCGTGTCCGCGCCCGTTGATGTGAAAGCTACGCCGCGACAGGTGATAGATCTGCTCGTCTTCTTCGTCGTCGCCATCTTCGCGTACCGCGAACAGGCAGTCCCCGCCGCGTGCCAATGCGTCGCGCAATTCGGCCGGCATGCGGCCGAGCACATCGTCCAGATGCTGGCCTTCCAGCTTGCGCCCCTCATACAGCAGTTTGCGTGCGGCGTTGTTGGAAAACCCGATCCGCCGCAGGCCATCGCCGCCGGCGACCACCAGCAGCATGGCCACCGGCGTGTTCTGCAGCATGGTGTCGAGCATCAGCTCGCGCTGCACAAGATGGCTACGCTGCGCACGCAGCACATCGCCAAGCTCGGCATGCGCCTGCACCAGTTGCGCCAGTTCGTCGTTGCAGCGCCAATACACGCCGAAGTTGTACTCGCCATCGCGGTAGCTGCTGGTGGTGCCCGCCAGCGCACGAAACAGCGAGCGCATCGGCGCGGTGGCGCGGGTGAGGCTGAACCACATCGCCGCCAGCAGCACGACGACCGAAATCGCCGCCACCTGCCAGCCGCGGTCCAGCCAGTACGCCATGAACCACGGCAATGCAGCTGCCAGCGCGAGCACCGGCAGCAAGCGTAAAAACAGCGCAAACGTGAAAGAGCGGCTCCGCATACGAAAGTTCATTCCGAGGTGATGCCGTAGCGGTCCATGCGCCGATAGAGGGCCTGGCGGCTCAACCCCAGCTCGGCGGCGGCTTGTGCGATCACACCTTGCGCGCGTGCCAGCGCCTGTTCGATACGCGCGCGATCCGGCTCGCCTGCAGCCGGCGCCGCCTGCCGTGGGGCGGGTGCACGTGGCAGATTCAGATCGCCCGCTTCGATACGCGCGCCCTGCGCGAGCAAGGCGGCGCGTTGCAGCACATTGCGCAGCTCGCGCACGTTGCCGGGCCAGCCATGCCGTTGCAATGCATCGCGCGCCTGCGCGGACAGCGGCTTTTCGCCGGCAAGGAAGTGCTCGGCCAGCGGGCCGATATCGCCGGGGCGTTCGGCCAGTGCAGGCAGTGCGATTTCCACCGTGTTGAGCCGGTAATACAGATCCTCGCGAAAACTGCCGTCGCGGATCATCGCCGGCAGATCGGCATTGGTGGCGCTGATCACGCGCACCTTGGCGTGGCGTTCGCGGTTGGAGCCCAGCCGCTCGTAACGGCCGGTTTCCAGCACGCGCAGCAACTTCATTTGCCCCGCCAGCGGCAGGTTGCCGATCTCGTCGAGAAACAGCGTGCCGCCATCGGCCGCTTCGAACTTGCCTTCGCGCGCCTTGTTGGCGCCGGTGTAGGCACCGGCTTCGGCACCGAATAATTCGGCTTCGATCAATTCGCCTGGCAAGGCGCCGCAGTTGAGTGCAATGAACGGGCCGTGTCTGGTGGCCGAATTGGCCTGGATGATCTCGGCAATCTTTTCCTTGCCGCTGCCGTTGGGGCCGGTGATCAGCACCGGCAAGTCCGAGCGTGCGACCTGACAGGCGAGGGCGATGGCGCGCTCGCTGGCAGGATCGGCGAACACCGCGCCGCGCAGATCGTAGCGCTGGGTCAGCTGCTCGCGGCCGCGCCGTTCGCGTTCGCGCCGACGTTCCAGCTCGCGGCGTGCTTCGGACAGTTCCAGCAGGTTGTTGACCGTGGTCAGCAGCTTGGTGTCGTCCCAGGGTTTGGCGATGTAATCGGCCGCGCCGGCCTTGACCAGGCCCACCGCGCTGCCCAGATGCGTCCAGGCGGTGAGCAGGATCACGGGCAGGTCCGGATGACGCTGACGCAGTTGGGTAAACAGCGCCTCGCCTTCTTCGCCGGAGGTGGTATCGGCGGTGAAGTTCATGTCCTGGATCACCAGATCGAACGCCTGCTCGTCCAGCAGCGCCAGCCCGGCCTGCGGCGAATGCGCGTGCCGCGCCTCGATGTCGTGCAACGAAAACAGCACCTCCAATGCAGTGGCCACGGCCGTGTTGTCGTCGATGATCAGGATCTGGGGCATGGCGGATCAGGTTGGATGGGATGCCATCGTAGCGGCTAGCTGCCCGCTACGGCGCGGTGGGCGTAGCTCAGTACGCGGGTAATGATCCACTGCCCCTAATGCAGGTGCCAGATCATCAGGAAGTCGGCCGCGCCTTCGCACTTGCCGGTCGCCCGATCGCAGAAGCGGTGCTGGCCTTGCGCGATCGCGCCGAAATCCCGAACCGGGTAGACCTTCAGGCTGCCGGGGATCAATTCTCGGGTGTAGTGCCCGCACGCGTACTTGCGGGTGTTTGCCAGCATGTCCTCGCGGTTCCATGTAACCCCGCCGGTGTCGTGATAGAACTCGACGTGCGGATCGAAATAGCTGGCATGCTTTTCCAGCTGCGCCGGGTCGGCGCAGCGGTTGAAGCTGTCGAAGACCTCCTGGTCCAGGGTGGCGATGGTGGCTTGGAGATCGGCAGCGGTGACCGGTGTCTCGGCCAGGGCCGGCAGGGAGAGCAGGGACAGGGCGGCGAACAGAAGGGCTCGGTTGTTCTTCATCGATGGTGGTCCAGGAAGTTTGTCGATGGCGATAATGCGTTTGCCTGCCTATGCGCTGCGGGTGGCGACCGCCGGCGGCACAGCGGCGGCGCGGCGTGCCGGCCAGAACACCGCCAGCTGGCCTAGCGCCCACAGCAGCACCGCACCGATCGGCAGGTAGACTGCCGGCAGGCGCGGCAGTTCGTAGCGCGCCATCAACCACACGTTGATCGAGTACGCCATCAGCATGCCGAGCACGATGCCGAGCGAGGCGAGCAGGAAATTCTCGATCTGGAAGTAGCGCAGGATCTGCCCGCGGGTGGCGCCCAGCGCGCGGCGGATGCCGATCTGCTTGGTGCGCTGCTGCACCCAGAAGCTGGCCAGGCCCACGATGCCCAGCGCGGTGACCACCAGCAGCGCGACACAGACCGCGCCCAGCAACCAGATCATCGCGCGGTCGTTGCGGAAGTACTTGTCGCGGATCTCGGAGTAGGTTTCCTGTTTCAGCACCAGTCGGCTGCTGTCCAGCTTCATCAGCGCGCTCACCGCCGCTTGCAGGACTTCCTGCCGCTGCGCCGGGTCGCCGACGCGTAGCAGGTACTGGCCATCGGTGTAGGGTGCGCGGATCGGCAGCAGCATCGAATAATTAATCTTGTCGATGCCGTTGACATTGTTGGGGCGCACCAGGGTCTGCACGATGCCGACAATGCGCAGCGGGATATCGCCCGAATACACGGTCTTGCCCAGCGCGCTGTGATCGGGAAACAGTTTGTCCGCCGTCGCCTGGGTGACGATGAGTGACGATCCCTTCGCGCGCACGCTCTTGTCGTTGTCCGCCGTCTCCAGGCTGATGTATTCGTCCTTGTTGAAATCGCGCCCGGCCACCAGCTGCAACCCCATGATGCCCACGGCGCCTTCGCTGACCAGATATTGCGCGGCATTGAGGGTGGAACGCTCCTGATCCGGGGTCAACGTCAGGCCGGTGTTGGAGGAGGAGTTCACGAAAGGAACCTGGTTGGTGATGATCGCGCCGCGCACGCCGGGAATGCCGCGCAGTGCCGCCAGATCCTCGCGGGTGCGCGCATCGGCGTTGACCTGGGTGCCGATGCCGCCCAGGCGGATGCTGACCAGTTCCGATTCGGCGAGGCCGCTGATGCGCTGCAAGGTCTCGATGCGGTTGCCGATCAGAAACAGCGCGTTGCAAACGATCGCGCAGGCCAGGGCGATCTCGAGCACGATCAGTGCCGATGCCGTCTTGTGGCGGCGCAGCGTGGAAACGATAGGACGGATGTCCATGGGCAATAACCTTCGATGAGGGACCGTGCCCGCCGCGCCGCGGCGGGCGTGAGGGTCAGGACGATTTGAGCTGCAGCGCCGGTGCGACCTGGATGGCGCGCCACGATGGCAGCAGGCCGGCCAGGACGCTGGCGACCAGCGCCAGCACGAATGTCAGCAGCAGCATCTTCGGATCCAGATGAGCGAGCTTGGCGTAGGGCACCGGCTGCTGGCGGACCGCCCACAGTCCCAGCCACGCCAGTCCCAGTCCGGCGATGCCGCCGGCTAACCCCACCGTCCCGGCTTCCACCAGGCATTGCGCGAAGATGGCACCGCGCGATGCGCCCAGGGCGCGGCGTACGCCAATCTCGCCGCTGCGGCGCAGGAACTTCGCCAGCAACAGGCCCACGGTATTGAGCAGGCAGACCAGCAGGAAGCCCATCGCCAGCCAGAGCTGCAGGCGCACGTCGCTCGGCACCACCTTGTTGTGGTCCAGCCATTCCATCACGTTGCGCAGGCGGACGTTGTTGGGGCGTTCGAAGCGTCCGGCGGCGCGTTGCTGGTTGGAGTAGTTATCCAGATAGGCCTTGTAGTCGCCGACCTGCGAGGCACTGTCTAGCTCCACCCAGTACTGCACCCAGGTGCAGGGCGCGTTGAGCGCGGTGGTATCGCCGGTTTCGACTTCGCCGAAGCAGTTGGTGCTGCCGTAGTGATCCATCTTCAGATCCATCGCCGCCGAGAAAGGCAGATAGAGCTGTTCGTCGGAGCCGTAGCTGTCGGTGAGGTCGTAGAAGCGCGGATTGACCTGCCAGGCGTCGAGCACGCCGACGATGCGGAAGGTGTTCTTGTTCAAGCGTAGTTCGCGGCCCACGCTGTTGCCGCCGTCGAACAGTTTGTCGTTGAGCGTCCTGGTAATGACCACGACACGTTCGTGGCGGTCGTCGCTGTTGTGCGACCAAGCCTGTCCATACAGGAAGGGCGGCTCGAACATCGGAAAGAAATCGGCCGAGGTGTAGCGCGCTTCCGACTTGAAGGCGCTCAGCCCGCTCTTTTCCGGTTCGATCGCCAGGTTGCCGCCGGTCATCATGGCCTGTCGCTTGCCGCGTTTCTCACGCAGCAATGCCTCGGCATCGAAGCGGGTCACTTGATCGTCCGGTTCTTCGCCTGGCTGAAAACCGGCCTTCGGCTGCGGGTCGACCAATACATTGAACAACCGATCACTCTTCTGCGGGATCGGGTCGCCCGACAACACATAGAACACCGTCAAGGTGGTCATGCTGGCGCCGATGCCCAGCGCAATGGCCAGCACCATCAATGCGGTGAGTACCTTGTTGCGGCGGAAGCTGCGCACCGCAAGATGAAAGTAGTAGCCGAACATGGGTGGGCTCCTTAGTCGGCCAGGGTTGCAACGGCGGCAGGCGTGCGCATCAGGCTGGGATTGCGTTCCAGGTCGGTGGCCTGGCCGTCGACGATATGCACGTTGCGCTGCGCGCGTGCGGCCAGTTCCGGGTCGTGGGTGACCATCACGATGGTGGTGCCCTGACTGTTGATCTCTTCCAGCAGTTCCATCACCCCGCGCGCCATCTGCGAGTCCAGGTTGCCGGTGGGTTCGTCGGCCAGCAGCAGGCGCGGGCTGCCGGCCAGCGCGCGCGCAATCGCAGCACGCTGCTGCTGGCCGCCAGACAGTTCGGTGGGGTAGTGACGCAGGCGCGAGCCCAGGCCGACCTTGGTCAGTGCCTCTTCGATGCGCTGCTTGCGCTCGGCTGCAGGCATGCCGCGATACCGCAGCGGCACATCGACGTTGTCGAACAGGTTGAGGTCGGGAATCAGGTTGAAGCCCTGGAAGATGAAACCGATCTTCCGGTTGCGCAGGCGCGAACGCGCATCGTCGGACAGATGGCTGACGTCTTCGCCGTCGAGCACATACTGCCCGCTGGTGAAGGTTTCCAGCAGCCCGGCCAGGTTGAGGAAGGTGGTCTTGCCCGAGCCGGAGGGGCCGGTGACCGCGACGAATTCGCCTTCGCGCACATGCAGGTCCAGCGACCGCAGCGCATGCGTTTCCACCTGTTCGGTGCGGAAGACCTTGGAGACTGCTTGCATCTTGAGCATTGCCGATTCCTTTGCGAAGAGAGTGTGCGACGAGTGGGAACGATCGAATCAGTGGACGGTGACGCGCGGCGCGTCGCCAAAGTTGTCTGCGCCGGAGACCACCACGCGGTCGCCGACCTGTAGCCCGGAGAGCACCTGCACTTCGCCCAGGCTGCTGACGCCCATGCGCACGGGGCGGCGCACCGCCGTGTTGCCATCCATCACATAGGCATAGCTGCCGCCGGATTGTTCGAGGAACGGGCCGCGTTCGACCTTGAGCACGTTGCGGCGCGTATCCATCAGCACGCGTGCGCTCATGCGCTGGCTCTGGCGCAGGCCCGGCGGCTGCTTGTCGGTGAAGCGGATGCGCGCAGTGACTTCGCCGTTGACCACTTCCGGCGACACCGCCGAGACGGCGCCCGCGAACGGTTCGCCGCTGCCGCTGGTGAGCTGGGCCGGCATGCCGATCGCCAGATCGCGCGCGAAACTCTCCGGCACCTTGATCTCCACTTCGAACTTGGACAGATCCACCACGCCCAGAATCGGCGCGTTCGCAGCGACCTGGGTGTGCTGCACGGCCTGCACCTGGCCGACCTGACCATCGAAGGGCGAGCGCAGCGTGAGCGCGTCCACCTGGCGCTGCACTTCGGCCACCACAGCGCGTTGGCGGTCCGCCAGCAGGCGCTTGTTGCGCGAATCCAGGTCCGCGCCCTGGCTCTTCAACGCGGCATCGCGCTGGGCATGCTGCAGGTCGATATCGGTCTTCTTCAAGGTGTCCTGCGCCTTGGCCAGTTCCACCTGCGGCACGGCGCCGCCGTCAAAGCCGCGCTGGTAGCGCTCCAGGTCGCGCGCGGCGGCCTGCTTGTCGATCTGGGCCTGGTCGGTGAGCTTGCTGGCGTTGGCACGCGCCAGGGTGGCATCCAGGGCCGCGCGGCTGGATTCGGCTTCCAGGCCCGCCAGGGTGGCCTGCTCCTGCGCGAGCTTGCTGCGCAACTCGGGGCTGTCGATGCGCGCCAGTTCCTGGCCCTGCTTGACCACGTCGCCAGCCACCACGCTCAGCGTCACCGTGCCGGCCGAGATGGCGTACAGCACCGGGCTGTTGGCAGCGATCACGCGGCCGTCGGCGGCGATGTCGCGCACCAGGTCGCCCTGGGTGACGGTGGCGATGCGCACGCGGCTGGCGTCGAACGAGCGGCTGCCGGCGCTCCACGCAGTCACGGCCCAGCCGATGCCGGCCAGCACCGCCACCGTGGCGATACCGGGCCACAGCCAACGGCGCCACGGTGCGCGCTGGGCGGGTGTACGGAGAACCTGGTCCTGGGCGGAGGTATCGCGAATCATGATCGGCTGGCTCGGTGGCGTCACTGCAATAAAGCAGGACCTGTGCCAACGCTCAACTCATTGAAAGAGATGGATTTTATGGCGTGATGGCCAGTGTCCGCAGTGTCCGCGGACACTGGTGGCGGACACGCTGTCCGGGCACGGTCATGCAGCGGACAAGAGCGGACACGCTAAAATGTCCGACTTCTTTTGCGAGAGCTGTCTTATGTGCGGCATTGTCGGAGCGATCGCCGGGCGCGATGTGGTCCCGGTCCTGATCGAGGGACTCAAGCGCCTGGAATACCGCGGCTACGATTCCTCCGGCATTGCAGTGCTCGACGGCGCGCAGGTGCGCCGGGTGCGTCGCACCGGGCGGGTGGCCGAGATGGCGCAGGCCGCGCAGGCCGAACAGCTCGGCGCCACCCTGGGCATCGGCCATACGCGCTGGGCCACCCATGGCGGGGTGACCGAGGCCAACGCGCACCCGCACATCAGCGCCGGCGTGGCGCTGGTGCATAACGGCATCATCGAAAACCACGAAGCGCAGCGCGAAAAACTGCGCGCGCTCGGCTACACCTTCGAGTCGCAGACCGACACCGAGGTCATCGCGCATCTGATCCATCACCATCTGGGCAGCGCCGGGGACCTGCTCACCGCGCTGCAGCGCACCGTCAAGGAACTGACCGGTGCCTATGCGCTGGCGGTGATGAGCCAGGCCGAACCGGAACGCTTCGTCTGCGCGCGCATGGGCTGCCCGTTGCTGATCGGGGTAGGCGAGGGCGAGAACTTCGTCGCCTCCGATGTCTCGGCGATCGTGCAGGCCACACGCCAGGTGATCTTCCTCGAAGAAGGCGATACCGCCGAACTGCGCCGCGATGGCGTGCGCATCTTCGACGGCAACGATGCGCCGGTGGAGCGCCCGCTGCACCTGTCGGACGTGTCGCTGGCCTCGCTGGAACTGGGCCCGTTCCGGCATTTCATGCAGAAGGAAATCCACGAGCAGCCGCGCGTCTTGGCCGACACCATCGAGGCGGCGATCGATGCCAAGGGTTTCCCGGCATCGCTGTTCGGTGCCAACGCAGAAGCGGTGCTGCGCGACATCGAAGGCGTGCAGATCCTGGCCTGCGGTACCAGCTACTACGCCGGCATGACCGCGCGTTACTGGATCGAAGCCATTGCCGGGCTGCCATGCAGCGTGGAGATCGCCAGCGAATACCGCTACCGCGCCGCCTATGCCAACCCGAAGCATCTGATCGTGACCATCTCCCAGTCCGGCGAAACGCTGGACACGATGGAAGCGCTGAAATACGCCAAATCGCTTGGGCATCTGCACACGCTGTCGATCTGCAACGTGCCGGAAAGTGCGATCCCGCGCGCCAGCGAACTGGTCTGTTATACACGTGCCGGCGCCGAGATCGGCGTGGCCTCGACCAAGGCCTTCACCACCCAGCTGGCGGTGTTGTTCCAGCTCACCATGGTGCTGGGAACGTTGCAGGGCCGCATCAGTGACGCCGAAGAAGCCGAGTATCTGGAGCAGCTGCGCTTTTTGCCCGGCAGCGTGCAGCATGCGTTGAATCTGGAACCGCAGATCATGGCCTGGGCCGAACGATTTTCGCCCAAGGAGAATGCGCTGTTCCTCGGTCGCGGCCTGCATTACCCGATTGCATTGGAAGGCGCGCTCAAGCTCAAGGAAATCTCCTATATCCACGCCGAAGCGTACCCGGCCGGCGAGTTGAAGCACGGCCCGCTGGCGCTGGTGGACGCGGCGATGCCGGTGGTGGTGATCGCACCGAACGACCGCCTGCTGGAGAAGGTCAAGTCCAACATGCAGGAAGTGCGCGCACGCGGCGGCGAGCTGTTCGTGTTCGCCGACCAGGACAGCCACTTCAGCGACTCCGAAGGCGTGCATGTCATCCGCACCCCACGCCATGCCGGCGTGCTGTCGCCGGTGATCCACACCATCCCGGTGCAATTGCTGGCCTACCACACCGCCCTGGCGCGCGGCACCGATGTGGACAAGCCGCGCAATCTGGCCAAGTCGGTGACGGTGGAATAAGCGCTGCCGCGGTGGCGGCTGCGCGCACTGCCTGCTGCGTGCAGTCAGTGCATGGTCGGCTCTGTCGCTGTCATGTTCCAGGATGGCGATTGCTTGCGACGTCGTGCTGGCCGCGCTAGTGCGCAACGCGCGAGGTTCAGTTCCTCGCAAAGCGGTCGCCGACATCTTGCCTTTGCACGTGGCCATGCCCTTTCCAGCAGTGGCCCTATCCATCCGCCAAAGGCGCGGCAGCACTGCCAGCGGCCGTCCTTAGCGCTCCACCACAGCCTCTGCCAACGCAGTGGCCCAAGTTATGCATAAGCTCCTGGCGAGGGTCCACACCACGCAGGAGGACGTATGCACGAGTCTTTCAAACAGGGGGCGCCGGCCGAATTGTGGCAGGCGTTGGTGCGCGAGGCGGGGCAGCGGATCGCGCGTCCGCTGGACGAATCGCGCGAGCACTATCTGGTGTTCGTGTTGCTGCGCTTCCAGCGCGATGCGCATCTGCTTTCGCGCACGCAGGCGCTGGCATGGCTGCATGCGCAGGACCAGATCGGTAGCGTGCGGGCCGACGCACTGCGTGATGTGGGCGACGGCTGCCTGCTGATTGCAGGCCTGTTTCCCGGTGTGGCGCAACGCCGGCGCCTCAGTGTGGATTACTTCATCGATCTGGGCAGGGGCGCGTATTCCGAAGTGGCCGATACCCGCTGCAGCGATGCGGGTCTGTTCGCGCAACTGGCCCAGAGCTATCGCGAGCTGGTGCGTGTATTGGCCGCATTGCGCACGCCACGCGATTGGCAACCAGGCCCAGGCGGAATCTTGCATGCCTAAGCAGTGAGCATCTTAGAGCGGCTAACAAAACGTAGCGAGCAGCCGTCAGGTGGGCGCGGACGGCGCGCTCAGAATCGCAGTGTAGGAGTGGTAAATGCTGATTCCGAGCACCCGCCGCGCCCGCCTGACGGCTGCGCAGTCGTTTTGTTGGCTACTCGAAGGGGCGGTCCCCACACATGCGTGGGGACCGCCCCGACTGCGATGGCTGCCGTGTGCGGGCACACTATCCCTGCAGGACGATCGGCCGGGTGCGTTGTGCCATTACCCGTCGATCAGAGTCCTGCAGGTTGGAAGCCGTCGTGTGCGAGCGGTGACGCATCGGTCGCGCTGCATGGGGGACATGCAGCGCGGCGTACTTATCCATAGGGACAGGGATTCATGAAGACGTGTATCGCTGCGGTGCTGTTGGCATTGCCGGGGCTTGCTGTTGCCCAAGACGTGCCGCTGGGCTATGCCGGCCAGGGCGGAATGACGCTGCAGGAGATCGACCCTGCCATTTATGCGTATCACTACGACCACGGATTCGTGGGCGAAGATGCGATGGGCTGGGATCCTGCGCTGCAGTTCGCCTGGTCGCGCATCGCAGCCGCCAAGGTCTGTGCACAGCAATCGCCCTCCGATGCGTTGATCGGCAAGCTGGTGGAACAGTACGGCAAGGATGCCGTCGTGCACCAGATCAACGGCATTGGCTTCCATGAAGCACAGATGCGGGCGGCTGGCACGTTCTGTACCTCTGCGCGCATGACCGAAGCCACGGCGGTGGTGCCTGCGTTTGCAAGCGGGGATTTCTCCGCGGCAACTGCGTATGCGGCTGCTGCAGTTGCAGGCACTGTGTCGGTCGCCGCAACAGACGCGCAACCAAATCCGCAGTCCGATGCAGGGGCTGTCATGACGCCCTCGGCAGATTGGGCCTTGCAACTCCCATTGCATTCCAGCATGCGCGTGGGCTCGAACGGCTTGCCCAACGGCGACGAGATGCTACGTGTCGTCCGCCGCGGACATACCGGGATGGTCGTCGGCTTGCAAATCGCTACCAGCCTATTTGCGCGCGGTGTTGCGGTCTCTGCCTTCGGAAAAGATCAGCTGAAAGGCGAAAAGATGGAAGGCCTGGTGAATCCTGGCTATCAATTGCAGCGCGATGCGGTCAACGCGCATTTGAAGACCTACTTCACTGGGCATCCGGGGGCCGTGCCGGTAGAACCGTTCCCGTTGCAGGTGCTGATGTCGGACTGGCTGCTGGTCTATCAGAGCCTGGCCGATACCAAGTCGCCTTACGAGCTGCGCTACGCAGTGACGATCGGTGGGGAGCGCAGCGGCTTTTTGAAGCGCAAGGCGAGCCCGGTCAGTCTGGACTGTGCGCCGACACCGCGCACTGCCTCGCTGGAAGAATGGGAAGCCAACGATTACGCATTGGTCAAGCAAGCAGCACAGGCCTATAGCGACGAATGTGCAGCGAAATTCGCCGAGCAGTTGCCGCAGTGGTTCCCTGACAGAGCGGCTGTTGCGACGTCCAACTGACGGATCACCCCTGTTGACGCCGGATATCCGGCGCTCGATGTGATTCGAAAAAACAAGCAATGCAGGCGTAACCCGAAGGGGCGCCGATCCATCGATCGGCGCCCCTTCTGTGTTTTTATTGCACCAATCAACCGACGCTGCGCGTCTGGCTACGTTGTTGCTCGTGCTGATCTTGGACCTGCGTTTGCGTTTGCGCATCCTGCCGCACCGCATTGCTGCTTTGCTCCAGCGGACGTTCCGCAGCGGTTGCCTTTTCGGTGTAGATCCGCTGATGCGCCGGGTCGGTTGGCTGACCCTGCACGGCAAACAGTCCGTTGCCATCCTTGCTTTGCGCCACCATGTCGATGCGTTGCATGCCGCTGACCTTGGCTTCGAAGGTCATGTGGCCGGCTGCATTTACCAGCTGCTGCCGATTGGCGAAGGCATTGGGGCCGAGCTGTTCCAGCTTGTTGAGGGCCTGATTGAACAGCGGGTGGTCGGGGTTGGTTTTCTCCGAGAGCAGTGGCGTCTTTTCCGCCTGCTTCAGCGCAGCCTGCGTATCGCGGCCAACCACGCCATCGTCCTGCAGCCCATGCGCACGCTGGAATGCCTTGACCGCGTCGCTGGTCCGTTGGCCATAGGCACCGTCAGCCTTGAGTTCGTTGCCGGCTGCGTCCTTGTAGCCCAGTTGCTGCAGCGTCTGCTGCAAGGTGCGCACTTCTGCACCACGCGCATTTTCGCGCAGGACACTCGGCGCATCCGCGGCGGCGTGTGCCTGGCTGGGTTTGTGCTCGGACGCTGGGTGGGATTGCTGCTTGTTCTGGCTGCGCTCCTGCAGCAGGTCGCGCGCCTCAGACAGCGGGTCGCTCGCATACAGCTTGACGCCCTTGGCGTGCTTGCGCTCAAGGTAGAAATCCAGCGAGCTGAGCTCAACACCCTCGCCGCCACGGGATTGGCTGATCTTGAGCTGGCCATCCTTGGGGTCGCGCACCACCATCGTGATGTGGTCGATGCCCTTGTAACGCCCCTTGTCCCAACTCTGCGGGCCATTGTCCTCGCCGATGATCATGCCTTCTTTGAGGCTCTGGGCAGTCACGTCCTTGCCTTGGATCAGCACGCCGGAGCGCAGCTCGGCCTTGCGCAGCAGTTCGGACGCGCTGTCGAAACCAGGGCTGAACTTTTCGTCCTTGGTGAAGATGGCCTTGCCGGCGCCCTTGTTGATCTCATCCATGGTCGCGTTCTGCATCTCGACCACCCAGCCCGAACAATCGACCCTGCCTTTGTCGGGATCTTTCGCGCCCAGGCCGTATTTGACGTGGTCGTATTTATTGGTGAGGTCGTAGGCCGCGTGAAGCGCGATGCCTTGCGCTGCGGGTTTCTCCGGCTGGGCAGGCGCGGAATGCGCTGGCGCAGCGTGCGACGGTGCCTGCTGCGTGGCCGAAATGGGCTCGATGCCTTTTTCGGGAATACGGATACGGTCCATCTTCGTATCCCAGTACTGCACAAACGTCTGTGCCATATCCTTGTCGGACATGCGCCGGAACGTTGCCGAATCCACGCCGGTCAACGACTTCAGCTCTTTCTCGCCGACATTGTTGAGAATATTGGCGCGTGTGCTTTCCAGGCCAAAAGATCCCGTGGCGATCGCGGTCTGCAGAGAGCGGTAGCCACCGGCGCCTTGCTGATGGGCCAGGTACATATCCAGGCCATCGGGCTCCGGCTTGCCCGACAGGTAGGGCCGCCCATCGCGTTCGTGCCGATTGACCAGGCTCGTCCGGTTATCCAGATACAGCCGCGCTGCTGCGTCGGTGTTGACCACCGCGTCCAGTTCGCGTCCGGCAATGCCGTACTGCTGGGCGGTTGGCGGAGTGAACTGGAACAGTCCTTTCGCACCACCGGGGCCGCGGCTGGCCAACTCGTCGAAGGCGCCGCCAGTCTCTACGTGGGCAAAACGCAGGAAGTCGTCACGCGGAATATTCCGCTCGGCCGCTTCGCGTTCGATGATGTCGAGCACTTGGGCTCGTGAGTAGTTCGTCGGCATCGCTCAAGGTCCTTGATTGAGTGCTGCAGCCACGCGGCTGCAGCGGTACGCCGCCCGAACCAATTCCTTTGGTCCTGTATCAAGGGGTCGGCAAATACGATTTGCTGGCCGCATCGTAGCGATATTGAACCGTCGCGTCCCCCCCGCTCGTCGGCGGATCGGCAGAGACGGTTACCCGCAGCGCGGGCAGGCCGGGCTGCTTCACGAACGCAAGCGTGCTGCTGTTCTTGACGCAGGCAATCTTCCCGGGCGCATCTTCGCCACAATTGGCGCTGTTGTCCTCACCCGCCGGAATGTTGCCGATATAGGTCCAATGCTTGTCGTTGACGTTATCGGTTTCTTTCGGGTTGAACACCAGTGCGTCGTAGGAAAGGATGCGCACGCCCGACTGCAGGCTCCACGTCGGCACGGCCAGCACCAGCCGGCTGTCATCGGTGACAAAGGTCTGTGGTTGACGCGTGGTGTCGACGGTGTTGCCTTGTTCCAAGCCGCCGAATTCGCCGATGTAGGGCTCTGCGCCAAGCAGCTTCCACGGCGTTTTGCTCCCCGGTTCGCTGGTCACGAAAGTGGCATGGGCCAACGTCACCTTGGTGCCGGGCGCAGGAGAGTGGTCTTCGCTTTCTGCGCCGAAGCGCTCGGGCGTTTCCCAGGCGAAGCCGGTGTAATACCGCGTACCACCGAGTTCGAACTGGAAGCCGTACCAATAATGAATCCAGCTGCCATTGGCGACCTCGTACGAGGTTGCGCCATCGCCGTCCACGTTGCTGATGAAATACAGCACGCTGTCGGTCCGCGGCGGCTGCAGTTGCTGGGTCGATCCCTGGGTTGCGTCCTGCATGGGAGATGCATCCTTTTCTGACGGTTTTGTAGGGGTGCCGGCCGCGGCTGCGGCGGTCTTCGGAGCGGTGGCGTCCGGTGTCGCCTGTGTGCAGGCGGCGATCGTTGCTAGCGCAAGGACCAGTGAAATCTTCCTGACGAGCATTGGGGTGCATCCATTGCGGAGGGCGGCGAAAGTCTACTCCAGCCCGCCGTTGTGTCCAGTCGCTGCACCGGGCCTGGCGGTTACCGCGCGTCGTTGCGGCGCGGGGCTTCGAGGCAAGGGACGCGTCGCGTTCGGCATTGGTATCGGCTGGTTGCCATCCCGTCCCCGCTGACGCGCCAGCTTGCCGCTGAGCGTTGGACTTACGCCAACGGCGTATTGGAAATGATCTCCACCCAGTAACCATCCGGGTCCTTGATGAAGGCCAGGTGCTTCATGCGGCCGTCTTCCAGGCGTTTTTGGTATGGCACGTCGAGGCTGTCGAAACGTGCGCAGGCGGCATGGATATCCGGCACCGAGATACAGAGGTGGCCGAAGCCGCGCGGGTCGCTGTTGCCGTCGTGATAGACCGGGCCATCCTGGGTTTCGGTGCCATGGTTATGGGTGAGTTCGAGCACGCCGGGGATACCTGCCATCCACAGCCGACGCTGGGCGTCGTCATCGGGAATGGCGGTGCCTTCGGGTAGCAGCGCGAGAAAATACAGGCTGAATTTTGCGTCGGCAAAATCGCGTGTGTCGAGCAGGCGGAAGCCCAGGACACGCGTGTAGAAATCCAGTGACTGCGTTGCATCCTTGACGCGCAGCATGGTGTGGTTGAACACGAAGCCGTGTGTCTCGGCGGGCGCGGCATTGGCGCCTGGCACGTGTTGCAGATCGTTCAAAGACATGGCGGTCTCCTGGTGTGGATTGTGGGGGTGCGGCGTGTTGCGCGAATGGGCGATGTTAGCCAGGGCAGGGTTGTCGGCGTGTCATGGCCGACTGGCAGCGGGTGGGATGCGCGAGCGTTGATGGAGAGGGCCAACCGCGGTACCACCTGCCTCAAAACCAAACGCGCACTCCGGCAACAAAGCGGCTGTCGCGCGCGCGGATATCGTCCATCGCCGCGCGCTGTGCGCTATCGCCGAAGCTGCGGCTGTGCACCCAGCCGATGTACGGCGCGAAGCGGCGGGTGATCTCGTAGCGCAGGCGCAAGCCAAGTTCGACCTGTTCCAGGCCGCTGCCAATACCGCGGCGGTTGTCGTCGGTAAGCGCGATGTCGGCTTCCACACGCGGCTGCAGGATCAGGCGGTTGGTTAGCAGTACCTCGTATTCGCCTTCCAGCCGCAGCGCCGCGCGGCTGCCGGTGCCCACATACAGCGTGGCTTCGGTTTCGAACTTGTAGGGCGCCAGTCCTTGCACGCCGAAAGCCGCCCAGCTGCGATGTTCTCCTGCGCCGATGTCCTGGCGCGCGCCGACAAGCACATCCCACCACGGCGAAATGGCATGGCCATAGAACGCTTCCAGCGAGGCGGATTCGGTGCGCCCGTCGTGCCGCTCGCCTTCGCTGCGCAGCCAGAGCCGGTCGACGTCGCCACCGATCCATGCGCGTGATTCCCAGGCCTGGCCGCTACCGCGGTTAGTGTTGGAAGCCTCCAGCCGATCGAGCAGGACATAATGGTTGATACCTGCCGAGTGCATCGTATGCGTGCGCAATGGTGCGAATGCAGCGGCGATGTCGTCCGCCGTGGTTGGGGGGATGGGGGCGCGTGGTAGCGGGTTAGTGCGTGTCTCGGTGAGTGATGCAGGAGCTTGCGCAGCGTGTGTTGGCTGCGTGTGGTGCATCTTCGAGTGATCCATCGAAGCGTGATCCATCGCTTGGTGGTGCATGGCTGCATCGTCCATGGATCCCTGCTTCATCGATTCATGGTCCATGGCATCGGTGCCCATCTCAGCGTGCGACATGTGAGTGTGGTCGATGGGTGCGGCCTGAGATGATGCGGGGGTCTCATGTGCGCCATCGGCCGTTTGCATCGCCTGTTCCTGCATGTCCTGCGGTGCCTCCTCCATCGCATCGTGCTGATGCTCCTGCGCAACCGCAGATGCGCTCGCCAAGAACGCAGCCGCGAACCATACCTGCATGCGAAAGCGGCTCATGCTTCCACCCGCACTTCGCGCATCATGCCCGCTTCCATGTGGTACAGCAGATGGCAGTGATACGCCCAGCGGCCGAGCGCATCGGCACGCACGCGGTAGGTGCGGCGGGTGCCGGGCGGCATGTCGATGGTGTGCTTGCGTACCTGGAAGTTGCCGTGCGCATCTTCCAGGTCGCTCCACATGCCATGTAGATGGATGGGGTGCTGCATCATGGTGTCGTTGACCAGCACGATGCGCAGGCGCTCGCCGTATTGCAGCCGCAAGGGTTGCGCGGAAGCGAACGCGATGCCATCGAAGGACCATGCGAATTTTTCCATATGCCCGGTCAGATGCAGCTCGATGTCACGGCCCGGTTCGCGCCCATCCGGGTCGTCGAGCACGCTATGCAGATCGGCGTAGCACAGCACGCGGCGGCCGTTGTCGCGCAGGCCCACGCCGGGGTCGTCCAGGCGCGGTGCGGTGGCATTGCTGCGCATGTCGATCAGCGGGTTGCCGGTTTCGCTGGCGGAATGATGCGGCGCCTTGTCGTGTGCCTTGGCATCGTCATGCGAGTGCATGGTGTGCATCCCATGCGCCGCCAGCATCCCGGGCGCGCCATGCATTGCGGGCAGCGCGTGATCCATGCCATCGCCATGCCCCATGTCCTGCATGGTCAGGATGGCGCGCGGATCCAGCGCAGGAATCGGCGCCTGCAAGCCGTGCTGCACTGCCAGCGTGCCGCAGGCGAAGCCGGTGCGGCCCATGTCCTGCGCGAATAACGTAAACGCATCCTGGCCGAGCGGTTCGACAATCACGTCGAAGGTTTCGGCCGCGGCGATGCGCAGTTCGTCCACGCTGACCGGATGCACGTATTGCCCGTCGGCGGCCACCACGGTCATGCGCAGGCCGGGGATACGGATGTCGAAGTAGGTCATCGACGAGCCATTGATGAAACGCAGCAGCACCTTCTCGCCGGGTTTGAACAAGCCGGTCCAATTGCCGGCCGGTGCCACGCCGTTGAGCAGGTAGGTGTAGGTGTTGGCGTTGACATCGGACAGGTCGGTGGGCGTCATGCGCATGCGCCCCCACATGCCGCGGTCGGCCAGCGTGGCGCGCAGGCCGCCGTCGCGCGCATCGCGTAGAAAATCGCCGACGGTGCGCTGCGCGTAGTTGTCGTGGCTCGGCATCTGTTTCAAACGACGGAACAGGGCGGCCGGGTCCAGATCGGTCCAGTCCGAGAGCAGCACCACATGTTCGCGATCGTGCCGGTACGGCGGCGGCACCAGCGGGTCGATGACGATGGCGCCATACAGCCCTGACTGCTCCTGAAACATCGAATGGCTGTGGTACCAGTAGGTGCCGGACTGGCGCAGCGCAAAGCGGTAGTGATACTCCTGGCCCGGCGCGATGCCGTCGAAACTCATGCCCGGCACCCCGTCCATGTTGGCCGGCAGCAACAGGCCATGCCAATGCACCGAGGTGGGTTGGTCGGTCAGCGCGTTGCGCACGCGCACGCTCACCATGTCGCCCTCGCGCCAGCGCAGGGTGGGTGCCGGCAGGCTCTGGTTGACGGCGATTGCGGAGCGGGGGCGCCCGGTGAAGTTGACCGGCAGGCGGCCGATCTGCAGCGACTGGCTGCTTCCGCGCAGCACGGGCGTGTTCGCCTGGGCCGCGGCGCGCGCATCGTTGCGCCACAGGCCGCTGGCGGCGATGCCGCTCAGGGCCAGGCCCTGGACGAAGCGGCGCCGGCTCAGGCCGCTGGCGGTTGAGCCGTGGGAAAACGGGGGATCGAAAGACATGACATCTCCTGCGCGCTCCATCGGCAAGAGATGGGCGCAGCGCACAACTGAGGGAACCCGCAAGTACGCGCGGGGCCGAGGACGGCCAAGGCAGGGCCGCCGGCGCTCAGGCGATGGGAGGTCGCACCGGTTGGTCGGGCAGCGGGCTGCTGCGCCCCTCGGTCAATGTGTCCGGCAGCGCCGGGTGGCCGAGCAGGCCCGCGGGTACGGCAGGCAAGGTCAACAAGGCGAGGCTGCAGTGCTGCAGGCAATCGCAGCTGCCCAGTTTGCAGCAGTCGGGCGCGTGCGCATGCGTGGCCTTATCGTGCACCTGCATGGCAGTCGGCGGAGGCATCGCCTCATGGCACGGCAGGGCAGCCGGCTGCTCCGTCTGCGTGGTCGCGGCAGTGCCCGCCATGGGCGCGGCGGGCCTCGTGCCCGACGCCATTGCCGGCATGGCCATGCCCACAGACGCCCACGCGCCGGTGGCCGTGTTGGCAACCAGGCACAGGCACAGCAGCAGGCGGAGCAGGCGATGCAGCACGGACAGTCGAGGCAGTGACAGGTGCGGCGAGCATAGCATCGGCCCCAGCTGTCCGCCCGATGCGCTGGCTGCGTAGGCGGGCAGGCGACGGCGGTAGAATTACCGCTACTTTTGCAGCCAAGTCCTGCCATGTCGCAGCGCCAGTGGGTGGCCGCCGCCATCCAGAAGATCGAAGCCGATTTCAATCGGTCGGCCGACACCCACCTGATTCCGATGGAACTGCCGGGCTATCCGGGCATCGACCTGTACTTCAAGGACGAGTCCAGCCACCCGACCGGCAGCCTCAAGCACCGCCTGGCGCGCTCGCTGTTCCTGTACGCGCTCACCAATGGCTGGCTGCGCGCCGGGTGCCCGGTGATCGAGGCGTCCAGCGGCTCCACGGCCATTTCCGAAGCGTATTTCGCGCGCCTGCTCGGCGTGCCCTTCATCGCGGTGATGCCGGCCTCGACCTCGCCGGAGAAGATCGCCGCGATCGAATTCCAGGGCGGCCGCTGCCACCTGGTCGAGCGCGCCTGCGATCTGGACAGCGCCTCGCACCAGCTCGCACGCGAGACCGGCGGGCACTTCATGGACCAGTTCACCTACGCCGAGCGCGCCACCGACTGGCGCGCCAACAACAACATCGCCGAATCGATCTTCAAGCAACTGGCCGAAGAGCCGCACCCGATCCCGGACTGGATCGTCTGCAGCCCCGGCACTGGCGGTACCAGCGCCACCCTGGGCCGCTACGTGCGCTATCGGCGCCATGCCACCCGCATCCTGTGCGCCGACCCGGAAGTGTCGGTGTTCTTCGACGGCTATTGCCGCGCAGTGGACGGCCAATGCCCCAAGGAGCTGGCCATCACCGGCGGCTCGCGCATCGAAGGCATCGGCCGCCCGCGGGTGGAATCGAGCTTCATCGCCAGCTGCGTGGATGTGATGATCAAGGTGCCCGATGCGCTGAGCCTGGCGGCGATGCGCCACGTCAGCGCCACGCTTGGCCGCCGCGTGGGCGGCTCCACCGGCACCAACTTCGTCGGCGTGCTGCACGCCGCCCGGCGCATGCGCGACGAGGGCCGGCAGGGCTCCATCGTCACCATCCTGTGCGATGCCGGCGAACGTTACGCGCACAGTTATTACGACCCGGCCTGGTACGAGGCGCGCGCGATCGATGTCAGCGACAGCGATGCCGCCATTGCGCTGGCCGTGAACGGCAGCGATTTGCCTGCCTTGCCTTGTGCGGCGCTGGAATGACCGCCATATCCGGGACGTGAGCATCAAGGCGCTGCGCTCACCGCCACGCCGGTGCGATCGGTGTCCGCAGTCGGCAGGTACGGGCGGGCACCGTGCCCCTGGCGCCGTGCTCAGCCTGCTGGCGGTTGTGCGCCACGGTTTGCCTGCCACGTTTGCCGATCTTTGAATCTACTTATCCAGTCCATTGCCGGAGCGCTCCATGACCAACCCGCTGCTCGATCTGTCCGGACTGCCGTCCTTCGATGCGATCCGCCCCGAACACGTGGGCCCGGCGATCGACCAATTGCTCGCCGAGGCCGAGGCGGCGGTGAAGGCAGCCGAGCAGGTCAGCCCGGTGCGCTGGGACAGCTTCGTCACGCCGCTGGACGATGCCACCGAGCGGCTATGGCGTGCCTGGGGGCAGGTGGGGCATCTGCAGGCGGTGGTCAACACGCCCGAGCTGCGCGAGGCCTACAACAGCAATCTGCCCAAGGTGAGCCGCTTCGGCAGCGCGCTGGCGCAGAACCTGGCGTTGTATGCGCAATACAAGGCACTGGCGCAATCGCCGGAAGCCGCACACTTCGATGAGGCGCGTCGCAAGGTGCTGGACAATGCGCTACGCGATTTCCGCTTGGACGGTGCCGAACTCGATGATGCCGCCAAGGCGCGGTTCGCGCAGATCCAGGAAGAACTCTCGGCATTGGCAGCCAGGTTTTCGCAGAACGTGCTCGACGCCACCGATGCGTGGTCGTACCTGACCGAAGACCAAACCCAGCTGTCGGGACTGCCGGCCGAAGTGATTGCCGCCGCACGCGCGGCCGCCGAAAAGGACGGCGTGCGGGGCTGGAAATTCACCTTGCAGATGCCGTGCTATCTGCCGGTGCAGAGCGATGCCGACAGCCGCGACCTGCGCGCGCGGCTGTATCGCGCCAATGCCGAGCGCGCGTCCGAATTCGGCGATGCCACGCTGGACAACAGCGCCAACATCGATCGCATCCTGGCCCTGCGCGCCGAGTTGGCACAGCTGCTTGGCTTTGCCAGTTACGCCGACTATTCGGTTGCTACCAAAATGGCGCAGAGCCCCGACGAGGTGATGGGCTTCCTGCGCGATCTGGCTGCGCGCGCCAAGCCGCATGCACAGCGCGACCGCGCCGAACTGGAAGCCTTTGCGCGCGACGAGTTGGGTCTGGATGAACTGCAGGCCTGGGACCTGGCCTACGTTTCGGAAAAACTCAAGCAGGCGCGTTACAGCTTTTCCGAGCAGGAGGTGAAGCAGTACTTCACCGAGCCGAAGGTGCTGGCCGGCCTGTTCGATGTGATCCACAGCCTGTATGGGCTCACCGTCAAACCCGACAGCGCACCGGTCTGGCACCCGGATGTGCGGTTTTACCGGTTGGAAGATGCGCACGGCGCCCTGGTCGGCCAGTTCTATCTGGACCTGTACGCGCGTGAAGGCAAACGTGGCGGCGCGTGGATGGACGATTGCCGCAACCGCCGCAACACCGCCAACGGCGTGCAGACGCCGCTGGTGTATCTGGTGTGCAACTTCGGGCGCGGCAGCGGCGATGCGCCGGCCACCTTTCGCCACGGCGAAGTCACCACGCTGTTCCATGAAATGGGCCACGGCCTGCATCAGTTGCTCACGCGCGTTGGCGAGCTGGGCGTGGCCGGCATCAACGGCGTGGAATGGGACGCGGTTGAGTTGCCCAGCCAGTTCATGGAAAACTTCTGCTGGGAGTGGGCGCGCGTGCAGGCGATGACCGCGCACGTGCAGACCGGCGAGCCGTTGCCGCGTAATCTGTTCGATCGGCTGCTGGCGGCGCGTAATTTCCAGAGCGGCATGTTCACCGTGCGCCAGCTGGAATTCGCCTTGTTCGACATGCAGCTGCACGGCAGCTACGACCCGGCCCAGGACAGCGTGCTGCAATTGATCGAGCGCGTGCGCGACGAAGTGGCGGTCAATCGGCCGCCGGCATGGAATCGCTTTCCGCATCAGTTCAGCCATATTTTTGCCGGCGGCTATGCGGCCGGCTATTACAGCTATAAATGGGCCGAAGTGCTCAGCGCCGATGCCTATGCCGCATTCGAAGAAGCGCCAGATCAACTGGAGCAGACCGGCGCACGGTTCCGCGCCGAGGTGCTTGCGCGTGGCGGCAGTCGTCCGGCGGCAGAGAACTTCCGCGCCTTCCGCAGTCGGGCCCCGACCATCGATGCGCTGCTACGGCATAACGGCATGGCGGGCTGAGAGGCCTGTACGGCCAATTGGCATCTGCATTGCATTGGTGAACGGTGCAGTCCACGCAAGCGTTATGCGAAATTTATGCTTCATTCCTACTGGATTGCAGCTTTTTTATTTAGGCACTTGCTAGAGTCCGATCGTGTCCAACGCGGCCAGGAGTCAAAAATGGTGATTGGCAACGTGTCATCCATGACGTCGCATGCGGCGACCGGCATTGATGTGGAAGCGGGTATCGATAGTCAAACTGCATCGGTACCTGCCACACCCTCCAGCGAAAATGCGTTGTCTTCGCTTGGACGGGCACCATCCCGTGCGGCGATTCGGGCCAATACCGACGTTTCTGCAGAGCCCTCGCATGCCGATGCGCCGGGCTTATTGCAGCAGGTGGGCGCATACGGCGGCCCATTAGTGGACGCAGCGGCGTCGGGGCTCTCGGTGGCCGCTGCACAACTGTCTGCGTCGCAGCAGCGGCCAGCCGAGCTCACCAGTATTGTCAGTGGTGCCCTGTGGGCTGGTGGCGCGGTCATCAATCAGGCCGGCAACGTGCCCGCCAATGCATTGGTTTCAAGCGCCAATATGGTAGGCGCTGCCGCTGGCGTACTCAGTGCGCTGGCTCCTTCGCTGAACGGAAACGACAGCACCCGTGTGGCGTATGCATCGGCGGCGGCCTGGGCATTGAACGGTGGGGCCAACCTGGTGCGTGCTGCCAGCGATACCGCCACCGTTCTTCCAAGCCGGGTGCTGCAGGGCGTCAGCGGTGCAGCAAACATCGCCGCTGCCGGGCTTGCCGCTGCCGCCACTACGGCCGCTCAGCAGGACGCGCCGCTCACGGCGGTGAAACTTAGCACCGCCTCATCCGTGGTCTGGGGCGTCGGCGCGGCTGCCGCGTTCGGATCGGCCTGGATGGCGCGTCCGCATGAAACCCCCTCTGCAGCCGCAGGATCGTCTGATGACCGCAGTCGGCCCAGCAGTCTCGGGCAGGACTCTTGATCGGCGGTTTACGTAGGCGCTGCAGCGCGACAGACGACATCGTGTGAATGCCTGCATCGGCTTGGATGGCACCGATGCGGGCAGATGGTTTAGGTTCGCCCGAAGACCAGTGCCGCGTTGGTGCCACCAAAGCCGAAACTGTTGGACATCACCGTGTTCAAGGTCGCGTCCTGCGTCTGCCGCAAGATGGGAAAGCCTTCGGCGCGCGGATCGAGGTCGTCGATATGCGCCGAGCCGGCCATGAAGCCATCGCGCAGCATCAGCAGGCTGTAGATCGCCTCGTGCACGCTGGCCGCGCCCAGCGAGTGCCCGGAGAGCCCCTTGGTCGAAGACAGCGGCGGCACGTTGTCGCCGAATACCTCGCGCACCGCGCACAGTTCGGTGACATCGCCCAGCGGCGTGGACGTGCCATGCGTGTTGAGGTAATCGATGGGATGCTGCAGCCCCTGCATGGCCATGTGCATGCAGCGCACGGCGCCTTCGCCGCTGGGCGCGACCATGTCGGCACCGTCGGAGGTCACGCCATAGCCGAGCAGTTCGGCATGGATGCGTGCGCCGCGTGCGATGGCGTGATCGTAGTCTTCCAGCACCAGCATGCCGCCGCCGCTGCCGATGACGAAGCCATCGCGCTGCGCATCGTACGGGCGCGAGGCCACGGCGGGGCGATCGTTGAAACCGGTGGACAGCGCGCCCATCGCATCGAACATCACGCTCATCGTCCAGTGCAGTTCTTCGCCGCCACCGGCGAACATCACGTCCTGTGCGCCATGCCGGATCAGATCTGCCGACGCACCGATGCAATGCGCAGACGTCGCGCACGCGGCCGACAGCGAGTAGCTCAGTCCGCGTATTTTGAACGCAGTGGCTAGCGATGCGGACACTGACGAACACATCGTGCGCGGCACCATGTATGGGCCCACCTTGCGCACGCCACGGTTGCGCAGCAGATCGGCGGTTTCCACCTGCCATTGGCTGGAGCCGCCACCGGAGCCGGCAATCACGCCGGTACGCAGGCCGCTGACCAGCTCGGCATCCAGGCCCGCATCGGCGATCGCGTCGCGCATTGCCAAGTACGCGTAGGCCGAGGCATCGCCCATGAAGCGTTTGAGCTTACGGTCGATCAGGCTGTCCAGATCCAGCGCCACCGCACCGCCGACCTGGCTACGCAGGCCTGCTTCGGCGTGATCGGGCAGCGCGGTGATGCCAGAGCGGCTCTCGCGCAATGCGCTGGAGACGGTGTCCAGATCGTTGCCCAGGCATGAGGTGATGCCCATTCCGGTAATGACGACGCGACGCATCAGAAATTCTCCGTTGAAGTGAACATGCCCACACGCAGATCCTTGGCGGTGTAGATCTCGCGCCCATCCACCAGCATGCGTGCATCGGTCTGCGCCATCACCAGCTTGCGGTTGATGACGCGGCTGACATCGATCTCGTAGCGCACCAGCCTGGCGCTGGGCAGCACCTGGCCGGTGAACTTGACCTCGCCGCAGCCCAATGCGCGGCCACGGCCCGGCGCGCCGATCCAGGTGAGGAAAAAGCCGGTGAGCTGCCACATCGCATCCAGGCCCAGGCAGCCTGGCATCACCGGGTCGCCGATGAAGTGGCAGCCGAAGAACCATAGGTCAGGGCGGATATCCAGTTCGGCACGAATCACGCCCTTGCCATGTGCGCCGCCGGTGTCGCTGATCTCGGTAATGCGGTCGAACATCAGCATCGGATCATTGGGCAGACGGCCACTGTCGGGCGCAAACAATTCCCCACGCGCGCTGGCCAGCAATTGGTCGCGCGAGTACGTACTTTGACGAGTCATGACGAACGTTTCCTGCAAGGAGCGAAAGGCGAGGCCGGGAAGGGTGCATGAGGTCGCGCGGTTCAATCAAACGTTTTATCCGTACGCATGCGTGCTGTTTTCCGCTGACTGCGCAGCGCGCAGATACGCTGCTGCATGCCACATCACAGCGCTCGGGCCTGCGGTCGATGCGTGCGTGCAGGCCCGCGTTGTCGGCTTTGCACGCGCTGTCATCGGATGCGCAACCGTTGGTGTTCGGCGCGCGCTCGTGCTCGCTTTACGAATGCGCGGTGAAGTCTCTCGACGCAAGATGTGAGACGGCGCTGGCTTATCATGAGCGCAGACCTGCGACAGAGAATCCGCTTGATGCGCAAGATCGTGCACGTGGACATGGATGCGTTCTACGCGTCCGTGGAGCAGCGTGACGACCCTAGCCTGCGTGGCAAGCCGGTGGTGGTGGCCTGGCGCGGTGCGCGTTCGGTGGTGTGCGCGGCCTCCTACGAAGCGCGGATCTTCGGCATTCGCTCGGCAATGCCGGCCGTGCGTGCCGAACGCCTGTGCCCGGATGCGATCTTCGTGCCGCCGGATTTTGCGCGCTACAAGGCGGTGTCGCGGCAAGTGCGCGGAATTTTCCATCGTCATACCGACTTGGTGGAGCCGTTGTCGCTGGACGAGGCATATCTGGACGTCACGCACGCCAAAACCGGCATGCAGCTGGCCACCGAGGTCGCGCAGTTGATCCGCACACAGATCCGCGAAGAAACCCAGCTCACGGCATCGGCCGGCATCGCGCCGAACAAGTTCCTGGCCAAGATCGCGTCGGATTGGCGAAAGCCCGATGGCCAGTTCGTGATCGCGCCCAGCCGCGTGGATGCATTTCTGCTGCCGCTCAAGGTCAATCGCATTCCCGGCGTGGGTAAGGTGATGGATGGCAAGTTGGCGGCGCTGGGCATCGTCACCGTGGCCGATCTGCGCCAGCGGCCATTGGAAGAACTGCAGGCGCATTTCGGCAGTTTCGGTCAGAGTCTGTATCGCCGCGCGCGCGGCATCGACGAGCGCCCGGTCGAGCCGGATCAGGAAGTGCAATCGGTCTCCTCGGAAGACACCTTCAGCGAAGACCTGGCGCTTGATGCGTTGGCCCCGCACATCCTGCGCCTGGCCGAAAAAACCTGGCTGGCCACGCGCCGCACCGAACGCATCCGCCGCACCGTCGTGCTGAAATTGAAGACCTCGAATTTTCGCATCCTGACGCGCTCCTACACGCCCGAGCAGCCGCCTACCTCGCAGGAGGCGCTGGCGCAGATCGCCCTGGCATTGACCCGCCGCGTGGAGCTGCCCGCGCAGACGCGCTATCGCCTGGTCGGTGTGGGCTTGGGCGGTTTCAGCGATGTCGAGAATGGCGCGGTGCAGGGGCAGCTGTTCGGCCAGATGCCGCCGTTGGAGTGAGCGGTCCGTGCCGCATTGCGTGTCGCATGCGGCGATGGCTGCATCTGACGCAGGCGGCGAGCAATCCCCAGCGCTTCGCAGTGACGCGCGCTGAATCTTGCACTGCGTACACTGCGCCTCTCCCGCACACGAGGCCGTCCGAATGTTTCCGTATTCGCTGGTGATCTTCGATCTGGATGGCACGCTGGTGGACAGCGCACCCAATATTGCCGAGGCTCTCAACGGCACCTTGCAGGAATTGGGGCTGCAGCAGTTCAGCGAAGAAACGATCCGCGGCTGGATCGGCGAAGGTGTGCATGTCCTGCTTGCCATCGCACTGCGCGAAGCCGGCAGCACCTGCGATGCCGATGCGGCGATGCCGGTGATGATGCGCCATTACGAGGCGAGCCTGCTGCACGACCCGCAGTTGTATCCCGGCGTTGCCGAGGCGCTGACGGGCTTGCGCAATGCGGGCGTCACGCTGGCCTTGTGCACCAACAAACCAGCGCGTTTTATCGCGCCGTTGCTGGAGCATCTGGGCATCGCCGCGCACTTCAGCCGTGTGCTCGGTGGCGATTCGTTGCCGCAGCGCAAGCCCGACCCGGCGCCGCTGCTGCAGCTTGCCCATGATTTTCAGCGTCGCCCGCAACAGTGTTTGATGGTCGGCGATTCGGCCACCGATGCCGCCGCTGCGAACGCCGCGAACATGCCGCTGGCGATGGTGTGTTATGGCTACCTGCGTGGCTTCGATGTGCAGACCGCCGGTGCCGTGGCCATCATCGACGACATGCGCGAGCTGCTTGCGTTGAGGTAAGGCGCGCTGCGCGATTGGCGTGTGTTGCAGACACCGCCTTTATCAAGGCGTAGCCAGCAACACCGCTCTGCGTCACGGCGTTCGGCGCGTTTGATTGACACCATTTGCGCGACCGTCGCGTCTATACGCAGTTGATGCAGATGCCCGCGATGCGTGCGCCGGACGTGACTGTATGAGGTGCCGCAGGACTGCACTGCCGGCATGCGGCTGCGCCATCACCACGATTCGATTTGAGAATGAATCGCATCTGTGTAGAATGCCCGGACAATCTTGACTGCTGCACTGCCTCGCACACGCGTCGTGAGCCTGCTGCACGCAGCACCCCCACCGTGTCACCTCAAGCCGTCGCCAGAGGTCTATCTCCTGTCGAGAGGTTTGAAAATGTCCGCATCACGCCGGCCATGGATGTCTGTGCCTGCACGTTGTCCCATCTTGTCCCATCGTCAGCTGGTGCTGGCCGTTGCGGTGGGTTGCGGCAGCTGCATCTTCAGCGCTTCCGCCGAAGACATCGTCGCCGATCCGCAATCGCTGGACACCGTGCACGTTACTGCAGCGCAGATTGCGCGCCAGGCGCTGGGTACTTCGGTCATCACCGACGAAGATATCGAACGGCGCGCGCCGGTCAACGATCTTTCGCAGCTGCTGCGCAGCATGCCCGGCGTCAATCTCACCGGCAACAGTGCCTCCGGGCAGTACGGCAATAACCGCCAGATCGATCTGCGCGGCATGGGGCCGGAAAACACGCTGATTCTGGTCGATGGCAAGCCGGTGGGATCGCGCGATGCGGTGCGCATGGGGCGTAGTGGCGAGCGCAATACACGCGGCGACACCAACTGGGTGCCGGCCGATGCGGTGGAGCGCATCGAGGTGCTGCGCGGCCCGGCGGCAGCGCGGTATGGCTCGGGCGCCTCCGGTGGCGTGGTCAACATCATCACCAAGAGACCCACCGGCGATCTGACCGGTGCGATGACGCTGTTCGGTCTGGTCCCGCAGCACAGCGCCGAAGGCGGTGGTCAGCGCACCGGATTCCAGTTCAGTGGCCCGCTGTCGGACACGTTTTCGTTCCGTCTGTACGGCAATCTCAACAAGACCGATCCGGATTCGCTGGAGCTCAATCGCCGCTTTGCGAGTAACGCCGCCGCAGTGCCGCCGGCCGGGCGCGAGGGCGTGCGCAACAAGGACATCAATGGCCTGTTGCGCTGGGATCCGATGGAAGGGCAAGTGATCGAACTCGATGCCGGCTTCAGCCGCCAGGGCAATCTGTATGCGGGCGATCGCGCGGTCAGCGCCGATGGTCTGGCCGGCGCAGATCTCACTGCCTTGTTCGGCAGCGAAACCAATACCATGTTGCGCCGCACGTTCTCGCTCACCCATCGCGGCACCTGGGCGCTGGGCACCTCGCGCCTCACCGCTGCCTACGAAGGCACCGACAACACCCGCCTCAACGAAGGCCTGGCCGGTGGCCCGGAAGGCTCCATCGCCGCCAACCTGCTCGATTCCACCGCCACGCTCGATAACCTCAACATCGACGGCGAGTTCAACCTGCCACTGCAGGCATGGGCCGAACAGGTGCTGACATTCGGTTTCGAGCGCCGCCAGAGCCGTCTCAACGATGCGTATTCGATGTCGCAGACGGTGAGCGCCGGTGGCGGCTTCCCCGGTCTGGATGCAGGCACGCGCAGTCCACGCAGCCAAGCCTCGCTCAGTGCCGTGTATCTGGAAGACAACATCTACGCCAGCGAGCGGCTGACGCTGACGCCAGGCGTACGCCTGGATCACCACAGTCAGTTCGGCAACAACCTCAGCCCCAGTCTCAACGTGCAGTACAGGCTCAGCGAAGACTGGTTGCTCAAGGGCGGCATCGCGCGCGCCTTCAAGGCCCCCAACCTGTATCAGTCCAACACCAATTATCTGTATTACACGCGCGGCAATGGCTGCCCGGTGCTGTTCCCCAACCTCGGTTCGGGCTGCTATATCCAGGGCAACGACACCCTCGATCCGGAAACCAGCATCAATAAGGAGATCGGCATCGAGTGGGCACCGCAGAGCGGCCACCATGCCTCGCTGACTTACTTCCATAACGCGTACGACGACAAGATCGTCGCCGGCCTGGTGCCGGTCGGCACCACCGCCGATGGACGCGGGCAGGTCTTTCAGTGGACCAATGCATCGGAGGCGATCGTGCAGGGCGTGGAAGGCAATCTCACCCTGCCGTTGCTGGGTGAGCAGGGTCGCGTGTTGAAGTGGAATAGCAACATCACCTACATGATCGAGAACAAGAACACCGCGACCGGTCAGCCGCTGTCGGTGATCCCGGAATACACGGTCAACACCACGCTGGATTGGCAACCGACGCAAGCGTTGTCGCTGCTGCTCGCCGGCACGTTCTACGGCAAGCAGGAATCGGCCACGCAGTCGAGCACCAGCGGCGGCGCCATCGCCTCCGACACGCGCGAGCCCTACGATGTATGGAGCATCAGTGCGCGCTACCGCGTCACCCGCACGGTCAGCCTCGGCGTGGGCGTGGACAACCTGTTCGACACCCGGCTGTTTCGCGAGGGCACCAACAACACCGGTGGTGCAGCAGGCGCGGCCACCTATAACGAACCGGGGCGCGCGTATTGGGCGACGTTGCGCTTTGGTTTCTGATGTTTGGCCACCACAACACTGCCGCTGCCGGGCGGGCGGTGCGCGTGAGGAGAGCTTCGATGCATCGCTATCGGTGGACCGTTTGGGTTTGCATGTCGCTATGGCTCGTGTGTGTCACGCCGGCACTCGCGCAGCCGGATCTGTCTCGCACGATCGGCAGCACCGTTGCCGACCGTGCCAGTGCGTCCTATGCGTTCAGCGCGCTGCAACTGACGGCTGCCGACGGGCAACGGCGGTATCGCATACGGATCGCCGTGCCAAAAGCGCCACCGCCGGCGGCCGGTTATCCGGTGGTGTATCTGCTGGATGGCAACGCGGCATTGATGGAGCTGGACGCGCATCTGCTCGACAGCCTGTCCACGCACGGCGATGCACCGGTATTGGTGTTCATTGCCGATGACAGCGCGCTACGCATCGATGCGATCGGCCGCAGCCTGGATTACACACCCGCGCGTTACGGCGATGGCCGCGTGGAGACCGATCCGTTGAATCCGCAACGTCGAACCGGCGGCGCGGCCGCGTTCGCGCAACTGATCGCGACGCGCATTCGCCCGCAGGTGGAGGCGCGCGTGGCGGTGGACACTCGCCGGCAGACCGTGTGGGGCCACTCGTACGGTGGGCTGTTCGTGTTGCACATGCTGCTGACGCAGCCGCAGCTGTTTCAACACTACGTCGCGGTGGATCCGTCGCTATGGTGGGGCGATGGCTTCATCGTCGATCAGGCGCACCGCCTGGTGGATGCTGCGCAAGCGACAGACGCATACACGCCGCAGGTATTGCGGAGCGTGACGATGATGGCAGGCGAGGGCGAACCTCCCACACGCAACCCAGCAGCACGCGCCATGCCAACCGAGCGGCCCGGAAGGCCACGCGCAGATCCGCACGCAGTCCCCAAGCTCGTCGCGCTGTTGTCCTCGTTACCGGGCATCAAGGCCGACTATCGGCCGCTTCCCGGTCTTACGCACGGACAGACGCTGGGTGCCTCGCTCGCACCCACGCTGCGGGACGCCGCCGCGCGTTGACGCCACGCGCCGCATGGACGGTGCCGCACGCCGCGCGCTCAGTCGTCGTGTGCCGTCTCCGCGGCGTCATCGGCCGCAGTGTCCGCATCGCCGTGCATATCGTCGTCGTCGGCACGCGCGTAATGCACGGTTTCCACCGGTCCGCCGATGGCGCGGCCGCGCATCGGTAGCAGCGCGCTGGCCGCTTCGTATTCGGCGAGCAAGGCGTGCCGGCGCGCTTCCGGCACGTCCTGCCAATGGCAATCGGCCAACGCACCTTCCAGCGAATACAGCAGATTGAGGCTGGGCTTGAAGCCCGCGCGGCGCACCTTGACGAATGCGCCCACCGCACCCACCGCTTGCAGGTCCTGCTGCGTGCGCAGCCCGACCTGGCGCAGCCACGCCGCGCTCTTCGGGCCGATGTTGCGCATCCGCTCGGTGGTCACGCCAGCGCGTCTACGAAGAGTTGCGCAATGGCTTCCAGGCCACGTTGGTCGTCGGCATCGAAGCGGTCCAGCTCCGGGCTATCCAGGTCCAGCACGCCGATCAGCGCATCGCCCTTGACCAGTGGAATCACCAGCTCCGAGCGCGATGCCGAATCGCAGGCAATATGCCCAGGGAACGCGTCCACATCGGCAATGCGCTGGCTCTGCCGGGTACTGGCAGCTGCACCGCACACGCCCTTGTCCAGCGGAATGCGCACGCATGCCGGCAGGCCCTGGAACGGCCCCACCACCAGCTCGCGGCCGTCGTAGAAGTAGAAGCCGGCCCAGTTGAGCGACGGCAACGAATGGAAGATCAGCGCGGCCAGATTGGCGGCATTGGCGATCCGGTCCGGCTCGCCGTGCACCAGTGCCTGGGCCTGGGCGGTGAGCTGGGCATATTGTTCCGGCTTGCTGCCGGTCAGCGAAGAGGTGGTGAACATCGGCAAAGTTTAGCAGTGGCCGTCTTGCAGCGTGGTTGCGAGCGGGCAGGGAACGCGCAAGAGCTGCCATCCGCAGGGCGCTCCGACCCGCGGGCATTACAACATGCAGAATGCGCCGAAGCGGTACGCATGTTCGACACCGCGCTCTTATCTCGCGTGCCCGACCGCGGACATCGGCATCTGCTCCAGCTGGTTCCACCGCTGAATCGCAATCATCGGCCAAGGCAGCCAGGGCCGCGCACGTAGGCAGCGTGCTCCCGCAGGCAAACGAGAAACAACCGGCCTCAGCCATGGATCCGGTGTGCACGTTATGCTGCGCGCCCTCACGGCAATGGCGGCGCGGCCGCAGGATCAGGCGTATGCAGCATCCAGCTTTTTATGTCACCGGCACCGATACCGGCATCGGCAAGACCATGGGCAGCACCGCGCTGTTGCACGCGTTGCGCGCACGCGGCCATCGCGCCGTCGGCATGAAGCCGGTGGCCAGCGGCTGCGAACACACGCCCCACGGCTGGCGTAACGAAGACGCGCTCGCGCTGCAGGCGGCCAGCGATCCTCAGCCGGATTACGCCGTGCTCAATCCCTACGCCTTGCCGGCGCCGCTGGCACCGGAGCTGGCAGCAGCTGAGGTCGGCGTGACGCTGGCGCTGGAGCCGATCGTGCAGGCCTTCGCACAATTGCGCACGCAGGCCGAGGTGGTGGTGGTGGAAGGCGTCGGTGGCTGGGCCGCGCCGCTGAGTGCGACGCTGGATCAAGCCGATCTGGTGTGCGCCTTGCAGCTGCCGGTGGTGCTGGTGGTCGGCGTGCGGCTGGGCTGCATCAACCACGCGCGCCTCACTGCTGCTGCCATTGCTGCCGATGGGCTGCAGTGCATCGGGTGGATCGCCAATGAAGTGGATCCGCAGATGGAGCGCATCGAAGAGAACATCGGCATGCTGCGCCAGCGCCTGGCGATGCCGTACTGGGGCCGGATCCCGTGGCGCCCGGGCGCCGACGCTGCCACCCAGGCGCACGGGCTGCAGTTGCCGCGCTAGCTGGCACGGCGCGCTTGCGCAGGCAATAAAAAAGCCCGACAGAGGGAGGGATCTGTCGGGCCGGATTGCACGGGGGGAGGGACCCATGCAAAGACGCTGAATTTTATTGGCGCTTACTTACGCCGGGTCTTGCCTGATGCGCCGGCCTGATCGCTGCCGTTTTCGAACTGTTGCTTGGCAAACTGCCCAAGCTCGCTGGACATCTTCAATCCCAGCCCGACCACTTCCTGGTTGACCGAGGCCAAGCGTTCCAGGTTGTCGCGCGCTACCTGCAGGCCTTTCGGCCAAAGCGTCTGATACGCGCCCAGATCGCGTGCCTGCGCAAACTCGCCGAAAAAGCTGCTGGTTGCGTTGACGTTGCGTTCCAGCGTTTCCAATGCCAACTGGTTGGCACGTGCTGCGGCAGAAGCGAACTGGCTGGTGAAACTGTTTTCGAACTGCGCCGACATTGCGAACCCCTTGGGGAAAGCCGTGACCGTTTGTTGCGTTGCAGCATACACCTATATTGTTGCGATGCAACACGTTTGCTGAAGATTTTCGAAACAGCTGTCAAAGTGTTTGCATATCAACCGGTTAGCTGGCTCCGGAAACGACGAAGCCGCCCCAGCGGGCGGCGTCAGGTCACACAAGTGCGCCGTGCGCTCAGCCGCGGTAGCGGCAGCCGGAGGTGCAGGTTTCATGCACCACGATCTCGCTCAGCTGCGGCAGCGCCGGCTTGAGCTGGTCCCAGATCCAGATCGCCAGGCGCTCGCTGGTGGGGTTTTCCAGTCCCTCGATTTCGTTGAGGTAATGGTGGTCCAGGCGGTCGTAGATCGGCTGGAAAGCGGCCTTGATGTCGCCGAAATCCATGATCCAGCCGGTCTCGGCGCCGGGTTCGCCGCTGACATGCAGCTCGACGCGAAACGAATGGCCGTGCAGGCGCGCGCATTTATGCCCAGGGGGCACGTTGGGAAGCCGGTGCGCGGCTTCGAGGGTAAAGACTTTGAAGATATCCATGCGCGGCATTGTAAGTGCGCCGGGCCGTATGGAGCCCACGGCACGCGCAACGCTGCAGTACTTTCCGCATCTCCAGGCGATGGCGACCGCTTGCACGCGATAGGTCAGGGCAGCACCGGCCAGGTCCGGTGCGCTGGCAACGTCCTCGTGTGTCAGCGTGTGTCACCGTGACGCATATCTGTATGCAGATATGTAATTTTTGTTAGTAAAGCGTACATGGCCCACTGCACGGCCCCCCTGTTCGTGGATGCCGTGCGTGAAGCGCCCTATGCCTTATCTGCTGTCTCTTGCCGTGTTGTCGGTGCTGATCCCGCTTGCACATGCCGACGAGGCAACACCCGCCACCGGCAAGACCCTGGCTACCGTCAGCGTCACCGGTTCCAACATCAAGCGCAGCGACAGCGAAGGCCCAAACCCGGTGCAGGTGATCGACCGCCAGCAACTGGAGCAGTCCGGCAAGGTCACCGTGGCCGACGCGCTGCGTTCCATCTCGGCCAACACCGGCAACGCCACCAATGAAACCACCAACAACGGCTGGGCGTCCGGCTCGGCGGGCATCGGCCTGCGCGGGCTGTCGCAGAAGAACACGCCGGTCCTGCTCAACGGTCGCCGCCTGGCCAATTACGGCTTTCCCGCCAATGGCCTGGGCGACACCTTCGTCAATCTCAACGCGCTGCCGCTGGTGGCAGTGGAGCGCATCGAAGTGCTCAAGGATGGCGCCTCGGCGGTGTACGGCTCCGACGCGGTGGCTGGCGTGGTCAATATCATCACCCGGCAGGATTTTCAGGGCGCCGAACTGGGCCTCAGCGGTGGTACCTCCGATCAGGGCGGCATGGACACGCAGCGTGCCAAATTCGTCGGCGGGATCGGCGATCTGGACAGCGACGGTTACAACATCCTTTTCAGCTTCGACGCCTACAACCGCGACCGTCTCGATCAGGACCAGCGCGCACTGACCCGCTCGGGCATCTATAGCGATCTGCCGGGCGGGCGCTGGAATGGCTGGTCGGCCAAGGGCGCACGTTACCTGGTCGGCGGCCGCTCGGTGCCGATGCTCGATGCGCAGGGCAACTGCCCTGCCGGCACGGTGCTGACCGCCAGCGCGCCGATCGACGGGCTGGCCGGCGACACCTGCGGCTTCAACCAGGCGCCGTTCACCACGTTGATTCCCTCCACCAAGCGCTATCAGGCCTACACCAACGCCACCTTCCGGCTCAGCGATTCTGTCGAAGCGTTCGGCGAGGCGCTCTACAGCGAGGTCAAGGGCGTGTCGATCTTCGGCTCCAGCCCGTACTTCACCTTGGAAGGCGGCCGCTTTGCGTTGAACGCCAGCACCGGTCTGGCCGAGCCGGTCTCCAACCTGCTGCCGGCTTCCAGCCCCTACAACCCGTACGGCACGGCGGTGCCGATCGAATACACCTTCTTCGACCTGGGCCAGACGGTCAAAACCAATCGCTCGCAGTCCTACCGCTTTCTCGGTGGCGTGCGCGGCACCACCGAACGCTGGGACTGGGAGGCGGCGGCGTTCGCCGCACGCAGCACCGAGCACGAAACCGTGTCCGGCGGTTTTGCCAACCGCTTCACCTTGGCGCAGGCGTTGGCCGACGGCAGCTACAACCTGCTTGATCCAGCGGTCACACCGCAGGCGGTGATCGATGGCATCAACCTCAGCACCTTGCGGCCTGCGCAATCGACCTTGCGCGGTGTCGATGCCAAGGTGTCGGGCAATCTGTTCGAGCTGCCGGCCGGTAGCGTCGGATTCGCCGCCGGTGCCGAGTGGCGGCAGGAAGAACTGGTGTCGCGTAATCCGCTGCAGATCGATCAAGGCCTGCAGATCCGCCCGGCAATTGCTGCGGTGGACGGCGAGCGCAAGGTGTCTGCGCTGTATGCCGAAGTCAACGTACCGCTGCTGCCATCGCTGGAGCTGCAACTGGCCGGGCGTGGCGATCACTACAGCGATTTCGGCGATGCATTTTCGCCCAAGGCGAGCTTGCGCTGGCAACCGCTCGATGCGGTGCTGGTGCGCGCGGCGGCCTCGCGCGGTTTTCGTGCGCCGTCGCTGTCGGAGAATGCGGCCAGCACCAATATTTCCTACGGCTCGGTGGTGGATCCCTACGATCCGGATGTGCCGGGCTCGCGCCAGAACCCGACTTTTTTCACTGTCGGCAACACCGCGCTCGACCCCGAGCGCACCCGCAGCTACAACCTGGGGGTGGTGTTGTCGCCATGGGCAGAGACCAGCCTGAGCGTGGACTGGTACAAGATCGAACTGGACAACCTGGTCGGCACCGGCAACAACGCCACCATCGTGCAGAACAATAATCCGGCCGATGTCGTGCGCAACGAGTGCGGCACCCTGGTGGCGGTGTACAACCGCTATCAGAATCTCAGCGAGCTCAGCACCTCCGGAATCGATGTCGAACTGCGCCAGCGTTGGCGCACCGAGGCGGCCGACAACTTCGGGCTCAACACGGCTTACACGCATGTCCGCGATTACCGTCGGCCCACCGTGGTCGGTGGCCCGCTGCAGGATTACGCCGGCAGCAATCTCGGCCCGTCGCTGCCCCGCAACAAGGCCACCACCACGCTGGACTGGAATCTGGGTACCATCAGTGCCGCGTTGACCTGGTACTACACCGGCGGCTACGACCAGAAGGCCAGCGCGGCAGCGAGCGCCGTGCAGTCGCGCGTGGGCGACTACAACCAGTTCGATCTGTATCTGGGCTACACCGGCATCGACGCGCTCACGCTCTACGCCAAGATCGAAAATCTGGCCGACAAGCAGCCGCCGGTCGATGCGTCGTTCCCCGGGATTCGCGCGCCTTACGACTTCACCCAATACGACCTGCGCGGCCGCTATTTCACGGTGGGGGTGGATTACCGGTTCTGATTCGCGCACGCAGCGCCGATGCGCGTGATGGAGAGTTGCCATTAACACCGCCATCGCGCCACCGCCCGCTGCACCGTCAGGTTCGCGACCTCGTTCGTGCGATGGTGGCCTGCCTGCCATCGCTTTGAACGACTAATCGCGCTTCGCCTCGAACCCTTTCTTCAAGGACTCACAATGACTTCTTCGCAGCATGCCTGGCTGATCGCCATGGCCCTGGCCGCACCTTCTGTAGCCGCGCAATCGGCCGCACAACCTGCAACTCACGCGGGCGCGCTGCCCGGTTACGACGCCGCGGCCGCCCAGGCGCAACGCGCGCTGGAGGCACGCTTCGACGACGGGCTGAAGGACGCCGATTATCGTGGCTGGTTGAAGCAATGGTCGTCGGCGCCCAATCAGGTCGGCGCACCGCACAACCTGGAAAACGCCCGCGATCTGCAAACGCGCCTGCGCGACTACGGCTGGGATGCGCGGATCGAAACCTTCGAGGTGCTGTGGCCGTCGCCCAGGAGCTCGCAGCTGGAATTGCTTGGCCCCAAGCCCTATATCGCGCGCTTGAAAGAGCCGCCGCTGGCAGGCGACAACACCTCCACGCAGACCGAACACGTGCTGCCGCCGTACGTGATCTATGGCGGCAACGGCGATGTCACCGGCGACCTGGTCTACGTCAACTACGGCATTGCCGAAGACTACGAAGCGCTGGCGCGCAACGGCGTGGATGTGCGCGGCAAGATCGTCATTGCGCGCTACGGCAAGGGTTGGCGCGGGCTCAAGCCGCGGCTGGCGCAGGAGCATGGCGCGATCGGAGCGATCATCTATTCCGATCCGCGCGACGACGGCTATTTTCAGGATCAGGCCTATCCCGATGGACCGGCGCGCAATCAGTGGAGCGTGCAACGCGGCTCGGTTGCCAACTTCGCCATCTACCCAGGCGATCCGCTGACGCCGGGCGTGGGCGCAAGCAAGGGCGCCAAGCGCCTGAAGATCGAACAGGCCGGCAGCGTGTTGAAGATCCCGACCCTGCCGATCAGCTGGGGCGACGCACAGCCGCTGCTGGCCGCGTTGGGCGGCCCGGTAGCACCGGAAGACTGGCGCGGCGCCTTGCCGATCACCTATCGCATCGGCGGCGATGCAAAGGCACGCGTGCATCTGAAGGTGGATGCCGACTGGGGCAGCCAGACCATCTACAACGTCATCGCCACCTTGCGCGGCAGTGAATATCCAGATCAATGGGTGGTGCGCGGCAATCACCGCGACGGCTGGGTATTTGGTGCGGCCGACCCGCTATCGGGCACCACCGCGCTGCTGGCCGAAGCCAAGGCGATTGGCGAGCTGGCCAAACAGGGCCAGCGTCCCAAGCGCACGCTGGTGTACGCCAGCTGGGATGGCGAAGAGGCCGGCCTGCTCGGCTCCACCGAGTGGGCCGAGCAACACGCCGACGAGCTGCGACGCAAAGCGGTGCTGTACGTCAACACCGACGGCAATGGACGCGGCTTTCTCAACGCCGGTGGCAGTCACGCGTTGCAACGCCTGGTCAACAGCGTGGCGGCCGACGTGCAGGACCCGGACAGCGGCGTAAGCGTGCTCGAACGTCAGCGCGCGCGTGCGCGCATCGACGCACTGGCACCCGCCGCCAAGCCGGCGCAGAAGGACATCGCAAAAACCGCTGCGGGCGGCGGCGACATTCCGCTCAAGGCGCTCGGTTCGGGCAGCGACTACAGCCCCTTCCTGCAGCATCTGGGACTGGCCACGCTGGATCTGGGCTATGGCGGGCAGGGCGGAGGCAGTGGTGTCTATCACTCGCTGTACGACTCCTACGATTATTTCGCACGCTTCATCGATCCGCAGTTCGCCTATCTGCCGCTGTTGTCGCAAACCGTGGGCCGTACGGTCCTGCGCGTCGCCAACGCACCGGTGTTGCCGCAGCGTTTCGGCGACTTCGCCGATGCGGTGGCCGGTTATGCGCAGGAGCTCAAACAACAGGCAGACAGCGACCGCACTGCGGCGCGCACGCAGGCCGAGTTGCTGCAGGCCGGCGCCTACGCGGCGGTGGATAACCCGAACCGGCCGCAGCGTGCGCCCGAGCCGAAAGCGGCGGTGCCGCAGATCGATTTCGCTGCACTGGATCAGGCGATCACGCGCCTGCAGGGCAGTGCCAAGCGTTACGACACGGCATTGGCCGCACGCGGCGGCAATCTGGATGCGCACGTACGCAGCAAGCTCAACGCCTCGCTGCAGCGCATCGATCAAACCCTGCTGGCCGAGGCTGGTCTGCCGGGCCGGCCGTGGTACCGCAATCTGATCTACGCCCCCGGTCTGGCCACCGGTTACGAGGTCAAGACCTTGCCCGGTATCCGCGAAGCGCTGGAAGACCGCCGATGGGAGGACCTGAGCCGGTACATCGTGCAGACCGCCGCAGTGCTGGACCGCTACCGCGAGGCGATCGATCGCAATACTGCGCTGATCGAAGGCTAACTTGGCGCTGCTGCACAGCACGACTGGCAGCACTGCATGGCAGCGATGACGCCACGGCCGCCAGGCGTGGACGATGCGTGTTGCACGCGGCCCGGTTCGCCACAGCGCAGTTGCTGCAGTGCGCCCACGAAAAAGCCGCCCCGAAGGGCGGCTTTTCAGTTCAACGCCAACCTGGCGCCGGATGTGCCGGCGCGCAGGATTCAGCGCGTACCGCTCGGACGCTGACCACCACGACCACCATCGCGCCGGCCTGCACCCGCGCCAGTGTTGGCCTGACGTGGCCCGTTGCTGCGCTGGCCACCCGGCTTCTTCGGGCCGGCATGCGCGTGCGCCTGACGTGGTGCATCGCCGTGCGGACGACGGGCATGGCTCTTGCGCGGCGCGCGATCGCCACCCGGCTGCTCGGCACGACCCGGCGCGCTGTTGCCCCAGCGGATCGGGGTCTGCGGCTCGTAGCCCGGCACGTCGCGGATTTCCACATCGCGGCCCAGCATGCGCACGATCTGGCGCAGCAGCTTGGCTTCGTCCTGCGCCACCAGCGAAATCGCCTCGCCGGTTGAGCCATTACGGCCGGTGCGGCCGATGCGGTGCACGTAGTCCTCGGCCACCATCGGCAGATCGTAGTTGATGACCTTCGGCAGCTGATCGATATCGATCCCGCGCGCGGCGATATCGGTGGCCACCAGCACGGTCACGCGGCCGGCCTTGAAGTCGCTCAGCGCACGCATGCGCTGACCCTGGCTTTTGTTGCCGTGGATCGCCGCGGTCTTGATGCCGGACTTCTCCAGGAACAGCGCCAGCTTGTCGCTGCCGTGCTTGGTACGGGCGAAGACCAGGGTCTGCTCGCGGCTATCCTGCGCCAGCAGGTGCAGCAGCAGATCGCGCTTGCGCGCGCCGTCGACCGGGTGCACGCGGTGGGTGATGCTCTCGGCCACGGTATTGCTCGGGGTGACCTGGATCTGCATCGGGTTGCGCATGAACTCCAGCGCCAGCTGCTTGATGTTCTCTTCGAAGGTCGCCGAGAACAGCAGCGTTTGACGATCCTGGCGCGGCAACTTGGTCAGGATGCGCTTGATGGAGGGCAAGAAGCCCATGTCGAGCATGCGGTCGGCTTCGTCCAGGATCAGCACTTCGATGCCGGACAGGTCCACGCTGCGACGTTCGATATGGTCGATCAGGCGGCCCGGGCAGGCGATCAGCAGGTCCACGCCACGACGCAGCGCATCGAGCTGGTTGCCCATGCCCACGCCGCCATAGATCACCGCGCTGGGGATGCGCAGGTACTTGCTGTAGCCGCGCAGGCTGTCGTGCACCTGGGTGGCGAGTTCGCGGGTGGGGGTCAGGATCAGCGCGCGCGGCTTGCGCGGGCCGTTGACGGTCTGCGGCGCGGTGCCCAGGTGCTGCAGCAGCGGCAGGCCGAAGGCAGCGGTCTTGCCGGTGCCGGTCTGCGCGCCGGCCAGCAGGTCGTGACCGGCCAGGACCAGCGGGATCGCCTGCTGCTGGATCGGGGTGGGGGTTTCGTAGCCCTGCTCGGCCAGCGCGCGCAGCAGGAAGGGCGCAAGGCCCAGGGATTCAAAAGACATCAGGAAGCTCCAAGTAAAGCGTCGCCGCCAAGCCAAGCCCGGAGCGCAAACGCATTGCAGATGCAAGAAAGTGAGGCTCGGAGCGTTCCCGTGAACCGCGCTGCGAGATGGTGGATCAACCCGATCAAGAAGCGATGGGTTTGTCGGCACCACGAAAGGCGTCGGGTGGGGCGGGCGAGCGGATCGATCGATCCTGGCCTCGCCGGCTGTCCCTAAGGGAAACGGACGGCCGCATGCAGACCCGGCAAGTGTACTCGCGTTTGGCGCGCTGCACAAAACCGCGGTTTCGCGGTTGTGGCCACGGTCAGTTGTTTCAGTTGCAACCACTGTTGCGGCAAGCCGTACAATCGTCCGATCAGCCACAGCACAGCACAGGATGGTCATGAAGCTAGGTTCCCTGAAGGAAGGCGGTCGCGACGGCTGCTTGGTCGTGGTCGCGCGCGACCTGCGCACCGCCGTGCGCGCCACCGGCATCGCGCCCACCCTGCAGCGTGCGCTGGAGGACTGGAGCAATGTGGCGCCGCGCCTAAATGCCTTGTCGGCCTCGCTCAACGACGGCAGCGCCGATGGTGTGTTCGATCTGGATGTGCAGGCCTTGGCCGCCCCGTTGCCGCGCGCCTATGAGTTCGTCGACGGCAGCGCCTACCTGCCGCATGTGGAGCGGGTGCGCCGCGCGCGCAATGCCGAAGTGCCGGAAAGCTTCTACACCGACCCACTGATGTACCAGGCCACCAGCGCCGGCTTCTATGGCCCGCGCGATGCCATCAAGGTGATCAGCGAGGACTACGGCATCGACCTGGAAGCGGAGATTGTGGTCGTCACCGACGATGTGCCGATGGGCGCTTCGCCCGAGCAGGCAGCAGCGCACATCCAGTTGGTCGGGCTGGTCAACGATGTCTCGCTGCGCAACCTGATTCCGGCCGAGCTCGCCAAGGGCTTTGGTTTCGTGCAATCCAAGCCGCGTTCGGCGCTGTCGCCGGTGTTCGTCACCCCCGACGAGCTGGACGATGCCTGGCGCGACAGCAAGCTGCATCTGCCGCTGGTGACGCACGTCAACGGCGCCTGGTTCGGCGCTCCCGAAGCCGGCAACGACATGCAGTTCGACTTCGCCCAGTTGATCGCCCACGCCGCCAAGACCCGTCCGCTGTCGGCCGGCACGATTGTGGGCTCGGGCACCATCGCCAACCAGGACACCACCTTGGGCGCCTCGTGTTTTGCCGAGCAACGCGTGGTCGAGACGCTGCGCGACGGTAAGCCCAGCACGCCGTTCATGGCGTTTGGCGACGTGGTGCGGATCGAGATGTTCGATGCCAGCGGCGCCAGCATCTTCGGTGCGATCGAACAGCGCGTCGAGCGGCAGCCGCTGCCATGACCTGCGGTGCAGCGACGGCGGGCGGTCGCGCATGAGCGCGGCCCTGGAGCTGTTTTCGTACTGGCGTTCGAGCGCGGCCTATCGCGTGCGCATCGGTCTGGGGTTGAAGGCGCTGGACTACATTTCCCACCCGGTGCATCTGATGCGTGACGGGGGCGAGCAGCACGCGCCGGCCTATGCGCAACTCAATCCGCAGGAACTGGTGCCGACGTTGCGGCATGGCGATGCGGTGATCGCACAGTCGCTGGCGATTCTGGAGTATCTGGAAGAGGCATTCGCGGACACCGCGGCGCTGCTCCCGCGCGCGCCTGCCGAACGCGCCCGGGTGCGCGCACTGGCGCAGCTCATCGCCTGCGATGTGCACCCGCTCAACAACCTGCGCGTCATGCAGGTGCTGGAGCGCGAGTTCGCGCTGGATGGCGCACAACGCCAGCAGTGGACACGGCGCTGGATGGAGCGTGGCTTTGCGGCACTGGAAACGCAGCTGGCGCGCGATGCGCAGACCGGGCGCTTCTGCCACGGCGATGCACCGGGCCTGGCCGATTGCGTGCTGATTCCGCAGCTCTACAACGCGCACCGGTTCGAGGTGGATCTGGCGCCATATCCGACCCTGCGGCGCATCGAGCAGGCCTGCCTGCAGTTGCCGGCCTTCGATGCGGCGCGCCCGGAGATGCAGGCCGACGCGGTGGCCTGAGGGACGCTGTCACAGCCCTCATCCGCCCTTCGGGCACCTTCTCCCGTCACACGGGAGAAGGGCAGGCGGGCACTCATCCGGTTCGGGCTGTTGGCGCCATGCCAAGCCGACGTCGGAACGTATGTTCGAAGGCTTCGAAACCGACGCCCAAAAGCACTACGGGCCGCCGATCTTCCCTTCTCCCGCAAGCGGGAGGCCACCGATCTTCCCTTCTCCCGCAAGCGGGAGAAGGTGGCGCGCAGCGCCGGATGAGGGCGCTGGTCGCATCGGCATCGCGAACGAGGGGCCCGTCGCAGAGTCGCCCTGAAAGACCAGGGCCAGCCGCCCCGGCGCCGCGAGATCGCCGATCGCCGCCGCCGAACCGATTAGATGAACCCGTGGCTGATCTTCGGTGCCGCGGCCGCTTCGTAGTCCGCGTACGGGTCGTGCTCGCCGGAGCCGCCTTCGGAAAGGCGGAACTTCAGGGCCAGGCCGTCGCGCGAGTCGGCAGCGCGCAGCGCTTCTTCCTGCTCGATTTCGCCCGACTTCACCATCCGGAACAGGCATTGGTCGAAGGTCTGCATGCCTTCTTCCAGCGACTCTTCCATCGCCTGCTTGACCTCGTGCACTTGGCCGCGGCGCAGCAGGTCGCGGATCATCGGCGTGTTGAGCAGCACTTCGGTGGCCGGTCGACGACGGCCGTCCACGCCCTTGACCAAACGCTGGGAAATGACCGCGCGCAGGTTCAGCGCCAAGTTCATCAACACGTTCTTGTGCGCGCTTTCCGGGAAGAAATTGAGGATGCGCTCGATGGTCTGGTCGGCATTGTTGGAGTGCAGCGTGGCCAGGCACAGGTGGCCGGTTTCGGCGAAGGCGATCGCCGCCTCCATGGTTTCGGCGTCCAGGATCTCGCCGATCAGAATCACGTCCGGCGCCTCGCGCATGGCGTTCTTCAGCGCGCTCTGAAAGGCGTGGGTGTCCAGGCCCACCTCGCGCTGGTTCACGATCGACATCTTGTGTTTGTGCAGATATTCGATCGGGTCCTCGATGGTGAGGATGTGCCCGGTGGTGGTGCTGTTGCGGTGGTCGATCATCGACGCCAGCGAGGTCGACTTGCCCGAGCCGGTCGAACCCACCACCAGCACCAGCCCGCGCGGGGTCATGATGACGTCCTTGAGCACCTGCGGCAGGTTGAGCTCTTCGATGCTGGGAATCCGGCTGCGAATGGCGCGAATCACCATGCCCACCTCGCCGCGCTGCTTGAACACGTTCACGCGGAAGCGGCCGGCGTCCGGCAGGGCGATGGCCATGTTGAGCTCGAGCTCGCGCTCGAACTGCGGTACCTGGCCTTCGTCCATCAACGAGTAAGCGATTTTCTTGACCATCCCCGGCGGCAACCCCGTATTGCCGAGCGGGTAAAGCTTGCCTTCGATCTTGATGTACACCGGCGCGCCGGTGGTCAAGAACATGTCCGAGGCATTCTTTTCGGTCATCAGCTTCAGGAAGTAGCCGATATCCATGCGCAATGGTTCCCCAACAAACAGCAGCGTCTCGTTGCAAGTCCGCCGCAGGCTTCCGACAATGGCCGTGCTCGAGACTTCTCGCTACGGCTCCCCTAATGACGGCTAGCTTCGCATACTTGCGGCGATCCCTGTATGGCATCGCCTGTTTCATGGTTCTTTCCTCTCCGGCCGCCGCCCAGGTGGCACCGGAGCTCACCGCCGCCGAACAGGCCGTGCAACGCGCCACCCAGGCCGATGCCGACCAATACGCTCCGGATCTGGTCAACCTGGCGCGCCAGGAATTGATGCAGGCCCAGCAGGCGCAACTGGACAAGCGCCAGCGCAAGCAGGTGCCCCAGATCGCCTTGCGCGCAGCTGCCGACGCCGACCTGGCCAAGGCCCGCAGCGAAGAAGCGGTGGTCACCGCGCAACTGGAACAGCGCCGGAAGGAAGTGGCGCAGTTGCAGAACACTCTCAATACCGGGGAGGGCGGCCGATGAAACTGCGCCCCTTGCTGTATCTCGGTGTGTTGAGCCTGGTCACGTTGCCGCCGCTGGCAATGGCGGCCAAGGACGACCCGCAGGCCGACGCGCTCAACCGGCGCCTGGCCGCGCTGCAGAACGACCCGCAGACCAATGAACTGGCCCGCTTCGAGCGGCTGCAGGCGCAGCAGAGCGTGGCGGCGCTGGCCGAGGCCAAGCGGCGCGACCGCGACGAGCTGGTGTTTTTGGCCGACCGTCGGGTCGAAATCGCCGAACTCACCGCCCGCACCGCACTGGCGCGGCGCGAGCTGGATCGGCTGGAAGGCACCCGCAACGACCTGCTGATCGAAGCCAGCCGCCGCGACGCCTCGCGCGCGCGCCAGGAAGCCGAGCGTCTGCGCGTGCAGGCGCAGATCCAGGCCGAAGAGGCCGAGCGCATGCGGCAGGCGGCCGAACAGGAGACCCTGGCCCGCCAGGACGCCGAGCTGGCGCTGACCAGCGTGGCCGGCAAGCAGACCGCCAAGCTCAATGCGGCCCAGCAAAAAGCGGTGCAACTGGCGCATGAAGAAGCCGAGCTGGTGGCCGGGGCCAAGTTGCCTTCCGCCAAGTTCGACAGCCGCGGCGAAGTGTTTTCGTTGGGTAGTGGCGCCTTCGGTGGCAAGGCCGCGCTGTCCGGCGATGCCGCGGGGCAGGCCAAGGCACTGGCCGAGTATCTGAATATCGGCAAGAAAGGCCGGGTCAGCATCGTCGGCTACGACAGCGATGCGGCCACCGCCAAGAAGCGGGCCGAAGCGTTACGCGACGCCTTGGTGGCTGCCGGTGTCGCCAGCGCACGGCTGCAGGTCAATGGCACCAAGGCCGCCGCCAGCAAGACGCGCGCTGCCGAGGTGGTTGTCGCGCCGTAATGCAAGTGGTTGGAAGTTAAGGTCTTTTAACCCGGGCATGACGCCCGGTTGAACCGCGGTCACTGATTGAGGCAGGGAACGGCAAAAGCAGCCGTTCTGGCCTTGAACCCCCTCCGCGACCGGCGTAGGGTCGTACTCCCGGGCAGCACTCCGCTGCCTGGAAGTACGGAGGGCCGGGCCAGTGACGCAAGGGCACGCATCAACGCAATTCGGTGGACAGCTTTTTGGTTCCGCCAGTGCGCTTGCCATTGTGATCCGCGAGTCTTCCATCCCCAAGCAGCGCCCCGTGCCGCCCGCGGCCGGGGCGTTCTTGTTTTAAGTGTTTCAAGTGAAGGAGGTAACGCCATGTTCGAAGGGCAACCGCAGACCGAAATCGACGCATTGGTCAAGTCCGATCCCGAGTTCAAGCAGCTGTACCAACGCCACAAGCTCTTGAACAAGAAATGCATGGATGCCGAACTTGGGGTGCTCCCCATCGACGACGTGACCTTGGGCCAGATGAAGCGCGAGAAGTTGCAGGCGAAAGAAAAGCTCACCCGGATGTACGACCAGCTCACCCACTGATCCTTCCCCACCGCTAGAACAAGTTCACCGCCGCGGGCGGTGGCGGCCTCCTCGTCGGCTTGCCACCGTCCGCGTCTTTATTTGCGCAACCCGTGTCACGCGCCTGGCGGCAGGGCGCGATGCCCGCCTGGCAGCCGCGCACTCATGCCGGTGGTAGTGGCGCAGCGCTGGCTGAGCCCGCCCGTTCATTGGCCGGCGCGATCGGTTCCAGTCTGAATGAGCATTCCCCAGCCGTTCGTCGGATAATGGGCGGCCAAGCCCCGCGCGACGCAGTGACGATATTCCGATGGCGATCCATTCCTCCGTACTCGAACTGATCGGCAACACGCCGATCGTCAAGGCACAGCACCTGGACACCGGCGTCTGCGAGCTGTTCCTCAAGCTGGAGGCGGCCAACCCCGGCGGATCGATCAAGGACCGCATCGGCCTGTCGATGATCGAGGCGGCCGAACAGCGTGGCGACCTCACCCCGGGCGCGACCCTGGTCGAAGGCACTGCCGGCAACACCGGCCTGGGTCTGGCACTGGTCGCCCAGCAGAAGGGCTACCGGTTGATCCTGGTGGTGCCGGACAAGATGAGCCGCGAGAAGATCTTCAACCTCAAGGCCATGGGCGCCCAGGTGGTGCTGACCCGTTCGGACGTGGCCAAGGGCCACCCGGAGTACTACCAGGACCTGGCCGCCAAGATCGCTGCCGAGACCCCGGGCGCCTACTTCATCAACCAGTTCGGCAACCCGGACAACCCGGCCGCGCACGAATTCGGCACCGGCCCGGAAATCCTGGCGCAGATGGACGGCCAGCTGGACGCCATCGTGTTCGGCTGCGGCAGCTCCGGCACCATGACCGGCCTGTCGCGCGCCTTCGCCAGCGCCTCGCCGCACACCGAACTGGTATTGGCCGACCCGGTCGGCTCGATCCTGACCCAGTACATCGAAGAAGGCACGGTCAGCGAAAAGTCCGGCAGCTGGTTGGTCGAAGGCATCGGCGAGGATTTCCTCCCGGATATCTCCGACTTTTCGCGGGTCAAGAAGGCCTACTCCATCAGCGACGCGGAAAGCTTCCATACCGCGCGCGAGCTGCTGGCCAAGGAGGGCATCCTCGGCGGCTCGTCCACCGGCACCCTGCTGGCCGCCGCATTGAAGTATTGCCGCGAACAAACCACGCCCAAGCGCGTGCTGGTGTTCGTCTGCGATACCGGCAACAAGTACCTGTCGAAGATGTACAACGACTACTGGATGCTCGACAACGGCTTCCTGGAGCGCCCGCAACACGGCGATCTGCGCGACCTGATCCTGCGCCCGTACAACAAGCGCGACACCGTGGTGGTGGGCCCGGAGGATCTGCTGACTACTGCCTACCAGCGCATGAAGTTGTACGACGTGTCGCAGTTGCCGGTGATCGACGACGGCGAACTGGTGGGCATCGTGGACGAAAGCGACGTGTTGCTGCATGTCTATGGCGACGAAGCCCGCTTCCGCGACCCGATTTCCACGGCCATGGTCAGCAAGCTGGATCGTCTGGACGTGGCTTCGCCGATCGAAGCGCTGCTGCCGGTGTTCGACCGTGGCCAGGTCGCCATCGTCATGGACGGCACGCAATTCCTTGGCCTGATCACCCGCATCGACCTGCTCAACTACCTGCGCCGCCGCGTGCAGTGATCGTGCAGTAATCCGGCACCGCCGCGCGCTCGGATGCGACGCGCGGCACGGGCCATTCAGACCTGCTTGTTACAATCGCCCACTTTTTCGGGAACCTCCATGTCCAATCGCACCACTCATAGCCATGACGGCGAGCGCGCGCTGTCGCTCGCAACGCTGGCGATCCATGGAGGGCAGTCGCCAGATCCGAGCACCGGCGCGGTGATGCCGCCGATCTACGCGACGTCCACCTATGCGCAGTCCAGCCCCGGCGAGCATCAGGGTTTCGAGTATTCGCGTACCCATAACCCCACGCGCTTCGCCTACGAGCGTTGCGTCGCCGCGCTGGAAGGCGGTACGCGCGCATTTGCGTTCGCCTCCGGCATGGCCGCCACCTCGACGGTGATGGAGTTGCTGGATGCCGGCAGCCACGTGGTGGCGATGGACGACCTGTACGGCGGCACCTTTCGCTTGTTCGAGCGCGTGCGTCGCCGCACTGCCGGCCTGGATTTCAGCTTCGTCGACCTGACCGACCCGGCTGCGTTCGAGGCGGCGATTCGCCCCGATACCAAGATGGTGTGGATCGAGACCCCGACCAACCCGATGCTCAAGCTGGTCGATATCGCTGCCATTGCCGAGATCGCGCGCAAGCGCGGCCTGCTGATCGTGGTCGACAACACCTTTGCTTCCCCGATGCTGCAGCGCCCGCTCAGCCTGGGTGCGGACATCGTCGTGCACTCGGCCACCAAGTATCTCAACGGCCACTCGGACATGGTCGGCGGTATCGCGGTCGTTGGCGACAACGCCGAGCTCGCCGAGCAGATGGCGTTCCTGCAGAACTCCATCGGCGGCGTCCAGGGCCCGTTCGACAGCTTCCTCGCCTTGCGCGGCCTCAAGACCCTCCCGCTGCGCATGCGTGCGCACTGCGAAAACGCCCTGGCGCTTGCGCAATGGCTGGAAACCCACCCTGCGATCGAAAAGGTCATTTACCCCGGCCTTGCCTCGCACCCGCAACATGCGCTCGCGAAGAGCCAGATGTCCGGCTTCGGCGGCATCGTCTCCATCGTCCTCAAGGGCGGCTTCGACGCAGCCAAGCGTTTCTGCGAAAAGACCGAATTGTTCACCCTGGCCGAATCGCTCGGTGGTGTGGAAAGCCTGGTGAATCATCCCGCCGTCATGACGCACGCCTCCATTCCGGTGGCCCGACGCGACCAGCTCGGTATCAGCGATGCGCTGGTGCGTTTGAGTGTGGGGATCGAGGATGTGGAGGATTTGCGTGGGGATTTGGAGCGGGCGTTGAACTTCTGATCACGCGCAGACATCGCCTGTCTCATCTGTAACGAACGGACACCCAAGTGAAAAACATGCTTCTGGCGCTGTGGCGCTACCGCTTTTTCGTATTTTCATCCATAGGCAATGAACTGAGGTTGCGTTTCATCCGCAGCAAGCTAGGCGGGCTGTGGATGATTATCCATCCTCTGGCGCAGGTGTTGATCTTCGCGTTGATCCTTTCGGAAGTGCTGGCCGCGAAACTGCCCGGCATCGACAATAAATATGCTTACGCTCTTTATCTGATGGCAGGCACGCTTGGATGGACGTTGTTTGCGGAGACACTTGGAAAATGCCTTAACCTTTTCATCGAAAGCGGTAACTTGATGAAGAAAATGGCATTTCCGAGGATTTGCCTGCCTTTCATTGCAGGGGGGAGCGTGCTCGTCAATAACGCGCTTCTAGGAGTTGCGATATTTGGCGTCTTTGCTGTGCTGGGGCACATGCCCGATATTCAGGCTCTATGGCTGCCTGTGCTGATGCTAATAACGCTGTGCTTGGGTCTAGGTATTGGCATGGTCTTGGGGATACTGAATGTGTTTATGCGCGATGTCGGTCAGGTTGTTCCAGTCGTGCTACAAGCGCTTTTCTGGCTCACTCCTGTGGTCTACAACGTAAACATTCTGCCGGCTTCGGTGCAGCACTTCTTTAGATTGAACCCGCTTTATCCGCTAATCACCAGTTATCAAAATATTTTGGTGTTTGGTAAGCCGCCAGAGTGGACAGCATTAGGATGGTTGGTGCTTGCCGCTCTGCTCTTGATGAGCTTTGCTTTGCTCATGTTTAGAAAGGCAAGTCCTGAAATGGTGGACGTCTTATGAGTGGTATGTTGGCTGTAGATGGCATTGGAAAGGCATATCGCCGGTGGGGAAGTGAGTGGGCACGTGTTGCGTCGTGGTTGGGTTTGCCGACGCGGCCATCGGAGGAACATTGGGTATTACGTGGGGTGAGTTTTTCAATTGCTTCCGGCGAGACCGTTGGCATCGTCGGTCATAACGGTGCGGGAAAGAGTACGCTGCTCAAACTGATCACCGGAACGACCCGTCCAACAGAAGGTTCCGTTGTCTGCACCGGAAAGATTGCGGCAATTCTTGAACTGGGGATGGGGTTTAACGCTGATCTGACAGGCCGGGAAAATGCCTATCACTCTGCAGGACTAATGGGCTATGGTCATGCTGAAATTGAAGCCGTAATGTCTGCGATTGAAGAATTTGCCGAGGTCGGCGAATACTTCGATCAGCCGATGCGTACTTACTCGAGCGGCATGCAAATGCGGGTGTCTTTCAGCGTTGCAACGGCGTTTCGCCCGGACATACTTATTGTCGATGAAGCGCTTTCAGTGGGCGATTCTTACTTTCAGCACAAGTCGTTCAAGCGGATCCGCGAGTTCCGCGACCTCGGTACCACTCTGCTGCTTGTCTCTCATGACAGCTCAGCAATTCAGGCAATTTGCGATCGGGCTATCCTGCTCGATTCGGGAAAGGTGCTGCTGGACGCCGCGCCTGACGATGTGATGGATTACTACAATGCCCTGATTGCCGAACGTGAGAACGCCTCATTGGTGGTGAACAAGCATGTGTCCGGGCGCGAACAGGTGGTATCAGGTTCGCGGGAGGCGACGGTCGATTCGATCTCGCTTTTCAATGAAGTCGGAATATCCGTCGAGGTTGTCGAGGTTGGGCAGCAGGTATCGCTGCGCATATCCGTCAAACTGCACGCGGAGATTGAGCGTCTCGTTCTTGGATATATGATCAAGGATCGGCTCGGTCAAGCGGTTTTTGGTACGAACACTCACTATACGGAACAGTCGCTTGGACAGTTGCAGGCCGGGGAGCTCATCGAGTACGAGATAAGCTTCAAAGCCGCATTGGGTCCTGGTAGCTATTCAGTCGCCACCGCCTTGGTTAGTACGGAAACCCACTTGGTTAACAACTACGAATGGCGGGAACTTGCTTTGACGTTTTCTGTAATCAATGTAAATAGCCCCGACTTTGTTGGGGTTGCTTGGATTCCCCCAGTTATCAAGGTGCTCCGCTGATGTCCACGTTTATCAGCTACGCGCAGAACTTCGAAGACGTCATTCTTCGCCGTGCGTTCTCTGAAGTTGAAAACGGGGCCTATGTCGATGTGGGGGCCCAGCACCCAATCCATGATTCCGTAACGCGTGCGTTCTATGAACGTGGGTGGCGAGGAATCAACATTGAGCCTGTTGAAGAGTGGCATGCGCTATTGGCGGCTGATCGTCCTGATGACATCAACCTCCCCGTTGTAGTCGGTTCAAGCATAGGCGAAGTGACATTCTATCGGGTGCTCGATACAGGCCTTTCGACGATGGACGCCGCGATGGCGCGCCAATATGCCGCTCAAGGAGCAAGGGTTTCGGAGACCGCCGTGCCTATGCGGACGTTGACCGATGTCGTTGAGCGGGCTGCACTGAGCACGGTTCACTTCCTAAAGATCGATGTGGAGGGTGCCGAGGGCGAGGTGCTGCGTGGAATGGATTTTTCGAAGATCCGGCCATGGGTGGTAGTGGTCGAATCAACGATGCCGAACACCCAGACCGACGTGTCGCACGAGTGGTCCCATCTCTTGCTCGATGCGGGATACGACGATGTCTATTTCGACGGGTTGAATCGTTTCTATCTTGCGCGAGAGCATGCCGATCTTACCGGCCGCTTTGCCGTGCCGCCTAATTGCTTTGATGAATTTGTTAGGTACGCCGATTGGGAGCGCGGCGAGCAAGCTAGGAAGCTCGCGTTGGAACTCGATGGCGCGCGCGACCAGATTTCCGAGCTTGGTGGCCAAATCTCTAATGTCAACGATAAGTTGGCTATCGCGCAGCGGGAAATTGCCTCTTCAGTCATCGCCTTGTCTGAGGCGCGAGACGCGTTGCGCGAAAGCGAGCGAGTGGCCCACTACTGGTGGCATACGGCGGAAGAGATGCGATCTGAGATCTCGCTGATTAAATCGAGCCGTAGCTGGAAATGGACGTCACCTTTGCGCCTCGGGTTGCGCGAAAGCGCCAAGATATTGGTCAGTGCATCTACGCACAGAGCGCGAGGCTTGCTTGCGCGCGCGATACGATTCGCTCTGATCCGCCCTGCGATCAAAAAGCCGCTCACGGCCGTTCTGCGGAAGCAGCCCATGCTAATGTTGCGATTGAAGCGATTCGCCGTTCGCGCAGGGCTTGCAATCGAGATGGGGCCTTCGGCGGTATCCGTCGACGGCATGCCTACGAATGCCCAGAAGCGAGCACAGCTCTCGCCCCGTGCCAATCGGATTCTTATCCAGCTTGAGCAGGCGATCGTCGAGAGGAGGCACTAATGCGTATCGTCATCGACATGCAGGGCGTGCAGAGCGAGAGTCGCTTTAGGGGAATTGGGCGGTACTCTGCTGCATTGGCTCAGGCGATGGTGCGCGCCGGCAACGGTCACGAATTCTGGCTTGCCGTAAATGGGCACATGCCTGGGATCGGCGAGTTGCGCGAGATGTTCGACGCACTGCTTCCGCAGTCGCGGATAGTCTCCTTCGCGACCCCGACGCCTACCCATTGGCAGGACATCGGGAATATGTGGCGGCGCGAGGCAGCGGAACGTATGCGTGAAGCATTTTTACGCGACCTGCTGCCGGACATGGTTCACGTGTCGAGTATGATCGAGGGAGCTCAGGATCAGGTCGTGACATCGATCCGTCATCAGCTTGGGCTCAAAACTTCTGCAACGCTCTACGATCTGATCCCTTTACACAGTCCCGAGTACCTTGCCGCCGAATGGGTCAAAGACTGGTACAGTTCCAAAATTGCCTCGCTGAAGCGGGCTGATCTTTTGCTCGCGATCTCTGAACACGCACGTGCCGAAGCGATCGCGTCACTAGAATTAGATGCGCAGCATATTGTCAATATTTCGTCCGCTGCTTCCGAGATTTTTCGTCCCCATGCATTGACGGCTGACGAACGGGCAGCGCTCCTGTCGCGTCATAGGATTCAGAATCGCTATGTGATGTACAGCGGCGCGATGGATAGCCGTAAGAACGCAGGTCGGCTCATTGAGGCGTTTGCGGGGTTTCCTTCCGAAGAGTTGCATACCTGCCAACTGGTCATAGCTGGCAAGCTTCCTCCGATCGAGCAAGAGCGGCTACAGTTGCTTGCGCGCCGTTGTGGACTTTCTGAAGACCGCATCGTGTTTGCCGGCTACGTTTCCGACCAGGAATTAGTGCTCCTGTATGCAGCAGCCGAGATGTACGTGTTTCCGTCGCTTTATGAGGGATTCGGGTTGCCGGCGCTTGAGGCCATGGCTTGCGGTACTCCAACTATCGGTTCGTCTTTGACCAGCGTGCCTGAGGTAATCGGTCGCAACGATGCATTGTTCGACCCTCGTGATGTGCAGGCCATTAGAAATAGCATGTTGCGCGTCTTGTCCGACGGAGGTTTTGCGCAGAGCCTCCGTGAGCATGCGGTTGTGCAAGCCGGCAAATTTTCTTGGGATGTTAGTGCGCGCCGTGCGTTGGATGCATTCGAGTCCAACCATGAAAAGCGGGTGCATACACCGCTGTGGTCGGTCGCGCTACAGACGGTTGAGCAGGGTGAGGCAGAGTTAGTCAAGGAGATCGCTGCGCTTCGCAGCGTCGCACCGGCGCCAGCTCAGCAAGATCTAGTCGATGTAGCCGCAGCAATCGCGGAGAATCAGATCACTGCGCTGCAAGCGCATCGTTACCACGGCGATCTTCCCACCCGGTTGCGGTGGCGGGTCGAGGGGCCGTTCGACAGCAGTTACAGTTTGGCTCTGGTCAATCGTGAATTGGCGCGGGCGCTGCGAGAACGTGGTAACGATGTGGCTCTACATTCGACTGAGGGGCCGGGAGATTTTGCAGCGGATGCCCGGTTTCTCGCTTCTAGGCCGGATGTCGCGCAAATGCACGCACGCGAGCCCGCTTTGCCTCCTGCAGAGGCTGATGTCAGCAGTAGATTGTTGTATCCGCCCCGCGTTGCAGACATGCGCTCGCGATTCAATCTGCTCCACGACTACGCTTGGGAAGAGTCCGAGTTCCCTTGGGAGTGGGCTGACGCCTTCAATGATGCGCTTCAGGGGATAAGCGCGCTGTCACATCATGTCGAAAAGATCCTGATCGACAGTGGAGTGAGTGTCCCGATCTCTGTAGGCGAGGCCGGCGTCGATCATTGGACGCGTGTGGAGAGTGATGATTCCTACACGTGCGAGGGCAAAGAATTTCGTTTTCTGCATGTCTCATCGTGCTTCCCCCGCAAGGGCGCTGATGTGTTGTTGAAAGCCTTTGGTGATGCGTTCAGTAGCGACGACAAGGTCAGCCTGGTAATCAAGACTTTTGCAAATCCTCATAACGAAATCAGGCGTTGGGTGGATGAGGCGCGTGGAGCACGTAAAGATTTTCCAGATGTTCGCATTATCGAAGAAGATCTTTCTGAGTTCCGTCTGAAAAGGTTGTATGAAACCTCGCACGTCTTGGTCGCACCAAGCCGAGCAGAGGGATTCGGCTTGCCGATGGCAGAGGCAATGATGTCGGGCCTGGCTGTCATTACGACTGGATGGGGCGGGCAGTTGGATTTCTGCACTGAGGACACTGCGTGGCTGGTGGACTACGAGTTCCAGAAGGCACAGAGCCACTTCGGGCTGTTTAACTCGGTGTGGGCTGAACCCAGTCGTCTGCATCTGGCGGAACTTCTACGGGAGTTGCACCAGCTGCCGGTAGAGCAGCGGATGGCCAAAGTTGCAAAGGGAAAGGCGCTGCTTTCCGAGCGGTTCCAATGGCGTGACGTAGCAGTGCGTACCGAAGACTTGGTTCGCAAGGTCGCCGCGAATCACCCTCGGCGCACGGCGCCGTTAGTGGCATGGGTCAGCTCCTGGAAGACCAAATGCGGGATTGCCAGTTATTCGGAGCATCTCACTCGAAACCTTGGGCATGCCGTGCACATTCTTGCGCCCTATGCGGCGGATCGCCTTGAGCCCGATGCTGGGAATGTGCGTCGTTGCTGGGACTCCGCAGCGCCGGACAACCTGATAGGGCTTGAAGTTTCGCTCAACGCGACCAATGCGGAGGTTGTGGTTTTCCAATTCCAGTACGGCTTTTTCGAGTTTCAACCCCTGGCACGTCTACTTTTAGCGCAGAAGCAGGCTGGTCGCGCTGTGGTGGTCATGATGCATGCCACTCAGGATCCAGCGCATGTTCCCGAGCGCAAGTTATCCATGCTAGCGGCTGCGTTGCGCGACTGTGATCGTATCCTGGTGCACTCGGTGGGCGATTTGAACCGCCTCAAGGCGCTTGGGTTGGTCGACAACGTTGCTATCTTTCCGCATGGCATCGTCGATCTGGAGGCGCCACCGTTAACATCGGCCAAGAGCCGGGGAGCGCGGCGCTTTAAGATCGGATCCTACGGTTTCTGTCTTCCGCACAAGGGTCTGCCCCAATTGGTCGAAGCGATTGCACTGCTTGTGTCCCAGGGGCACGATGTAGGCTTGCGAATGGTCAACGCAGAGTATCCTGTTGGTGAATCGAAGGCGCTGGCTAAGGAACTGCGTGAATTGGTTGGCCGGCTGGGGCTGACGGAGCATGTGGAGTTTCACATGGACTATCTGCCAGAGAATCAGTCTTTTGAGTTGTTGCAGGACGCTGACTTGATTGTGTTCCCCTATCAGGGTACGGGTGAATCCTCAAGTGCGGCGGTGCGCTATGGTTTGGCGACGACGAGACCGGTTGCTGTCACCCCGATTGCCATATTTGATGACGTCGGCGAAACGGTCATACGCTTGCCGGGAACAAGTCCAGTGGACCTTGCATCCGGTATAGCAGCAATTATCGACGATCCGAGTTTGCTGGATGATAGTGGCCGGACAGCGCAGAAATGGCGGGAGGCTCACCGTTATTCCAGACTTGGTCGGCGGCTTTCGAATATACTTTACGGCCTGGACGCTCGTCGGCTAGACAGGCGAGAGGTGACGCGCACTAGCTCCGTGATCACCGAACAGCGCGAAATCTCAAAATTCGAGGAAGGCTTCACATGAAAAAAGCAATTGTTACCGGCATTAGTGGTCAGGACGGCGCCTACTTGGCCCAGTTGCTGCTGGAAAAGGGCTACGAAGTCTATGGCACGTTCCGCAGGACCAGTTCGGTCAACTTCTGGCGTATGGAGGAGTTGGGAGTCGCAGCGCATGCCAACCTACACCTTGTCGAGTACGATTTGACCGATCAGGGCGCGACATTTGCGTTAGTCAACAAGGTACGGCCGCAAGAAATCTACAACCTTGCGGCGCAGAGCTTCGTCGGCGTCAGCTTCGAACAACCGGCGACGACCGCGCAGATTACCGGTGTTGGCACGCTTCACTTGCTAGAAGCGATCCGTCTGGTCGATCCGTCGATTCGTTTCTATCAGGCGTCCACGTCTGAAATGTTTGGCAAAGTGCAGGCCGTCCCCCAGATCGAAAGTACCCCGTTCTACCCGCGCAGCCCCTATGGCGTCGCTAAGCTGTACGCGCACTGGATCACGGTCAACTATAGGGAGAGCTATGATCTGTTCGCATCAAGCGGGATACTGTTTAATCACGAAAGCCCGTTGCGTGGTAGGGAATTTGTTACGAGGAAGATCACCGACGCTGTCGCCAAAATTAAGCTGGGCAAGCTGGATTGCCTGGAGCTAGGCAATATCGACGCGAAGCGAGATTGGGGATTTGCTCAGGAGTATGTTGAAGGGATGTGGCGCATGCTACAAGCCGATGAGCCGGACACATTTGTACTTGCGACAAATCGTACGGAAACCGTCCGTGATTTCGTGAAGATGGCATTCAAGGCAGTCAACATAGAGCTGGAATTCATTGGTCGTGATGACGCTGAAGTAGCCAAGGATGTCGCGACTGGGCAGGTGGTGATGAGGGTCAATCCTAAGTTTTATCGTCCTGCAGAGGTTGAACTACTAATCGGAAATCCTGCCAAGGCTAAGGCTGAGCTTGGTTGGGAACCTGCCACTACGCTTGAGCAGCTTTGCAAAATGATGGTCGAGGCAGATCTGCGTAGGAATGAGCGTGGCTTCTCTTTCTAACCAGAAGGTGGCCTTGGTGACCGGGGCCACTGGATTTACCGGGCGATACGTCAAGGATAGCCTCGAACGAGCTGGCTATGCTGTTCATGGTTGGTCGCATGGCGGACCAGCATTGCCTAATACGTATCGTGTAGACATGGTGGACCGTGAGCAGGTTAGGACGGCTGTGGCTTCGCTGCAGCCAGAAGTGGTTGTCCATCTAGCAGCCATTTCCTTCGTTGCTCATGGTGACGTTGATGGAATTTATAGATTGAACGTCGTAGGAACGCGAAATCTGCTTGATGCACTTGCGGCCAATGCTAAGCGTCCGGCGCGCGTCCTCTTGGCTAGTAGCGCGAACATTTACGGGAATGCAGGTGGTTTGATCTCCGAAGATGTCATGCCGTCGCCTCAGAATGACTACGCTGTCAGCAAGCTGGCGATGGAGTACATGGCAAAGCTCTGGGCAGAGGTGCTGCCAATTACGATTATCCGCCCCTTCAATTATACTGGTGTCGGTCAGTCGTCTAAATTTCTCCTCCCAAAGATCGTGCAGCATTTTCAAAAGCGTGCTGCGGTTATGGAATTGGGTAACGTAGATGTCTCAAGGGATTTCTACGATGTGCGCTGCGTGGCAGAGGCAATTACTCGTCTTGTTTCTTCCGTAAAAACGGAAGGGGTATATAACATATCTTCAGGCAACGAGTATTCGCTGAGGGATGTTGTTGATATTGTCGCTGATATTGCAGATCACCAGCTTGAAGTGGTAGTGAATCCAGCTTTTGTCCGTGGTAATGAGGTGAAGTCTTTGCGGGGGGATAATCGTCGCCTCATAGATAAAATTGGCACGCTTCCAGAGTTTGATTTGAGGAAGACACTGGCCTGGATGTTTGAAAATCCGGTTATATAGTTGTCTAGCGCCTGTGACTTGCGTGATGGGTGATCACTTTTACGAAATGACACGTCAAAGCGCGTCCAGACCAGGTGAATCATAGTGCTTGCAGGAATTATTGAAAAACTCGGCGGCTATGTGTTCCGGTTTCTGAAGGGCTATTTGCCGATTACATTAATTTCTTTTCTGATAGTTGGCTCGCTCGGCGTCATTGTGCATATGGCTGTTCTTAATATGTCGCTTTACACTTGGGGCCTAGCTTTCGTTGGGCGAATTGCATAGCAATGCTTGTAGCTGCTTCGTTTAACTATTTCACCAACAATAAAGCCACTTTCAGTGTGGTTACATTGACAGGGCGGCGCTGGATCTTCGGCTATTTTATCTACTTGTTTATTACCTCTGTAGGCCTTGGTGTAAGCCTGATTGTTTCTGGTGAGGTATATGACGACATTCATATGCCCATGGTTTCTGCGCTAGCTGGCATTGTTGTGGGATCACTATGGAACTACTTCATGTCCTACAAATTTGTTTGGAAGTTGTTGTCGAGGCGAACTGCTGCGGCGAATGGTTAATCGCGCGATCTTTATCTCGATTTCGGCTGCTGCATCATGCAAGAAATCCAAGTGCATAAGAAGTCTACTAAATGAAAACATTAATTCTCTCTGCGACCTATAATGAGGCAGGCAACGTCAATAAGCTTCTGGAGGGTATTTGCGCAGCCGTCCCTGGGGTGGATATTTTGATCGTGGACGATGGGAGTAGAGATGGCACTGTTGAGGCGATGAAAATGTTGGGTTTGTCTAACCTTACAATCGTTCAGCGACCAGGGAAAATGGGGCTAGGAACTGCGCATCTGTTTGCTTTCTGTTACGCAATTCATCACAGCTACGATAGACTTGTCACTATGGATGCTGATGGCTCGCATGAACCATCTAGTATTCCAGGCCTACTAGACAAGATTGGACAGGGATATGACTTTGCAATTGGCTCTCGATACATGGCGGGCGGCTCGTGTGACTATGACGGTTATCGCCTTCGTGTGAGCCAAGCAGCCAACATTGCGGCCCGTCTTCTACTGGGTGATACGCCCAGGGTTCCGTAGACACTCAAGACCCTCGTTGCGCGTAGCGCCGTTCAAACTCTACAGGGGACAGGTCGCCAGTTGAACCATGACGGCGTTGTGGGTTGTAGAACATCTCGATGTAGTCGAACACCTCGGCGCGTGCGGCGTCCTTGGTGGG
>NZ_VZPL01000002.1 GCF_008801575.1 Xanthomonas cissicola | reverse complement strand
AACGGTTCATGCGTGTGTAGACCGTATGCCAGTTGCCAAAGCGCTTGGGTAGGCCGCGCCATTTGCAGCCATGCTCGGCAACGTAAAGGATGGCGTTGACCACTTGCAGGTTGGTCATGCTGACATTGCCGCGCTGCGCCGGCAGGCAGTGTTCGATCAGAGAAAATTGTGCTGGCGTGATCTCCATGCCCAATAGTTTAATCGCTCGGGCCATTAGTGTTAACAGGCCCTAGCCGCCCTTGCGAATCCTCAATCTCAAATCCTCAATCCCATCCGGCGCGCAGGGCGCTCCGGATCAGTGGGTACGCTCGACCGCGTAGCGCGCCAGGCCGCGCAGCGCCGCTACGGCAGCGCTGTGCGGCAGGGTTTCCAGAGCCTGTTCGGCGGCGGCGGCGTATTCGGCCGCGCGTTGACGGCTGTAGTCCAACCCGCCGGTGGCACGGATGGCGGCCAGCACTTCCGGCATCGCCGCCGCATCGCCTTGCTCGACGATCTGTCGCAGGCGCTCACGGGTGGTCGCATCCGAGTGCGCCATCGCGTGGATCAGCGGCAGGGTGGCCTTGCCCTCGGCAAGATCGTCGCCCAGGTTCTTGCCCAGGTCCGCGGCCTCGGCGGCGTAGTCGAGTACGTCGTCGGCGATCTGGAAGGCGAAGCCCAGCTGCATGCCGTAGTCGTACAGCTGCTGCTGCACCTGCGCGCTTGCGCCGGAGGCAAGCGCACCCAGACGCGTGCCGGCGGCGAACAGCACCGCGGTCTTGCGCTCGATCACGCGCAGGTACGCCGCTTCGTCGGTGTCGGGGTTATGCACATGCAACAGCTGAAGCACTTCGCCTTCGGCGATGCGGTTGGTGGTGTCGGCCAGGATCTGCATGACTTCCATGCGATCCAGTTCGACCATCAGCTGGAAGCTGCGCGAATACAGGAAGTCGCCCACCAATACGCTGGGCGCATTGCCCCATAGCGCGTTGGCGGTGCTGCGCCCGCGGCGCAGGTCCGATTCGTCCACCACGTCGTCGTGCAGCAGCGTGGAGGTATGGATGAATTCGATGATTGCCGCCAGTTGGTGGTGCTCCGGGCCGGAGCCGCCAGCGGCATGGCCGGCCAGCATCACCAGCATCGGGCGCAGGCGTTTGCCGCCGGCGGAGATGATGTGATCGGCGATCTGGTTGATCAGCACGACGTCCGAGGCCAGACGGCGGCGGATCAGTGCGTCGACCGCGGCCATGTCGGGCGCGGCGAGGGACTGGATCTGGGGCAGGCCCAGCACGGTGGGGAGGTCTTCGGCGATGGTCATGCGCAGGCGTTCGTGATGTGGGCCGATTATAGGTGCCCCGGCCGGATCCGTCCCGCCGGGCACAACCGGCGTCTTCACATTTGCGGCTTCACGTGGTCGCGTCAAAGCCGCAAGGCCTGTACGGGCTGGATTTCCGACCCTTGGCAGGGCGCTTGCCCGGCAGCGCCGCGCGGCAACCTGCCAGGACCGCCGAGCGGCAGGTGCGGTAACATTGCCGCACAGACATTCATCGTTGCGCGCTCCCGGCGCCAGCGCATCATCTCGGAAGCACCTATGGCCCGCGGCATCAACAAAGTCATCCTCGTCGGCAACCTCGGCAACGATCCCGACACCAAGTACACCCAGGCCGGCATGGCAATCACGCGCGTGAGCCTGGCCACTACCAGCATGCGCAAGGACCGCGACGGCAATAACCAGGAACGTACCGAGTGGCACCGCGTGGTGTTCTTCGGAAAGCTGGGCGAAATCGCCGGCGAGTACCTGCGCAAGGGCTCGCAGGTGTATGTCGAAGGCGAACTGCGCTACGACAAGTACACCGGCCAGGACGGCGTTGAAAAGTACAGCACCGACATCGTCGCCAACGAGATGCAGATGCTCGGCGGCCGTGGCGAAGGCGGCGGTGGTGGGATGGGCAGCGATCGCCCGCAGCGTTCGGCGCCGCGTCAGCAGGGCGGCGGTGGCGGGCAGGGTGGTGGCGGATATGGCGGCGGTGGCGGTGGTCAGGACTACGCGCCGCGTCGTCAGCAGCCGGCCCAGCAGCAGTCGGCGCCGCCAATGGACGATTTCGCAGACGACGATATCCCGTTTTGAGGACTGCCCGTCGTTGTGTCATCCACGAGGGCCCGCATTGCGCGGGCCTTCTGCGTTATGGCAATGACGCCCGGACATTGGCCGGTTTTGGCAGAATGGTGGCAGAGCCTCGCGGGCGTTATGCGTGCTCGGAGGCAGGCACGCCGTGCGTGCAGCGCCTATTGCAGGCTTACGCGCAACGCACGCAGCGTGGGCGCGCCGTCCATGCGTTGCTCAAGCTCGCAACGTCCAGCTCGCAGCAGCAGCGTGATCTCTACGGCAGGCCGTTAGCGCCCCTCGGCAGGTCTAGGCAGACGTGCGATTGCGTCCCTTCTGCTTGGCGCGATACAGCGCCGAATCGGCGTCGTGCACGATGGCGTTGGGGCTCAGCGGCGCTTCGCCCGGTTCGAAGGTGGCTGCGCCGATGCTGACGGTGACGTGCGCGCTGGTGGGGCTGGACAGGTGCATCAGGCCCAGCTCGGCGACCGCATTGCGCACGGCGTCGGCCAGGCGCAGCGCGCCGGCGGCATCGGTATGCGGCAGGATCATGCCGCATACCGATGCCGCCGGCGCGCGCGGCGAGGTCTTCGCTGCGGCGCGAGCAGCCGGCAATGGCGCCTGCGATCAAACGCAGGCAGGCATCGCCGTTCACGTGGCCATAGGTGTCGTTGTAGAGCTTGAAGTGATCGACATCGATCATCAGCACCGACAATGGCGCCTCCAGGCGAACCGCGTCCTGCAACGCACGCGATAGCCGGTGGTCGAAGGCGCGCCGGTTGGCGATGCCGGTCAATGCGTCTACCCAGGCTTCGGTACTCAGCTTGGCTTCGTTGCGGTGCATGCGGCGCAGTTGCAGGTCCAGCCAGATCCCCACGCCTAGCAGCAGGGTGCAGCCCAGCGCGGCCACCACGATGCGCTGGCGCGCGGTTTCCCGCCAGTTCGCCAACGCATCGTCCACTGAAAAGCCGGTCAGCACGGTTAGCGGATAGGGGCGCGCCGGTGCGAAGCTGGAGATACGCTCAACGCGGTCGATCGGCGAGCGATAGGTGGCGGTGCCGTGCTTGCGTGCGCGCATGGTCACGTAGATCGACGTCCCCGCGATCGAGGTGCCGATCACGCCCTGTTTGTCGGGCCGGCGCACCATCACGATGCCATCGTCGTTGGTCATGCCGATGGTGCCGTGCGGGCCGACCTCGAAGGTGCTGTAGTAGTTCTGGAAATACTTCAGCTGCAGGGTGACCAGCACCACGCCGGCGAACTCGCCGCTGGGGGCGTCGAGGCGGCGGCTCAATGTCAGCACCCAGGAGCCGTCCGAACGGCTTTGCACAGGCGGGCCGACCAGCGACAAGGCGTCGCGATGGTCGCGGTGGTATTTGAAATAGGCGCGGTCGGCGTTGTTGTGCGTCCTGGGGGTGCTGTCCAGCGACGAGCTCACCCAACTGCCGTCCGCGGCATAGATGAAAATGCCATGCAGGCGATCGGAGCGGCGCGCTTCGTGCACCAGGAACTCATGCATCGCAGAACGCGCGGCACTGGAGCCTTGGTCGTGTTCGACCCGCGACACCAGCCCGGACAGCACTGCGTCGGCGATGGACAGGGTGTCGCTGGCATGCTGCGCCAGCGAATTGGCCAGGTTCAACGACTGCGCCTGGGCGCTGCGCAGCGCGGTCGCGCGCTCTTCGTGGATGGACCAATATTCCGAACCGAGCAGTAGCATCCAAGACGCAGTCAGCACGAAATGCAGCGCGATGCGCTGAGCACGTTGGCGCCGCCGCTTGGTTGTTGACGTCACTGTGGCTACCTGTCTGGATACCAGGGCGATGCAACCGCCGTGCCACCCTACGCGTCGCGGCATGCATTCCTAGGCGCGTCGACACGTGCAATGACAGATCTGTGATTGATGCCTCACGTTACACGCAACAGCCCGCTTGATCGCGTCGCGACGCGCAATGGCTGCCGCAGCAGCGCTCGCTGAACCACCTCAACGCGCACGGCGACAGATATCAGAGCCAGCTCGACGGCGGCTGCATAACGGGCAGCATGCTATGCCGAGCACTGAATCACGCTCAGGAGTTCTCCATGCAAGCCATTCGTCTTCGCCATCCGGCCGCCATCGCATCGCTGCAGTCGGTTGCATTGCCCGATCCGGGGCAGCCTGCACGCGGTCAGATCCGCGTGCGCCTGCATGCCAGTTCGCTCAATTTTCATGATCTGGGCGTGGTGCTCGGGCAGATGCCAACCGCAGACGGGCGTATTCCGATGTCCGATGGCGCAGGCGTGGTGGAAGCGGTCGGGCCGGAGGTTGACGAGTTCGCAGTGGGCGATCACGTGGTGTCCACCTTCTTCCCGCAGTGGCTGGACGGCGAGCCGTTGCACGCCGGTTTTGCCACCACTCCAGGCGACGGCGTCGATGGCTATGCGCGCTCGGCGGTCGTCGCCGATGCATGGACATTCACCCACGCACCCCGTGGTTACAGCCACGCCGAGGCTGCGACGCTGACCACCGCCGGCGTGACCGCGTGGCGTGCACTGGCAGTCAACGGCGGGCTCAAGGCCGGCGACAGCGTGCTGGTACTGGGCACCGGTGGCGTGTCGATCTTTGCGCTGCAATTGGCCAAAGCGACGGGCGCGCGCGTGATCGCCACGTCCTCATCCGACGAGAAACTGGAGAAGGTGCGAGCGCTCGGTGCCGACCACGTCATCAACTATCGACAGCATCCCGAATGGTCGGCGCATGTGCTGGACATCACCGAAGGACGTGGGGTGGACCATGTGGTCGAGGTCGGTGGGCCGGGCACGCTGACGCAGTCGATCCGTGCAGCGCGCGTGGGTGGGCATATCGCCTTGATCGGCGTATTGACCGGTGCCGGAGGGCCGGTTCCGACTGCCGAAATGATGGGGCGCCAGCAACGCCTGCAGGGATTGGTCGTCGGCAGCCGCAAGCATCAACAGGACCTGGTGCGCGCACTCGACAGCTTGCCGCTGCGACCGGTGATCGATCGCAGCTTCGCGCTGGATGAGATCGGTGAAGCCTTCGCGCTGCAGAAGTCCGGTGGCCACCTCGGCAAGATCGCGCTGGAGTTCTGATCCAGCCCGCGGCACCGAGCGTCGGTGATGCTCCGCACCGCCGACGCGCGAATTCACTATTTCGACGTGTGCAAAGGCCGCCGCCTGCATGACGTTGCTGGCAAGCGCAACCAATACTCCTCGGGTTTCTTCGCTTCCTTCACTGCGGCCAACCCACGTGCTGCACGCGCAACATTCAAGAAACTGTTCGGCCGGCCCGTCCGACTCCAACGTCATCGGCGCATGGGTTAGTTACTCGCAGTGATGAGCGTCTTTCATAGGCGCATGCAGCCACCAGCGCTAATGCGGACAAAAGCGGGAACTAGAATCGGGCAATGCACTGCGTCACGCCCGCAGTCGCCGCTGCGCACTCACGCGCTTGTGACCGGCAGCGCTGCACATTGATTGAGAACTGTAAAAGCCAGCATTGTTGGAGATGCCAGCCATGAGAGACATCAAGATGACCCGTCGCGAGGTACTGATCGCGGGGACGGCATCCGCAGCCAGCGTTGCCGCAACCCAATCGATGGCCGCCACCGCCGCCACTGCGATGTCGCAGCGGCCCGCAAGCGAGCCCGCCAATGCATCCAGCCAGGTCGGCTTCGAGGTGAACGGCAAACCGGTCACGCTGACGCTGGATAACCGCACCACCTTGCTGGATGCACTGCGCGAACATCTGCATCTCACCGGCACCAAGAAGGGCTGCGATCACGGCCAGTGCGGCGCATGTACGGTCATCGTCGACGGGCAACGCATGAACGCGTGCCTATCGCTGGCAGTGATGCACGAGGGCGCCAAGGTCACCACCATCGAAGGGCTGGGCACGCCGGACAAGCTGCACCCCATGCAGGCGGCGTTCGTCAAGCACGATGGCTACCAATGCGGCTATTGCACGCCCGGGCAGATCTGTTCGGCAGTGGCCGTGCTCGACGAGGTGAAGCGCGGGATCCCCAGCCATGTCACCGAAGACCTCACCGGCAAGACCAGACTCACCACGCCGGAATTGCAGGAGCGCATGAGTGGCAATATCTGCCGTTGCGGTGCGTACTCCAACATCGTCGAAGCCATCAACGATGTTGCCGGAGGGCGCGCATGAAAGCCTTTAGTTACGAACGGGCCAGCTCGCCAGCCGATGCCGCGGCCAAGGCCGCGCGCCAGCCCGGTGCCAAGTTCATCGCAGGCGGGACCAACCTGCTCGATCTGATGAAGCTGCAGATCGAAACACCGTCGCACCTGATCGATGTCAACGGCCTGAGCCTGGATATCATCGACGCCACGCCTGAGGGCGGCCTGCGCATCGGCGCATTGGTGCGCAACACCGATCTGGCGGCCGACCAGCGCGTGCGCCGCGATTACGCCGTGTTGTCGCGCGCATTGCTGGCCGGTGCCTCGGGACAACTGCGCAACCGTGCGACCACGGCAGGCAACCTGCTGCAACGGACGCGTTGTCCCTATTTCTACGACACCAACCAGCCCTGCAACAAGCGACTGCCCGGCAGCGGCTGCGCGGCCATCGGCGGCTATAACCGTCAACTGGCAGTGGTTGGTGCCAGCGAGGCGTGCATCGCCACCCATCCCAGCGATATGGCCATTGCCATGCGCCTGCTCGATGCAGTTGTGGAAACGGTGCGCCCGGATGGCCAGACACGCGCCGTGGCCTTGTCCGAGTTCTACCGTGCACCGGGAACCACGCCGCATCTGGAAACCGTGCTGGAGCGCGGCGAATTGATCACCGCCGTCACCTTGCCCAAGCCGCTCGGTGGCACGCATGTGTACCGCAAGGTGCGCGACCGTGCCTCGTATGCTTTCGCCCTGGTGTCGGTGGCTGCCGTCGTCCAGCGCGATGGCAGTGCACGCGTCGCAGTCGGCGGCGTCGCGCACAAGCCATGGCGCAGCGAAGCCGCCGAAGCCAGATCGAAGGAGGGTGCCCGCGCCATTGCGTCCGTGCTGCTCGACGGCGCACGGCCCACCGAACACAACGCATTCAAGGTGCCGCTGGTTGAGCGCACCCTGACCGCGATCTTGGCCGACACGAGGGCCTGATATGAAATTCGACACTCCCGCCGGCACCAATCCCATCGATCAGCTTACTGTCGTCGGCAAGCCCGTCGACCGTATCGACGGGCCACTCAAGACCACCGGGCAGGCGCCGTATGCCTACGAACATCATGACTTGCCGGGCCAAGCCGCTTACGGGCATGTGGTGGGCGCAGGCATCGCCAAGGGCACCATCCGCAGTATCGATCTGAGTGCGGCACGCAAGGCGCCAGGCGTGCTGGGCATCGTGACTGCGCAAAACGCCGGCAAGCTGCAAAAGGGCAAGTTCAACACCGCCAAGCTCTTGGGCGGTCCCGAGATCGCGCATTACCACCAGGCCATTGCAGTGGTGGTGGCGGAAACCTTCGAGCAGGCGCGTGCGGCCGGCCAGTTGATCAAGGTCGATTACGGCCGTCACGTGGGCGCCTACGACCTGGAAAAGGCCCGCGCCGGCGCCACGGTGACCAAGAAGGGCGACGCGCCCAATAGCAACGTCGGCAACTTCGACGCTGCCTTCGCGACGGCGCCAGTGCAACTGGATGCCGAATACAGCACACCCGATCATTCGCACGCGATGATGGAGCCGCACGCTTCCATCGCGATGTGGGATGGCGACAAGCTCAGCGTGTGGACCTCCAATCAGATGATCAACTGGGGAGCCGGCGATCTGGCCAGGACGCTGGGCATCCCGCGCGAGAACGTGCGGATCATGTCGCCGTACGTCGGCGGCGGTTTCGGCGGCAAGCTGTTCCTGCGTGCCGATGCAGTGCTGGCATCGCTGGCCGCGCGTCAGGTCGGACGGCCGGTCAAGGTGATGTTGCCGCGGCCGCTGATCGCCAATAACACCACCCACCGCCCGGCCACGCTGCAACGCATCCGGCTTGGGGCCGGGCGCGACGGCAAGCTCACGGCGATCGCGCATGAAAGCTGGTCGGGCGACTTGCCCGACGGCAGCCCGGAAATCGCCGCCGCGCAGACGCAATTACTCTACGCCGGTGCTAACCGCCTGATCACGACGCGTCTGGCCGTGCTCGATCTGCCCGAAGGCAACGCCATGCGCGCGCCGGGCGAGGCACCAGGATTGATGGCGTTGGAAATCGCCATGGACGAGATGGCCGAAAAGCTCGACATGGACCCGGTCAAGTTCCGCATCGTCAACGACACCCAGGTGGACCCGGAAAACCCGCAGCGACCGTTCTCGCAGCGTCAGCTGGTCACGTGCCTGGAAGATGGCGCAAGGCGATTCGGGTGGTCCAAGCGCAAGGCCAAGCCGGCCAGTACGCGCGATGGTCGTTGGCTGGTCGGCATGGGCGTTGCGGCGGCATTTCGCAACGCGCCGGTCATGACCTCCGGCGCACGCATGCGGCTGGAGCAGGGCGGGCGCGTGGTGGTGGAAACCGACATGACCGATATCGGGACCGGCTCCTACACCATCATTGCGCAGACCGCTGCGGAAATGCTGGGCGTCCCACTCAACTGGGTCGATGTGCGCCTGGGCGATTCGAGCTTTCCGGCCTCTGCAGGCTCCGGCGGGCAGTGGGGCGCGAACAGTTCTACCGCAGGCGTCTATGCAGCCGCAGTCAAATTGCGCGAAGCGGTGGCCAAGCAACTGGGCCTGGATCCGGCCAGTGCCGAGTTTGCCGATGGCTATGTGCGTGCCGGCGGCAAGCGCGTTGCGCTCGGCGATGCCGCGGCCAATGGCGCGCTGGTGGTGGAAGACAAGATCGAATTCGGCGACCTCAGCAAAACGCACCAGCTCTCCACGTTCGGCGCGCATTTCGTCGAAGTGGGCGTGGATATCGCAACCGCCGAAGTGCGCATCCGGCGCATGCTTGCCGTGTGCGCCGCGGGGCGCATCCTCAATCCCAAATCCGCACGCAGCCAGGTCATCGGCGGCATGACCATGGGCGCCGGCGCGGCACTGATGGAAGAGCTGGCAGTGGACAAACGCCTGGGCTTTTTCGTCAACCACGACCTGGCCGGCTATGAAGTGCCGGTGCATGCGGATATCCCGCATCAGGAGGTGGTGTTCCTGGAAGAAAGCGACCCGCTGTCGTCGCCGATGAAGGCCAAGGGCGTGGGCGAGCTGGGTATCTGCGGCGTGGCAGCGGCGATCGCCAATGCGGTCTACAACGCAACCGGCGTGCGTGTGCGCGACTACCCGGTCACCCTCGACAAACTGCTGCCGCACCTGCCCGAGATGCTGCGCGCGTGAGCGCGCTCGTTGCCCCCGTCACGCATGCGCCGCCGGCGTGGCCGGCATGGCCGGGCTACGCGTTGCTCGACGATTTGCTGCCAACGCTGAGCGCATGGCAGCGCGCCGGGCAGCGCGTGGCGATGGCGACCTTGATCGATGTGCAAGGCTCCTCACCTCGCCCGTTGGGGAGCGAGATGGCCATCAGCGCCGACGGGCGCGTGGCAGGCTATGTCTCAGGCGGCTGCGTCGAAGCGGCGGTGGCGCATGAAGCCATGGCAGCGCTGCGCGATGGTCAGCCGCGCTGGCTGGACTATGGCGAAGGCAGCCAAATGCTGGACATCCAGCTCAGCTGCGGGGGGCGCATCGGCGTGCTGGTGTGGCCGGTGCCGGATCTGGGCGAGCACCTCGCGCGTTGGCGTAACGCGCGCCAGCATCGGCGCGCATTTCATGTGGCCTTGGATCGTGCCTCCGGCACGGTGCGTTACCTGGCACATGCACAGGACGCGCGTGCGGGCGAATTCGTGCGCACCCATCGTCCGCCGCTACGGCTGGTGCTGGTTGGCGCCGACCCGTCGCTACTGGCGCTGGTGTCGTTGGCCAGCCAGATGGGCATCGAAGTGCGCGTGTTGCGGCCGCATGGTCCGGGGGAACCGCCGCCGGGATTGGCGCCCGAGCACTACGACCGACGTGCGCTGGGCGATGCACTGCGGGATCTGCATCTGGATGCCGATAGCGCACTGTACAGCCTGGCCCACGATGCCGAGATCGACCTACAGGTTGCGCGGCGCGGCTTGGCGTCTCCCGTCGCCTGCATCGGCATCCTCGGCAGCCGGCAAAAGCGCGAAGGTCGTCTACAGGCGCTGCGTGCGCTGGGGTATGGCGACACCTCGCTCGCGCGTCTGCGTTTGCCGGCGGGCTGGCGCATGGGACGCTCCTCGCCGCATACCATCGCGCTCGGCGTCATCGCCGAAGCCACGCAGGCGGTGGCAGATGTGCAGGCCGTTACCGCAAGCTGATAAATCGCTAGCTGCTTCTGCCGCGTGCGTCAGTCATCAAGGCGCCTTGCAGCCGGTCGAGTGAAACACGGCTGCTTCCGAACACTATCGTCGCTGGCCTGCGACAGCACGCCGCAGTCTGCATCACCATTGGCAGGCCTTCGCCAATGTACGGACAGCGCACGCAAAGGTTGGTCACCTTGCACGCACAGCTGGCGCTCTAGGCTGCAGCGGTCTTCCATTCAAGCAGTACGTCGCCATGACCCCTGTTCCAGATCCCCACGTCGACGTATCGCGTAACGCTGTTCGCCTTAGCTTCTTCGCCACCAACCATTCCGCACGTGGTGACTACGCCGGAACGCGCCACGCTCCCACCGTCTCGCAACCAGCACCGCACGCGGCTGCCGCCATGCCAGCAGCGTGCGGCACATGAGTGGCGATCACGCGGCGCTGGTGCTGGGCGCCGGAGCAGGGCGCCGGCTTGGCCGCTCGAAGCAACTGCTGATGCGCGATGGCGAGCCGTTGCTGCGCCGCGCCGCACGCATTGCATTACTGACTGCGCCACGCCGCTGCGTGGTCGTGCTGGGTGCCGACGCCGATACGTTGAGCGAGGTGTTGCAGGATCTGGATATCGAAATACTCCGGCATCCCGATTGGTCCGAGGGCATGGGCTCTAGCCTGGCCGCGTTGCGTCGGCATGTGCAGGGCGACCCGGCATTGCGACGCAGCCTGATCCTGGGGTGCGATCAGCCTGCGCTGGAGGCCCCGCATTTGCGCTCCCTGCTGGAAGAAGCCGATCGCGCCGTCTCCGGATGCGCCACCAGTGGCTACAGCGGCGTGCGCGGCATTCCCGCGGTGGTCACGCATGCGGCTTGGGCGGATGTGCCATTGCAGGCCGATAGCGGCCTGCGCGGCCTGTTCGCCAGCCTGGATATGCAGAGCCTGGGGTGCGTCAGCGCCCCGGCGTTGGCGCTGGATATCGACACGCCGGCCGATCTGGCCACCGCGCAGCAGCGCGGCTGGGTCGATGCGGAGTGAGACGCCATGACGGGTATGCGCGCAAATCCCTGGCAGCCTGACACCATAGCGCGGCGGCCGCACCGTAAGCGGCAGGCATGGTCACTGCACGCACGCTGGCGTCATCGGTGTCGATCACCGACACCGGTCCAGGCGCGTTACCTATCCTTTGCAGCCCGCCAAGCGACATGCCGGGCCGACGCGTTCAACCGTGCCGCAGCCTTACGACCACAACACAACCGCTTCCCTGATCACCAACACATAGCCAATCACCATGGCGGTCTTGATCGAGAACTGGAATTTCCTCAGCAGATGCATGCAACCCCTCCCCAGAGGCCGTCTTCAAGAGCGACTGATCACCCACTGCGCATCGTCCACGCTCGTCTGACGATGACTGATGACGCGGCGTTCACCGGCCCTGACCGAATGTAGCGTTGGACGTGATATGTGTCACGTAAGAATTTTCCTACCGCCCTGCCAGTGTCAGCCCGACGGCATTGGCATGCATAAAAGAACATCCTGGCTATGCCGGACGCGGGGCCATTGGCTACTCTCCCGCGGCCCCTTGAGTAAGGGCACGCCGGCATACCGGACGAGAGAAGGCGTTCCCATTCCTCGCGCACTGCGGGCCTATGCCCCGTGCGCCTCGCTCGACCGCTATGCGCACTGGCCGGAGGCCTGATGGACGAGTCTCGTTATGTCGTACGCATCCATCCCGCACAGGGCGGCTGGTGGGTGACCCGCCCGCACTGGTCGCCGTTGCGGTATCTGCGCGAGCAGGGCGCCCTGGACTTTGCCGAATTGATGGCAAAGCTGCACTGCCTGACCACCGGCCAGCCCAGCGGCGTGGTGGTCAACACCGGCGGCGGCGATCGGGTGGTGCGGCGCTACGGCTGAGGCCGTAAGGAACGCGGCTGTTTGCTGCAGTACGTCATTGCCGACAGTGGCGGCTGTGCGCCGCTGTGCCGGGTTTGCGCAGACGTCCGGGTCGGCTAGATTCGAGGCATCGGCCACCTTGGTCCGGTCCGCGCTCTGGCGGCTACTTTCCTGGATATCCGCCTGTCGTGAATGCTGCCGGTGCTGCGCTGATTCAAAACGATATTGTCGTGTTCGGCCTGATCGCCGCCACCCTGGGCGCGGTGTTCTGGACAGCCGCGCGCGAACAAGGGTTCTGGCGGCGTTTCTACGCGTTGGTGCCGGCCTTGTTGCTGTGTTATTTGCTGCCAGGCATCTACAACACGGCCGGTTTGATCGACGGTGCCGGCACACGGTTGTACGACCCGATCGCCCGTGACGTGCTGCTGCCTGCCGCGTTGATCCTGCTGACCCTGAGCATCGACCTGCGCGCGATCCTGCGGCTCGGCCCCAAGCTGGTCGCGATGTATCTGGCCGCATCGCTGAGCATCATGCTGGGTGCGGTGGTGGCGTTCTGGGTGATGCGCTGGCTGCATCCGGCCACCGTGGCCGGCGATACCTGGGCCGGCATGGCAGCGCTGGCGGGCAGCTGGATCGGCGGCGGCGCCAACATGCTGGCGATGCGCGAAGTGTTCGATGTGGACGCAACCACGTTCGGGCAGTTCGCGGTGGTCGATGTCGGCGTGGGCTATGTGTGGATGGCGGCGCTGATCTTCCTGGCCGGCCGCGCGCGCAAGATCGATGCACGCAGCGGTGCCGACACCCGGGCGCTGGATGCCTTGCGCGAGCGCATGGCGCGCTTCCAGGCTGAGCATGCGCGTATTCCCAGCTTGGCCGACCTGATGGTGATCGTGGCGGTGGCGTTCGGCGGTGTCGGCCTTGCGCATGCCCTGGCCAATCCTCTCGCCGCGTGGTGCAAGGCGCAGTTGCATTGGGCCAGCCAGTTCAGCCTGGACACGCCGTTCGTGTGGGTGGTGGTGCTGGCGACCAGCCTGGGCCTGCTGCTGAGCTTCACCCGCGCACGCACGCTGGAGGGCGCAGGCGCGTCCAAAATCGGCACCTTGCTGCTGTATTTCCTGATCGCCTGCATCGGCATGCAGATGGACCTGCTGGCGCTGCTGGACCGGCCATGGTTGTTGCTGCTTGGCCTGATCTGGATTGCCGTGCACATTGCCGTGTTATGGGGTTTTGGCCGGTTGTTGCGGGTGCCGTTCTTCTACTTTGCGATCGGCTCGCAATCCAATATCGGCGGCCCAGCCTCCGCGCCGGTGGTTGCCTCGGCGTTTCACCCGGCACTGGCGCCGGTGGGTGTGTTGCTGGGCACGATGGGCTACGCCACCGGCACCTATCTGGCATATCTGGTCGGCATCACTTTGCGGGCGATGGCGGGCGCTGGATAACGCGCGCCGCGATCCGCAGCGCCACGATTAAGCGACTGGGTGCGGTATCGCGCTGCCGTGCAATCGCCAGCGCGGCTGGGCGATGTTGGGCGATGCTCGGCGTTGCGCTATGTACCGCGCCAGGCACGCCGCTTCTGCGCACCGTTCGCGATCGGCTGACGACTCCTATGACACGGTGTCAGTGACGTCGCGCCATGGTTCAAATGCGCGCGCCATTCCCGAAACACCGTCCGCTACGCGGCGCCGGCAGCGATCATGCGCAAGCCTTGACGCGCTGTCGCCGGCCGCGTGCGTTGACAAAGAGTGGCCCGCGGCAGTGCGCGGGCCACCGGAGCCTTACTGTTGAATCACCCGACGCTGCTCTTGCTGCTGTTGCGGCGGCTGCTGGGTGTGTTGCTGATTGTGCTGTTGCAACTGGCTGACGTTGGTCTGGGCCGGCTCGTTGGCTGCGGACGCCGTCTGCACATGGCTGCGCAGATGGGCCGGGTCGTCCATGCGGCCCTGCACCGCGATTAGGCTGTCGCCATCACGGTTGGGCACCAGGTGATCGATGCGCTGCAGGCCATCGTTGCCTGCACGCGCGGCCACGCTGGCGGCGGTATTGAGAAACGCGGTGTCGTCGCGCAGCCCCAGGCGGTCGCGTTGTCCATCCAGTTTTACTACCGCGTCGTTGAACAGCTGGCTGCCGGGCTGCAATGCGTTGCCGCGCGCCTGGCCCTGCAACTGCATGTCCTGCGCCTTCATCACCGAATCGATGCCGTGCAGATCCAGCCGATGCTTGAGCATCATGCCCGGCACCAGGCGCTGGCCGAAGGACAACGGGTCCGGCTCCGGCAGTTCGATCTGATGACCGGACGCATTGGGCATGGCCCATTTGAGCGGGATGCTGTCTTCCTGCAGATGGGTCAGGATTTCGTTCTTGACGTGGTAGCCGCGGATCAATTCGCTATTGGCGTAATCCTTGGCCGCCGATGCATCCAGACCTTGGCGCTCCAGCGTGCGGTCGTTGACGCCGGCAGCGTTATAGGTCACCGCCGGAATGTCGTTGACCATTGCCGACGCCGCGGCCAGGCCGCCACCCAGCGAATGCCCGCTGATCACCACCTGGTCGCCGAACGCCTGTTTGGCCTGGCTGCCGAGCTGGATCGCCGAAGCGTATTGCGCATCGTCCAAGCCCAGGCCCTGGCCGATGTTGTGCTTCCAGTCCTTGCCTTCGTCGGTGCCGCAGAAGCCCAGCACCACCTGCCCCTGATCATTGCGATAGAACGCGGCATCGAAGCCGCTCTTGGCGTCGTGCAGCAGGGCAGGGTCGATGCCTGCCTGCTGCAGCGCGCGGTCGTCCATGCGCGACCAGCCGTTGGGCAAGGCGGCAAAGGTTTCGGCGCCACCTTCGCGTCGTTGGGCGGCGGTGGCGTAGAGGTCTTGCAGCATCGCGGGGAACTGGCGGTCCTCCGGGTGCGGTTGTTGCCCGCGCATCGATTCTGCGAACGGGGTGGAAGAAGAAGAGGATTCTGACGGGCTCATGCGCGGCTCCTTGCGTTCGTCATGCGAAAAGCGCGCTTAGCGGCTGCTTTCCACGGGAATGTTGTGGGCGTTCAACCACGCGCGTACGTCCGACCTGACCTGCTGGCCGCTGGCGTTGAGCAGGCGGTCCGGCGTGGTGAAGAAATACGCCTGGAAGGTCTTCTGCTGGGCATTACGCACGGTGGGATCGACACCGGCCTTGAGCAGGGCGAGCACTGCAGGGCTGGCTGCGCCACTTTGCGCTGCAAGGTGCAGCAGGCTGTTGCCGGTGTGGTCGACGCGCTGTACATCTGCACCGGCCTTGATCAGCAAATCGATCTGAGCATCGCGCTTGCTCTGCACCGCGCGAAACAGCGGCGTCCAGCCCGCCCGCGCGCTGACGACATCGATCGGCGCCTTGTGCTGCAACAGGATCTGCAGATACTGCGGGTCTTGCGCCATGGCGGCCATGTGCACGACCGTCTCCTGATCCATGCCGGGGAGCGATGGGTCTGCGCCTGCATCGAGCAATGCGGCCAGCGCGCGCGGTTGTTCGTTCCAGATTGCCCATTCGAGCAAGGTGACGTTTTGATCGCCATGCGCGGCGAGATCGACAGTGGGGGCGAGTGCCTTGATCCGGGCCACATCACCGTGCGCAATGGCCTGGGCGATGTCGGTCAGGGCGGGGTCGCGGAAGGCGACGGTGTGGTCCTGCAGCGTAGCTGACATGGTGGTTTGCTCCTTGGCACCGGGCGAGGCGGTGCATGAGACCGCGAAAAACGAGGTCGCAAGAACGAGCAGGGCGGGGAATCGCGGTTGCATCGAAATCTCCTTCTCCTGATCGCATTCCTGATGACGCTGCAGCAAGTCCCGCTGCAGCGTGGCAGATCCTAGCAGCTGGAAAAATCGCTTGCGGTAAGATTTCGTGACATGGCTTTTTGTGACATGACGGTACGGCGGGCCGCATGCTCGGGGCCGCCTGTCTTGATGGTGCGCATGCTGCAAGCGGCGAAGTGTCCATCGCCACAGCCTGCTGCCCCACAGCCGACGGTCACACCCGGGCCGGCATAATGGCGCTTTGTGAGCAGATGGGTGCAATGGCGTACGAGCTACTGATCAGTGACTGTGATGGCGTTCTTGTCGACAGCGAGATACTGGCCGACCGGGTAATGCGTGAGGCGCTGGCGTCTTTCGTGCCAAGCGAGCCGCTGGAACAGCTGCTGGAAACCACCTTCGGGCAGACCACGCGCGAGGTGCTGCGGCGGGTGGAGGAGCGCTTTGCATTGCATTTGCCAGAGACCCTGCTCGCGCAGATCCAGGCGCGTAGCGAGGCCTTGATCCAATCGCAGGTGCGGCCGATCGCAGGCGCACGCGAGGCGTTGGAGCAGATTCCACTGCCGTTGGCGGTGGCCTCCAATAGCCGGCGCCACAATGTGATTGCCTCGGTGGAACGGGCAGGGCTCACCGCACGCGCGGCGGGACGTATTTTCAGCGCCGACATGGTGGAGCGGCCCAAGCCGGCACCGGACGTGTATCTGCTGGCGGCACGCACCGCCGGAGTCGCGCCGCAGCGTTGTGTGGTCATCGAAGACAGCCCCACCGGTGCGACCGCGGCCGTGACGGCCGGCATGCAGGTGCTGGGGTTTACCGGTGCAAGCCACATTCCACCGGGGCATGGCGATACCTTGCGCCGCATCGGTGTGCTTGAGGTGTTCGACAATATGCGTGATTTGCCTGCGTTGTTTGCGCTGCTGGCGCAAAAGCGCGCTGGGTAAGGCGATAGCTTGGTGAGTGGAGTGTGCGGGGTACTCAGCGCTTGCGCGACACATAGTGGATCCGTCCATGGACGTTCTTGCGTGTCATTCATGCAACCAAGGGCGCTGCAGAAGCGCGCAGAGCCATAACTCAGCTGTGGATCTGCTGCACTGTCCGATCATGTCAAGTAACAGTGATTCGAATCATGGTCCGGTTCAGATGCAGTCGAAAGCTCGGCTAGTCGAGTGCGCGGTGCCCTCACCGCTCGCAGGACACGCCGTGAACCCGTCCCTGGGGCTCGATGGCGGCATCCATGCCGCCAACGGTCCCGCAATCGGTGAGGACACCGCACCAGCGAATTGGCTGACAGCTAACGAAAAGCAGTTCACTGCGACGAACAAATGCTGCATGGCCCGATTGGGCTGCTGAGGATCTATTGGCCACGACATCCGATAAGCGCGGCGACAGACATCGCCCGACTTAACACGCAATCTCGTTGATTGATCGTGCGATGCGCTGCTTGCGCCAAGGATACCGACCAACTCGACTGGTCCTTGCCCGCCCACAGGCGCGGGACCTTACGCGGCATGGATGCCGCGTAAGCGCCTCCATGGATGGATTCACGGCGTGTCCCGCGCTGGTGGGCGGGCAAGGGCCCTGCAGCAAGACCTCAGATCAGCCGCTGTGTAACCGATCTATCGCAGTGCTTCAGCACGCCAAGAAACGCTTTTATCAATAGCGCCTAGCCCGCCCAGTTGCCTTCGGCCACATCAACGCAACAGGGCGCGATTCGCATCGCGCCCTGTTGCGTTTCTACCTCTTGATCAATCGATCACCCATCAATCAATCAGCCATTCAACAACACCGAAACCCACTCTTGCCGCCATAGCGCGCATCCTGGCGCTCGCGGAAGAAGGCGGGGTAGTCCATCACCGGTTTGTCGGGATGTTTTTCCAGCATGTGGCGCACGTAGTTGTCGTAGTCGGGAATGCCGCAGCACAGCCGCGCGGTCTGGATCAGGCGCCGCCAGATGCGGCGATGCGCCTGATAGTGACCGGCCAGGACGAGTTGCGTGCCCATTACAGGTCTGCCATTTGATGCGGCTGCAACGCCACATACGGGGTTTCGCGGTCAGTGCGCTGCGGGTTGCGGCGTGCCGCCACGATCGTCTTGATCGAATAGATCAGGATCGAGCCGACCACGAACAGGAACAGTACGGTCAGCCCGGTGTTGACGTAGGCATTGGTGACGATCTGCTGCATCTGCGGCACCGTCTTGGCCGGCGCAGTGATGGTGTTGCTGGCGATGGCCGCCTGGAACTTGTGGGCCTGTGCCAGGAAGCCCTGCGCCGGGTTGCTGTCGAAGATCTTGATCAGCCCCGCATAGGTGGTGCACAGCAACAGCCACAGCGCCGGCACGATGGTGACCCACGCGTAGCGGTCGCGCTTCATCTTGAACAGCACCACCGTGCCCAGCATCAACGCGATCCCGGCCAGCATCTGGTTGGAGATGCCGAACAACGGCCACAAGGTCTGGATGCCGCCGAACGGATCGATCACGCCGGTGTAGAGCAGATAGCCCCACAGCGCCACGCAGCCGGCGGTGGCGATGATATTGGCGGTCCACGACTCGGTCTTCTTCAACGCCGGGATGAAGTTGCCCAGCAGGTCCTGCAGCATGAAGCGGCCGGCGCGCGTGCCGGCGTCCACCGCGGTCAGGATGAACAGTGCTTCGAACAGGATGGCGAAGTGATACCAGAACGCCATGGTGTCTTCGCCCGGCAGCAACTGGTGCAGGATCTGCGCGATGCCCACCGCCAGCGTAGGTGCCCCGCCGGCGCGCGCCAGGATGCTGTGCTCGCCGATATCGCGTGCCGTGGCCTCGAGCACCTGCGGTGTGATCGAAAAGCCCCACTCGCTGATCTTGGCAGCGACTGCGACAGTGTCGGTGCCGACCAGCGAGGCAGGGCTGTTCATGGCGAAGTAGATGCCCGGCTCGATGATCGACGCGGCCACCAGCGCCATGATCGCCACGAACGATTCCATCAGCATGCCGCCATAGCCGATGTAGCGCATGTGGCCTTCATTGGCGAGCAGCTTGGGCGTCGTGCCGGAAGCGATCAACGCATGGAAGCCGGAGACCGCGCCGCAGGCAATGGTGATGAACAGGAACGGGAAGATGCCGCCCTTCCAGACCGGGCCATCGCCGGTGGAGGCGAATTGCGTGAGCGCCGGCATTTTCAGGTCCGGCATGACAACCAGGATGCCGATCGCCAGCGCCAGGATGGTACCGATCTTGAGGAAGGTGGACAGGTAGTCGCGCGGTGCCAACAGCAGCCACACCGGCAGCACCGATGCGACGAAGCCGTAGCCGATCAGCATCCAGGTGATCTGCTTGGCAGTGAAGGTGAAGGCCGGGCCCCAGGTCGGGTCCGCCGCCACCTTGCCGCCCAGCCAGATCGCGCCCAGCAGCAGGATCAACCCCACCACCGAGATCTCGCCGATCTTGCCGACGCGGATGTAGCGCATGTACACGCCCATCATGAGCGCGATGGGCATTGTGGCGATGACGGTGAACATGCCCCACGGGCTTTCCGCCAGCGCCTTGACCACCACCATCGCCAGCACGGCAAGGATGATGATCATGATCAGGAATGCGCCGAACAGGGCGATGGTGCCGGGCACCTGGCCCATCTCCTCGCGCACCAGGTCGCCTAGCGAGCGGCCGTTGCGACGGCTGGACAGGAACAGCACCACGAAGTCCTGCACCGCACCGGCGAACACCACGCCGACCACCAGCCACAGCAGGCCGGGCAGGTAGCCCATCTGCGCGGCAAGTACCGGGCCGACCAGGGGGCCGGCGCCGGCGATGGCAGCAAAGTGGTGGCCGAACAGCACGTGCTTGTTGGTGGGCACGTAATCCAGGCCGTCGTTGTTGGCGACTGCCGGGGTGGCGCGGGTGATGTCCAGCTGCATCACCTTGTCGGCGATGAACAGGCTGTAGAACCGGTAGGCGATCAGGTAGATCGATACCGCCGCCACCACGATCCACAACGCGTTGATGTGCTCGCCACGCCGCAGCGCAACGGTACCCAGGCAGAACGCGGCCAGCAGCGCCAACGCGCCCCAGGCCAGCTTCGAGAACCCTTTCATGCATGCCCCTCAGGAACGATTCGTTCAAGGGTCCACCCACGCCCGGCCGCGGTCAATGCCAGCCGGATGCAAGGGGGTAAAACTTTGGTCGTAGGGTGCTACGGTCACAGATCGGTTAGGGCGCTGCCGCGCTGGTGGCGTTTGGAACGATCGGTTGCAATGGTTGCGGTTGGGCGGCGGCCCGCGCGCACCCATCATTGGCGCTTCGCCACACAGCACAGGGACAAGCGATGAGCACCACGACCACCACAGCAGCGCACGTGCTGCGCACCATTCGCGGCATGCCGACCTCCGACGGGGCCGGGGTCAAGCTGACCCGCGTCATCGGCACGCAGCAGCTGCCGGAGCTGGACCCGTTTCTGATGCTGGACGAATTCGGCACCGACAAGGCCGAAGACTATCTGGCCGGTTTTCCCAGCCACCCGCATCGCGGTTTCGAGACCGTGACCTACATGCTCGACGGGCGCATGCGCCACAAGGACAACCACGGCAACGAAGGCCTGCTGACTCCTGGCAGCGTGCAGTGGATGACCGCCGGGCGCGGGCTGATCCATTCGGAAATGCCGGAGCAGGAATCCGGGCGCATGCGCGGCTTTCAGTTGTGGGTGAACCTGCCGGCGCGCGACAAGATGACCGACCCCAAATATCAGGAGTACGCACCCGACCACATTCCGGTGGCGCATCCGGCACCCGGCGTGACGGTCAAGGTGATTGCCGGTGCGGTGGGCGAGGTGGTCGGGCCGATCGTGCAACCTGCAACGAGCCCGGTGTACCTGGATATCGCGTTGGAACCGAACGTGGAATGGGAATATCAGCTGCCCAGCGGGCATAACGCGTTCGCGTATGCCTTCGAGGGCGCACTGACCGTGGGCGAGAGCGACACCGCGCGCGTGTTGCCGGCGCAGCAGCTAGCCGTGCTGGGCGGTGGGCAGCGCCTGCGCCTGCACGCCGGTGCCGATGGTGCGCAACTGATCCTGGTCGCGGGCCGCCCGCTCAACGAGCCGGTGATGCGGCATGGCCCGTTCGTGATGAACACCAAGCAGGAGCTGATGCAGGCGTTCGTCGATTTCCAGGAAGGGCGGTTTTGAACTGGCTCGCGCCCGACAGCAGGAGCCGGCAATGAGTGACCGGCCCGTCAGCGTGCGCACCGGCGCAGTGCCGTACACGGTCACCATCCACGACGGGCTGCACACCTGGGGCGGCGATACGCAGCTGGCCAATGGTGGCAGCGACGCCGGGCCGGATCCAGAGTCGCAGGTGTTGGGCGCGCTGGGAGCGTGCACTGCCATCACGGTGTCGATGGTGGCCGCGCGCAAGCATTGGCCGCTGACGGCGGTGCACGTGCATCTGCATTACACGCAGCGCGGCGCTGCCGGCACGGCGATCACCCGCGACGTGGTGCTTGACGGGGCACTGGACGACGAGCAACGCGCACGGTTGATGGAAGTGGCCGACAAATGCCCGATCCATCGCCTGCTCACCGGCGAGGTGCGCATCGAGACTCGGTTGCAGGCGGCTGGCGGCGGTGGAGACATGGCGATTCGGCACGACTGACAGACGCTTGCCGGCGGTCTTTGAGTGCGGTGAATGCGAAATCGGAATCGGAACGGGCGATCGGTCCGCGCCGATTCCGGGCATGCGCCGAGGGGAGCCGCTGCTCCAACGTTCGCAACCGTGAGCGTTCTCCCGCGCGTCGCCGCCGCACATGGTGTCCGCCAGAATCAAAACCGTTGAGCTGATGGACGCATCCGGCGCGCCAGGTGCATGTGCACGCCGCTGGTCGTCGCGTCACGCGCGTCGGCGTGACACGCGTGGGGCACAAGCATCGAGCGCGCAATGGTGATCTGCGGCGACACGCTAGCGGCAGGTCTCGTCAGACGAATGTCTGCAGCGCGCCGGGTAGACCCGCGCGCTGCAATGCTGTTGTAGCAGCAGTGCGCAGCGCTGTGACGCGCGCTGCGTCAGCGCTGCAGCGCCAGGCTGGCCGGCTGCAGATCCATGTTCTGCACCATCGCCTGCATCGAGGCGAGTTCTTCGGTGCTGGCGCCATCGATCCACAGCTGCGCGTAGCGCTTCTTGCCCAGTTCGACCACGGTGACGCGGCGCGATTCCGTACCCGGCATGTCGCGGCCGCCCAGATCGAGCTTGTACCAGTAGAAATCTTCCTGCTGGATCTGGCCCTTTTCGGCGCGGCGATCGCGTGCCAACGTCATCGCCGGGTCGCGGGTCGTGAGCATCACTCCCACCACCTGGCGGCCATCGGCAGTCACGGCCTTGCAGACCAGGTAATCGGCACCGGCGAGCTCGTTCCATTGCAGGCCGGAAGCCGGTGGCAATGGCGGGCAGACTGGCGAGGTCTGGGCGTGGGCGGTGGCAGCGGCCAGCAGCAAGCTCAGGCCAACAAGGCAGGATGCAGACTTCATACACGATTCCCCGGCATTGGATGACGATGCGGGCGCGCCGATTTCGTGCCGTTGCAGTGCCTCGAACTCCCCGCTCAAGGACTGCCGTCCACGCAACGCGCTCCGTCTACAAGGCCATCACTACCACAGTTTTGCGAATCAGCTCAAGTGATGTCGCGCATGTGCCTGGCATCGCATGTGCAGCTTGGCACTTCCGTTACGAGACCTGGTGATCGCGCGTGTCAGTCCACCCGCGCAGCGCACGGTTTCAAGGGTAATTAACCGGTTTCGGAGCCGGTGCCTCGGGCAGCGGAATGAACTCCTCGTCGTCGCCGGGAATGCTGCCGAAGCGGCCGGCCTGCCAGTCGTCCTTGGCCTGCTCGATGCGTTCCTTGGAACTGGAAACGAAGTTCCACCATAGATGACGCGGCCCATCCAGCGGCTCGCCGCCAAGCAGCATCGCCTTGAGCGGGGTCTTGGCGCGCAAGCGGCCACGGGCGCCGGGCGAGGGTACGATCAGGTGGCGAGCTGGCACGTCGGCACCATCCAGCTGCGCTTCGCCTTCCAGGATGTACAGGGCGCGCTCGGTGTGCCCGGTGTCCAGATCGAGTTCGGCGTCGGGCGCCAGATCCAGCGCCACATTCAGCGTGCCGCTGAACACCTGCACCGGCGATTCCTCACCGTACGCGCGGCCGGCAATCACGCGCAGCCACACGCCGTCGCGGCGCTGCTGCGGCAAGCTTGCCGCCGCGTGGTGATGGAAGGCTGGCGCGGTTTCTTCGGCCGAGCGCGGCAAGGCGATCCAGGTCTGCATGCCGTGCAAGGCGTGTTCGCGTGCGCGCTCCGGGCCTGGCGTGCGTTCGGAATGGGCGATGCCGCGGCCGGCCGTCATCCAGTTGACGTCGCCTGGGCGGATCACCTGATCCGAGCCCAGCGTGTCGCGGTGGCCGATTTCGCCGGCCCACAGGAACGTGACCGTGGCCAGGCCGATGTGCGGATGTGGGCGTACATCGATGCCGTGATCCGGCTCCAGTACGGCTGGGCCCATGTGGTCGACGAACACGAATGGACCGACGCTGCGCGCCTGCAGGGTGGGCACGGCGCGGCGCACTTCCAGTCCGCCGATGTCATGGACGCGTGGAGCGATCAGGGTGGTCATGCGCGGTCTCGCGGAGTGATGACGTGGGCACGAGCTTGGCATGCGCGATGGCCGAGGCGGGCGCGTGGCGTAAAACGCAGTGTCCGAGTCATGGCGCTTCATGCGCGTCGGGGAATGCGCCATCGGCGCGAGCTGGCACCGCACCGCGAACACCATCCGGGCATGGCATGGCGTAGCAGCGGTTCGTGGCGAGAACGCCCTGGTCCCTTGCAGGCAGATGCGTTGCCAACGTGGACATTGTTGCCAGCGAAGACGACTCATCCAGCGCTGCGGTCCGGGATCAGGCAGGCCGCAACATTGAGGCGTAGGCGCGGGCGCCATTCCCTTCCGCATGTCCAATCGGCAAGGCCGGAGGCGCTTGTGGCCAGCATGGCTGGCCTGATCTTCCACCGCAAGCGGCCGTGTCCAGACCTCGCCGCCGTTGCTGCCGCGAAGCATCGGTTGGCAGGTTCTGGCAGCGGCGAAGTTTCAACACGAGCGAAGTTGCATTGCGGGAAGCGTACCGGCACAACCTAAATGCGTGGTGCCAAGTCACGTGTGTCATCGCGCCATGAATAATGGCGGCCCTTGCACGATCCACGGCTGCCGGATCGGCAACGGTCGCTCGCGGCGCAGAGTCCGCGGTGCGCACCTGGCGGCAAGCCGCTCGCGCTCTAACGTTTTACTCGATGCGTTTGAGATTCTCATTCCCAATCTGAGGAATTACCTTCATGGTCTCATCGATCTCAGGAAAGAAAACCAAATCGCTGCTCTTCTGATAATGGCGGCGTCGGTGCCAGCCCTTGGTACTGCCCAGAGCGTCCAGCATGCCGTCTCCAGCCGCATCATCAGTGTGGCCGCTGGTGTCCGCTCGCTGGCCTTCTCGGCGAATGGAAAGACGGTTGCCTGCTATGCGGTCTATGCCAACAGGAGCGTTGCAGGGCCGACCCTCAACAGTGCGGTCAACTATCAGGTGGTTTCTTCGTCTTCCTCATGCAGGGATCAGCCCTACGCAGTCGGGTATTCCGTGAACTTCCAGCCCCCATCCAACAAGAACATGGTTTTCTTCCGGGTCGACGGTGCCGGTCGCATCGCCATCACTGAAAACTGATTGATCGCCTCAGCGCCGCGTCAGTGCGTCCGCCCGTGCATGCGGCGCCTGACGCGGCTTGAACGTCTGCTCACAGCAGGTGGCCGGAATAGCCTGCCGGCACCGTCACCTCGCCGCGGCGCGAGGCCAGCCGGTCGGCCAGGCGCGTGGGCTCGGGCAGGCGATAGGCGCGCAACGTGCGCAGGGTCCAGTCGAGTGCGCCTTGCATCGACATGCGATGGCCGGGCGAGACGATCAAGGGATTGCAGCGCGGTTTGCTGCGCAGCGCCCAGCCGATCTGCGAGCCGCCCAGCAGGATCGGCGTGTGGTCGCCGCGCTCGGGCCCAGGCTCGGCGAAGCTGCCGGCCAGGCGCTGCTTGGCGATGCCGATGCACGGCAGGCCGGTCACCACGCCGAAGTGCGCCGCGATGCCAAGCTTGCGTGGATGCGCGATGCCCTGGCCATCGATGAACACTAGGTCCGGCGTGCGCGACAGCAGCGCCAGGGCCTGCAGCAATGCCGGCAATTCGCGAAAACTGAGCAGGCCAGGGACATACGGCATCGAGGTCGGCACGCGCGCGATGTGCGTTTCCAGCGGCAGCAACGTCTGCGCATCCAGCAACACGGCGGCCGCGCGGGTGGTCTGGCCATCGTCTTCGAAACCGACATCGAACCCTGCAAGCAACTGCGGCGTGGCGCTCACCGCGTCATCGAGTACCACGCGGCGTGCCAGTTGCCGTTGCAACTGTCGCGCCTGGATCACGCTGCCGTCCCAACCGGCGAAGACGGGGTCGTTGGTCTGCATTGCCAAAGCATCGCGCGCTGCATGTGGCGATCTCGTGCACGCCTGCGATGCACGCGCTGCCGCTACAATCGCACGCTGATCGGCCCCCAATCGGAGAACCGTAGTGACCCGCAAACTCGTACTGCTGCGCCATGGCCAGAGCCAATGGAACCTGGACAACCGTTTCACCGGCTGGGTGGATGTGGAACTCACCGACCAGGGCCGCCAGGAAGCTGTGGTGGCCGGCAGGCTGATGAAGGACGAAAGGCTGCAGTTCGATGTCGCCCACACCTCGGTGCTCAAGCGCGCCATCCACACGCTGCAGGGCGCGTTGACGGAACTCGACCAGGACTGGTTGCCGGTGTCCAAGAGCTGGCGCCTCAACGAGCGCCACTACGGTGGCCTGCAAGGCCTGGACAAGGCCGAAACCGCGGCAAAGCACGGCGAGGAGCAGGTCAAGATCTGGCGCCGTTCCTACGACATCCCGCCGCCGGCGATGGACGTCAACGACCCGGGCCACCCGTGCCACGACCGTCGCTACGCCACGCTGGACCGCAATGCATTGCCAGGCACCGAGTCGCTGGCGACCACGCTGGTGCGCGTGTTGACGTATTGGCACGACGCGATTGCGCCGCAGTTGAAGGCCGGGCAGACCGTGCTGGTGACCGCGCACGGCAATTCGCTGCGCGCGCTCTACAAGTACCTCAACGATGTCTCCAATGAGCAGATCCTGGAGCTCAACATCCCCACCGGCATCCCGTTGCTGTTCGAGCTGGACGACAGCCTGCAGGTGCGCAGCTTCCGTTACCTGGGCGACCCGGAGGCGGCCAAGCGCGCGGCCGAAGCGGTGGCCAATCAGGGCAAGGCGAAGTAATCGCCGCTGGCGCTTGCAGCGCTGCGTGCGGTGCGCGCAGCGCGAGTTCTTGCGCGGCACGCAGCTGCAAGCGGCTGCATGCGGTGGTGAATGGAAGCGGTGCGAGGGTGCGATGCGCGCTCCGCCGAGTGCCGGCGAGACACGATGTCAGGCAAACGCAAACGTGGAACCCGGCGGATGACGCCGTTTACTGTCGCGCGTATCTGGTGACGCTTGGCATGCTGGTCGCCGGCGGCGCCGCCTTGGCTGCCTGCGACATCTCAGGCGCGGGGCTGGCGCTGCTGATCTGCGTCGTGGGGATACTACTGCTGGGGTTTGGCGTCGCTGGGCCGTCGCGACAGATGGAAGCGTGGGCCGATGCGGCGTCGGGGCACGAGGTCGCCCTGGTGCTGATGGTGTTGGCGTATCCGGTGTACCTGTTGATGGCGCCGTTCTACGCGCGGCGTTGAGCGCATGCGATGGCGCGAGCTGCGCCGGTGTGGGTGGAAACAGCGCGCCGCGATGTCGATGACGGACGCGCACGTTGTGTACAGATGCAATGGACTTTCATACGGCACGGCATCGCAGGTGATGTTGCGGTGCCGCTGCACGGATGTGGTCTGGCCGGTTGCAAAGCGACTGACGAAGAGGCAAGCGCCTGCGCTGCGCGGTTCTTCGCCAGCGCTTGCCGACCGGATGTCGACTTTTTTCGATCGCGCCTGCGCGGTCATGCCCTGGAGAATTCAATGAAGTTGCGCAAGTTAGCTCCGCTATCGCTCGCGGTCGCCATCGTGGTCGCGCTGTCTGCGTGCGGCGCCTCCGATGACACCGCCAAGGTGGCGCCTGCCGCGCCGCAGGCGGTACCGACCAAGGTGGATGTGTCCAAGCTCGATGCGCCGATCGTGGCATTCAGCAGCAGCGATCTGGACCCGAGCATCGCTGCGTGTCAGGACCTCAACGGGTTCGTCAACGCCAAGTGGCTCAAGGCCAACCCGGTGCCGTACGATCGCACCAGCTGGGGCAGCTTTGAAGTGCTGGCCGAGCGCTCGCTGACCATCCAGCACGCGCTGGTGGAGCAACTGGCGCGCGGCAGCCTGTCGGCCGGTTCGGTGGATGCCAAGCTCGCCGACCTGTGGCGGACCGGCTCGGATGAAGCGGCGATCGACAAAGCCGGCATTACGCCGTTGCAGCCGCAGTTGAAGGACATCGATGCATTGACCGATGCGCCAGCCATCGCCGCCTGGTTGCGCAACAGTTATGCGCAAGGCCAGGGCTTGGTGTTTTCGTTCGGTGCCAATGCCGACTACAAGAATTCCGAGCAGATGATCGCCTACGCAGGGCAGGGCGGTCTGGGCTTGCCCGAAAAGGGCTATTACACCGATCCGGCGCAGGCAAAGATCCGCGAGCAGTACGTGGCCTACATCGCGCGGATGCTGGAGCTGTCGGGCATCCCGGCGCCGCAGGCAGCCGCCCAGGCCAAGGCAGTAATGGCGTTCGAGACGCGCCTGGCCAATGCGTCGTTGTCGCGGATCGAACTGCGCGACCCGGCCAAGCGCTACAACCCGGTCGATGTGGCCGGCGCCAACGCCATCACGCCGCACTTCGACTGGAAGGCGTTCTTCGCGGCGCTCGAGGTGCCGGCCGGCACCTTCTCGCTGAGCCAGCCGGGCTATTTCGCCGAGCTCGATGCGATGCTGGCCGATACGCCGGTCGATACCTGGAAGGCGTATCTGCGTTTCCATACGGTGGACGAAGCGGCGCCGTATCTGGCCAAGCCGTTCGAGCAGGCCAATTTCGATTTCTACGCCAAGACCCTGCGCGGCCAGCAGGACATGCTGCCGCGCTGGAAGCGCACCTTGAATGCGGTTAACGAGGCGATGGGCGAGGCCTTGGGCCAGCTATACGTGCAATCTGCATTTCCGGCCGAATCGAAGGAGCAGATGCAGCAACTGGTGCAAAACCTATCGGCGGCGCTCAAGGCGCGGCTGGAAAAGCTCGACTGGATGAGCGCGGAAACCAAACAGCGCGCATTGGAAAAATGGGCCAGCTTCACTCCCAAGATCGGTTACCCGGACCAGTGGCGCGATTGGTCGGGCCTTCAGACGCGTGGCGACGGCTTTCTTGCCAACATGCAGGCCGCACAGGCATTCAACTACCGCTACATGCTGGACAAGATCGGCAAGCCGGTCGACAAGCGCGAGTGGCACATGACCCCGCAGACGGTGAATGCGTACTACAACGCCACGCGTAACGAGATCGTGTTTCCGGCCGCGATCCTGCAGCCGCCGTTCTTCGACCCCAAGGCCGATCCGGCCTTGAACTACGGTGGCATCGGTGCGGTGATCGGGCACGAAATGATGCACGGCTACGACGATTCCGGTAGTCAGTTCGATGCCAAGGGCAACTTCGACAGCTGGTGGACCGATGCAGACCGCAAGCTGTTCACCGAGCGCACCGACCAGCTGGTGGCCCAGTTCGATGGCTATGAAGCGATCAAGGGTGTGCACGTCAAAGGCAAGCTGACGCTGGGCGAGAATATCGGCGATCTGGGCGGTCTGACCGTGGCGTACGATGCCCTGCAAATGGCATTGCAGGAGCAGCCGGCCGCCAACAGGCAGATCGATGGCGATTCGCAGGACCAGCGGTTCTTCATGAACTGGGCCACGGTCTGGCGCCGCAACTTCACCGACGGCGAATTGCGCGTGCGCCTGAACACCGACCCGCACGCACCGGCGAATTTCCGCGCCAACGGTGCGCCGTCGAACATGCCGGCGTTTGCGCAGGCTTTCCAGTGCAAGCCCGGCGATGCGATGGTACGTGGCGACAAGGAGCGGGTGACCATCTGGTAAGCGCCGTGGGCGCGCGCTGGTGCTTCGCCAGTTCGCGCGCCACACCGCCGATGACGGCGTAAACCACCACCTTCGCCGTGTGCGGCACGCGGTGCTGCAAGTCCTTGTATCCACGACACCCGTCTGGTGCTTGTGGGAATTGTCGAGGTTGCTTGTGGCGGCGTCTGCACACCGGTCTGCCCGCGTGGGCTCTACACTGCCGCGCTGCGCATCGCGGAATCGGCAGTGACAAAGCGGAAATTTTTCAAATGGTTCGGCGTTGCGCTGCTGGTGCTGGTGCTGGCCAGCGCGTTATCGCTGTACGGCTACGGGCGCTTTGCCGACCGCCAACGCGGGCCGGTCAGTCACGTGCTGCCTGCCACGGCGGTCGCGACGCCCATCGACAAGGTGGTGGCGCCATTGCAACAGGCGCATGCCGATCAGACCGGGATGGTGATCCTGCCGGACAACTTCGATGCGTTTGCGGTACGTGCGCTCACCGCGCGTGCGGCCGGGCGCAGCCTGGATCTGCAGTACTACATCTGGCACGCCGATTTCACCGGCAACCTGCTGCACAACGAGTTGCTGCGCGCGGCCGATCGCGGCGTACGCGTGCGGTTGCTGCTGGACGACATGAATATCCATGGCAGCGATTCGGTGCTGGCCGCCCTGGATAGCCATCCGCTGATCGAGATTCGCCTGTTCAACCCGACCCGCGCGCGAAGGCACCTTGATGCGCGGCGTGGAGATGGTGCTGCGCATGTTCAGCATCAACCGCCGCATGCACAACAAGGCCTGGATTGCCGATGGCCGCATCGCGGTGGTGGGTGGGCGCAACGTGGGCGACGAATATTTCGATGCGGCGCGCGACACCAATTTCATGGATATGGATGCGGCGCTGATGGGGCCGGCGGTGGGCCAGGCCGAGCAGGTATTCGATGCGTACTGGAATAGCCCCAATGCCTTGCCGCTGTCTGCACTGGTCACCGCAAAACCGCAGGCACTGGAGGCCTTGCGTGGCAGCCTGGACGCCGGCATGGCATCGGTGAGAGCGCATCCGTATGTGGAGCGGCTCAAGCGTTCCCCAAGCGTGCGCGAACTGATGCAGGGCGACCGCCCGGTGCACTGGGTGTCGCAGGCGCGCATCGTTTCCGACCCGCCGGAAAAAGCCGAAGGTGCGCCGCCGCAAGCCGATTGGATGACGCCAGTGCTGATCGGCGAAATGGCGCACGCACAGCGCGAACTGAAAGTGATTTCGCCGTATTTCGTGCCGGGCGACGAGGGCATGCGCTGGATCGGCCATCTGCGCCAGCGCAACGTGCGCGTGAGCATTCTGACCAATTCGCTGGCAGCCAACGACGTGGTGGCAGTGCACAGTGGCTACGCCGGCTATCGCGTGCCGCTTCTGCAGCTGGGCGTGCGCCTGCATGAGCTCAAGCCGATGGGCAAGCCGGACGGCAGCCTGTTCGGTTCCAGCGGTGCCAGCTTGCATACCAAGGCGTTTGTCGTGGACGACAGCAGCGGTTTCATCGGCTCGTTCAACCTGGACCCGCGTTCGATGAACCTCAATACCGAAATGGGCCTGTTGTTCAACGACCGTGTGGTCACCGCGGAGCTGGAGCGGCTGTACAACCACAAGGTCAGTGCGCCAGTGAGTTACCGCGTCACCCTGGACCGGGGCGAACTGCGTTGGCACGACGATGCCGCGCAGCCGCCCGAGGTGTGGTCGCGTGAGCCGGCCGCGAGCGTGTGGCGACGTGGTGCAGCAGCGGTGATGGGCTGGTTGCCGCTGGAGTCGCAGCTGTAGGTCTGCTCAGGGTGTTGCCCTCATCCGCCCTTCGGGCACCTTCTCCCGCGGGCGGGAGAAGGGAATGTGGCGGTCTTTCATGGACGGGAGAAATGCGCGTCGATCCTGCGCAGGCGCAGTGGTTGCGTTGGAACAGGCGCAGGGTTGTGTCCAGCAGATGCACAGGCTCTGTCGAGCAGTGCAGTGGGTCTGTCGCGAAGAAGACGCGGGTTCTGTCAGTACGTTCAGCGTGCGACGTGGACGTCTGTCGCGTTATTGCAGCTGCGTCACGATCTCGCGCGCCATCGCGCCCAGCGGCAGGATACGGTCCGCGCCGCCGCGCTTGATCGCTTCCTTGGGCATGCCGAACACGATACTGGTGTGTTCGTCCTGCGCCACCGTGCGTGCGCCGGCCTGGCGCATTTCCAGCAGGCCGGCGGCACCATCGTCGCCCATGCCGGTCATGATGATGCCCAGCGCATTGCTGCCGGCCGCGCGCGCGGCCGAGCGGAACAGTACGTCGACCGACGGGCGATGCCGGTTGACCGGTGGGCCTTCCAGCACTTCGACGAAATACTGCGCGCCGCTGCGACGCAGCAGCAGATGTTTGCCGCCGGGTGCGATCAATGCGCGGCCCGACATCACGCGGTCGTTGTTGGCGGCTTCCTTGACGGCGATCTGGCACAGGCCGTTCAGACGTGCGGCGAAGGCAGCGGTGAATTTCTCCGGCATGTGCTGCACGATCACGATGCCCGGGCAGACGCGCGGCAGCGCGGTGAGCACTTCTTCCAGGGCCTGGGTACCGCCGGTGGAGGTGCCGATGGCGACGATGCGTTCGGTGGTCTGCGCCAGCGCACGCCCGCTTTGCGCCGGCAGGATGACATCGGCGGTGTGCTTGACCTCCGCTTCCAGCGGCGCGGCAGTCACGCGCGCGGCCAGCCGCTTGACGTTGGCGCGCGCGGCGCTGCGCACGGTCGCCACCAGTTCGTCGGCAGAGTCGGTGAGAAATTGCTTCAGACCCAGGCGGGGTTTGGTCACCACCGCCACCGCGCCGGCGGCCAGTGCATCCATGGTGACGCGCGCGCCTTTTTCGGTGAGCGTGGAGCAGATCACCACCGGCGTGGGCCGCTCGCTCATGATCTTGCGCAGAAAGGTGATGCCGTCCATGCGCGGCATTTCCACGTCGAGCACGATCACATCCGGCCAGTGCTGGCGCATTTTTTCGATCGCCAGCAGCGGGTCGGCGGCAGTGGCGATGACGTCGATGCCCGGCGCGTCGTTGAGCACGCCCACCAGCACCTGGCGCACCACTGCCGAATCGTCGACCACCATGGCCTTGATGGGAGCGGGGTTGGCGGCGGGGCGATGGAGCGCTGTCGACACGTTGAATCCTTGGGTCATGCCTTGCGGAAGATCGAGGGTGCCACCTGGACCAGATCGATGTCGAGTTCGCTCAGGCTTTCCGAATGGCCGATGCAGAAATGCCCGCCGGACTTGAGGTTGGACAGCACGCGCAGGATCACTTCGCGCTTGGTCTGGCCGTTGAAATAGATCATCACATTGCGCAGGAAAATCGCATCGAAGCTGCCCAGTGCCGGCAACGCGGCATTGAGATTGGCGTGCACGAAGTGCACGCGCTCGCGCAGCCGCCGTTCCACCAGCAAGGTGCCGTCGTACTCGCCCTGGCCACGCAGGCAATAGCGTTTGAGATAGGCCTGCGGGATGCCGTCGATACGTTGCAGCGCGTAGTGGCCGGTGCGTGCCTTGGCCAGCACGCGGGTGCTGATGTCGCTGCCGACCACTTCGAACGGGCGGCCCTGCAAGGTGTCGTCCAGCACCATCGCCATGCTGTAGGCTTCTTCGCCGCTGGAACTGGCCGCGCTCCAGCAACGGAACGGCAGCCCGCCACGGTGTTCGCCGGCCAGCTTGCGCAGCAGCTCGAAATGCTTGGGCTCGCGGAAGAAATAGGTTTCGTTGGTGGTGAGCAGGTCGATTGCGGTCTGGATTTCCCTGCGGTCCTGGCGGCTTTCCAACAGCTGCAGGTACTGCGTATAGGTACTGAACTGATGTTCGCGCAGACGCTTGCCCAGGCGGCCGCACAGCATCGCCTTCTTGCCGGAGGAAATGGTGATGCCGGCCGCTTCGAAGATGAAGCGCTGGAAGCGGCCGAACTCCTGTTCGGTGATGGCGGTGGCGGTGCTCATCGGCTCAGGCCACGTCCGCATCGCTGTGGAACGTGCTGTCGCTCAGGCGTGCGATACGCACGGCGTGTTCGCGCCACCACTCCGACAGCATCGGCCCGGGCATCGGCGATGCCATCAGATAGCCTTGTGCCAGATCGCAGCCAAGTTCGCGCAGCAGCCGCCAGTCGTCGGGCGTTTCCACGCCTTCCGCCACGGCAGTGAGCTCGAGCCGATGCGCCAGTTCCAGCGTGGATTCGAGCACGGTGCGCTGGCTACGGCTGCGATGCGCCGCATGCACGAAGCTGCGGTCCAGCTTGAGTTCGGTGAAGGGAATGCTGGCCAGGCGCTGCAGCGAGGAGAAGCCGGTGCCGTAGTCGTCGATGGACAGGCCGAACCCGTGCAGGCGCAAACGCGCCAGCATGCTCAGCGCATTGGCCGGCTCCACGATGGCGCTTTCGGTGAGCTCCAGTACCAGATCGGCCGGGCTTAGGCCGTTCTCGCCCAGCTTGGTGCATAGCTCTTCGAGGAAATGGTCCTCGCCCAGCAGCCGGGGCGAAAGGTTCAGGGCCAGGCTCAGGTCGAAGCCTTCGGCCCGCCAGTCCACCAATTGCGCGATGGCCTTGTCGATGACCTGCTGCGTCAACGCGTGGATCAAGCCTTCGCGTTCGGCCAGCGGAATGAAACGGTCCGGGCCGATCATGTCGCCTTGCGGGCGGCGCCAACGTGCGAGCGCTTCCACGCCACGCAGGCGGCCGTCCTTCAGATCGAGCTTGGGTTGGTAGGCCACGCGGATCTCGCCGCGGCGCATGGCGCGATCCAGCCGCGAGGCGGCGGCGCCACCGCTGGACATCAGCGGCGAAATCGCCACCGGCGCGAACGCCGGTGCGTCGGCGGCCGGCTCCGGTTCGCACTCCAGTACGGTGGCCAGATCCTGCAGGTTCATCGGCTTTTCGATGCCGCCGAGCACGCGCACGCCGGCACTGCGGCTGAGTTGCATCACCGCATCGATCAAGGCACCGCCGCGTTGCGATACCACCACTACCGGCACGCTGTATTTGCCGCGCGCCAGGGCGTCGAGCAACTGCACGCCGTCCATGCCCGGCATTTCCAGATCCACCAGCAGCAACGATGGCGCCTGGGCGCGCGTCAGCCACTCCAGGGCCGCGTTTCCGTCGACGGCACCGTCGACCACGCTTGCGCCGAGCTGGCGACATAGCGCCATGGCGTGTTCGCGCTGGACCACGCTGTCGTCCACGACCAGGACCGGGCCGGCCAGCGTGCAGTTGCAGGAGAGAAGGGCGGGGCGCATGGGAGTCCTTGAGTGCATGCGTGAGGTCAGGCTGCCAGCTCGGCGGCTGGCAGCTGGGCGAGCGTGTCGTTGCCCAGCACGGCATCGGCATCGAGCAGGATCACGAAGCGCTCGCCGATCTTGCCCATGGCGTGGATGAAGTCGCGCGCGATGCCGGCGCCGAAGCTGGGCGTGTCGACGATGTCGGAGGGCGCGATTTCCAGCACTTCGCTGACCGCATCCACCAAGAGCCCAAGCACCTGATGCAGCTCGCCATGCGCGATCTCCACGATCACGATGCAGCTGCGCTTGGTGATCGCGCTGGCGGTGCGGCCAAAGCGTTGCTGCAGATCCACCACCGGCACCACCGCGCCACGCAGATTGATCACCCCGCGCAGCGCCGGCGGCATCATCGGCACATCGGTCGGCACGCGGTATTCGATGATTTCCTTGATGCCCAGGATGCCCAGGCCGAACATCTCCCGGCCCAGCAGAAAGGTCAGGTATTGCTGCGGTGCCGTCGATGACGGCATCTGGTGGTTGGTTGCGGGGCGCGCTTGCATCGTCGGCTCCTCAGAAGCTGGCGAATTGCGATTCGTCGATCGCATCGGCGGTGGCGGCCACCGCACTGATCTGGCGCACATTGGTGCGTCGCGGCGGCGCGCTGCTCACGATGGCAGGCGCATGCGCTGCGATCCTGCGCGGTCCCTGCCTGCTGCTGCCCGACACGGCGCCGCGGCCGCCGTTGCCCAGCCGGAAGAAGCCCATCAGCTGCTGCAGCTGTTCGGCCTGTGCGCTCATCTCTTCCGAGGTGGCGGCCAGTTCTTCGGCATTGGCGGCGGCCGATTGGGTGGTCTGGTTCAACTGGCCCACGGCGGTATTGATCTGGCTGACGCCGGCGGTCTGTTCTTCGGAAGCGGCGGCGATTTCCTGCACCAGGTCGGAGGTGCGGCGGATCGAAGGCACCATCTCGCCAAGTACGCGGCCGGCGCTTTCGGCCAGTTCCACGCTGGATTCGGCCACTTCGCCGATTTCCTGCGCAGCGATCTGGCTGCGTTCGGCCAGCTTGCGCACTTCGGCGGCCACCACCGCAAAGCCCTTGCCGTGTTCGCCGGCGCGCGCGGCTTCGATGGCGGCATTGAGCGCCAGCAGGTTGGTCTGATAGGCGATGTCGTCGATGATGCCGATCTTCTTGGCGATCTCCTTCATTGCCACCACGGTGGCGCGCACGGTGTCGCCGCCGTCGGCCGCTTCGCTGGCCGCCTTGGCCGCCATGCTGTCGGTGACGCGCGCGTTTTCGGTGTTCTGTGCGATGGAGGCGGTCATCTGCTCCAGCGAGGCGCTGGTTTCTTCCACACCGGCCGCCTGTTCGCTGGCGGCCTGGGCCAGCGCCTGCGCGGTGGCGCTGACCTCTTCCGACGCACTGGCCAGGTTTTCGGCGTTGCGGTTGACCTCATCGACGATCTCGGTCAGGCGGCTCATGGTGGTGTTGACATAGCGCTGCATGTCGGCGAATGCGCCTTCGTAACGGCCTTCCACGGTGTGGGTGAGGTCGCCTTCGGCCATCGCGCCCATGACCTGGATCACTTCGGAAATGCTGCGCAGATTGCCGCGCGCGCGCTCCACGGTGTCGTTGATGAAGGCCTTCTTGCCCGGCAGCTGCGCCAGCGGTGCATCGAAGTTGCCGCGGCCGAATTCGGCCACCACGCCCATCGCCAGTTTCTTGACCGCGATATGCGCGCCCACCATCTGGTTGATGCCCAGCGCCATGCTGCGGAAATCGCCATCGAAGCGGCTGCTGTCGATGACCACGTCGATATCGCCGGCTTCATGTTCGGCCGACATGTGGTTGATCTCGGCGATCAGGCCGGTGAGGTTGCCGCGGACCTGTTCGATGGTGTCGTTGATGAAGCGCTTCTTGCCCGGCAGCAACGGCAGCTGTGCGGTGAAGTTGCCGCGGCCGAATTCGCTGACGCAGGCGATGGCTTGCTTCTTGACCGCGATATGGCTGGCCACCATCGCGTTGATGCCTTCGGCCATGCGACGGAAATCGCCGGTGAAGCGCTGGGTGTCGATGACCACGTCGATATCGCCGGCATCGTGCTCGGCCGACATGCGGTTGACCTCGGCGACCATGCCGGTGAGGTTGCCGCGGATCTGGTCGACGATCTCGTTGATGAAGGCCTTCTTGCCGGGCAACCGTTCCAATTCGGCGGAAAAATTGCCGCGACCGAACTCGGCCACGCACGCCATCGCCTGTTTTTTCACCGCGATATGGCTGGCCACCATGCGGTTGATGCCATCGCCCATGGTGCGGAAATCGCCATCGAAGCGCGCCACATCGATGCGCGCGTCGATCTCGCCGGCATCGTGTTCGCGCGAAACGCGGTTGATTTCCTCGTTGACGTGGCGGATGCCGCTCTGCACCTTGCGCAGCCCGCGCAGGACATCGCTGGCCTGGTCGTCGCGCCCTTGCGGCAGCGCCACGTCGAAGTTGCCGCGCGAGAACGCGTCCAGCGTGGTGGTGGCCATCTCCAGCGACGCGCTGGCGATACGGATTGCCCAGACCAGCAAGGCGCCGCTGATCGATGCTGCAACGATACTGGTGCCCAGTAAGGCTGCGTGCGAGAGCGTCAGCGCAACGCCGGCGACGACCACGACGACGGGCAGGGCGACGGCAAGCGCGGCGGTGAACCACAACTGCGTAGCGATCGGGAGACGGTGTGACATGACGGTGGCTTCCTGGGGTCAGGTAACGACAAACGATAGTTCGGACCGGAGCGATGGCGCGGGCGTTCAGGCCGCCAGCGCGTCCTGGTTGGGATGCAACTGCTGAATCAGGCTGGGCACATCCAGAATCAGTGCGACATCGCCGCTTCCGAGAATGCTCGAGCCGCTGATGCCTTTGACCTGCGCGAACACCTTGGACAGCGGCTTGATCACCGTCTGCCATTCGCCGAGCAGGGTGTCCACCACCAGGCCGAAGCGCTGCGCGCCCTGTCGGATCACCACGATGCTTTCGCGCGCCGGCGTCTTGCCGCCCAGCGCGAACAGTTCGCGCAGTCGCACGTACGGCAACACGCTGCCGCGCAGGTCGATGTAATCGCTGGCGTAGTCGGGGGTGAACTCAACGCACTCTTCGACCACATCCAGCGGCACCACGAAGACCGATTTGCCCACTCCCACCTGGAAGCCGTTGATGATCGCCAGCGTCAGCGGCAGGCGCACCGAAATGGTGGTGCCCACGCCGGCGGCGCTGTCGATCTCGACCGTGCCGCGCAGTGCGGTGATGTTGCGCTTGACCACGTCCATGCCCACGCCGCGTCCGGACAGATTGGTGACCTTTTCCGCTGTGGAAAAACCCGGTTCGAAGATCATCGCGAATACGTCGCGGTCGCTGAGTTGGCGGCCGGGCTCGATCAGGCCGCGTTCGAGCGCCTTGGCCAGGATGCGGTCGCGGTTCAAGCCGCCGCCGTCGTCGGTGATCTGGATGACGATGCTGCCGGAGTCGTGATATGCGTTGAGCCCGACGGTGCCGCGCGCAGGCTTGCCGCGCGCCACGCGCACGTCCGCCGGCTCGATGCCGTGGTCCATCGCATTGCGCACCAGATGGGTGAGCGGGTCGCCGATCTTTTCCACCACCGACTTGTCCAGTTCGGTGTCTTCGCCGGCGACGACCAGTGCGATGTCCTTGCCGAGTTCGCGGGCCACATCGTGCACCACGCGCTGGAAGCGGCTGAAAGTGCCGCCGATCTTGACCATGCGCAGCTGCAACGCGCTTTCGCGCACGTCTTCGACCAGGCCAGCCAGGATCGAGGCCGATTCCAGCAACTGCGCATCGCCGGTGCGTTGCGCATTGGCGTTGGTGCTGGAGACGGCAATGATGAGTTCGCCGACCAGATCGATCATGCGATCGAGCTTGTCGGCATCTACGCGGATGGAACGCGCATCGGCGTTGCGCGCTGCAGCGTCCGGCGCGGCGCGGCCTGGCGCCGAGGCGGCGCTGGGTACTGCAGCAAGCGGCTTGTTCGGCGCGGAGCTGGCTGCCGTCTCGGCGGTGAGCAGGTCAGCGGCATCGGATGGCGCCGGAACCGACACGATCTCCAGATCGCAATCTTCGCGGACGAATTCGAACACCTCTTCGATGGCGGCGCGGTCGGCATCGCTGCGCAGCAGGATCTGGAAGCCCAGGTAATTGGCTTCCGGATCCAGGTCGTCGAATGCCGGCAGTTGGCTGATATCGGTGTTGATCGATTCGACCGAGCCCAGGCTGCGCAGGTTGCGAATCAGCTTGAGCGGCGAATTGCCGAAGCGCAGTGCGTCGGCAAACAGTTTCAGGGTAATGCGCCAGTAACCGCTCTGCTTTTCCGGTGCGCCTTGGGCAACGGCGGCTGCAGTGACGCCGCAGGCGCTGCGTTGCAGATACGTCTGCAGTTGCGCCAGCAGCGGCTCGGCTTCGGCGGCCAGCGCGACCGGGTCGGCGTGGCTCGGGTCTGCGGCGGTTTCCACCAGGGCATGGATATGGTCGCAGCACACCAGCAGCAGCCCGATCAGTTCCGAGCTCAAGCTCAGCGCTTCGTCGCGTACCAGATCCAGCACGCTTTCCACCACATGGGTGAAGCCGACCAGCTGCGGCAGATCGAACAGGCCACCGGAGCCCTTGATGGTGTGCGCGGCGCGGAAGATGGCATTGACCGCATCTGGCGAGGATTCGCCGCGCTCGGCCTCGAGCAGATGACGTTCCATGTCTTCGAGCAGGTCCCGGCTCTCGGCCAGGAAGGTCTGCATCAGCTGGTTCATGTCCATGCGCGCGTCGCCAGTCCGTTAGTGAATTCGTTCGCCCAGGCCTGCAACCGCATGCGGGTACAGGGCCTCGAGCAGGCCGAGCAGCTCGATGACATCGACCACCGCACGGCTGGAATCGGTCAGCGAAAACGGGCGGCCATCGGCCTGGATCGCCTGCTTGGTGGCCAGCAACAACTGCAGACCGGTGGTATCGATCTCGCTGACGGCGGCCAGGTCCAGATGCAATCCACCCGGATGCAGCAAGGCCGGCTGCAGCAACGGCTTGAGCTCGGCCGCGCGACGAATGGTCATCTCGCCCTCCAGGGCAAGGGTCAGCGGCGCGGGTAGATCGGACAGTGGCGTGTTCATTGGTGCCTCAAGCGGTGCGATGGCGCACGGGTGCGTGCCATGGCCTGGGAAGGTCGCGACCGCCTGGACGGGTGTGAGCAGCGCCGCACACGGGCCATGCCGGTCTATGCAGGTATCGGCGCCTTACGGAAATATTTAGGCAAAATTCAGCGCGATGACGGATTTGCGAAACCCGTCACCGACTGTGGATTAATTGCTCAGCTTTGTCGGAAGCAGGCTCAAGGGGAATGTTCAAGCCTGTCCCATTGGACAGCTCGCCCCGGCCCTGCACGGCGTGGCGGGTACGGTCCCGGCTTGCTCGCGCTCGTAAACCACCGGTGAGCTTTCTGTCTGCGCCGCACGCGCGGGGCTGGCCGCGGTAGTGATGACGGGCAAGCGCGATCGAGCAGGGGATTGCTCGCCTGCGTGGTCGCTCTTCGCATGCGATGGTCGCGCTCGGTGTGGTCGCCGCTTACCGGCGCGGTAGTGCTTCAGCCCGGTGACAATGCCGCCAACAGGCCGCGTGCGGCATTGAAACGGTCGGCGCCTTCGGGCATCGGCAGCTTGATGCGCAGTTTGTCCGGGCCGTCCATCGTGTAGATCTTCGGCTGTTTCTGGATCATCTGGATGATGGTCATCGGGTCGATCGCCGGCTTGGCCTCGAACACCAGCCGCCCGCCGTTTTCGCCCAGATCCAGCTTGCGCACGCCCAACGCGTTGGCCTGCAGCTTGAGCTCGGCAATGGCGAACAGATGCTTGACCGGGTCCGGCAGCAGGCCGAAGCGGTCGATCATCTCCACCTGCAGTTCGCGTAGCGCATCGGTGTCGCGTGCGCTGGAAATGCGCTTGTACAAGGTCAGGCGCGTATGCACGTCGGGCAGATAATCCTCGGGAATCAGCGAGGCCACATGCAACTCGACGTCGGCGCCGCGCACTTCTTCGCCGGCGTCCAGGTCGGGCAGCTTGCCCTGGCGGATGCTGCGCACTGCGCGCTCGAGCAGTTCGGTATACAGGCTGAAACCGACCTCGGCCATCTGGCCGCTCTGGTCTTCGCCCAGCAATTCGCCGGCGCCGCGGATTTCCAGATCGTGCGTGGCCAGGGTGAAGCCGGCGCCGAGCTCGTCCATCGAGGCGATCGCTTCCAGGCGCTTTTCTGCATCGGAGGTCATCGAGCGCCGGTCAGGCACCACCAGGTACGCGTAGGCGCGGTGATGCGAGCGACCCACGCGGCCGCGCAACTGATGCAGCTGCGCCAGGCCAAAGCGGTCGGCGCGGTTGATGATGATGGTGTTGGCATTGGGAATATCGATGCCCGATTCGATGATCGTGGTCGACAGCAAGACATTGAAGCGCTGCTTCTGGAAATCCAGCATCACCCGTTCCAGCTCGCGCTCGGGCATCTGCCCATGCGCGATGCCGATGCGCGCTTCCGGCACCAGCTCGGACAGATCACGCTGCATGCGCACGATGCTTTCCACATCGTTATGCAGGAAATACAGCTGACCACCGCGACTGAGTTCGCGCTGGAAGGCTTCGCGTAGCAGTGTGTTGTCCCACGCGGTAATGAAGGTCTGCACCGCCAGGCGGTTCGGCGGTGGGGTCGCGATGATCGACAGATCGCGCAGGCCTGCCATGGCCATGTTGAGCGTGCGCGGGATCGGTGTGGCGGTGAGCGTGAGCAGATGCACATTGGCACGCATCGCCTTGAGCGCTTCTTTTTGCCGCACGCCGAAGCGTTGTTCTTCGTCTACGACCACCAGCCCGAGATCCTTGAACTTCACGTCCGGCTGCAACAACCGGTGCGTGCCGATGATCACGTCGATGTCGCCGCTGGCGACCTTTTCCAGTTCTGCCTTGATTTCCTTGGTGCTCTTGAAGCGGGAAAGCACTTCGACCTTCATCGGGTAATCGGCGAACCGGTCGCGGAAATTGCGGTAATGCTGTTCGGCCAGCAACGTGGTCGGCACCAGCACGGCGACCTGCTTGCCGGCGCTGGCGGCGGCGAAGGCGGCGCGCACCGCGACCTCGGTCTTGCCGAAACCGACGTCGCCGCACACCACACGGTCCATCGGTTGGCTGCTGCCCAGATCGCGCAGCGTCGCATCGATGGCGGCAAGCTGGTCGCCGGTTTCTTCGAACGGAAATCCGGCCGCGAACGGCTCGTACATCGCCCGGTCCACCTGCAACGCCAGACCCGCGCGCGCGCGTCGGCGCGCCTGGATTTCCAGCAATTCGGCGGCGACGTCGCGGACCTTTTCGGCCGCCTTGCGCTTGGCCTTGGTCCATTGCTCGCCGCCCAGTGAGTGCAGCGGCGCGGTCTCGGCCGAGGCGCCGGAATACCGGCTGATCAGGTGCAGCTGCGCCACCGGCACATACAGCCGGTCGCCCTTGGCGTATTCGATTTCCAGGAATTCGCCGGGCATGCCGCCGGCATCGAGCACGATCAGGCCGCGGTAGCGGCCGACGCCGTGGTCCTCGTGCACGATCGGTGCGCCTTCGGACAGCTCGCCCAGATCGCGGATGATCGCTTCCGGCTCGCGTCCGACCCGGCGCGCGCGGCGCGGCTGGTTGGCCCGTTCCGGGAACAGCTGGCGTTCGGTCAGCAGCGCAATCTGCGGCTGATCCAGTGCAAAGCCGTCTTCCAGCGGCGCTACGGTAATGCCGAACCGCAGCGTCCCGGCCAGGAACGCCGGCACATCGGCGACCAGCTCCGGCTTCAACTGCGCGGCGGCCAGCACTTCCATCAAGGCTTCGCGGCGGCCGGCCGAATCGGCAGCGACCAGCACGCGGCCCGGGTAATGGCTCAGGAACGATGCGAGCGCCTGACCGGCGGGAGCGTCTTTGGCAGCCACCGGCAGCGGCGGCAACGGTTGGTCGCCGAGCGGAGCGGCCTCGTCGATGCGCGCATGATCGCTGGCCCACACTTCGATACGCGCCAGCTTGTTGAGCCGCTCGCGCAGCGCATCCGGCGATTGGTACAGCTCGTCCGGCGGCAGCAGCGGGCGTTCCACATCGTGGCGGCGCTGTTCGTAGCGGTTCTGCGCCTGGGTCCAGAATGCGTCGGCGGCATTGGACACGCCAGTGGCGATCACCGGCAGTACCCGCTTGTCCAGATAATCGAACAGCGTTGCGGTCTTGGCGAAGAACATCGGCAGGTAATACTCGATGCCCGACGGCGCCAGCCCGGATTTCAGGTCCTGGTACAGCGCGCTGCGCCGGGTATCCACGTCGAAGCGTTCGCGCAGGCAGGCCAGCACGCGCTCGATGCTGGCATCGTCCATCGGTACTTCGCGGCCAGGCAGCATCTTGACCGCGTCCACCTTGTCCAGCGAACGCTGCGATTCCGGGTCGAACACGCGGATCGAATCAATATCCTCATCCAGCAGCTCGACGCGCAATGGCGTGTCCGCGCCCATCGGGAACACGTCGAGCAGGCCGCCGCGGACGGCAAAGTCGCCCGGGTCCATCACCTGCGGGACATTGCGGTAGCCGGCGCTTTCCAGGCGGCGCTTTTCCGCATCCAGATCCAGCCGCTGGCCAACGGTGAGATCGAAACTGCCGCCGACGATGTAGCTCAGCGGAGCCAGCTGCTGCAGCAAGGTCTGCACCGGCACGATCACCACGCCGCGGGTCAGGCCGGGCAGGCGGTGCAGGGCGGCCAGACGCTGGCTGATGATTTCGGGGTGCGGGCTGAACTGGTCGTAGGGCAGGGTTTCCCAATCGGGAAACGGCACCACCGGCAGCGCCGAGTGTTCGCCGAGCAAGGCATGCAGGTCGGCTTCGATCTGGTGCGCGCTCTGGTTATCGCGGGCGATCACCAGCAGCGGGCCGGCATGCGCCTCGGCTGCCCGCGCAATCGACCATGCCAGCGCAGTCGGTGAGGATGGCGCGCGCCAGTAGGCGCGGAGCTGGCCGGACTTGGGCAGCGGCGGAGAGGGGAAGGTAGGCGACGGCATCAGCCGGCGATTTTATCAGAGACCCTGCCGTGGCCGGTCCATCTGGCGTGAAAGGCGGTGGGCGCGCGCAGGAAGGTGTTCCGTGGTTGACCGTAACGTAAGCCGTGCGGCGTCTAGAAAATCAAAAGCCGCGTTGATCGAGTGCGCGATGCCCTCACCGCTTGCGGGACACGCCGTGAATCCATCCATGGAGGCGCGATGGCGGCATCCAGGCCGCCAACGGTCCCGCAATCGGTGAGGACGCCGCACTACTTAAGGGCGCTGGCGGCCAAGGAGAGCGGCATTGCACCTACGAAGACTTACTTGCACCGACTCCTGCGATGGCGAGTGGGCAAGGACCGCAGCAAACCACCAGCCAAACCGCTTTTACGAATCCCAAATCCCAAATCCCAAATCCCAAATCCCGAATCCCGAATCCCGAATCCCGAATCCCGAATCCCGGCAACTCAAGCATCCAGCTCCAACACCATCCGCACCAGCTCCGGCGACTCCGGATGCGCCTGCGGCTTGAAGCCCAGCGATTCTGCCAACTGCAGCATCGGCACATTGCTTTGCAGCACATCGCCGAACAGGCAATCCAGGTACTTGCGCCGCGCCCACTTGACCAGCTTGCGCATCAGCTGCCGTCCCAGCCCCTGGCCGGCGACGAAGCTGCTGACCAGGATGGTGTATTCGGCCTGGCGGGTGCCCGGTACCAGCGCGGCGCGCGCGACCGCGCCGACCAGCGCTTCGCCGGGCGGCAGTTGCTCGGCGGCGACCAGCACGATCTCGCTCTTGGGATTGGGATGGGTCAGGCGCTGCACCATCTCCGGGGTAATTTCGGTAGAGGAGCGCACAAAGCGCGCGCGAATTTCCTCCGGTCCCAACAGGCTGAAAGCTCCCTGCAGAGGCGGACCATCCTCGGGACGGATCGGGCGAAGCAGAAGGGTGCGGCCATTGGGCAGGCTGAAGTTTTCATGCCAGGGAGGCAGGCGATTGCGAATGGCCATGACCGGTGTTCCTTAAAGATCGGAAGATTCTGGCACCAGCCCGGCGCGCAACCGTGAATGAATCCGGTGTGCCGCCGGGAGCCGACAGGGAGGTGGCAGTGCTTCCCACACCACTGTAACGAGCGGAGCCGTGAGCCGGTCGTGAGCGTGATGTGGCGCGCACTGTGGCAGCCGAGTGCAAGCAGCTGGGCCGCCGGAAGGCCTTCGTCACCCGGCCCGGCTTCCTGAGACATGCGTATCCGGTGCAGCGCCCGCTTGTCTGCGCTGCGCCGAAGGTGCTCGCGACAACTGCTATGTCGCCGACGCGGCCCGCGCGGCCCTGGCCATTGCAGCGGTGCAACGACGACGCGGGCCTACCCACCACGATGGGGAGGTGCACACCTCTGCCGGCTCAGCCGTCCTGGCGCAGCCACTCCAGCCGGGTCGAGGCGCCGGGCTCGCCGAGATGCTGCTTGAGCACCGGCAACGCCGGCGCCAGCACCTGGTCGAACTGCCAGGGCGCGTTGACGATCAGCAGCCCGCTGCCGGTCAGGCGCAGCGGCGAGTCGTCCGGGCGCACCTGCAGCTCGGCGACCAGCACCGACTTGGCCGGCAGCGCGGCGGCCTTGCGCATGAACGGCTGCAGGCTGCGGCGCAGCTTGATGGGGTACCACACCATGCAGATCGCCTGCGGCCAGCGCGCCAGCGCCTCGCGCACGCTATGGATGATCTGCGGATATTCGGCGTCCTGCGATTCGTAGGGCGGGTCGATCAGCACCAGCCCGCGGCCGATCTTGGTTTCGCCAGCCCGCGGCGGCAGGAAGGCGCGGATTGCCGCGTAGCCGTCGCCGGCGTGCACGCGCACCCGGCTGTCCCTGGCGAACAGGGCCTTGAGCGCCTCGGCTTCGTCGGGCTGCAGTTCGCAAAATGCCATGCGGTCCTGCTCGCGCAGCGCTTGCGCAGCCAGCAGCGGCGAGCCGGGGTAGTAGTTGAGCTGGATGCCGGCGGTGGGGCGGGTGGGCTTCTGGCCGGGAATGGCGTGGCGGGCCGTGGACTGGTTGTCGGCCTGCACCGCGCGCAGATAGCGCTCGACCACCTCGGGCAAGCTGGCCTCTGCCATCAGCCGCATCACGCCGGCATCGGCTTCGTTGGTCTTGCGGCTCTCTTCGCCACCGAGTTGGTAGCGGCCGCGCCCGGCGTGCGTGTCGAGCACGAAGAACGGTGTCTCCTTGCGCTTGAGGGTGTCGATCAGGGCAAGCAGGGCGATGTGTTTGAGCACGTCGGCATGGTTGCCGGCATGGAAGGCGTGGCGATAGTTCATCGCGGCAGTGTAGAGGCTGCGGCGCGATTTGTTGTTGCCCATTCCGGGCGACGCGGCGCAAGCGCACGGTGGCCGCATCCAGATGCTGCGCGATGCCGCGAGCAGCGCTGGGTGTGCGTCACGTCGTGCCACGCCGTGCGTGGACCACCTCGTCCTGCAGGCGGTACCCGCATGCCGGTATGCTGCGCGGCATGTCAGAGTCTGCCGCCCGCGTGCTCGTCGTCGAAGACGAAGCCGCCATTGCCGATACCGTGCTCTACGCACTACGCAGCGAAGGCTACGCGCCTGAGCATTGCCTGCTGGGCCGCGATGCGCTGACGCGTCTGCGCGCCGATCCGGCCGATGTGGTGGTCCTCGACGTGGGCCTGCCGGACATCAACGGGTTCGAGGTGTGCCGCACGTTGCGCGGTTTCAGCGAGGTGCCGGTGATCTTCCTGACCGCGCGCAACGACGAGATCGACCGCGTGCTTGGCCTGGAGCTGGGCGCCGACGATTACATGGCCAAGCCGTTCTCGCCGCGCGAGCTGGTGGCGCGCGTGCGTGCGCGCCTGCGCCGACGCCATGCGGGCGCGGCGGCCGAATCGGGCTGGCAGCCGCACGGCGCGTTTGCGATCGACCGCGAGGGCAGCCGCATCCGCTACGGCGAGACCCTGCTGCCGCTGACACGCTACGAATATGCACTGCTGGCAGCGTTGCTGCAGCGCCCTGGTGCGATCCTGAGCCGTGCGCAGCTGATGGACCGCGGCTGGGACGCCAGCGCCGACAGTGCCGACCGCACCGTCGACACCCACATCAAGACGTTGCGCGGCAAGCTGCGCCTGGCCGGCGTGCCGGTCGACCCGATCCGCACCCACCGTGGCCTTGGCTACGCGCTGGAAGTGTAGGCATGCGCCGGCACTTCCTTGGTGAACTGAGCGAGGCCGCGGGCTGACATGCGGCTTGGTCTCAAGCTGTTTCTGGGCTTCTTCCTGATCGTGGGCCTGGCCGCGTTCTTCGTGATGCGCGTGTTCGTCAACGAGGTCAAGCCGGGGGTGCGCCAGGCGATGGAATCCACGCTGGTGGATGCGGCCAATGTGCTGGCAGAAGTCGCCAGTAGCGAGTTGGCTGCCGGCACGCTTGCCGATGGCCGCTTCGCGCGCAACGTGACCAGGGCCCAGCAGCGCGACCCCAAGGCATGGGTATGGCGCTTTCGCAAGAACACGGTGGATTACCGCGTGACCGTCACCGATGCGCGCGGCGTGGTGGTGTTCGATTCGCTGGGCCGCGACGTGGGCCGCGACAACTCGCGCTGGAACGATGTCTACCGCACGTTGCGCGGCGAATATGGCGCGCGTTCCAGCCCGGAGATCGATGGCGACCCCGCCGCCACGGTGATGCACGTGGCCGCGCCGATCTACGCACCGGATGACCCCGGCCAACTGATCGGCGTGCTGACCCTGGCACAGCCCAATCGCAGCATCGACCCGTTTATCGAAGCCAGCCAGCGCAACATCCTGCAGCGCGGCGCCTGGTTGATCGGCATTTCAGCGTTGATCGGCATCTTGATGACCTGGTGGTTGATGCGTGGCATCGGCCGGCTCAATCGCTATGCGCAGGCGGTGAGCGCCGGCATCCCGGTACCGCCGCCCGAACCGCGTGGCGACGAGATCGGCGATCTGGGCCAGGCGCTGGAGAGCATGCGCCGCAAGCTGGAAGGCAAGGCGTATGTAGAGCAGTACGTGCAGTCGCTGACGCACGAGATGAAAAGCCCGCTGGCGGCGATTCGCGGTGCCTCGGAGTTGTTGGCCGAGCCACTGCCGGAGGCCGACCGCCAGCACTTCGTTGCCACCATCCGTGCGCAGGAACGCCGGCTCACCGAAACCATCGACAAGCTGCTGGCACTGGCCGAAGTGGAGCAGCACGGCTGGCTGCAGAAGCGCGAGCGCATCGGTATCGATGGGCTGCTGCAGGCTGCGGCGGACGCGGTGGCGCTGCGCGCGGCGGCGACTGGCGTCACCGTGGAAGTGGATGCAGGGGCCGGGGCGTCAGGCGGTCACCACGTACTGGGCGATGGTTTTCTGCTGCGACAGGCACTGATCAATCTGCTCGAAAATGCCATCGCGTTTTCGAAGCAAGACAGCCATGTGCGCCTGCATGCGCGGCTGCACGATGGACATTGGGAATTGGTGGTCGAAGACCGTGGCAGCGGCGTGCCCGATTACGCGCTCGAGCGCGTCTTCGAGCGGTTCTATTCGCTGGCACGCCCGCAGACCGGCCAGCGCAGCTCCGGTCTTGGGTTGCCGTTCGTGCACGAGGTTGCGCGCCTGCATGGCGGGGACGTGACGCTGGGCAATCGCGACGGTGGCGGTGCGCGTGCGGTGTTGCGCCTACCGATCGGTTGAGTCGCTGCAGATAGTTGTCGCGGTTGGCCGGCGCCGGTGGCCTCTGTGCGTTCAAGGCGACGGCATGCACCTGAGCACACGCCGCGCCTGCGTCAATCAGCGTACGGCGCGTGGCCGTGCTGAACCAGTTCGCCCGCCACCCCTCGCAGCCCTATGAAGCTGCGCTGGAAGGGGTGGTGATGTTCGTGCTGTGCTAGTACACCACGTCGGCGCCGATCACATCCTTGGCGACCACCGACCAGGACAGTTTGCCGAAACCCTTGTTGCCCCATTCGGTGCCCCAGCTGTTTTCCACGATCAGTCCTTCGCTGTCGTAGCCCAGCGCGATCACGGCATGCCCACCCAGAATTGGCGTCTTGACGTCGTAATCGACCTGATTCTTGGTTGTCAGGTCTTCAAAGCCCTGGCGCACATAGAAGCCGATCGCCACCGGCGTGGAAGAGGCAAGGGCGAGCTTGATCTGTTCGATCAAGGCGCGTCCCCCATTGCCGTTGCCCGAATACAGCACGGTGTAGTGGCGATACGGCGTCGGGTTCTTGGCAGCGTTGGCCTTGTCGGCGGTAGTGGGTTGGTGTTTCCAGTCGTAGTTGCCCCACGAATAGTGCTGCTCGGTGTCGATGCCCTGCGCAAGCGCGATCTCCAGCGGCGCTTCCAGGGTGGAGCCTTCATCCACGCCGCCGTTGACCTGGCTGTACAGGTACATCGGGGCAAAGCGCGTCTAGGCCTGTTTGTTGGCGTTGGCATACCAACCGGTCAGGGTGTGAGCGGCCGCCCATGACGCGCATGCTCCGATCTGGCCCTGGTCGCCCGGCGTGATCGCCCATGCAGTCAGGTCGACACTGGCAGGCAGCGGTGTGCTAACGCTTGCGGTACCGAACAACGGGGTGACCGGCTGCATCAACGACGAAGGCTTTAGGCCCATGCCGTGCACTGCCGCCTGCGCGGTGGCAGCGGTCAGGCTCAGGGCGGCGAGCAGGCAAAGGGCGAGCGAACGGTGCGTGTTCATGGAAGACAGCTCCAGGCAAGAGAGGAATGCAGTCGTGCGCAGTGACCAAACCACTGCCGAATCGGCATGCAGCCATGACAGCGCCGAAGCAGCGCATGCGGCTGAAGACCTCATCGAAGAACAGCGAACTGGAAGCGGCGATCAGATAAAAGGAGGGATTCGGGGCTGCGCACCTGCCCATGCATCGTTACGCGTGAAGGCGACGCGTGCGGCGGCAAGGCGAAGTGCTGCCGATCAAACGGAAGCCTGTTTTGGGCACGGGTTGCACTTTGGAGAGTTGAAAACCGTATTTCGTCAATGCGTCACAGTGGCGGTCGTCGAATAACCGGGTCGCGCACTTCACCTTCGCTTCAAATTCGCCTCAAACCTGCGACACCGGCGCAGCGCACCCTGGCCACCTCCCAAGATGAGGATGGCCGATGAAATCCCTGAAACTGTTATTGCGGTTCGCCAGCATCGGTGGGCTGATCCTGCTGTTGCTGATTCCGCTGCTCCTGATCCGTGGCGCGGTGCAGGACCGCGCGCGCTACCGTGACGAGGCGGTAGAGCGGGTGGCGCAGAGCAAGGCTGGCGAGCAGCAGTTCATCGCGCCGGTGCGGGTACTGCCGTATACCGAAGACGTGCAGGTCACCGAGCCGGACGAGCAGGGCAACCAGCGCAAGGTCTGGCGCAAGCGCGAAGGGACGCTGCTGCAAACGCCGCGTCGCCTGAAACTCAGCGGCGAAATGGTGCCCTCGGTGCGCGAGGTGGGCTTGTACCGGGTGCAGGTGTATTCCTGGAAAGCCACCTTGCATGCCGAATACGACTCCTTCGACTACGCGGCTGCGCCGACCCGTGCGTATGGCCAGCCGTACCTGGCAATCGGTATGTCCGACGTGCGCGGATTGGTGGGCACGCCGCGCTTGCAGGTCGATGGCCGCACGTTGGCGCTGGAGAGCGGTGCAGGCGCACTGGCCGACCGTTCGGCGGGCATCCATGCCCAACTGGGCCCGCTGGCCGACCCGGTCGCCGGCCGGCTGCAGGACGGCAACGTGGTGGACATGCAGTTCGTGCTGGACGGCACGCGCCGGCTGACCATCGCGCCGATCGCCGACAACAACGAGATCGCCCTGCGCTCCGCCTGGCAACACCCGTCCTTCGGCGGCCGCTTCCTGCCGAATGCGCCGAGCATCGGACCGACGGGCTTCGATGCGAGTTGGTCGCTGTCGTCGCTGGCCACCGGTGCGCAGACGCAGTTGCAGTCCAGCCATGCGGCGCTGGACACGCTGGAAGTGCGCCTGGTCGACCCGGTGGACGTGTATACCCAGGCCGACCGCGCCAGCAAGTACGGCATCCTGTTCGTGGTGCTGACCTTCGTGGCCTTCGTGCTGTTCGAGTTGATCAAGCGCCTGCCGATCCACCCCTTGCAGTACCTGTTGGTGGGCCTGGCGCTGGCGATCTTCTTCCTGCTGCTGCTCAGCCTTTCCGAACACATCGCGTTCTGGCAGGCCTATCTGGTGTCGGCGGCGGCGTGTATCGGCCTGCAGTTCTTCTATCTGTCCGGCGTGTTGCGCAGTTGGATCCGTGCGGCTGGCTTTTCGGTGATGCTCACCGCTTTGTACGCGGTGCTCTACAGCCTGTTGATCTCCGAGGACAACGCGCTGCTGATGGGATCGTTGCTGCTGTTCGGCATCCTGACCAGCATCATGTGGGTCACCCGCAAGCTCGATTGGTACGAGCTTGGCAACAGCCTGCGCTGAGGCCGGCATGCTGGCGCAGGCACACTTGCACCGGCGCGCGCAGCGTTTGCTGCCCGCCGGCATCGACACGGTGGCGCTGCTTCCCGCAGCGCTGCCGCACGCTTGGGAAAGCTCGGCGCTGTCGGCCTTGCCGCTGAACCGCGACAGGCGCGGCGGGGTGGTGGGCCTGCAGCTGCACGCACGCACCGCGCAGCACCTGCGCATCGGCGGGCATGCGTTCTTGCAGGTGGCAGCGCAGCACATCCGCGCCGGCAACCCATGGGCACGCAGCTATGGACCGTGGCAACGGCTGAGCAACGGCAGCTATTGGGCACGCAGCACCGATGCGCTGCTCGGGGTACTGCTGGCAACCGACGAAGCGGCGGTGTGGTTGCTGTGGCAACAGCCGCAGACCCGCGTTTCGAACCACAATCATTGGCTGCGTTGAAGCATGGCGTTGCAGCCACCTCTTGCTGGCTTACCATGGCCGGCATGACTGGCTCCTCGCCGATGGTGGAAACGGTGCGCGGCACGCAGGTGCTGCCGTATCTGGATGCGGTGGCGCAGCTGCGCATCAGCGTGTTCGCCGCCTGGCCGTATCTGTACCAAGGCGATGCCGCATACGAGCGCGACTATCTGGCGGCCTATGCGGCATCGCCGGAGAGCGTCTTCGTGCTGGCGCGTGATGGCGATGCGGTGATCGGTGCATCGACCGGGTTGCCGCTGCTCGATGACAGCGACGCGTTCCACGCACCGTTCCGCGCGGCCGGCATCGATCCGGTCAGCGTGTTCTATTTCGGCGAATCGGTGCTGCTGCCGGCGTATCGCGGGCAAGGTATCGGTCATGCATTCTTCGACCGGCGCGAAGCGCATGCACGCGCGCGGGGCCGCTTTGCATTGACCGCGTTCTGTTCGGTGGAACGGGCGCCCGACGACCCGCGCAAGCCAGCCGATTACCGCCCCAACGATGCGTTCTGGCGCAAACGTGGCTACGCCCCGCAGCCGGGCATGCGGGTGCACCTGCACTGGGCGGAGTTGCAACATGGCGAGATCGACCACAGCTTGTCTGTGTGGACACGTGTGTTGCCGCAGTGAGCGCGGCGAGCGCGCTACGGCGACTGACAGGCGTCGCGAGCAGGCTGCAAGGTCGCTGCACCATGCGTTCGCTGGCCGGCCTGATTGCTTCGCCACCTCGATTCAATCATCCAAAGGCCACCAGATGAAAATTGCCGTTGCCAAGTACCCCATCGGCAAGCCTGTCGATTTCGCCGCGTTTGCGGCACGCCAATCGGCCCTGATCGCCGAAGCCGCCGCAGCCGGTGCGCGGGTGGCGGTGCTGCCCGAATATCTGTCGCTGGAGCTGGGCGCAACATTCGACACGCATATTTCTGCCGGCCTGCCCGAATCGCTGGCAGCCATCCAGGCGCTGCGCGCGCCGTGGCTGGAGCTGTTTGCCGGCTTGGCGCAGGAACATCGGCTGCACCTGATTGCCGGTAGTTTTCTGCTGGATATTGGCCATGGCCGTTACCGCAACCGCAGCGACTGGTTCACCCCGGAGGGCCTGCATGGCTGGCAGGACAAGTTGCAGCTCACCGGCTTCGAAAGAGCCACCGGGCTGATCGAGCCGGGCGATGCGGTGAAGGTGTTCGAACTGGACGGCATTCGCGCCGCGATTGCGATCTGTTACGACAGCGAGTTCCCGCTGCCGGTGCGTGCGCAATACGAGGCCGGTGCGCGGTTGTTGATCGTGCCAAGTTGCACCGACACCGCCGCCGGTGCCATGCGCGTGCGTGTCGGCTGCCTGGCGCGCGCGCTGGAAAATCGCGTGTTCGTCGCGCAGTCGGTGACTGCTGGCGAAGCGCCGTGGAGCCCGGCGTTGGACATCAATACCGGCGAGGCGGCGGTGTTTGCGCCGATGGATGTCGGCTTCCCCTCCGACGGCGTGCTGGCGCAGACGCAGGGCCAGACAGTGTGGGCACTGGCCGAGTTGGACTTCGCGGCGTTCGAGGCCAGCCGTGCGCAGGCGCAGGTGGCCAACGACCGCGATTGGCCGGGGCAGTTGGCGCCCGATGTAACGCATGCCAAGCTGGTCGCGTTCGGTTGATCCCTCGTCCCAGGTACCCATGGCCAAGAAAACCCTGATTCCGCATAGCGTCCGGCTTGAATTCGCGCCCGGTGCGCTGGTGCACAGCAATCTGTCCGGCGCCGCTTTCACCGACGATTGGCTGTGGGTGGCCGGCGACGAAGCCTGCGCGGTAGACCGGCTGCGCAAGCTCGACCCCGTACAGCGAGAGGCGCTGCGCTTCGGCCAGGGGCAGAGCTTTGCGTTGGCGAACCTGCTCGATCTGCCGGGAGAAGACGGCGAGGAGGCGGACCTGGAAGGTATGGGCCTGTCGGACGGATTTTTGTGGGTCATCGGTTCGCACGGCAGCAAACGCAAGAACGCCAAGCGCGGCCGCGACGACGCCGAAAACGCCAAACGCCTGACCAAGTTGAAGCTCGATGCCAATCGCCGCCTGTTGGCCTGCCTGCCCATCGACTATGCGCAAGACGGCACCCCGCAGCTGGTACGCGAAGCGGCCGACGGCCGCCGTGCGCTGCGGCTCAAGGGCGACGCCAAGCACAACCAGCTCACCGACCTGCTGGCCGACGACCCGCATTTCGGTCCGTTCCTGAAGATCCCCGGCAAGGACAACGGCTTCGATATCGAAGGCATCGTGGTCGATGGCCAGCGCTTGCTATTGGGGCTGCGCGGGCCGGTGCTGCGTGGCTGGACGGCACTGCTGGAGATCCAGGTGCAAGCCCACAGCGACCACCTGCGCCTGGTCCCGCTGGACGAGGACGGCACCCTGCTGCGCAAGCACTTCCTGCAACTGGGCGGGCTGGGCGTACGCGACCTGCATTATTCCGGCGACGATCTGTACCTGCTGGCCGGGCCGACGATGGTCCTGAACGGCGAAATCCGCCTGTTCAAATGGCCGGATGCGCGGACCGTGCTGGCCGCCAACCGCGCACCGGTGCGCTTCCAGCACGACCTGCTGGAATCGGCAGTGCTGCCGCATGGCAAGGACTGCGACCGCGCCGAGGCCATCTGCAACCTGCCCAGGCACCTGGCCGGCAAGATTCCCACCTGGCTGGTGCTGTACGACGCTCCGGGCACGGCACGCAGCGGCGGCGATTGCGTGGTGTACGGCGACCTGCTGCGCAACCGCTGAGCCACGGGCCGGGCAGGGCCACGCTGCGCAAGGTAAAATCGGGCGACTCCCGTTTTGCCGAGCGCTCCATGACCTGCCGCACCCGTTTCGCTCCCAGCCCCACCGGTTACCTGCATATCGGCGGCGCCCGCACCGCCTTGTATTGCTGGCTGGAGGCACGCCACCGCGGCGGCCAGTTCGTGCTGCGCATCGAGGACACCGACCGCGAGCGCAGCACGCAGGAAGCGATCGACGCCATCCTGGAAGCGATGGACTGGCTGGGCCTGGGTTACGACGAAGGCCCGATCTACCAGACCCAGCGCGTTGCCCGCTATCAAGAAGTCGCCGAGCAATTGCTCGCGCAGGGCAAGGCGTATTACGCCTACGAAACCCGCGAGGAACTCGACGCAATGCGCGAGGCCGCCATGGCCAAACAGGAAAAGCCGCGTTACAACGGCGCTGCCCGCGAGCAGAACCTGCCGTATCGCGACGACCCCAATCGCGTGATCCGCTTCAAGAATCCCGTCGGCGGTACGGTGGTGTTCGACGACCTGATCAAGGGACGCATCGAGATCGCCAACAGCGAGCTCGACGACATGGTGATCTTCCGCCCGGACGGGTTTCCCACCTACAACTTTGCGGTGGTGGTGGACGACTGGGACATGGGCATCACCGAGGTCATCCGCGGCGACGACCACATCAACAACACGCCGCGCCAGATCAATATCTATGAAGCGCTGGGTGCACCGGTGCCCAAGTTCGCGCACATGCCGATGATCCTCGACGAGCAGGGCGCCAAGCTGTCTAAGCGCACCGGCGCGGCCGACGTCATGCAGTACAAGGATGCCGGCTATCTGCCGCATGCGCTGATCAATTATCTGGCCCGCCTGGGCTGGTCGCATGGCGACCAGGAGCTGTTCACCCAGCAGGAGTTGCTGGACCTGTTCGACGTCAAGGACGTCAATTCCAAGGCCGCGCGCCTGGACATGGCCAAGCTCGGCTGGGTCAATCAGCATTATCTGAAGACCGACGACCCGGCCAGCATCGCCCCGCAGTTGGAATACCAGCTTGCCAAGCTCGGTGTGGACATCGCCGCCGGCCCGGCCGCCGCCGATGTGGTGGTGGCGTTGCGCGAGCGCGTGCAGACCTTGAAGGAAATGGCCGAAAAAGCCGTGGTCTGGTACCAGCCGCTGGAAACCTATGACGAAGCGGCGGTGATGAAACACCTCAAGCTGGGCGCCGAGGTGCCGCTGGGCAAGGCGCGCGAACTGCTGGCTGCCGTGGATGCGTGGAGCGTGGAGAGCGTCTCGGCTGCGCTGCACGACGCCGCTGCCGCGCTGGAACTGGGCATGGGCAAGGTCGCCCAGCCGCTGCGCGTGGCCATCACCGGCACCCAGGTCAGCCCGGACATTTCGCAAACGGTGTACCTGGCCGGACGCGAGGGTGCCTTGAAACGCATCGATGCGGCACTCATCAAGATTGGAGCGGCCTGACGCCGGAGCCTGTATGACCAAGCACACCCACGCACCAGACCTCGCCTGCACTGCACCGCATCACCACGTCGACGACGCCAACGGCTTCGTGCGCGCGGTGGAGCGTGCCTGCAGCGAACGCGGCCTGCGGCTGACGCCGATCCGCGCGAACGTGCTGCGGCTGATCGCCGACGCCGGCAAGCCGGTCAAGGCCTACGAATTGCTGGACTGGGTGCGCGAAGGCAAGGGCGTCGGCGCCGACGCACCGCCTACGGTGTATCGCGCGCTGGATTTCCTGATGGCCAACGGCTTCGTGCACAAGCTCGAATCGGTCAATGCGTTCGTCGCCTGCCACCACCCCAACAGCGCCCAGCACTCTGTGCCGTTCCTGATCTGCGACCGCTGCCACAGCGCGGTGGAACTGGAAGATCGCGACGTCGTGTCGCAACTGGAAGCCCGCGCCAAGGCGCTCGGTTTCCAGCCGCAGGCACAGACGCTGGAAGTGCACGGCCTGTGCGCGAAATGCGCAGTGGCGGAGTAACCAGCCGCTAGGTCGTGCCTCGACGCGGCCTGTTTCAAGGCGCTGGTGGCGCGATGCCCGGGCGGCAACATGCGTGCGATGGCAACGTGTTCAAGCGCAAGCGCGCCACCGTTAAATCGCTGCAGCAGCATTCCTGCGCCGGCCGCACAGCGCAGCCTCGCTGCCCGGTTGCGTCATGCGGTGATGATGCTGCTGCGCTCAAGCCAGCGGCGCGGCGGGGGAGGGTAGACGCCCGAGTGGACCGCAGGCTTGGCGTCTGTACACGCGCACTGCGCGTCGTCGCGCAGCAATGCAGTGAAGTCGCAACCGACGTCACGCCGCTTTGCCTGCCTTGCCGCCGTACGCGGCCAGAAACGTCTGCACCGCACGTCGCGTCGCTTCGCGCAGGAACTCGGGCGTGGGGTCGTTGAGTGCGCCAAACAGGCAGGGCATCAAGGTTTCCGATTCCAGCAAGCCAGCGTACTGGTGGGCGGCAAGCAGGGTGTCTTCGCAGTGGAGCAGGCCGCAGTCCACCTGTGCCTGCAGGTATTCGGCGAAGCGTTGTATGCCTTCCTCCTGGCCGGCACTGAAATACAGCGCGCCGACCGCAGATCTGCCGGATACCCCGATGATGGTCTGCCAGCTGGTGATATTGGGCGGGGCGCACAGGAACGTCAGCACATCCTCGCCGAAGCGCTGCAGCGCCTCATCGACCGGGCCGCTGCTTTGCGAAAGCGCATGCAGCAACGGGTCGAAATAGCGGTCCGACATGTCCTTGGCGACGGCCACGAACAGCTCTTCCTTTGACGGAAAATAGCCGTACAGCGTGCGCTTGGAGCCGCCCACGCGGGCGGCGATCTGCGACATCGACGCGCCTTCGAAGCCCAGCTCGAGGAAGACCTCGCTGGCCGCCTGGACGATGGCCTCGCGCTTTTCTTCTGTTCTGACCCGCATCAGGTTCTCCCAACAATTCATAAGTATACCGACTGGGTAGAAATGCTTGACGGCTCTGGATGCGCTTATTAGGATACCAAACCGTACCGTTTATATTTAATCATCACACCTCCCGTTGGAGACTGCCCGTGCGTCCTCATGCCTCGTTTCGCCTGTCGTTGCTTGCTGTTGCCGTTGCCGCCACCGCCTTGCTCAGCGCCTGCGGCAGCCCGCCGGGAGGCCCGCCGCCACAGGAAGGCACCCCGGAAATGGGCGTGCTGACCGTGAAGCAGCAACCGGTGACGCTCACTACCGAGTTGCCGGGGCGCACCGTCCCGTACCTGATCTCCGAAATTCGCCCGCAAGTGGGAGGCATCGTCCAGTCGCGCCAGTTCACCGAAGGCGGCGACGTCAAGGCTGGTCAGACCCTGTACCAGATCGATCCGGCCCAGTACCGCGCCAGCTATGCCAGCGCGCAGGCATCCCTTGCCAAGGCCGAGGCGACCCTGCGCACCGCGCAGCTCAAGGCCGAGCGCTACAAGGAGCTGGCGCAGATCAAAGCGATCAGCCAGCAGGAAGGCGACGACACCGATGCCGCGCTAGGCCAGGCCAAGGCCGACGTGGCAGCCGGCAAGGCGAGCGTGGAGACCGCGCGCATCAACCTGGCGTTTGCGCGGCTTGACGCACCGATCTCCGGACGCATCGGCCGCTCCAGCGTGACCCCGGGTGCGCTGGTGACCGCCAACCAGGCCACCGCGCTGACCACCATCCAGCAGCTGGACCCGATCTACATCGACGTCACCCAGCCCAGCAGTGCGGTGTTGCGCCTACGGCAGGCGATGGCACGCGGCGATCTGGAACAAGCCGGCGACGGTGCGGCCAAGGTGTCGCTGCTGCTGGAAGATGGGAGCACCTACCCGCTGCAGGGGCACCTGGCGTTCTCCGACGTGACAGTCGACCAGAACACCGGCTCGATCACCCTGCGCGCGGTCTTCCCCAATCCGAACGCCGAGCTGTTGCCGGGCATGTACGTGCGCGCGGTGCTGCAGGAAGGCGTCAAGGAGCAGGGCGTGCTGGTGCCGCAGCAGGCGGTGTCGCGCAACGGCGCCGGCAAACCCACCGCCTTTGTCGTCGGCGCCGACCACAAGCTGCAGTTGCGTGCGCTGGAAACCGACCGTGAGGTGGGCGACCAGTGGCTGGTGCGCAGCGGCCTGAAGCCCGGCGAGCAAGTGGTCGTCGAAGGCGCGTCGCGCGCACGCGATGGCATCGTGGTCAAGACCGTGCCGTGGCAGCCCAAGGCCACGCCCGCCGCCGGGAATGCTGCCGGTCCTTCTGCCCCGACCGCACCGCGTGCGGCCAACTAGAGGCGGGATCACGTCATGGCACGTTTCTTTATCGATCGTCCGATCTTCGCCTGGGTGTTGGCCATCATCGTGATGCTGGCCGGCATCCTCTCCATCGCCACCTTGCCGATTGCGCAATACCCCGCCATCGCACCGCCGGCTGTCGCCATCACCGCCAACTACCCGGGCGCCTCGGCGCAGACCCTGGAAGACACCGTCACCCAGGTCATCGAGCAGAAGATGAAGGGGCTGGATCACCTCAGCTACATGGCGTCCACCAGCGAATCCAGCGGGGCGGTGACCATCACCCTGACTTTCGAAAACGGCACCGACCCCGACACCGCGCAGGTGCAGGTGCAGAACAAGTTGTCGCTGGCCACGCCGTTGTTGCCGCAGGAAGTGCAGCAGCAGGGCGTCACGGTGACCAAGTCGGCCACCAACTTCCTCAACGTGCTGGCCTTTACGTCCGAAGACGGCAGCATGAGCGATTCGGACCTGTCCGATTACGTGGCTGCCAACGTGCAGGAAACCATCAGCCGCCTCGAAGGCGTGGGCGACACCACCTTGTTCGGTTCGCAGTACGCGATGCGGGTGTGGATGGACCCCAACAAGCTGAGCAATTTCAGCCTCACGCCCGTGGATGTGCGCAACGCGATCCAGGCACAGAACGCGCAGATCTCCGCCGGCCAGTTGGGCGCGTTGCCGGCGGTGGCCAACCAGCAGCTCAACGCCACCATCACTGCCCAGACCCGGCTGAAGACCGCCGAGCAATTCGAGAATATCCTGCTGCGCACGCAGTCCGATGGCTCGCAGGTGCGCTTGCGCGATGTGGCGCGCATCGAGCTGGGCAGCGAAAGCTACAACACGGTGGGCCGTTACAACGGCAAGCCGGCCGCCGGTCTGGCGATCAAGCTGGCGACCGGGGCCAATGCGCTGGATACGGTGCGCGCGATCGATAAAAGCCTGGAAGAGCAGGAAAAGTTCTTCCCGCCCGGCATGAAAGTGCAAAAGCCGTACGACACCACCCCGTTCGTGCGCATCTCCATCGAGCAGGTGGTACACACGCTGGTGGAGGCGGTGGTGCTGGTGTTCCTGGTGATGTACCTGTTCCTGCAGAACTTCCGCGCCACCCTGATCCCGACCATTGCGGTGCCGGTGGTGCTGCTGGGCACCTTCGGTGTGCTTGCGGCGTTCGGCTTCACCATCAATACCTTGACCATGTTCGCGATGGTGCTGGCGATCGGTTTGCTGGTGGACGATGCGATCGTGGTGGTGGAAAACGTCGAACGCGTGATGGGCGAGGAGCAGTTATCGCCCAAGGACGCCACGCGTAAATCGATGGACCAGATTTCCGGCGCATTGATCGGCGTGGCGCTGGTGCTGGCGGCGGTGTTCGTCCCGATGGCGTTTTTCAGCGGCTCCACCGGCGTGATCTACCGGCAGTTCTCGATCACGATTGTCTCGGCCATGACCTTGTCGGTGCTGGTGGCGATGATCCTGACCCCGGCCTTGTGCGCCACCTTGCTCAAGCCGGTCCACAAGGGCCATGGCCTGGCGACCACCGGGTTCTTCGGTTGGTTCAACCGCCTGTTCGATCGCGGCAACACCGGCTACCAGGGCGTGGTGCGGCACATGCTTGGCAAGGGCTGGCGCTACATGCTCGCCTACGCCGCGTTGCTGGCCTTGGTGGTGTTCGGGTTCATGAAATTGCCAGTGGGATTCCTGCCGGACGAAGACCAGGGCACCTTGTTCGTGCTGGTGCAGTTGCCGCCCGGTGCCACCAATGCGCGCACCAGCGATGTGCTCAAGCAGGTGGAGCATCATTTCCTGGTCGATCAGAAGGAGTCTGTTGCCGGTGTCTTCGCCGTGACCGGTTTCAGTTTTGCCGGTAGCGGCCAGAACGTGGGCTTTGCCTTCGTCAAGTTGCGACCTTGGGACGAGCGCACCGGTAAAGGCCAGAGCGTCACCGACGTGGCGGCCAAGGCCGGGGCATTTTTTTCCGGTATCCGCGATGCCAAGGTGTTTGCGTTCGCACCGCCTGCGGTGTCGGAGTTGGGCAATGCTACCGGCTTCGATCTGATGCTGCAGGACCGCGCCAATCTGGGTCACGCCGCGTTGATGCAGGCGCGTAATCAATTGTTGGCCGAACTGTCCCAGGACAAGCGTCTGGTGGCGGTACGCCCGAATGGGCAGGAAGACACGCCGGAATTCAAGCTGGAAATCGACCCGCATAAGGCACAGGCGATGGGCGTGTCGATCTCCGACATCAACGACACCTTCTCCAGCGCGTGGGGCAGCACCTACGTCAACGACTTCATCGACAAGGGCCGGGTCAAGAAGGTGATGCTGCAGGCCGATGCGCCATACCGCATGAACCCACAGGACATCGACCATTGGTTCGTGCGCAACAGCGCCGGCACCATGGTGCCGTTCAACGCCTTCGCCACGGCAAATTGGCAATCCGGTTCGCCGCGCCTGGAGCGTTACAACAGCGTGCCGTCGATGGAGATCCTGGGCATGGCGTTGCCGGGTGCGGCCTCCAGCGGCGAGGCGATGCAGATCGTCGAAGCCGCAGCCGCCAAGCTGCCCCCGGGCATCGGCTTCGAGTGGACCGGATTGTCGCGGCAGGAAAAAGCCTCGTCCGGCCAGACCGGGCTGTTGTACAGCGTCTCGATCCTGATCGTGTTCCTGTGCCTGGCCGCGTTGTACGAAAGCTGGGCGATTCCGTTCTCGGTGATTCTGGTGGTGCCGCTGGGCGTGTTCGGCACGTTGCTGGCAGCCATGCTGACCTGGAAAATGAACGACGTGTACTTCCAGGTGGGCTTGCTCACCACCATTGGCCTGGCATCGAAGAACGCGATCTTGATCGTGGAGTTCGCAAGGGAGTTGCACGAAGGCGGCAAGAGCCTGGTGGCTGCAGCACTGGAAGCGGCGCGCATGCGTTTACGACCGATCCTGATGACCTCGTTGGCCTTCATCCTCGGCGTGGTGCCGCTGGTGTTGACCAGTGGCGCCGGCGCCGGCGCGCAGCACGCGCTGGGCACGGCCGTGATCGGCGGCATGGTCTCCGGCACGGTGCTGGCGATCTTCTTCGTGCCGCTGTTCTTCGTGCTGGTGTGTGGCCTGTTCCAGCGCCGTCCACAGCCTGCTTCGCCCGCACCGCAACCGACAGGACACTGACATGACCACGATTCGCACGACACTCTGCGCGCTTGGCGTGGCCAGCGTGCTTTCCGGTTGCACGCTGATGCCGCGCTACACGCGGCCCGACGCACCGGTGCCAGCGCAATTTGCCGGCACCGACGTGTCGGTAGCCCCTCCGGCTGCCGCTGCCACTGCCGATACCGGCAACAACGCCGACACGGCCTATATTGCCGATATCGGCTGGCGCCAGGTCTTCACCGACCCGACGCTGCAGCAGGTGATTGCGCTGGCACTGGACAATAACCGCGACCTGCGCGTGGCCGCGCTCAATATCGAGGTGGCACGCGCGCAATATCGGGTGGACCGCGCCGCGTTGCTGCCCGCGATCGATGGCACCGGTACCGCCAACAATGCGCGCACGCCGTCGGAGCTGGCCATTCCCGGCCAGCCGCAGGTGTTCCGCACCTACAGCGCCAATATCGGCATCAGTGCCTATGAGCTGGACCTGTTCGGGCGCGTGCGCAGCCTGAAGGAACAGGCATTGCAGCAATTCCTGTCCACCGCCGAGGCGCGCCGCAGTACGCATATCAGTCTGGTGGCAGAAGTGGCCACCGCCTATCTGACCTTGGCGGCCGACCAGCAGTTGCTGCAGCTGGCGCAATCCACCCTGACTAGTCAGAGCGACAGTTATCGCCTGCAGCAGCGCAGCTTCGAACTGGGCGTGGCCTCGCAACTGACCTTGCGTCAGGCGCAGACCACGGTGGAAACCGCACGCGTGGACGTGGAGCGCTACACCGCCCAAGTGGCGCAGGATCGCAACGCCCTGGTGCTGCTGGTCGGCACGTCGGTGCCGGTGGAATTGCTGCCGCATGCACTGCCCGACAACGCGAGCGTGGAGAGTAATGTGTTGGCCAGCGTGCCGGCCGGCTTGCCATCGCAGTTGCTGCAACGTCGCCCCGACATTCTGGAAGCCGAGCGCAACTTGCGTGCAGCCAACGCCAATATCGGGGCGGCGCGGGCGGCGTTCTTCCCCAGCATCAGCCTGACCGCATCGACCGGTTCGTCCAGCAGTAGCCTGTCCAGGTTGTTCGATGCCGGCACGCGTGCCTGGAGCTTCGTGCCCACGCTGACCTTGCCGATCTTCAATGCCGGGCGCAATCGCGCCAATCTGGACATGGCCAAGGCCAACCGCGATATCGAAGTGGCGCGCTACGAAAAGTCGATCCAAATCGCGTTCCGCGAGGTCTCCGACGCGTTGGCGCAGCGCGACACGCTGGGCAGGCAACTACAGGCCCAGCAAGCGCTGGTGGATGCCACTGCCGATAGCTACCGGCTGTCGCAGGCGCGTTTCGAACGGGGCATCGACAGCTATCTGCAGGCGCTGGATGCGCAGCGTTCGCTGTACAGCGCGCAGCAGACCTTGATCAACACCCAGCTGTCGCGCTTCACCAACCTGGTGACGTTCTACAAGGCCATGGGCGGAGGCTGGCTGCAAACCGCCGCGCCCACTGCCGCCGCGAGCCCAGCAGCGGAGCCGCCGCGTGGATGATGACGCGCCGCCCATTGCACGTGCGCCACACGACAAGCGTGGCGCCATCCTGGCGGCGGCACGCGTGCTGTTTCAACAGCACGGCTTCGACAGGACCAGCATGGACACCATCGCCGAACACGCGATGGTGTCCAAGGCCACGGTGTATGCGCATTTCGCGTCCAAGGAGGTGCTGTTCCGCACCACCCTGGAAGCGCTGGCGCAGGCCTCGCCCAATCGCTGGACGGCCTTGCTGGCGCTGCAGGGGCCGTTGGAGCAACGCCTGGCTGCGGTGGCCGATGCAGTGCTGCGCGTGTCTGCCAGCAGCATGCGGGAGGATGCCGCGTATGGCCTGGTACGCCCGCCACTGCTGCCTAGCCAGATGCGCGAGGAAATGTGGACGCTGTGCTTCGAGCGCTACGACACCATGATGCGCACGTTGTTGGCGCGCGAGGTGCAACGCGGGGCATTGGTGATCGACAACGTGCCCGATGCATCGGTGCATTTCTTCGGGTTGATGACCGGGCGGCCGGCCACCGCCGCTGCGCGCGACGATGCGCCAGGTGCGCGGTCGGTGCAGCTGGATGCGTATGTCAGCGGCGCGGTGGCGTTGTTCCTGCGGGCGTATCGACCGGACGCGGTGGTGCCAGGGGGCGATAGCAAGCGCGAATTGCCCAGCGAATTCTAGGCCGGCCGGCGTGCGATGCAGCAGTCGTGCGTGCCCAGGTCATGGCGGTGGGCCAGCGCGCTACAGTGCCAAGACTAAAAATGAAGGAGCGCTGCAATGAATCTGTTCGCGACCGCGATATCTGTCTCCATGATGGCCGCCGTGACACCGGATGAGGCTGCGCAGCCGATCAGGGTGAGCAGGGCGGGCGGTGCGCCATCGGTCGTGGGGTCGGCCGAGTATTTCACCGGCAAGGTGCGCATCGACGCACCGTTCCAGGCCGACGCGCCGGCACGCGTCGGCGGCGCCACCGTCACCTTCGAGCCGGGCGCGCGCACCGCATGGCATACCCATCCGCTGGGCCAGACGCTGATCGTCACAGCCGGCGCCGGGCGCGTGCAGGAGTGGGGCAAGCCGGCGCAGCAGATCCGCCCGGGCGATATCGTGTGGATTCCGCCCGGCGTCAAGCATTGGCACGGCGCCAATGCCAACGTGGCAATGACGCATATCGCCATCGCCGAATCGCACGACGGTGCGCCCGTCACCTGGTTGGAGCAGGTGAGCGAGGCGCAGTATGCAGCGGAGTAGACAGCTGCGATGCCGATGCTGGCGCGGCGATGGTGCCGCGTCAGCGCGAGAGAACGCGGCGGCGGATTGCAGGGGCCGCTGTGCGGCCCGTGCTGAGCATGGCAGACCTCACGCCGCTTCGGTGGCGTCCTGCGCGTTGGCACGCAGCCGTTGCGCATCGCGCGCAGGCGAGATGCCGAGAATGCGTGCGTAGTCGCGGCTGAACTGCGACGCGCTCTCGTAACCAACCCGGAAGCCGGCGTCGGCAGCGGTCAGCGCATCGGCCACCATCAGGCGGCGTGCTTCGTGCACGCGCAGCTGCGAACGGTAGTCCAGCGGCGTCATCGTGGTCACCGCCTTGAAATGCGCATGGAAGGTGGAGCGGCTCATCGCCGAGAGATCGGCGATCTGCTCGATGCTGAAGCGCTGCGCATAGTGTTCGCGCAACCACACGATGGCTCTGGAAATCTGGTTGAGCCGGCTGTCGGCGATGGCCATCTGGCGCACCGCCGCATTGGCCGGGTCGGCCATCAGGCGGTACAGCAGTTCGCGCACGATCAAGGGCGCGAGCGCGGCAATTTCATGCGGTTGATCGAGCAGGCGCGCCAGCCGTAGCGCCGCGTCCTGCAACTGCGGCGTGCTGCGATTGAGTAACAGCCCGGCCGATGCCGCATCGCGCTGCGTGTCCACCAGTTCCGGATGGTTGATTGCCAGCTCGCTGAGCACCGCGGTGTCCAGGTCCAGGCAGAAGCATAGATACGGTTGCGCGCCGCTGGCTTCGATTACCGAGCCGACGATGGGCAGATCCACCGACGCCACCAGGTACATCTGCGGGTGATAGAAGTACGCATGCGCGCCGAGCATTGCCTGCTTGCGGCCTTGCGCCACCAGGCACAGCATGGGTGTGTAGACAGTGGGCATGGCTACGGTCGGCGATGCGCTACGCATGATCTGCAACCCGGCGATCTGCGTGGGATGCATGCCGTCGCCAGGCGCATGACGCAGCAATATCGTGCTCAACTCGGTCAGCGAAGACATGCAACAACCCGTCGACGGTGCAATGCGGTCCAGCCGCGAAGGCACCGATCGTACAAGAGTGCAGGTGGTACGGGCGGCAAGGTCCGCTGCGCGGGTTGCGGGCTTGCGCCCGCTGGAAAGCGCGCAGCAGTCGTGGCCGCCTGCGCGTGAACTGCGCATCGGCCCGATAGGGCGATCACGGGCCGGCCGTATCATGGCGAGGTCTCTCGCATCCGCCTGCTGCCATGCCCGCAAAACGTTCAAGTTTTCCAACGCCGACCAGCCCCGCCGAGTGGAAGCGGCTCCAAGCCGCTGCCGCCACCGAATTGGCACGGCGTACCGCGCAGGCCCATCTGCAGATCCTGGGGCTGTTGCGGACGCATGGACATCTATTGAGCGCCGCGCAGCGGCGTAGCCTGCACAAGCGCCTGCTGCGCGGCGGACGTTGATCCGGGGCAGCGATTGCCTCGACGGTTCGCACGCAGCCGGCCTCAGCTTGTGGTCGTGCACGGTGATGCTGAGAGCCGATGTAACAGCTGGCCAGCCCGTCATGCGGTTGAAGGCTGCGCGTTCGGGCTGCCAGCCAGTCGCGCAGTGGGCGCGCATGAGACGCCGCGTACAACGCATCGATGCCGTCTTTCCAATGATGGCTGGCATGCCGCAGACCTCGACGTACCCCGGCGTGCAACGCAGGCACGCGCGTCTCGCTGCGGGGCCATCCGCACGGCAACCGCCGCTGCCGCCCGGTCCCATGCGCGCGGCGGCGGGCGCTATGTCGCCAGTTCCCAAGGCGGCTGCTCGCCTAGCCGCTCCTGCAGGAAATCCACGAACGCGCGCACGCGCGGCGGTTGCAACTGGCGCGCCGGCATCACTGCGCTGATCTGCGAGGCCGGTGGCGGGTAATCGGGCATGACGTGGACCAGGCGGCCGCTGCGCAATTCGTCGGCGATGTGCCAATACGAATGCACCGCGATGCCCTGGCCGGCGACCACGGCGTCGCGCACCAGTTCGCCGAAGTTGCTTTCGAAGCGGCTCTGCATGCGCACGCGCACCAGCCCGCCGTCGGGCGTTTGCAGTGTCCACACGTCCTGGCGGCCGTCACGGCCCATCAGCAACACGCCGGCGTGCTGTGCAAGCTCGTCCGGCGTGCGCGGCGTGCCGTGACGCTGCAGATAGGCGGGCGAGGCCGCCAGGGTACGGCGGTTGTCGGCGATACGCCGGGCCACCAGCCCGGAGTCCTCCAGTGGGCCGATCCGGATCGCCAGATCGAAGCCCTGTTTGACCAGGTCCACCAGGTCGTCGCTGAGGTGCGCGCTGATGCGCAGGCGCGGATGGCGGGCCTGGAATTCCGGCAGCAGCGGCGATACGTATTGCCGCCCGAATGAGGCGGACATGGTCATGCGCAGCACGCCACCCACATCGTGCGCGCTTTCGCGCAGATCCTCGGCCAGCGCGTCCAGATCTTCCACCAACACGCGGCCACGCTCGGCCAGCCGCTGCCCTTCGGCAGTGGGATGCAGGCGGCGCGTGGTTCGATGCAGCAGGCGCACGCCCAGCTCGCGTTCCAAGCGCTTGAGACGCTGGCTGGCCACCGCCACCGACAGATCCAGGCTGCGCGCGCCCGCGGTGATCGAGCCCAGGTCGAGCACGCGCAGGAACAGGGCAATGTCGCCAAGACGGTCCATCCGATTCTCAATGATTGATTGAAAGTGAATCAGCATAGCAGGGGTTTTTGCAAGTAAACGCGGGGCGCAGGCTGTGCGCAGTCCTCCCCTTGCCCCTGCCCATGTCCAACCTCACCTCTGCGCGTTCGTCGCGCTTTCCGCCGGCGTTGCTGGCACTGACCATCGGTGCCTTCGGCATTGGCACGACCGAGTTCGTGATCATGGGGCTGCTGCAGCAGGTAGCCGCGGATCTGGGCGTTTCGCTCAGCGCCGCGGGCCTGTTGATCAGCGGTTATGCGCTGGGTGTGTTCGTCGGTGCGCCAGTGCTGACCCTGGCCAGCGCACGCCTGCCGCGCAAGGCGGTGCTGGTCGGTCTGATGCTGATCTTCACGGTCGGCAACGTGGCCTGCGCGCTGGCGCCGGACTACACCAGCCTGATGGTTGCGCGGGTGCTGACGTCGCTGGCCCACGGCACGTTTTTCGGCGTCGGCGCCGTCGTGGCGACGTCGCTGGTGCCGGCCGAACGCCGTGCATCGGCCATCTCACTGATGTTCGCCGGGCTGACCGTGGCCACCTTGCTCGGGGTGCCGGCCGGTGCCTGGCTGGGGCTGCAACTGGGTTGGCGCGCGACCTTCTGGGCGGTGGCTGCGATCGGTGTGCTGGCCACTGCCGCGGTCGCGGTGTGGGTGCCGGCCGCGGCAGGTGCTGCCACGCCGGTGTCGTGGCGGCAGGAAGTGGCGGTATTGCAGCGGGGGCAGGTGCTGCTGGCGCTGGCGATCACCGTGGTGGGCTACGCCGGCGTGTTCGCAGTGTTCACCTACATCCAGCCGCTGCTGCTGCAGGTCACCGGCTTTGCGCAATCGGCGGTGTCGCCGGTGCTGCTGGTGTTCGGCGTGGGCATGATCGTCGGCAATCTGCTCGGTGGGCGGCGGGCGGACCGTCGCCCTACCGCGGCCCTGCTGGGCAGCCTGGCGGCCCTGGTGGTCGTGCTGGGCGCACTGGGATGCGTCCTGCACAGCAAGGCCGCCATGGTGACCTTTGTCGGGCTACTGGGCGTGGCTGCCTTCGCCACCGTGGCGCCACTGCAGTTGCGCGTGCTGGAACACGCGCGCGGCGCCGGCCAGAACCTGGCCTCCAGCCTCAATATCGCCGCCTTCAACCTGGGCAATGCGCTGGGCGCATGGCTGGGTGGTGTGGTGATCGCCACGCAGGCGGGCCTGGTCGCAACGCCCTGGGTGGCCGCGCTGTTGAGTGCCGTCGGGCTGGGTACCGCGCTGTGGAGCGTGCAGTTGCAACGACGCCGCGCGGCTGCGCCACTGGCCTGTACGCAGATGGGGTGAGCTGAGTACCCACTGGTCATTGGCCACGCTGGCGCAGTGCGCGTCAGGCGGCTCTCGATGTGCATCGACGCTGGTTTCGCCATCAACACGCCACAGGCGCTAGCGGCCAACGATAACGCAGCGCATCTTCCATTCAACGTTGCAAGGACTTCTTCGATGGAAACCCGTCTACTCGGCCGTTCCGGTTTCAAGGTGCCCGTGCTTGGCCTGGGTGCCGGCACGTTCGGCGGCAAGGGGCCGCTGTTTTCTGCATGGGGCGACACCGATGTGGCGCAGGCGCGGCGCATGATCGACCTGTGCCTGGATGCAGGGCTCAACCTGTTCGATACCGCAGATGTGTATTCCGATGGCGCGTCCGAAGACATCCTCGGCCAGGCGCTGCAAGGCCGCCGCGATCAGGTGATCCTTTCGACCAAGACCGGCCTGCGCCTGGGCGATGGCCCCAACGATGCCGGCGCCTCGCGCTTTCGCTTGCTGCGTGCGGTGGAGGCCTGCTTGCGACGCTTGCGCACCGACCACATCGATCTGCTGCAGCTGCACGCCTTCGATGCGATGACGCCGATGGAAGAAACCCTGTCCACGCTCGATGGCTTGGTGCGCGCGGGCAAGGTGCGCTACCTGGGCGCTTCCAATTATTCCGGTTGGCAGCTGATGAAGTCGCAGGCGGTCGCCGATGCGCATGGCTGGAACCGCTTCGTCGCCAACCAGACGTATTACTCGCTGGCCGGGCGCGACTACGAGTGGGAGCTGATGCCGCTGGGTATCGACCAAGGCATCGGTGCGGTGGTGTGGAGCCCGCTCGGTTGGGGGCGGCTGACCGGCAAGCTGCGGCGCGGCCAGCCGTTGCCGCAACACAGCCGTCTGCATGCCACTGCCGCGGCCGGCCCGGCGATCGACGATGCGCGCTTGTTCGACATCGTCGAGGCGCTCGATGCCATTGCCGCAGAGACCGGCCGCAGCGTGCCGCAGATCGCCATCAACTGGCTGCTGCAGCGGCCGACCGTGAGCACAGTGCTGATTGGCGCACGCGACGAAGTGCAGCTGCGCGAAAATCTCGGTGCGGTGGGTTGGTCGTTGACCGGTGACCAGCGTGCCCGCCTGGATCAGGCCAGCGCAGTGGAGCCGCCGTACCCCTACTATCCCTATTGGCGCGGGCAGTTTGCAGAACGCAGCCCACTGCCGCTGTAAGGCGGGCTGCGCCAACGCGCCACGCTGCGACCCAATGCAGCAGCGTGGCACGCGTGACTGCAGCGGTTCTAGCGTAGCGTCACAACGGCCGTGCCGCCGGGAAGATCACTTCCGGCTTGATCGCTCCCACGCCGTGGCTGCCTTGCAGCTGGCGGCAATTGTCCAATGCCGTCATCGCCGAGTCGTAGCCGATCATCGCGCTGCCGTCGGTGGCGGAGGCATAGAGCAACCTGCCGCCCGTACGCGTGGCCAGTGCACGCGCGATGGCTGGCGTGGTATCGAACAATTTGATCGAAGCACCGAGCAATGCCGGCTGGCCGCTACGCGTTTCCAGCGCGGCCACGACGGTCGCCGATGGTTCGCTGCGCGTGGTGCGCGCGACTGCGTCCGCCGCGCCGCTGATGTCGAGATAGATCGCGTAGCGATCGACGCGGGCAACCGGTGCGTTGGTGCGTGTCTGCGTGCTTGTTAGCGTTTGCGTGGCGGCAGCGCCGCGCGTGGCGTCGGCCAGCCGTACCACTGCTCCTGGAATCAGCCGGAAGCTGGCCCGGTCCACCACAACGGTCTGCCCGGTTGCGGCAGCCCGCAGGCGGGCGCGATCGAACACCTGTGCCGAGACGGGTGCAGACATGCTGGCGGCAACGACGCACAGCAGTGTGATCAGAGAAGTTTTCATGTCAGTGGCCCACCACGCGCATTTCGAATTCCTGCAGTTGTTCCTTGCCGTTGTCGGCGAGCATGTCGTCCACCTCCAGTGTCCAGCGACCGGCTGCCGCCTCGTCCAGGAAGGCATTGCTGGAGGTCAGGAAGACCACGAAGCCATCACCCGGGTCGAGCGTGGAGAACGGCGTCATCACGGTGCTGCGGGTGCCGCTGGGCGATACCAGCACGGCGCGCAGTTGGCGAGGATGCTTGTGCGTCCCTGCGAAGTACAGCTGTACGCCTTCCACCTTGAAGGACTGCTTGATGTCGATCGCTAATCGCGCGGGCGAGCCGATACCGCCGATGGTGCTGCTCTCGCCGTCATAGACGGTCCACTCGGTGTCTTGCATCGCCGGCAGCGGAGTGAAATGCATCGCACGCTCCACCGCCGCGGCTGCATCCACCAAACCGAAGCCATACCAGTTGCTGAAACGGTGGCCGGCCGCGTTGGTGATCCAGGCGGGCTCGATCACGGCGTCCTTGTAGAACGCCTTGGCCTGATGGGGATCGACCTGCACCGCCGTCGTCGCCAGGATGTATTTGACATCGCGCAGCGTCAGTTGCGGGTTGGCGCCCAGCATCAGCGCTGCGACGCCTGCAACCGTCGGTGTGGCGGCAGAGGTGCCGTTCATGCGTGCGCTGTAGTTGCACGAGGCATCGATCTTTGAGTGGCTGGTATCCAGCGCGTTCTGCGGCGCACGCGTGCGATCGCGGTTATTGCCTGCCGCGCATCCACTCAGGTCGGTCGTGACGATCGCCGGTGAGAAGAATGGCTGCGGTCCCTGCGCAGCGAGCAGTGTATAGAACGGACTGTAAGTCTCAGGATGCGGGTCGAAGCGACGCTGGAACCCAAATTCGCCGGAGAGACCGGACACCCACACTGCGGATCCGGGCGATGAATAACTCGCACGCACACCGTCGGCGTTGACCGCACCGACCACAATCATGGTGGTCAGGCTGTTGAGGTTGTCGATATTGGCGCTACTGCAGGCGACGCCAAGCTGCCGGGTCTGGTCGCTGCAGCGATCAATCAGCTTGCCCTGTGCATCCACATCAAGCAGCGTATTGAAATCATTGCCGGCTGCCTTGACGTAGATGCCGCCCTTGCCGCCACGCTGGGCACGCATCATTTTTTCCAGAGAGCGCTGCTCGTCGAGATCGCTGAATGGATAGACCGCTGTCGAGATGCCGAAGCTGTTGTTGAACACGTCCATCGCACGGGCTTCCGGGCCATCACCCCAGGAGTAACGGATATCGACGTACTGCTTGCTGCCATCGACTATGGAAAGTGCATTGAAGCCAGCCACACTCGCCTCCGGCGCAACACCACGTCCACCCAGACCGTTCCATCCGCGTGCCGCGATGATGCCGGCGACCGCGGTGCCGTGGTCATTGTCGATTTCATCCGCAGGCGGCGTCGGATCGTTGGAACCATTCAAGAAGTTATGCGAGCCGCCGGCAACGATGTTGTCGACGAGATCCTCATGCGCAATCTCAAGCCCGCCATCGATGACCGCCACCTTGACTCCGGCTCCGCGAATGCCAAGCGTGTGCAGGATGTCCACATCCAGATCGACGCCCGGCCGTGGACGTTGGTCGCCGAACACCGGCTGGCCTTGATTGAGCAGATGCCATTGGTAGCGGAACAACGGGTCGCTGGCATTGCGTGTGTTCTGCGTCGTCCTGATCGGTGCATCGACACCGGTTGCCGCAGCATCGGCGGTCAGCGAGAAGGGTCCGAGCGCCAGCAGGCACGCGCACAGCAGAGGCAATCGCCGCAGGGGAGAGGTTGTCATGGGATGGTATCGGTAATGGGGCGCACGCAGATGCAGGTGTCGGCCAAATGGGCCTGCATGCCGCCCGACGTGGAATGGCCGCAGGGATCAGCCTGCGGCCGGTCTATTTACATCGGTTGCATGACTGCCTGCATGACCACCAGCGCCGCCTGCGCGACGTCGCTGCTGCGCTGCAGGCCGAGTAGTGCACGCTGGGCCTGTTCCACCGATGCATAGGTGATCACTGCGCTGCCGTCCACCGTCGAGGTGTAGGCAATGGTTCCGCCGGTGCTGGCAGCCAGCGATTTCGCAGTGGCGGGCGTCGTGCCGGTGAGCTTCACCTGCGGGTTGACCAGCACGACACGACCGTTGCGCTCATTCACCGCAGCGGCGATGGGGCGTTCGGCGTCGGTGGCAAGACTGCGCGCAGCACCCGCAGGCGCATCCAGTACGACCGCATACGGCCCGATGCGCGCGGCGACCTTGTCGCCGGGGGACACTGCACCGGTAATGCCGGCTTTGGCTGCCGATCGCTGCGCTGATGTCGCGTTCCGTGGCGGCGTGTGCTCGCTCACCACTGTGCCCGGCAGCATGCGGAACATGTCCTGCCCGGACTTGAAACGCACGCCGGTCGCTGCCGCACGCAGGGTCTTGGCGTCCATGTATTGCGCTGCCTGGGCAGCACCGGTTGCGGCGAGTGATAGCGTCAGCAGGCAAGCAAGATTCATCGGTTTCATATCAGTGCCCCACGATGCGAAGTTTGAAAGCGTTGAGTGCGACAGTGCTCCTGGGATCGGTCATGTCGGTCACTTCCAGGGTCCAGATGCCGCGTGATTTCTCGTCCAGAAACGCATTGCTGGAGGTCAGGTCGATATAGAACCCCGTCTGCGCATAAGCAGCCGGATCCAGGACGGAAAACGGCGTGGCGACGACGCTGCGCGTTCCGCTCGGGGACACCAGCACCACACGCAGGTTGGACGGCGTCTTGTGCGCCGACTGCAGCGACAGCTGCACCGCTTCCACCTTCATCGCCTGCTGCACACGGATGCGCAGCTTACCCGGGCGCGCCGGGCCACCGATCTGGGTGGCCGCATCGGTGGAGCTGACCCACTGGGTATCACGCATGGGCGGCAGCGGTGTGAAATAGCGCGCCTTGTAGACCGCGGCCGCGGCATCGGCCAGACCGAAGCCGTACCAATTGCTGAAACGGTGCCCGGCTGCGTTGGTGATCCAGCCCGGATCGATCACGCTGCCCTGGTAGACCACCCGCGGCTGCCATGGGTCGATCTGGCGCGCGGTTGTCGCAAGAATATATTTGACGTCGCGTGCTCTCAGGCTCGCATTGGCACTGAGGATCAACGCAGCCACGCCAGACACGGTAGGCGCTGCGGCCGAGGTCCCGTTCATGATCGCGTTGTAGTTGCACGACGCATCGATCTTCGACTTGCTGCCATCCAATGCGTTGTAGACCACGTCGGGATCTTCGACGTTCTCGCCCGCTGTGCAGCCGCTGAGATCGGTGGTGACAATCGCCGGATCGTAGGCATAGGGCGCCGAATCCGGGGAAAAGGTGGACGCTGCGTCGGGATAGAACTTGCGTTGAAAACCGAACTCGCCGCCAAGACCGGAAACCCACAACGCAGAGCCTGTGGACGAATACGAGGCACGGGTGCCCTTGGCATTCAGGCTGGCCACGACGATGGTGCCGGGCAGATTTGCGAAGGGATCGATGTTGGCCAGCGAGCAGCCGACCTGCAATGCGCGCGATTGTTCGCTGCAGACATTGACGGGTTTTCCGTTCTCGTCGGGCTCAAGGAAGCGCAGGAAGCTATTGCCAGCGGATTTGACATAAATGCCGCCAAGGCCGCCACGTGTCGAACCCATCAATGCTTGCCAGGTGCGCTGGTCCTCCACAGAAAAATCAAAGTAGAACGGGGCAACCGACCCCCAGCTGTTGTTGAAGACATCGATATTGCGCGCCTCCGGGCCATCGCCCCATGCATACCTGATGCTGGCATCGGTGACCGAAGAATCGCGCGCAAAAACGTCGAATCCTGCCAGCTGCACTTCTGGCGCCACGCCGCGTCCGCCGCGGCCATTCCAGCCCACCGCACCGATGATGCCGGCGACGGACGTCCCGTGCCAGTTACTCGGATCGATCGGCGTGGTGTCGTGCGACCCATCGCCGAAATTGTGCGACCCGTTTGGCAGGATGTTGTCTGCCAGATCTTCATGGCCCAATTCCAGCCCATCGTCCACCACGCCGACCCGCACGCCGCGGCCGCGAATGTCCAGGGCATGCAGGATGTCCACATCCATGTCCACGCCAGCGACCGGACGGCTGTCGCCGATCACGGCCTGCCCCTGGTTGGAGATATGCCACTGGTACCGCAGTAATGGGTCGTTGCCTGTGGCTTTCGCTTTGGCGCTGGTAGTGGCCGGGGTGGTGGCAGCCGTTGCCTGGGTGGCAGCAAGTACCGACAGCGGCGTGCCGCCGGTCAGGAGGACCGCTATCAACAGCGCGAGAGGTCGCCTGCGAAGAGAGTTCATTCCGTTTGATTCCAGTCGAATGGTGGGCGCCGTCGAGTGACGCAGTCCTCCGTCAGGCCAACCGCGCGATCGGCCTTGCAACTGCTCCACTCCACGAAGCTCGCGCCTGTGAAGCCGGTGTTGGTGGAGCCGAAAGAGGAATGCGAGTGAAGGACCCGGCAGATACCAGCCGGATCCGGAAAGCCCGTCAGGCAACGCGATCTGCAAGCAGAGCCGCACCGCAGGCAGCCAGATGCCGCGTGTCGATGCCCGGGGCGTGCGACATCGATGCAAAAGAGGCAGCAACAAGAGCCATGTGCGTTTATCCCAGTTGAGTTACCAAGCGCATTTCTGCCGACGGACGCTGCGGTCAGGTCCTGCGTCGGCTCCCCTGTGCGTGTCGACGCAGCCGATGTTGTCGATGCGTCTGCACCAAGAACGCCTGGATTACAAATGGGGACAGCATTGTCTGCAAGGCATGCCAGCGACGACATCTTCGTGACACATCGCGCAATTTACGACGGGCGTGTCGGGTGATGCCTTGCATGCGAAGTTCTGCCGACGAAAATTGCAGAAAACTTGGCAGTGGCGGTTATTTCGATCGAAATAAGCGATCACGATGCGTCGTTGTGCTTCGCGTGCGGTTTTGTTCGCCTCCGCCCCCGTCATCACGGTATTGCACCGTCTGTCGCGCGTGGCAGACGCATGGCGCCCGCAGCGTCTGGCAACGCCGGACATGGCCCGGGCATGCCGGTGCCGCCAGGCTGCGCATCGACGCATGCGGTAGCGAAGTTCCGCGCAGCAGTCTGGGCTGCTGCGCGGCTCAGGGTGTGACGGCGAACTACCAGCGGTACGCCACCGACATCTGGTACTGCCGGCCGGCGATGGGGCGGCCCATGAAGACACCACCGGTGGCTGCGCCAGGCACGCGCACGTTGCCTTCGGTCAGGCCCAGCGTGTCGGTGACGTTGCTGCCGCTGGCCGTCACTTCCCAATGTTCGCCCACATGCAGGTTGGCGCCGACATCCAGCATGTCGTACGAGGGCAGGCGCTGGCTGTTGGCCAGGTCCGCAAAGCGCTCGCCGATGTACGAATAGGTGGCAAACACCTTGAGGTCGCCGAACGGCAGCATCCAGTAATAGCTGGGCGTGATACGGAACTGGCGCTTGGGTTGGCGCATCACTTGGTTGCCGGTGAATTCGCGATAATTGCGGTACTTGGCGTCCAGCCACACTCCGGTGCCAGCCAGCTCGAACCCGCCGAACGGCCGGATTGCACCTTCCACTTCCAGGCCGCGTGCGCGCGAATCGCCCACGGCGGTGAAGTTCTCGCCATTGGCCAGGAACGCCTGGAACGGCGAGTTCTTGAAGGTGTTGTAGAACGCGGTGAGATACAGGTCGTAGGCGCTCGTCCCGGACTTCAAACCCAGCTCGTATTGATCCACGTCCTGCACGCGGTCCTGCCCATCGCGCAGGTTGTCGAAGCCGGGAAACTTCACCCCGGAATTGACCCGCGCAAACAGGCTGTTGTTCTGGTCCAGCGTGAAGTTCAGGCCGGCTGTCCACGAGAACGCTTCATCGTCCTGATCGATGCGCCGGGTGGTTGCCAGCGCCAGCGAGGTGGCGTTGTCGTACAACGTGGCCGGGTTGCCATCCAGATCCACGGTCGTGGTGTCGTGCACATCGCCGGTGACGCTCTGGCGCTCGTAGCGTGCGCCCAGGTCCAGGCGCAGGCGTTCGCTCAGCTCCCACTCGTCGGCAACGAAGGCGGCGATGTTTTCGCCGTCGTACTTGGCGCGCAGGTTCAAGAACGCGGTACTGGTGAAACCCTGGCGGGTGGCTTGGCGGCCATCGTCCAACGCCACATCGATGCGGCGCGCGTTGTTTTGCGCAGTGAGCAGCATGGTGTTGCCCAGGTACCAGGTATCGGCAGACGAATACTTGGCGTAATAGGCGCCTACGGTCAGCGTATTGCCGGCAAACAGCTCGCGGCTCAGACGCAGGTCGTTGGTAAAGGAATTCAGGCGCTTGTCCACCGACCACCAACCGGCTTCGAGTACCTGCTGGTTAGGGTCCACCGCGCCCCCGCCATTGGTGTAGCTGGCGCTGCCGCCGCTGCCGTAACCGGCAATGACATCGCCCAGGCGTTGCGGCGTATCGCCGGTAAAGAGCGCGTAGGTCGGCGCGCTGCCGCTGATCACGTTGAAGCGGTCGGCAACGGTCCAGCCGCCGCTCTCCCAATTCCATTCGCCGCCGAACACGTCGATGTTGACGCCGCGCCCGTCGGCCAGATCGCGCCGCAACGTCTGGCCGTTGGGTCCGACCAACAGATCCACATTGCGGAAGTCGCGGCCGACCAGGGTGCCGGTCTGCGCGTTCAGGCCGGGGAAACTGGAAAGATCGTTGCCGTTGTTGCGCGAGAGCAATGGGATCGCGGTGTAGAACGCGTTGTTATCGTCGGTGTGGCGCGCGTAGAGCGACAGCTCGCCGCTGTCCCAACGCTTGCTCAACGTGGCGCTGAACTGGCCGCCCTTGTCGGCGGAGAACTGCGGGTCGCGGACGCCGTCGGTTTCGCGGAAGAAGCCGCCCACGCTGTAGTACCAACCATTGCCCATCGGCCCGCTGTTGAACACATCGATGCGGCGCAATGCGTTGTTGCCGCCGGTCAGGCGCACGCTGCCTTCGGGTTCGTCCTGGCCTTTCTTCTGGATGAAATTGACGGTCAAGCCGGGCTGACCATTGGAGAAGATCGGACTGGAGCCGCCACGCAGCACTTCCATGCGTTCGACAGTGTCATCGACGCGGAATAGCGTGGAATTCTCCAGGAACGACAAGGTCGGCGGCGGAAACAGCGGCGAGCCATCCAGTTGCATGGTCACGAACGGCGCATCGCCTTCCGACGGCATGCCGCGCACGAAGATGTTGGCGCCGGTGCCGCCACCGCTGGGCTCGGCCCATACGCCAGGCACGATCTTGAGCAGGTCGGCAGTGCTCTGCGGCACCGCCTGCTGGATCTGCTCCGGGCTGGCCGTGGTGATCGAGAAACTGGCGTCGCGCTTGGCCAAGCCCTTGAAGCGCGCGGTGCCGCTGACGATAACCGCATCCAGCGTGGTGGCCTCTTGATTGACTGATGCAGGCGGGGCGGTCTGCGTGCGGCCGTCAGGTGCCAGCAGCGCGGCAGCGACGGCGAGCGAGAGGGTGTAGCGGGGCGATGAAAAACGCATGCGCAAGGCTCCTTGTCTTGAAGTGCAAGAACGCTGCCGAGCCACGCCGCGGTGTGCAGGCATCGGCAGCCAGTGCACGCGCGCCCGCGCTATCGCGTCGCTTGCGCCCCCTGTCAGCGCAGTGCTAATGAACTTTTAACCCCAGATGCGCCGCAGCCTGTTGTGCGACGCAGCAGCATTGGGTTGCGCTTCTGCATTTGGAAGAAGGCTGTGCCTGCGTGGAGCGCGACCAAGCTCCCGTCCTGTGTGCCGTGCAGATCCACGCAGTGGCGAACGCGACTGCAGGACAGTGCAGCACTCCGCAGGAGGCGCTGATAGGTCGGCAACGCACACAAAAAGGCCGCCCGAAGGCGGCCTTCCTTCCACTCAGCAGGGGAGAGAGACCGCTGTCAGAAGAACAAGCGCACGCCGAACGAAGCGCTGCGGCCAGGAAGCATCACATCGTCCTTGAGGAAGGAGGTGTGCACGCGTGCGTCCTGATTGGTCAGGTTATTGCCGTCCAGGAACACTTCCCACGCGGCGCTGCCGTGGTCCACGTGATACGCCAGATGCGCATCGACGAAGGTGTAGCCGTCGGTCGGGGTTTCGTTCACTGCCACCTTGTCCTGCTTCAGGGTGCGGGTGGCACCAAGCGATGCGCGCCACTGGTCGGCATCCCAGCGCAGCTGCGCACCGAAACGTCCCGGTGCGATACGCGGCAGGTTGCCGCCATCGTTCAGACGCGCACGCACCGTATCGCCGAACACGCGCAGGTCCCACGCACCGTTATCGTTGTTGGCCAGGTGGAAGGTGGCCTCGCCTTCGAAACCGTGGAAGATCGCATCGGCCTGCGTCCACTGGCGGATCGGCAGGAAGTCGTTGTCTTCTTCGTTGAACCACTGGCCGCCGGTGTCGACGATGTAGACGAAGTCGTTGTAGCGGTTGTAGTACGCCGCCACCTTGGCATCCACCCATGCGTTCTGGAAATTCAAGCCCAGCTCGGCCTGGTTGGCCTTCTCGGTCTTCAGATTGGCATCGCCGATTTCGAAGGCGAGGGTGGCGATATGCGGGCCGTTGGCGAACAGTTCTTCTTCGGCCGGCGCGCGCTCGGCGTGGTCCAGGTTGGCGGTCAGACGCCATTGTTCGTTGAAGCGGAAACCGCCGCTGGCCGAGAAGCTGGTCGGAGTGAAATCACGGTCCACGCCGATATCGGTCTGGTACTTGACCTTGTCCATGCGCGCGCCGACTTCGGCGGTGACGCGCTCCCAACTATTGCGTGCAACGGCGAATGCGCCGAGCGAGCGTGTATCGGTCTTGGGCACGAAGGATTCTTCGCCGATCGCCTGAAAGGTGCTGTCGCTGCCCTGCAGGCCGAATGCAGTCTGCCAGCCGCCACCAAACGTAAACGAGGCTTCCACGCGGCCTTCGTTGGCCCGCTTGGTGAACACGGTGCCGACTTCGGCGCCTTCGAATTCGGTATGCGCGTAATCGGTATGGCCGAAGCTGTAACGCAGCGCGCTGCCTTCGCCCCACGGATCGGTCAGCCCGCCCTTGAGGTCGTAGCGGTCCTGCTGCAACTTCAGCGACACCCCGCGCTCGCCGATGGACGGGTCGCCCGGCTCGCCCGGGTTGCCGTAGTTATCGCGGAAACGCGATGCCGACAAACCCACGAAACCCCAATCGCCGGACAGCGACGCACCGATCGAGCCCACCTTGGAATCGACCCAGCTGTTGAGCTGGCGGCCCTTCGGCGTGTCGTAGTCGTTCTGGTTGCGATACACGCCATCTGCGTGGATCGACAGCCCGCTGCCATTGCCGGCATCGACGCGGAACATGTCGGTGTTGCCGTCCTTGTCGCCGCCGTCGAAGCGTACTTCGGCGCGGCCGCTGAAGCCGTCCACCGGGGTCTCGGCGATGCGCCCGTCGACCACGTTGACCACACCGCCGATGGCGCCGGAGCCGTACAGCAGCGTCGATGGACCCTTCAGCACTTCGATCTGGTTGGCCAGGAACGGCTCGATTGCCGGGGAATGGTCCTGGCTGACGGTGGACACGTCTTGGGTCGACAGGCCGTCGCGCAGCACTGCCACGCGCGGGCCGTCCAGGCCGCGGATGATCGGCCGGCCCACGCCGGGCCCGAAGTTGGAACTCTGTACGCCGGGCAGGCTGGCCACGGTTTCGCCCAGGCTGGAACTGCGCACCTCGTCCAGACGCTCGCCGGCCAGCACTTCCACCGGGCGGCTCAACTCACCGGCCGCATCGCGCAACGGGCTGGCGGTGACCACCACCTTGTCCAGATCCTTGATATGGCGCCCACTGGAGGGGCTGGCATCGTGGCGTGTGTCCGAACTGGGCGGGGTCTGCCCATCGGCAGCGACCGGAGCGTCCTCGGCCATGGCCAGGGCAGGGGTCAGCAGGCTGGCCAGGGCCAGCGAGAGCGCGGAACGACGGAACGGGTGTGCAAAAGGGGGCATGGTGGGCCGGACTCTGTAATTGTTACTGTGTATCAGTGGTAAGGCGCAGCTTGCCTACTGCGCCGGCGGCGAACCCGCATGACTGCGCGATGCATCGATGCGGGGCTGGAACAGTAAGATGTTATATTATTCCACGTCGCCGCGAATACCCTGCTGGACGTCATGCCTCTACCAACCCTTCGCCATCTTCTTGACCGCTTCGGCGCAACCGGCTCGCTGTTGTGCGCCGTGCACTGCGCGGTATTGCCACTGGTGCTGGCGCTGGCGCCTTCGCTGGGCCTGTCGTTCTGGCTGGGCGACGGGGTGGAACTGGCCATCGTGGTGTTCGTGACGCTATTGGGCCTTTTCAGCCTGGTGCTCGGGTATCGCCGGCACAAAGCGCTGCATGCGCTGGCGTTGCTATTGCCCGGTCTGGCATTGCTGTGGCTGGGCCTGCTGTACGACCCGCTCCATCATTCGGTGGTGCCGCATGCGGTGGTGATGACGCTGGGTGGCGCCCTGGTCGGTATCGCCCACCTGGTCAATCTTCGCCTGAATCACGGGCATGGGCATGTGCACGACGCCAGCTGCGCGCACTAAGAGCGGCTAACAAAACTACTGCGCAGCCGCCAGGCGGGCGCGGCCGGTGCTCGGAATCGGCATGCAGCACTCGCACACTCTGGTTCCTGCGCGCCGTCCGCGCCCACCTGACAGCTGCTCGCTACGTTTGTTGGCCGCTCTAAGCCTCTGTCGTAGGGCGGTTGCGTCGCCGCCACGCCGATGCGGACAGCGGAGATCATCGACGTCTGCCACCCGCACCTTCGCGCTGCTCTGCGGCTTTCCACCCGCAGCCGATCACAGTTCACAACCGCAGGCATCGTGCTGGAGTCGGCCAGCTCCGCAAGTGGGGCGGGCGCTGCCCAGCTACGCGCGCCGGGGCCGCCGTGGTAGGCTTGTCGGCCTTGCGCGAGGGCGCCGCCGGTGAAACCTCGCCAGACCTGTGCCAGCACGGGAATTTGTATTCACATTCAGGAGTCGACGAAATGGGTAAGGGTGACCGTAAGACCGCCAAGGGCAAGCGCTACAACGCCAGCTACGGCAATTCGCGTTCGCACGCGGTGAGCAAGGTTGTCGTGGGTGCAGCTGCCCCGGTTGCCAAGAAGGGCGTGGTCAAGGCCCCGGCCAAGAAGGCCGTCGCCAAGAAGACCGTCGCCAAGGCCAGCTGATCCCAGCTCGCTTCGCGACACCGGAACGCGGCGCTTGCGCCGCGTTTTTCGTTGTGCAGGCCGGTCGTTTACGCTCCTGTCCGGCCCATCAAGGTGTGCCACCAGGTGCCCAGGATGCCGGCGGCGATACGGGCTGGAAGCGATCGATGACGCTGATGCCGAGATCGCGCGTAGCGTCCATGCCGGTCAGCACCGCAATGGCCTCGTCCAGGCCCACTCTTTTGCCGATGAGCCGTTGAGGTGCGATCTTCCCGGCCTGGATCATCGTCAACATGGCATCGTACCGCCACGCCTGCATCCCGTGGCTGCCGTAGATCTCCAGTTCGTGGCCGATCACCTGCGCCATCGGGATCCTGGGCGTGGCGTGTTCGCCCAGCATCAGTCCCACCTGGACATGACGGCCGCGCCGCCGCAGGTTGCTGATGGAGTTGAAACAGGTCGCGGGGCTGCCGAGCGCATCGATGGAAACGTGCGCGCCGCCCTTGGTGATCTCGCGAATCGCCTCCACCGTGTCGGCCGCTTTCGACGCGTTGACCGTTGCGACCGCGCCGCATTCGACGGCAAACGCCAGCTTGTCGTCGAAGATGTCCACTGCAACCACCTGCGCCCCCAGCGCCGCTGCGATCATCACTGCCGAAAGCCCGACGCCGCCGCAGCCATGGACCACGACCCATTCCCCTGGGCCGGTTCTGGCCTGATCGACCACGGCCCGGAACGAGGTGGCAAACCGGCATCCCAGGCTTGCCGCCGTCGCATCGTCGATGCTTTCCGGCAGTCTGACCAGATTCGTCTCGGCAAAATCGATCGCGACATATTCGGCGAACGATCCCCATGCGGTGAAGCCGGGCTGGAACTGGTGCGAGCACACGTGCTGATTGCCGCCATGGCACTGCGCGCAGCGCCCGCACCCTGACACGAACGGCACGGTGACCCGGGTGTCGATCGCAAAGCCCGAGATGCGTTTTCCCATGGCGACCACTTCGCCGGCGAACTCATGTCCCGGCACGTGCGGCAATGCGATGTCCGGATCGTGCCCCATCCAGCCGTGCCAATCGCTGCGGCAGATGCCGGTGGCTGCCACCTTGATCACCACGCCGTCATCGCTTGGCGTCGGGTCGGGGAGCTGCAGAATTTCCGGAACCTGTTCAAAACGCTCGAAGTGCATTGCGCGCATACGCAACCTCGGGAAGCAGCACGATGAGGAGGGGGTCTACCGTGCTGCACCGCTGGCGAGCGGTGCGGCAGCTCATGTTCGTTGGGAAGCGTCGTCCTGGCCGCTGTTTCCAGCCGAGGTCTGGCGCTGCGACGTCGACGCGCGCTCTGCAGCGGGAGCGGGCGCCGGCACGGCCAGCAACTGCTCGGCCAGGCCGCGATAGATCGGCGTCTTGCAGACCAGCCCGGAGACTGCGCGCGCAATCAGCACGGTGGCCAGGATCGGCAGCAGCATCTGGCTGGTGTCGGTGAGCTCCAGCGAAATCACCGCCGAGGTCAGCGGCGCCTGGGTCACGCCGGTGAGATAGGCGCACATGCCCAACAGCACGAAGGTGCGTGGATCCACGCTGGGCATCAGCACCGAGAGGTTGTGACCGATGCCGGCACCCACTGCCAGCGCCGGCGAAAACAGGCCACCTGGAATGCCGGCCAGATACGAGACCAGATTGGCGATGAGTTTCATCATGCCGAACTCGTGGCCGACCACCGCATGCCCCTGCACCAGGCTGCGCGCCTGGTCGTAGCCGGTACCGAACGCGCCTTGCCCCAACACCAGCGCCAGCCCGACCAGGGCAACGCCGCACAGCGCGGCCAGCAGCACCGGATGCCGTTGGCGCAGCGCACCCAGCCAGCGCGGTTTGCCGCTGACGCTGGCCAGCACCATCCGCGCGAAGAGGCCACCGAGTAACCCGGCCACGCTGCCGCACAAGGCGATCGCCAACCAGGCCTGGCCCAAGGGCAAGGCCACCGCCACCTTGCCGAAATAGGTGTAGCTGCCCAGCAGGCCTAGCGACACCACCCCGCCAACGATCACCGCGGTGAGCAAGGTGCCGGAAAAGCGGTGCTCGAAACGCCCGCTCAGTTCTTCGATCGCAAATACCACACCCGCTAGCGGCGTATTGAACGCGGCCGCGATACCGGCGGCGCCGCCGGCGAGCAGAAAATGCGAGGGCTCGCGTGGGTCGCGAAAACCGAACCAGCGCCCGAACACATGCATCAGGCTGGCGCCGACATGCACGGTGGGTCCTTCGCGTCCTACCGATGCGCCGCCGAGCAGCGACAAGGTGGTCAGCGCGAGCTTGCCGACCGACACGCGCAACGAGAGGTTGCTGTCGCGAAATGCCGGGTCGGGGTGTTCCAGCGCGGCAATCACCTGCGGGATGCCGCTGCCGCGCGTGGGCCGCAGCGCACCGGAGGTGAGCCAGGCAAGCAGGGCGAAGATGCCCGGCGTCAGCAGCAGCGCCCACCAGATCGAGTGCGCGGTAATGCGTTGAAAAAGATGGAAGGCCGCGTCGCTGGCCTTTGCGAAGACGATCGCCACCAGCGCCACCGCAATCGCGCCGCCCCACAGTGCAGCGCGACGACGCCAGCCTTCGCTGGACAACAGCGGCCGCAAGCGACGCGGGGGGAGTTTGGAACCAGACATTGCGTCATTGTCGCACTGCTGGGCCGCAGCGGTGTCGACAGCGACCCACATTCCTGTGCTGTCGCCAACATGAGGTATGCGGCGGCGACTTGGAGCCGCGTCTTGCCTGCATGCGCGTTTTCGGTGTTGCAGCCGCACGCGTGCGCACGCCGGTATTGTTGCCGATGCCAGTCGCCTCTACCGGGCGTCGGGTGCTGGCGGCATGCGCAAGGCCGGCAGCAAGGTTGCCGGGTTGCCGTCGTTGGGTGCGGCCGGAATACCCAGCAGCCGGCTCATCAGCGCATAGACATCCACGTTGTCGAAGCCTGGCAGTGTCTTGCCCTGCGCCAGATCCGGGCCTTGCGCCAGGAACACGGCGCGCATCGATGGCAATGCCGGATCATAGCCGTGCGAGCCACGCGTGCCGCGCTGCGCGCGTTTGGCAAGCTTGTCCGGGAAGAGCGCATCCCAGCCTTCATGCATCTGGCACACGAGCGACGGAATGCGCGGATGGCTACCGTACTGCCAGCGTGCCGGCAGCTCCGCCTTGCGCCAGCAGTCGTAGTGGTCGTGCGCGCCAAGCACGGTGGCCTCGGCAGCGGCCTGTTGCCCGGGCAGTGGTTCGAAACCGATCACCTGGCCATCGGTGATTGCGGTGGCGATCTGCGGCGGCGCGATGTCTTCCACGCTGATCGCATGCCCTGGCGCCACCTCGGCCATGCCATGGTCGGAGACCACGATGATGTTGGTGCGCGCGCGGGTACCGTCGCGCTGCGTGCCAGCCAGCAGCCGGCCGATGGCCGCATCGACCGCGCGCACGGCGTCGGCATACTGGCGCGATTCCGGGCCGTGGTCGTGGCCGGCTTCGTCCACATGTTCGAAGTACAGCGTGACGAGGCGATTGCGCTGGGCACCGTCTGTTGCGAGCCAGCCCCGCACCGCGTCCACGCGCGTGTCCAGGCGCACGCCTTTTTGGTAATGGCGCCACTGCGACGGGCGTACGCCCTTGATCGCCGCCTCGCTGCCTGGCCACGACCAGATGGCGGCATGCTGGCCGGTGTTCTCCACGCCCACCCACACCGGTTCGCCGCCCCACCAACGCGCATCGCCCACCGCCTCGGACTTGCTCAACCAGAAACCCCCAAGCGTCGGGTCGCGCATGCTGTTGTGCACGATGCCATGGTGGTCCGGGCGCAGCCCGGTGACCAGGGTGTAGTGATTGGGAAACGTCAGCGACGGATACGAGGGCGCCATCCAGCGCGCACGTACGCCTTCGCGTGCCAGGTGCGACAGGTTCGGCGTGATGCCGCGATCGAGCATGTCCGCGCGCAGGCCGTCGATGGAGATCAGCAGCAATGCGTGCGGGGTGCTGGCCGATGCGGTACCGGGCGCTGCAGTCGGCAACTGCGTGGGCGCGCTGCGCGCGGATGGGGGGCTGCTACAGGCCGCAAGCAAGGCAAGCGCCGCTGCGGCAACTCCAAAACGTCGGTCGATCATGGCGTAAGTTTACGGCGCAGCGATGACTCCGCGAAGTCAGCCGGTGCGCGCTGCCGAGGCGGGTGCGAACAGATCGTCGGCGCGCGCGGCGCTACGCGGCGACCAGACTTCCAACTGCAACAACGCCTGCTTGGTCGGCAGGCCGCCGCCGAAGCCGGTCAACGCACCATTGGCGCCGATCACGCGATGGCAGGGCAGCACGATCGGCAGCGGGTTGCGTCCGTTGGCGGCGCCCACCGCGCGACTGGCGGCCGGTTTGCCGACCGCCTGCGCTAGTTGCGCATAACTCCAGGTCTGCCCGAACGGAATCTGCGCCAGCGTGCGCCAGACCGTCAGTTGAAACGGTGTGCCGACTGGCGCCAGAGGCAGATCGAAGCTGCGTCGCCCGCCATGCAGGTAATCGAGCAATTGTTCGCGTGCTTCGCGCACCAGCGGCGCATCGGGGTCGTGCAACCAGCGCGCACGGCCGATGGCGTCGTAGCGGTTCTGCGCAAACAGGATGTGGTGCACGCCTTTGTCGTCGGCGGCCACGCTGAGCGCGCCGATCGGCGAGGGGAAGGTGTCGTAGTGCAGTGTGCTCATGCGCGGGTGTCCTTGCGGTCGTTGGCCAGATGCCACAGGTGCAGCACGGCGTAGGCGCGCCACGGTCGCCACGCTTGCGAACGGGCATCGGTGGCGCGTTCGCTCAGGCGCTCGGGGGCGCCGAGCACTTGCTGCAGGATCAGGTCGCCGGCCGGAAACGCGTCCGGATGCGACAACGCGCGCATGGCCACGTAATGCGCGGTCCACGGTCCGATTCCGGGCAGCGCGGTGCAGGCGGCGATGAAATCAGGCAGGCGCTGTCCGGCGCCGAAGTGCAGCTGGCCTTGCGCGCAGGCCGAGGCCAGCGCACGCAGCGTGGCGGCGCGCGCACGCGGCAGCCCGAGCTGTTCCAGCGGCGCGTCGGCCAGCTGTTCGGGCATGGGGAAACTGCGATCCAGTCCGGGGGGCATGTCGGCATGATGGCCGCCGTGGCGGTCGACCAGCCGCGCTGCCAGCGTTGCCGCGCCGGCCACGCTGATCTGTTGCCCCAGGACCGCACGCACCGCCACTTCGAAGCCGTCCCAGCCACCGGGCACGCGTAGGCCGGGTCGGCGCGCGATTGCCTCGGCCAGCAGCGGTTCCGGCGCGAGCGTGGCGTGCACGGCCTGCAGGTCTGCATCCAGATCGAACAGCCGGCGCACGCGTCGCACGATCTGCGGAATCTGGCGCGGGTCGGTGGCGCCGATGCGCAGCAGCAGCTCCGCGCGCTGCGGTGCCGCGCTGACCTCGATCACGCTGGCGTTGCCCGGCGCGCCGATCACGCGCCGGTAGCCGTTCGCATCGACCTGCTCGATGCCCGGGATCGCGCGGCGCTGCAAGAAGGCCAGCATCGCCGGCAGGTCCAGCGGCGGGCGATAGCCCAGGCGCAATGTCAGTTCGCCGCCCGGCACCTCGGCACGCTGCTTGCGCAGTGCAGAAGGCGGCATGCCGCAGCCCTGCAGGAAGGCCGCATTGAAGCGGCGCAGGCTGTTGAAGCCGGCCGCGAGCGCGACCTCGGTGACCGGCAGGGCGGTTTCGGTCAGCAATTGCTTGGCCAGCAGCAGCCGATGCGTGCCGTGCACCTGGATCGGCGTGGCGCCCAGCTGCTGCACGAATTGCCGCTGCAGTTGGCGCGCGCTCAAGCCCACCGCGTCGGCCAGCGTCTGCACCGGCTGCTCCTGCAGCGCGCCGTCGGCAATCATCGCCAGCGCACGCTGCACGCTTTCTTCGCCCAGATGCTGCTGCGCCTGCGGCGACAGCTCCGGCCGGCAGCGCAGGCATGGCCGGTAGCCGGCGGCGCTGGCCGCCGCGGCAGTGGGGTAGTAACTGATATTGGACGGATTCGGCGGCGGTGCCGGACACACCGGGCGGCAATAGATGCCGGTGCTGCGCACGGCGGTGAAAAACAGCCCGTCGAAGCGTGCATCGCGTGCCAGGCGGGCGCGGTCGCATTGGGTCCGGTCGGGCGTTGCGGTCTGCATGTCGCCAGTCTATGCGCTCGCCCCCGCGCCGGCTGGCCGTTTTCGGACGCGGTTGCGGCGGACCTGCGCGTTCATGGCCGGGTCAACCCATCGATCCATTCAGCCATAGACTGCGGGTGATCTCCGTCGCGCTCCGTGCCCCACATCATGCTGAAATCGGTTTGTCTGTCCCTTGCCTGCTTGCTCCTGCTGGCCGCCTGCGATCGGTCGGCGACCTCGGCCGATGCAGCGGTTGCGCAGCAGAGTGGTGCAGGGCAGGCGGGCGATGGCGATCACATGGTGTCGGTGGATACGCCCGACCCGGTCCCGCCGCCGCGCCCGCGCACGCAGGCGGGCGAGGCAGGCTGGCCGCAGGCGGAACTGGAATCGGGCCAGGCCTGGATCAGCTGCGCGACCGATTACAGCCGCGAAGCCGGCGACGGCACGCTGTTGCCGACACTGGACCGGGCCAGCGTGGAAGCGGCGCTGGCGCCGTGTCGCGAGACCGGGCTGGTGCGGGTGCGCTACGCCGGCAAGATCAACGCAGGTTTTGCGGCCCTGGTGTGGCGTCTGGCCTCGGTCGCGGAGCAGTGGAAGTTGCCGCATCGCATCCTGGACCTGGATTCCAGTGGCGGGCAGGTGGAGGCGGCAATCCGCGCCGGCGACACCATTGGCGAATCCAACTGGACCATCTGGGTGCGCGAAGGCTCGATCTGCCACAGCGCCTGCGTGTTCGTGCTGGCGGCCGGCGACAACCGCCTGGTCGCCGGCAAGGTCGGTATTCACCGCATGATGCGGATCAGCTCCAAGGCGACCTCGCGCGCCGAGCTCAATCGCGAACTGCGCGAGGTCTACGGCAACGTCAAGGATTACCTGGAGCGCAACGGCGTGGCGGTGGCGGTGGCCGACCTGATGATGACCGTGCCCAACCGCAGCCTGCGCCTGCTCAGCATGGAGGAGTTGCGCGAATACGGGCTGGATGGCACCAATGCCGTGCAGGACGATCTGGAACGCATCCGCCAGATGCGCAAGTGCGGCGATGCCTTCGTGCGCCGCAAGGACGCGTTTCTGGTCGCCTTCGACCAAAAGTGCAAGGGCGAAGGCGCGGACCTGGATGCGGTCAATGCCTGCGGCCTGGCCTTGAAGCAGCGCTTCGGCTTTCCGGATGCGGCCTGCCCGGAAGAAAGCCCGCTGGCCGAAACCGATGCCGCGGCGCTACCGGCCAGCCCGACGGCCGAGACGCAGACCGATGAGGCGCAGAACGGCCAGGCGCAGAACGGCCAGGCCCAGCGCGATGCCGCAGGTGCGGCAACGCCTGCAGCCGAGCCGGACTCCGCGCCAGCGCAGGATGCCGCCCAGGCCGGCCCGCCGTCCGCGCCGCACCCCGACGGCTGAGCGCAGTGATGGGCTTCACGCGCATCGCACTGCGCGCTGCCTATCGTCGCTGCATCACAACCGAGCCGGGGGGCGTATGCGAGGCAAGACCAAGGGTGTGTTACTGGCATATCTACCGTCGGCCCTGCTGGTGCTGGTTGGCTTCGGCGTGGCCGAGTTGCTGCGCCTGGCCGCTGCGGCCATGCACGAACAATGGCCGGCGACGCTGGCAGCCTGGCTGAGTCTGGCGGCGCTGATCGCCGCGATCGCGCGTGCCTTCTGGGTCAGTTGGCGTCTGTGGCGGCCGCGTGGCGTGACGGCCGTGCCGCCTGCTTCCGGAGGCGAGGCATAGATCGCGCAGACAACGGCGATGGGACTTCAAGGGCCCTGTTCGCGACTGGCCCCTGATGACGCCAAGACATTGCCGCACGCATCGCACCCAGCCGATGCTGCCATCTGCAGCATGCCTGCCACTTCAACAGAAGGATGAAAACGCCGCTGCCAGACTGATGACGTCGAATGCGCGCGGCCGTGGCCAGAGGTCCCTGCTCGCCGCTTGCGTGCTCGAGAAGTGCGTTGTCCAAGAGGCGCGTCGGCGCTTGCCGTGTTGCCTTCAGCGCCGTCCCCCGGACCTGCATCCGCAGACTTGTGTTGCGCACGACGCGTCCTAGACTGCGCTACCCACCAAAGGGTGGGCGGCGCCTCTTCCTTTCCACCCGATCCGTACAAGGTCCCCGTCCCATGCTTCGTTCTCGTCTGGTTATCGTGTTGGCACTGGCTCCAGCGCTGGCGTTCGCTCAACAACCGCAGGCCGCCAGTCGCTCCGCCAGCCCGGCTGCGGCGCAACCGGCACCTGCAGCGCCCGCCGGGCAGCCGGCCCTCAGCCCGGCGCAGCAGGCGCAGCTGACCAAGCAGAACACCGAGATGACTCAGGCCGCCTTGCGCGTGGCGCAGATGGTGGACGGCAACCAGGTCGCTTCGCTGTGGGATGGCGCGTCCAAGGTGGCCAAGACCGCGGTCAAGCGCGATGTCTTCGTCAGCCAGATCGGTACCGAACGCGCGCGGCTGGGTGCGGTGGTGGGGCGCGGGCAGGGCTCGGTCACGCGGGTCAAGTACGGTCCCGGCGCGCAGGTGCCCGAAGGCCTGTATGTCAACGTCAGCTTTCCGACCCGTTTCGCCAAGGCACAGCAGCCGGTCCGCGAGCTGGTGTCGTTCCGTCTGGACGAAGACAAGACCTGGCGGTTGGCCGGTTACAGCCTGCGCACGGCGGTGAAGTGATGTTTCCATCGGCCGGGAGAAACGTATGCAACTGACGATCGAGCTGCAGATGCTGGGCTGGGCGATGGTGCTCGGGTTGGTGCAATTGCTGGCTGCCTCGGCCAGCATGACCGCCCAACGCGGCACCAAGTGGAACGCCAGCGCACGCGATGGCGAGGCCAAGCCGCTGACCGGCGTGGCCGCCCGGTTGGACCGCGCGTTCCACAACTATCTGGAGACCTTTCCGATCTTCGCGGCCGCCGTGCTGGCGGTGAGCGTGGCCGGGCGCACCAGCGCAGACACAGCACTCGCCGTGCAGCTCTACCTGTGGGCGCGCGTGGCCTATGTGCCGGTGTATGCCGCGGGTATTGCGTACCTGCGCAGCGCCATCTGGGTGGTGTCGTTCTGGGGCATCATCAAACTGGTGCGTGCACTGCTGGGCATTTGATGCAGCGTCGCCGGCAGGTGTGAGCTTCAATCAGTCGCTTGCACCCGCGCCAAGATTGCAGCGATGGCCGCCTGCGCATCGTCGGTACGCAGGGCTTGTTCCAGGATCGGAATCACCCAGGCGCAACCCGCCCTGGTCACATGTGCACACCAGTGGCCGCGCCAGGTGTCCAGTTCGTGCAAGGCCAGCATGCTGCAGCCGCCTCGCTCGGCATGGCCGCCGCCGATGGATTGCTCCAGCCAGAACGGCTGGTCCGAGTCGATGGCGATCGAAAAAACACAGACGTCGTGGATTGGATCGTCGGCCGAAGGTGCGTTGTTGCGCCGGCTGATCTCCACGACCTTCATGCGTCAGGCTCGGCGTCCGGGTCCCATGCCAGCACGCGAATTTCCACATCGTCCAGCTGTACCAGCTGGCCGGGGCGGATCTTGGCGGTCTTGCGCAGCTCCTGCATGCCGTCGACGCTGACCGCGCCGCTGGCGACGATCGCCTTGCCCTGGCCGCCGCTGTCGGCAATGCCGGCCAGCTTGAGCAACTGGTTGAGTTCGATGTAGTCGCCGTCCAGGTCGAATTCCAGGTATTGCATGGTGCGCTCGGTCGCAGGGAGACCGCGATTATCCGCCTACTCGCGCTGGAAACGCGCGATCTGTTCCAGCAGGGTTTCGGTACGAGCGACGCCGCGGCCGGCGTGCACGGTGTCCAGGCGTTCCAGCCAGGGGTGACCGCTGCGCTGCAGCCGTCGATAGCCCAGCCAGGTGCCGATGCCGCCGAGTACGCCGACCAGCAGGTTGCATAGCAGCCAGGCGTACGGCAACGACCGGCCGGTGAGGGCCCGCCACGCAGCGTCTGCCACCGCTACCCACAGCACCCAGAACGCTACGCCCAGCCACGGCGCGACGCGTGTGCGCCAGCGCCGCAGCTGTGCAAGCGCGCGCTGTGTCTGCAGCAGTGGCCTGGCGAAATCCAACTGCGACAATAGCCACAGTTGACGGGCCGCAGAGGCTGCCAGCGCAACGCACCACATCTGCAGCAATACTCCGCCGACGATGGCTGCCGCCTGTTCGGGGAACGCAAACCAGCTGTGGGCAACGAGGCCGCTCAATGCGATGGCGCACAGCAGTTGCGCCGACTGTCTCAGCCACAACGGGCGCAGGTGCGCGCGTGCTGCGTGGCTGCGCAGGTCGCCGAGCACCTGGCCGGCGAGTGCGGCGTGTTGATCCAGCCGTTGTTCCAGCGAACGCCAGGCCAGGGCGATGTCGTCCAGTTCCATGTCTTGCTCCGGTTGCGGATTGGTGGGGTTCACAGCTCGGCGCGGATTCGCGATTTCAGGCGGCTGAGTTTGGTGGCGACATTGGTTTCGCTGATGCCGAGCACGTCGGCGATCTCGCGATAGCTGTGTTGGTCCAGATAGAGCAACAGCAGCGCGCGTTCCAGCGGCAGTTGGTGTGCGATGAAGGCATACAGCGCGGCCACCTGTTGCTCGCGTACAGGGTCGTGTGCGCATGGATCGGCGATGCGCTCCACCACCGCGTCCAGCGCGATCGGCTCGCCGGCCGCGCGGCGGCCGCGCAGATCGCTGATCGCCACGTTCAGGGCGATGCGGTACATCCAGGTGGAAAAGCGCCGACTCGGGTCGTAGCCGGGAAATGCCCGCCACAATTGCGTAGCGATTTCCTGCGCCAGTTCGTCGCGGTCGTCGCGGTCGCGGCAATAGCTGGCCGCCACTTTCAGCACGATGGCGCGATGCTGCTGCAGCAGGGCGCTGAAGCGGGTGTGCAGATCTGTGTCCAGGGGCATGGCTCCGGTCGGGCAGGTGAAGGGACGACACGGGATGATTCGCGCAGGAGCGCGATTCCTCACAACCTGAATGGACTGTCACGAAAATTTCGACAGCAAGGGGGCTGAAGAGGCACACTATGCTGCTTTGCGCCTGCCGGCTCCGTGCGGCGCCTCCGGAGTTACCCATGACCCAAGAATCTTCCGCGCCGCTGCTGTTTGCAGATCTCGGCCTCTCGGACGCTGTGATGAAGGCCGTTGCCAATGTGGGCTACGAGTCGCCGTCGCCGATCCAGGCCGCCACCATCCCCGCGCTGCTGGCCGGCCGCGACGTGCTCGGCCAGGCCCAGACCGGCACCGGCAAGACCGCCGCGTTCGCGCTGCCGGTGCTGTCCAACGCCGATCTCAACCAGGTCAAGCCGCAGGCATTGGTACTGGCCCCGACCCGCGAGCTGGCCATCCAGGTCGCCGAGGCGTTCCAGAAATATGCCGAAGCCATTCCCGGCTTCCGCGTGCTACCGGTCTACGGCGGCCAGCCGTATGCCCAGCAGCTGAGCGCGCTCAAGCGCGGCGTGCATGTGGTGGTCGGTACCCCGGGCCGGGTGATCGATCACCTGGACCGCGGCACCCTGGATCTGTCCCAGCTCAAGACGCTGGTGCTGGACGAAGCCGACGAAATGCTGCGCATGGGCTTCATCGACGATGTCGAAGCGGTGTTGAAGAAACTGCCGGGGCAGCGCCAGGTGGCGTTGTTCTCGGCCACCATGCCGCCGGCCATCCGCCGCATCGCGCAGACCTATCTGAAGGACCCGGCCGAAGTTACCATCGCGGCCAAGACCACCACCTCGGCCAACATCCGCCAGCGCTACTGGTGGGTGAGCGGGCTGCACAAGCTGGATGCGTTGACCCGCATTCTCGAGGTCGAGCCGTTCGACGGCATGATCATCTTCGCGCGCACCAAGGCGGCCACCGAAGAGCTGGCGCAGAAGCTGCAGGCGCGCGGCATGGCGGCAGCGGCCATCAACGGCGACATGCAGCAGGCCGCACGCGAGAAGACCATCGCCCAGCTCAAGGACGGCAAGCTGGACATCCTGGTCGCCACCGACGTGGCCGCACGCGGTCTCGACGTGGAGCGCATCAGCCACGTGCTGAACTACGACATTCCCTACGACACCGAAAGCTACGTGCACCGCATCGGTCGCACCGGCCGTGCCGGGCGTAACGGCGACGCGATCCTGTTCGTGACGCCGCGCGAGAAGGGCATGCTGCGCTCCATCGAACGCGCCACCCGTCAGCCGATCGAAGAGATGCAGCTGCCGAGCGTGGACGCGGTCAACGACACCCGCGTCGCGCGCTTTATGACCCGCATCACCGAGACCCTGGCCGGTGGTCAGATCGACATGTATCGCGATCTGCTGCAGCGCTACGAGGCCGAAAACAACGTGCCGGCGATCGATATCGCTGCCGCGCTGGCCAAGCTGCTGCAGGGCGATGCCCCGTTCCTGCTGACCCCGCCGGTGCGCGGTGTGCGCGAAGAGTCCGCTCCGCGCCAGCGCAACGAGCGAGCCGACCGGGGCGAGCGCCCGCGTTTCGAACCCACGTTCGAACGTGGCCCGCGTGCCGACGGCGAACGCGCTGCGCGTCCGTCGCGCGGCGACGATACCGGCGAGCGTCCGCGCCGCGAGCCGGCCCCACGCGGAGAGCCCGAGTTCGGCATGGAGAGCTACCGCATCGAAGTGGGCCACAGCCACGGCGTGAAGCCGGCCAACATCGTTGGCGCGATCGCCAACGAAGCCGGGCTGGAAAGCCGTTATATCGGTCGTATCGACATCCAGGACGATTATTCGATCCTGGATCTGCCGGCCGACATGCCGCGCGAACTGCTCGCCCACCTGAAGAAGGTCTGGGTGTCCGGTCAGCAGCTCAACATGCGCAAGCTGGAAGACGGCGAAGCGGCCACTGCGGCGTCCAAGCCGCGCTTCCCGCGTGGCGGCAAGCCGTCCGGTCGTCCGAACGGCCCGGGACGTCCGATGGACCGCGCCGGCGCACCGCACCGCAAGGGTCCGCCAAAGCCGCGCGGCGAGTAGGCCTGTTCGGCACCGCCCGCAGGGATCCTGCAGACAGTAGGGTTGCCCAGTATCGCTATGCATTAAAGAGCATAGCGAGCAAGTGGGGCGCTACGGCGCCTGAAGGCGGCGGCGATCAGGCTGATCTAGTCAGCGTCGCTAACCCCGAGTGCACTACGCCAAGCGGGCATAGCCATACAGACTCGGCCGTTGCGGCCGTTACTGCCTTCAGGCGCCCAGTGGGTGCCTGAATCGCACTAGGGCGGCGAAGGACGGACGGCGATGGCGCAGGCGATACGCGGCAAGGGCGGTGGGCAGACCATGCATCTGGTGCGTGGCTGGCTGACGCTTCCTCTGGCGCTGTTGATCGGTATCGCCGTCTGCATGACGGTGGTGTCGGCGCTGGTGATCGAAGTCCAGTCCGGCGCTACTGCCTGGATCGTCGGCCAAAACCATTGGTCCAACGCCCAGCAAGAATCGGTGTACTGGATGGAGCGCTACCTGGGCAGCGGCGATACGGCCGATCTGCAGGCCGCTTGCCGCGCGCTGGAAGTGCCGCTGGGCGACCGTGCCGCACGCGTGGCGATCGAACAACCGGTGATCGATTGGGACGCGGTCTACGCCGGTCTGGGCGCTGGGCGTAATGCTCATCAAGACATGCCGCAAATGGTGCGGTTGTATCGCTACGGGCACCAATTTCCGTATCTCGGCGACGCCATCGCGCTGTGGAAGCGCACCGACGTCGGCATCCTGCAACTGAGCGACCTGGCCGACCGCGCCGCTTCGGTGCAGGCCGCCAACCGGCCCGACCCGCGCGCGCTGCAGGCACTGCGCGATGAACTGCATCTGCTGGACGGTCGCATGCGCCGCGACGCCTCCGAATTCCTGGCCTACCTGACCCGCTGCGCGCGGCTGCTGCACGATGTGATGGTGGTCTGCAGCCTGGCCACCTTGCTGCTGGTATTGATCACCTGCGTACTGGCGATGCGGCGCATTCGCGATTATCTGCTGTCGCACGAAGGCCGCTTCCGCACCGCGTTTCAGCAGGCGGCGCTGGGCATGGTCAAGTTCGATCTGCGCGGCAACGTGCTGGATGCGAACGCGTCGATGGCCAATGTGCTGCTCTACCGACCCGAAGAGCTGCAGGCCTGCACGCTGGCCGAGGTGATGCATCCGGAAGACATCAAGCTGGACAGCCGCGGCATGCTCGATTGGCCCAAGCTGCTGCAGTCCGGCGAGTTGCGCTTCGTGCGTGCCGATGGCGGGGTGATGTGGGGCCGCTGGAGCGCCTCATTGGTCGAGCCGGGGCCGGAAGAGCCGACCCTGGTGCTGGCGGTGATCGAAGATGTCTCGCACGCCCATGAGCTGGCCGACGAAGTGGCCTTCCATGCGCGCCACGATGCGATGACCGGCCTGATCAATCGGCATGAAATCGAACGCCGGCTGCTGCGCCTGATCGAGCTGCCGCAATCGCCGCAGATGTGCCACGCGCTGTGTTTTGTCGACCTGGATCATTTCAAGCTGGTCAACGACACCTTCGGGCATGCGGTCGGCGACAGATTCCTGTGCCACTTCGCCGATGTGATCACCATGCAGCTGCGTTCCGGCGATTGGTTGGGGCGCCTGGGCGGCGATGAGTTCGCCATCCTGTTGGCCAATACCGATCTGGCGCAGGCTCAAATCGTGCTGGAACGCATGCACGGCGCGCTCGGGCAACCGTGGAGCCATCAAGGCGGGCGGCCGCTGACGCCCAGTTGCAGTTTTGGCGTGGTGGAGATTCGCCAGGGCGTCAGCGACCTCAATGCCTTGATGACCGCCGCCGATCTGGCCTGTCATGCGGCCAAGGAAGAAGGGCGCAACCGCATTCGCTGCTTCAACGAAAACGATCTGGCACTGGCGCAGCGCCGCCACGATGGCGGCTGGATCAGTGCGGTGCAACAGGCGATCGCCGAAGAGCGTTTGCTGTTGTACGCGCAGAAAATCCAGGTGCTGAACGACCCGGGACGCCTGCAGTACGAGGTGCTGGTACGCATGCGTGCCAGCGACGGACGGGTGCTGAGTCCGGGTGAATTCTTGCCGGCAGTGGAGCGTTACGGCTTGGGGCGCATGGTCGATACCTATGTGCTGGAAGCGCTGTGCGCGCAGTTGTCGGCCAACCCGATGCATGTGGCGACGCTGGACCTGTGCCACGTCAATCTGTCTGCGCAATCGATCGCGCAACCGGATTTTCTCGACGTTGTCTGCGCCCTGTTCGAGCGCTACCCGGCACTGGTGCCGAAGCTGTGCATGGAGATCACCGAGACCGCGGTCATCGGCGATTTGGAACACGCGCAGCGTTTCGTGCAGAGCGTGCGCGCGCGCGGCTGCCACGTGGCGCTGGACGATTTCGGCAGCGGCCTGGCCTCGTTCGGCTATCTCAAGCAATTCACCGTGGACGTGTTGAAGATCGATTGCGGCTTCGTCCGCAACTATGCGCACGATGCGGTGGATCGCGCGGCGGTGCATTCGATCGCCCAGGTCGGGCTGGCGCTGGGCATCGAGGTGGTCGCCGAAGGCGTGGAATCGGAGGCCGACATCCCCGGGCTGCGCGAAGCCGGTGTGGGCCAGGTGCAGGGTTTCAGCCTGCATCGTCCATGCCCGCTGGAAGAGCTGTTGCACACGCCGCAGCTGGTGGCCGTCTCCGGGTAAGCGCACTTGACCCAGGCGACTTCCCGCAGCGTCATGCCGGTGCTGCGTGTACACGCCTCTGGCGGCTGCACGGTAGTTTTGTCGGCTGCTCTAAATCGCCGATAATTGGCAGATGACGATCCGACTCAACAAATACATCGCCGAAACCGGCTTTTGCTCACGCCGCGAGGCCGATCGTCTGATCGGCGAACGCAGGGTCACCGTCAATGGCGTGCCCGCCGGCACCGGCGCGGTGGTCGGCGAGGAAGATACCGTGCTGGTGGATGGCCAGCCGCTACGCATACGCGAGGCCAAGAAGCTCGGTGGTCGCAAGCACGTCTACATCGCGCTCAACAAACCGGTGGGCATCACCTGCACCACCGAGAGTTCGGTCAAGGGAAATATCGTCGAATTCGTCGGTCACGAGCAGCGCATCTTCCCGATCGGCCGGCTCGACAAGGACTCCGAAGGGCTGATCCTGATGACCAGCAACGGCAACATCGTCAACGAGATCCTGCGCGCGGAAAATCGCCACCAGAAGGAATACCTGGTCGCGGTCAACAAGCCGGTCACCGACGAATTCTTGCGCGGCATGGCGCGCGGCGTGCGCATCCACAACGAAACCACGCTGCCGTGCCGCACCGCGCGCATTGCCAAATTCGGCTTCCGCATCGTGCTGGAGCAGGGCCTGAATCGACAGATTCGCCTGATGGCTGCCGAGTTCGGCTACCGGGTGACGCAACTGCGCCGGGTGCGCATCGACAACATCAAGTTGGCTGCGCTCAAGCCGGGGCAGTGGCGCAACCTCAGCGATGCGGAATTGCGCGGGCTGCTGCCGCAACGCACCGATTGGTAAGCGCCTGTGCCGGGCCGACTGCATCGCTGTTAGGCCAGCACAGCCGGCCTTTCGGACACGGCACATGCCCCCGCTGCAGTGCCGTGCTGCCGCGCCCAACGGGCAACGCCGTGCCGGGCGTTTGCGCCCGCTCTATGGATCACGCTTCGAAACATCCGATGCCGGCCAGGGCGGCGCTTGCGGTGCTGCAGAGTGGGGGGCCGCCCGATGGTGGCACTGGCTGGGCTCCGGCATACTTTCACAGATAACAGCCAGGGGGCGGCAGTGATCAAACCGGAATTGCCGAGCAACGAGGCCGAGCGGCTGGCCGCGCTGCGCCAGTACGACGTGCTGGATTCGCCGGCCGAACGGGCATTCGACGACCTGACCATGATTGCCTCCACGCTGTGCGAGACGCAGATGGCGGCGGTGGTGCTGGTGGACGAAGACCGGCAGTGGTTCAAGTCTGCGCACGGTGCGCCGCGCAGCGAAGCACCGCGCGATATCTCGTTCTGCGCGCACGCGATCCTGCGCCCGGACGAAGTGCTGATGGTGGACGACACCTTGCTGGACCCACGCTTTCACGATAATCCGATGGTGGTGGGCAGCGGCGGGGTGCGCTTCTACGCCGGCGCGCCGCTGGTGACCAGCCAGGGCATGGCGCTGGGTTCGCTGTGCGTGTTCGACCAGGCCCCGGCGCATCTGCGCGAAGACCAGCGCGAGGCCTTGCAGGCATTGTCGCGGCAGGCCTCGCAGCTGCTTGAGTTGCGGCTGGCCGGCCGGCAGTTGCGCCAGCAGCTGCACGAGCGCGAATGGTACGAACAGCAGATGGCCGGCTATTACGCGCAGATGGATGCGTTGCACGCCGACCTGGTCGAACAGACCCGCACCGATCCCTTGACCGGCCTGCCCAACCGGCGTGCGTTCGCGGTGGCATTGGCGGCGGCCACCGAACAGACGCGCGCGGTGGGCCAACCGCTGTCGGTCGCGCTGCTGGACGTGGACCATTTCAAGACCGTCAACGATGTGCATGGGCACGATCAGGGCGATGCCGTGCTGCGCGAACTGTCTACCCTGCTGCGTGCGCATATGGCCGGTGCCGGCACCATCGCCCGTTATGGCGGCGAGGAATTCGTGTTGCTGCTGCCCAATGCGAATCTGCTGCAGGCACGCGTGCAATGCGAATACCTGCGCCAGAGCGTGGCGGCGATGACGATCGCGCTGCCGGTGACGGTGAGTATCGGTGTGGCGACCTTGTACCCGCAGGAAAGCGTGGAGGCGTTGATCAAGCGCGCCGACCAGGCCCTGTATGCGGCCAAGCGCGGCGGGCGCGATCAGGTGGTTGCGCTGGAGTAGGGTGGGCGTGGTTGCGCGCCTGCCGATGCAGGTGGCCTGGCAAGCGCATGGAACGTCGATTGCTGCGCGCCGGGATGCTGACGCCGCGCGATGCCGCTTGAACATCGGCGTGCTTCAACGCAACGGTCGCTGTGGAGAAGCGTGGTCTTGCAGCGCCGTGCAATCAGTCGACGATATTCTTCGCCTCGGCTGTGCCGAGCAATTCCGGGTGCGCAGCGGTGCGCCGACGCTCCAGGACCGGATGCAGGAACACCGCGCCGAGAATGATCGCCACGCCGAGATAGAACTGCAGGGTCAGTTCGCGTTGTTCGCCCAGCAGCGCGATCGCCAGCACGATGGCGTAGACCGGTTCGAGATTGGTCACCAGTTGCACCGAATAGGCGCTCAGATGCCGCAACGCCACCAGCGCCAGCGCGAAGGGCAGCAAGGTGCAGGCCAGCGATAACGCCAGCAGCAACACGCCATCGTGCAGGCTGGGCACCACCAGCAGATCGCCATGCAACGCCGGCAGCAGCAGCGGCATCGCCGGTGCAAGCAGGGTCAGGGTCAACGTGCCGGCGCCCAGTTCCAGCGCGGTGACGGTGAGCGGGTCGGCATGCGCCACCATGCGCTTGTTGAGCGAGCCGAATAGCCCGACGAACACCGCCGAAATCGCGCCCACCACCACGCCGGCCCGCATGCCGTCCGGCACCCCGCCGACGACCAGCGCCACGCCGGGCAATACGGCCAGCCCGAACAACAACTCGCGCGGACGGAACGGGCGATGCGTGACCAATGGCTCGATCACTGCCGTGAAAACCGGCGCCAGTGCGATACAGGTCGCCGCCACCGACGCATTGGCCAGCTTGATCGCGCCGTAGAAGGTGAGCCAGTGCAAGGCCACCAGCGCGCCGATGCCGCAATAGCCCAGCACCACACGCCCGGACAAGCCGCGCAGCCCGCGCCACACGCGTGGCCACAAGGCCAGTGCCACCACCACGATCAACATGCGCCACCACACCAGCGGCAAAGCCTGCAGCGTGATCAGCTTGCCCAGGATCGCGGTGATGCCCCAAAGCAGGACGCAGAAGTGGATTTGCAGTTGCGCCTTGCGCAGGTCGGTCGTGGGCATGCGCCATTGTCGCCGAAAAGTGCGTGATGTTGCGCTGCGAGGGAAGCGGCGCCAGTGTGCAGCGGCGGGGCGAGGGGATGGCTGACCCGGCTGTCGAGCCGTCATCGCGCGACCCGCCAGCCATCGACCGGCTTACATCACGGCAAGATGGCCGACGAGCGATGCACCGCCTCACGCCGCGATCGATCGCTGCACCTCTTCGATCAACGCTGCGCTCCAGAGACGGCCGCATCGATCGTCGCCGATTGCATGCGCGGACCAAGAGCGGCTCATACAACAGCAACCCGTCGTCAGATGGCTGTGGATGCCGCATGCAGACGCCGAGCGCACGCGTGGAACCTGCCGGGTCCGAGTGCCGGCGGCGCCCGCATCGCGGCTGCGCAGTCGCGTTGCGAACTGCTCTAACGCGCCGACAATTCTTTCAACAGCGCCATCGCCGCCGCCGGGTTGCGTTCTTTCGCCGCACTGATGAAAAACACGAAGACCTCGCGCGGCTGCCGTGCCGGCGCTGTGGAAGCATCCACGTGCGGCAGGTCGGCCGGGTCTTCGCCACGACGCCAGGCCTGGATGCGCTCTGCCCAGCGCGCCAGTGCCGGCGCCGGATACCCCGCAGTCAGGCGCGCCTGGCTGCGCATCAGACGCGCATAAACGAAATCCGTGGAGAGATCGGCGAATGAGGGGTGCTCATCCGAATCGGTAAACACCGTGGCCACGCCATGGCCGCGCACCAATGCGAGCAGCGAGGCATCCACCGCATCGTGGTCGCGGATCTCCAGCACATGGCGCAGCGCACGCGTGCCTGCACGCTTGGGCAGCAACGACAAGAACGCGTCCAGATCGTCGGCCTGCAGCCGGTGCCCTTGTTCGAATTGCCACACCAGTGGGCCAAGGGTATCGCCGAGCTCGACAATGCCGCCGATGAAATCTTCCACCTGCGCCTGGGTGCCAGCCAGCTTGCGCGACTGGGTAATGCGGCGCGGCGCCTTGGCCGAGAACACGAAGCCGGGCGGCACTTCATCGCGCCACTTTGCGTAGGTGGCCGGCTTCTGCGTGCCGTAATAGGTTCCGTTGATCTCGATGGCGGTGACGTGGCGACTTGCGTATTCCAGCTCGCGGCGCTGCACCAGCCCTTCCGGGTAGAACATGCCCGCGCGCCACGGCGCATAGACCCAGCCACCAATGCCGATGTGGATGCCTTCGAGGGCGGGCGGTGCGGAAGCGAACAGATCGGTCATTGCATGGATACTCGCTGGCGAGGTCGTGCACCATTGCGGATGCTTCAGTGGATGCAACGCGCGCCGCCCGATCATAGCCGTGGCGCGCGTTGCGCGATGAGAAGATGCGGTTGCCAATGGGGCGCCGTTGCGCAGTGCAATGGTTGAGCCTGCACGGCGCAACGTTGCATGGCAGTCTGGCGGTCGTCGTGCCAGGGCGTTGCCCCTGCGCGGGTCTGCCGTGTTGGCGTTGCAAACGGCTCGAGGTGGGCTGCGCAAGACGCCAACGGCGCAGCTGCCTCCACCCGCGTCGGCTGCATCACGCGTCTCGATGCCGCAGTTCGGCGCATTCGCAGTGCTTACTTTAAGCCGATGCCCTGGACGCTAGCGCAGCAGCGCATTGGCGGAGACCATGCGCGGCAAGCGCCGCATGGCGTCTGCCTTGCAGCGACCATCACGACACGGCGAACGCAGCGTTGTCCGCGTGCGCGCACCTTCGCTGCGCGTGCGCGCCTGCATGTCGCTTTATCGGGTATCGGTCATCGGTCACCCATCGCCCGCGCGCCGCCACAGCCGGCTACCATGCCAGCTCTGCCGCGCGAGATCGCCCCGATGACCTGGACCACGCCTGATCTGTGTGACCGCTACCCCGACGCGATGATCGCCGAGCCGCTGTTCCGCCACTTCGGCGGGCGCACGGCATTCGCCGGACCGTTGGCCACGGTGCGCTGTTTCGAAGACAACTCGCGGGTGCGCGAGCTGGCCGCAACGCCGGGCGACGGCCGCGTGCTGGTGGTGGACGGGCAGGGCTCGCTGAAGCATGCGCTGCTGGGCGAACAGATCGCGGCCAACGCGGTCGCGAACGGCTGGGCCGGCGTGCTGATTCACGGCTGCGTGCGCGATGTCGAGATTCTTGCCACGTTGCCGCTGGGGGTGCTGGCGCTGGCGGCTTGTCCGCGCCGCACCGAGCGACGCGATCTGGGCGATGTGGATGTGCCGGTGAATTTTGCCGGCGTGCCCTTCGTTCCGGGCCATTGGCTGTACGCCGATGCCAATGGCGTGCTGGTGGCGCCGCAACCGTTGGCGCTGGATGGCGCCGGCGGATCGATCTGACCAATAACCTGAAGGTGATGCAGTGACCTTGAACCGATGGCTGAGTGGGGGCGTGCTGATGGTGGCAAGCTTGGTGACGACAACGCACGCGGCCGAACTCCCCGCCGGCATGCAGCAGTTCGATGCGCAGATGGAACGCGTGCGCAAGCAGTTCGACGTGCCCGGTATTGCGGTGGCCATCGTCAAGGACGGCCAGGTGGTGCTGGAGCGCGGCTATGGCGTGCGCGAGACCGGCAAGCCCGCGCCGGTGCAGGCCGACACGTTGTTTGCGATTGCCTCCAATACCAAGGCGTTCACTGCCGCATCGCTGTCGATTCTGGCCGATGAAGGCAAGCTCTCGCTCGATGACAAGGTCATCGACCATCTGCCGTGGTTCCGCATGTCAGACCCGTATGTGAGCGGGCAGATGCGCATCCGCGATCTGCTGGCGCACCGCAGCGGCCTGAGTCTGGGGGCAGGCGATTTATTGTTCTGGCCCAGCACCAGCTACACCACCGAAGAGGTCGTGCAGCGCCTGGCCAAGGTGCCGCTGAAGGGCGGTTTTCGCGACCGCTATGCGTACGACAACATCCTGTACGCAGTCGCCCAGAAGGTGATCGAGCAGGTCTCCGGGCAGAGTTACGCGGCATTTCTGCAGCAACGCATCTTCGACCCGGTGGGCATGCGCGGCACGCGCTTCAACGCCGACCATCTGCAGCCCGGCGATCACGCCGCAGTCGGGCATGCCAAGTACGACTTTACCGAGCTGCGCACGGTGGCGCCGCTGACCTGGTCCAACAACTCCGGCGCCGGCGGCATCTATTCCAGCGTGCACGACATGGCGCTGTGGATGAATGTGCAACTGGCCGGCGGCATCCTGCCCGATGGCAAACCCCTGTTCAGCGCCAAGCGTCAGCAGGAAATGTGGTCGATGATCACGCCGATCCCGATCGGCGAGGTGCAGGTGCCCGAGCTTGCCGCGGCGCGGCCGAACTTCGCCGGCTACGGTGAGGGCTGGAGCCTGAGCGATTACCGCGGCCATCGCATGGTCTGGCACACCGGCGGCTGGCCCGGCATGGTGTCGCGCCTGACGCTGCTGCCGGATCAGAAGCTGGGTGTGGTGGTGTTGACCAATCAGGAGGTGGGCGCAGCGTTCAATGCGGTGACCTTCCAGGTGCTGGATGCGTTCTTGCAGGTGCCGTCCACCGATTGGACCGCCGCTTACGCCAAGCTGGTGGAGAAGGCCGATAGCGATGCGGACGCGAGTTGGAACAAGCACCAGGACGCGCGTGCGTCGCGGTCCACGCCGTCGTTGCCGCTGCGCAGTTACGCGGCCACCTATCGCGACCCCTGGTATGGCGATGTGGCGATTGTGCAGGACGGCAAGCGGCTGCGCCTGCAGTTCGCCAAGACCGCCCAGTTGGTGGGCACGCTGGAGCATTGGCAGCACGACAGCTTCATCGTGCGCTGGGACGACCGCTCCTTGAATGCCGATGCCTTCGTCAATTTCGCGCTGACCCCGGATGGCGCGGTGCGCGAGATGCGCATGGAGCCGATTTCGCCGTTGACCGATTTCAGCTTCGATTTCCAGGACCTGGTGCTGACGCCGGTGCCGATGCCGACCGCTGCGGGCAAATGATGCAGGCAAGCGCGGATGACCTTCGCGCTGCGCCTGGCGGGCCCAAGCGCGCAGATGGGCTTGGATCGCCACGGCAGCCGCACGCTATCGAAGTGCGGCAGCTCCGGTTACGATCTGCGCACTTTTCAGGGATGTTGCCGCACGCATGACCACTCCGCAGATGTCGGTGTACTTCTTTTTGCAGGCGGCCGCGATTTTGTTGGTATGCCGGCTGGTCGGCATGCTGGCCAAGCGCCTCGGGCAACCGCAGGTGGTGGGGGAAATGATTGCCGGCGTGATGCTGGGGCCCTCGTTGTTCGGCTTGCTGGCGCGGGGCGCGCAGGCGGCCCTGTTCCCCAAGCAGACCTTGGACGTGCTGTATGTGTTCGCGCAGTTCGGCGTGGGCCTGTACATGTTCCTGGTCGGAACCGATTTCCGCGGCGACCACTTTCGCGCGCGCTATCGCAGCGCCATGAGCGTGTCGATGGCGGGCATCGCGGTGCCGTTCCTGCTGGCGTTTGCCATGTGCCCGTGGTTGATCAACGTGGATGGCCTGTTTTCGGAAAAGGCCAAGCTGACCGAAGCGTCGTTGTTCCTGGGCGCGGCGATCGCGATCACCGCCTTTCCGATGCTGGCGCGCATCATCCACGAACGCGGTCTGACCAATAGCCCGTTGGGCACCTTGGCGCTGACCGCTGGCGCGTTCGACGATGCTGCAGCGTGGTGCATTCTGGCCGTGGTGCTGGCCAGTTTCGGCGGTAGTTGGGGCAGTGCCTACCTGGCCATCGGCGGCGGCATCGGCTATGCGGTCTTCATGATTTTCGTCGGCCGGCATCTGCTCAAGCGGCTGGCCGATCATGTGGTGCCAGGCCAGCCGCTGAGCAACAGTGTCCTGGCGGTGGTGCTGATCCTGTTCTGCACCAGCGCCTGGGCGATGGATGCGATCGGCATCCATGCAGTGTTCGGCGGTTTCCTGCTCGGTGTCTGCCTGCCCAGGGGCGCATTGACCGAGAAGCTGCGCGAGATGCTGCAGCCATTCGTCGTGGTGCTGTTGCTGCCGATGTTCTTCACCTACTCGGGCTTGAAAACCCAGCTCAGCGTGTTGCTGCAGCCGCAGATCATGCTGGCCGGCGTGGCGATCCTGGCCGCATCGTTCATCGGCAAGGGCGTGGCCTGCTGGGCCGCGGCGCGTGCCACCGGCGAGAACAACCGCGACGCCATGGCGATCGGTTCGCTGATGAATGCACGCGGGTTGATGGAGCTGATCATCATCAACATCGGCTTGCAGGCGGGTGTAATCGAGCAGGGCCTGTTCTCGGTGCTGGTGCTGATGGCGATCCTGTCCACGCTGATGGCCACGCCGTTGTTCAACTGGATCATGCGCCGCCACGCCCATGTGAGCGACGCGGTGCCGAGCCTGCAGTCGCGGTGATCGGTTGCGCAACTGCCCGCAGGTGCGGGCAGTCGCGCTGGCGTGCGCGTGGCCGGGCGTTGCGTCAATGCCCCAGCGGTAACTGCACGCTGGCCAGCAGGCCACCGCCGGGGCGATTGCTGACGACCAGTTGGCCATCGTGCGCCTGACAGATGGCCGAGGCGATCGCCAGGCCCAGGCCACTGCCGCCGGAATGCCGCGCGCGCGAGCTGTCGGCGCGCCAGAAGCGGTCCAGCAGGTGCGGCAATTGCGCGGGCGCCACGCCGGGGCCGCGGTCGCCGACGGTGAGCTGCACGCCGGTGCCATCGCGGCGCACCTCGATCTCCAGCAGCTTGCCGGCGGCGGCGTAGCGCAACGCGTTATCGATCAGGATCGACAGCACCTGGCCCAGCCGGTGCCGGTCGGCATGCAGGCGCAGCGCCGGATGCGTGGGGTAGTGGATGGTCATCTGCGCCTCGCGCAGCGCCGGCCCCGCCCATTCGATGCGCTCGGCGACGAGTTCCCGCAGCTCGACGCTTTCCGGCTCCAGCACCAGCTGGCCGGCACGCGCCAGCGACACCAGGTGCAGGTCGCCGATCAGGCGATTGATCTGCTCCAGCTGGCGATGCACCAGCCGCAGTTGCTCGGGTTCGCGCGGGAAGACGTCATCCAGCATGCCTTGCACGCGTCCCATCGCGGCATTGAGCGGGGTGCGCAATTCATGCGCCAGCATCGCGCTGGAGTCGCGTAATTCGCGCTCGTACTGCTGCAGCCTGCCGCTCATCGTATTGAAGTCCTCGGCCAGGGCAGTGAGCTCGTCCGGCGCGCCGCGCACCACTTGTGCGCGTGCGCCGAAATCGCCATCGCTGACCCGGTGCGCCGCGAAAGCCACCTGCGAAAATTGCCGCGACAGCGGCCGCGACGCGAGCAGGCCGCAGAACAGGATGACCGGCACCGAGATGGTCATCATGGCGCCCAGCATCCACCAGTCCGGATTGGCCAGCCCGGGCAGGAAATTTTCGATGTCGTAATAGCGCTGGAACAGCTCCCACAGGCGGGCCTGGTTGGCCCTGGGTTGCTCGATCAGCTGGGAAATCTCGGCACGCGGTTCGGCCGGCACATTGCTCAGGATCAGGCTGTAGCGCAGATTGAAATAGCACCACATGCCGAACGCGATGACCATCATGGTCACCACCGCCAGCGCGCTCATGCGCAGTCCGACCCACCACCACAGGGGCGCCTGGTTGCGCCAGGCATGAAACCGCCGCAGCACGTTCATTGAAAGCGATATCCCACTGCACGCACGGTGACCAGTACACCGGTGATGCCATGCACTTCGAGTTTGCGACGCAGGTTGTGGATGTGCGAATCCACCACCCGTTCCAATGCATCGCTGTCGGGCAGGCAGGCGTCGAGCAGTTCGCTGCGCGTAAAGGCCTTGAATGGGGTCTTGAGCAGCAGCGCGAGCAGGTTGAATTCGGTCGGCGTCAGATCCAGCGCCACGCTGTCGCCGTTTTCGTGTTGCACGCTGGCGACCACGGCGGCCGGATCCACGCTCAGCCGACCGTGCTGCAATGGTTCGCCCGGCGCGCGCACCGCCACGCTGCGGCGTAGCACGGCATGCACGCGCGCCACCACCTCCTTGGGGCTGTACGGCTTGACCACGTAATCGTCGGCGCCGTAGCGCAGGGCGCCGAGCTTTTCCGGCTCATCGCCAATGGCGGTGACCATGATCACCGGCGTGTCGCCGGCGCGGCGGATCGTCGACAGCACCTCGATGCCGCTGAGCTTGGGCAGCATCACGTCCAGCAGCACCAGATCCGGTGCCCATTGCCGGTGCAGCTGGATGGCGCGTTCGCCATCGCCGGCCACCGCCACATCGAAGCCGTCGCGGCGGAGATAGGCCTCCAGAATGCTGGCGCTATCGCTGTCGTCTTCCACCAGCAGAACCTTTTTGCCTGTCATGGCGTGTTGCCCTGTCGTCTCGATCAAATCTGGATAATTCCCGAAAACAACCTGGACGCTGCGGGTCGAGGATGTCGGTCGAGATTGGCTCTGTGCTCCGACATCATGATTCCACAAATTATTCCGCATCGTTGGTCTTGCCTGTGCCTGGTCGCCGCCAGTGCGGTGCTGGCGGCTGGCTGCTCGCTGACACCGGCCTACCAGCGCCCGGTGGTCAGCGTACCGGCCACCTTCGGCAGCCCGCAGGCGGCATCCGCACCGGCATCCGGTCAGCCCGACGCCAATGCGACCGCCGCCGTCGCTCTGAACGCGCAAGAGCGCGCGTTTCTGCAGGCCTTCGCGCCAGACCGCGACCTGCGGCCCCTGATCGAACGTGCCTTGGCACACAACGGCGATTTCCGCCGTGCGGCGTTGCAGGTAGAACAGGCGCGTGCGCAGTACGGCATCGCGCAGGCGTCGCGCCTGCCGACGCTCGCCGTTGGCGCACAGCAGCTGCGGCAACATTTCGACAACCCGACGCTGGATGCGCGGTACCAGCAGGATCTGGTGATTGCCAATGCGGGGATCGGCAATGTCGAAGTGGACTTTTTCGGCAAGCTGCAGGCGATGTCCGAGGCCGCACGCCAGCGCTACCTGGCCAGTACCTATGGCCGCGACGCGGCGCGTGGCGCCCTGATTGCAGAGGTACTGCGCGCCTACACCGCCGAGCGTGCCACGGCGCAGGCGCTGCAACAGCTGCAATCGCTGGATGCCGACAGCGCTGCGTTGCTTGCCGTTGCCGAGCGGCAATATCAGGTAGGGCTGATTGCGCGCGACGAGCGCGATGCGCAGCGGCGCCAGGCCGACCAGGCCCATGTGACGGCCCTGCAGGGCAACGACAACCACGCTGCGGCGGTGCGTGCGCTGCAGTTGCTGGCCGGCTACGACAGCACTCCGGTACCCGGCGATCTGCAGGGTCTGATCGCCGCTGATACGCCTGCCAGTGCGTGGCGCGCCCTGGATTCGTCGCTGTTGCTGCAACGCCCGGACATCCAGCAGGCCGAGCTGGAGTTGCGCGCGGCCAATGCCGACATCGGTGCGGCGCGCGCGGCGTTTTTTTCGTCGATCACCTTGAGCAGCAGCGTGGGTACTGCCAGCGACGGATTGAACGGCTTGTTTTCTGCAGGCCATGGTGTGTGGAGCTTCATGCCGCAGCTGAACTTGCCGTTGTTCGATGGCGGCCGCAATCGCGCCAATCTGGATCTGGCGCAGGTGCGCGAACGCGCCGATGTCGTTGCCTACGAACAGGCAATCGAAGCTGCATTCCGCGAGGTCGCCAACGCGCTCGACGCCCACGCCACCTTGTCGCAGGCCGAACCGCGCTCGCGCGAGCAGGTCGAACGCGAGCAACTGCGTCTTGCGCGAATGCATGAACGCGTGGATGCCGGTCTGGAAGACCGCAGCGCGCTGCTGGCCGAGCGGACCCGCATCGCTCAGACCGAACTCGATTACCTGGATACCGCACGCCAACGCGTGCTGAGCCGTATTGCGCTGTTTCAGGCGTTCTATGGCGTGCGCCTGCCCACCGCTTCCTGACTTCCGACGGAGACCTTCGATGAACGTATCGTCCTTCAATCGCCTGCGTGGCAACCATGCCGTTCGCGCCGGCGTCCTTGCCTGCATGAGCGCCATTCCGTGCGTCGCGCACGCACAAACCGATCTGACCGGGAGTTCGCGCCTGCTGGGAGACCGCACTGAAATCACGGCAGGCGCCGCAGCGGTTGCCACGCCGGAGTATGCCGGCGCCGAGCGCGCGCGCGTGCAATTCAACCCGGTGCTGGTGGTGCAGCGCGGCGTGCTGTTCTTCGACACCTCCCGCGGCGGCGGCCTGCAATTCCAGAGCAAGTTCGGTTTCTACATATCGCAATCGCTGTATTACGACCTGGGACGGCTGCAAAGCGACAGCAACTGGCGGCCGGGCTCGCGCCTGCTGGCCGGCATGGGCGATGTGCCTGGCTCGGTGACGTCGCGCACGCTGGTGATGCAGCAAGTGACGCCCTACATGAACGTCAATGCGGAGGCGGAATTCACGCTCAAGGATGCTGCGCGCCGCAACCGCTATCGCGCCGGGATGGAGTTCACCCTGCTGCATAGCGCCAACGACACGGTCACCCTGGACCTGGACGTGCATGGCGGCGACCGCCGCTTCAATCAGGCTTACTTCGGCGTCAGCGATGCGCAAGCCGCGCGCACCCGCTTTGCCGCCTTCAATGCCGGGTCCGGTGCGTATGCCGCCGCGGTAGGTGGCAGCTGGACGCACTCGCTGGGCGAGCACTGGGCCACCACGGTGGGGGTCACCGGAACGCGCTACCTGGACAACGCCGAAGACAGCCCGCTGGTGGCACGCCGCAGCGTGGTGAGCGGCAATCTCGCATTGACCTACAGCCGCTGAGCGGCATACACCGGGGGATCGAATGATGACGATGTTTTATCGCGGCCTGGTGTGCGGCACATTGCTGCTGGGACTGGCCGCATGCAGTGGGCCGGATGCGCCGGCCACCGAGACACCGCGCGCGGTGAAGCTGGAGCGCTTCGGCAAAGGGAGCGATAACCCGCTGCAGGTGCCGTCGCTGGTGCGCCAGGAACAACGCGCCGAGCTGGGGTTCGAAGGGGCAGGCCGTCTGTCGGCAGTGCTGGTGGAGGTCGGCGACCGGGTGACCCGCGGGCAACTGCTGGCACGGCTGGACGATGAACCGCTGCGCCTGCACGAACAGCAGGCCGATGCCAACGTGCGCGCGGCACTGGCGCAGTCCGGCGAACGGCAGCTGCAATTGCGCCAGCAACAGGCAATGTTCGATGACGGTGCCAGTTCCAACGCCACCTTGACTGCCGCGCGCGCGGCTGCAGATGCGGCCGCCGCGCAGCTGCAGGTGGCCAGGGCCGACCTGGCCATGGCGCGCCGCGGCATGCGTCTGGGCGAGCTCCGCGCGCCCTTCGATGGCAGCGTGGTGGCGCGCCTGCAACAACCGCAGGCCGATGTGGCGGCAGGGCAGACGGTGCTGCAGGTGGAAGGGCAGGGCCATGTGCAACTGGTCGCCACGCTGCCGGCAACTGCCGGTGCCGGTCTGGTGCCAGGGCAAACCGTGCATGCCCGCGTGGTGGATGCGGGCGACGCGCCGGTCGAACTGCGTCTGCGCAGTCTTTCCAGCCGCCTGGACAATGCCACGACGGTACAGGCCTTGCTGGAACCGTTCGGCGCCGCGCCTTCGCTGCGCAGCGGCGACAGCGTGATGCTGACGCTGCCGACGCCTGCCGCTTCCACGCCGAGTGTGCCGTTGTCGGCGGTATTGCCCCGGCTCAACCGGCAACAGGCCAGCGTGTTCGTTTACCAGCCGGCAACGCGGGCCGTGATCGAACGCGCGGTCGACCTGGGAACGATCGTCGGCGAGCGCGTGCAGATTCTGCGCGGGCTGCGTGCAGGCGAGCAGGTGGTGAGCGCCGGCGTGGGCTTCTTGGTGAACGGCCAGCCGGTGACGCCACTGCAGGCGCAGACGCAGTTGAGCGGAGGTCGCACGCCATGAAGCTGACCCAGATGGCGATGCGCTCGAGCCGCCTGACATTGTTTGCCGCAGCGATGATCCTGATCGGCGGCATCGTGGCGTTTCTCGGTTTCCCATCGCAGGAAGAACCGTCGGTGACCGTGCGCGACACGCTGGTGTCGGTGGCCTATCCGGGCATGCCCAGCGAACAGGTGGAGAACCTGCTGGCGCGACCGGTGGAGGAGCGTTTGCGCGAGCTGGCCGGCATCAAGCGCATCGTCACCACGGTGCATCCGGGCAGCGCGATCGTGCAGCTGACCGCCTATGACGATGTGCAGGATCTGCCGGCGCTCTGGCAGCGCGTGCGCGCCAAGGCCGCAGAGGCCGGCGCGCAATTGCCTGCGGGCACCCTTGGTCCCTTTGTCGACGACGACTTCGGGCGCGTGTCGGTGGCGTCGATCGCGGTGACCGCACCGGGCTTTTCGATGAGCGAAATGCGCGGCCCGTTGCGGCGCATGCGCGAACAGCTGTACGCCCTGCCCGGCGTGGAGCAGGTGAAGTTGTATGGCCTGCAGGACGAATCGGTGTACGTGTCGTTTGACCGTGCGCGGTTGCTGGCGAGCGGCTTGACGCCGTCCAGCGTCATGGCGCAGTTGCGCGCGCAGAATGTGGTGGGTTCCGGTGGGCAGGTCGCGGTGTCCGGGCTGGCGCTGACCGTGGCTACGTCCGGCGAAATCCGCACGCCCGAGCAGTTGCGTGGCGTGTTGCTGAGCGTGCCTGGCGCGCCTGCCGGCGGTGCCCGCGAAGTGACCCTGGGCGAACTGGCACAGGTGCAGGTGATGCCGGCCGACCCGCCGCAAAGCGCGGCCGTGTACCAGGGCCAGCCGGCAGTGGTGGTCTCGGTCTCGATGCAGCCGGGCAGCAATATCGCCGACTTCGGCAAGGCGCTGCGCGCCAAGCTCGACGACACCGCACACGAGCTGCCTGTCGGCTTCACCCAGCACGTGGTGAGCTTCCAGGCCGATGTGGTCGAGCGCGAGATGGGCAAGATGCATCACGTCATGGGCGAGACCATCGTCATCGTCATGGCGGTGGTGATGCTGTTTCTGGGCTGGCGCACCGGGTTGATCGTCGGCGCGATCGTGCCGTTGACCATCTTCGCCTCGTTGATCGTCATGCGTGTGCTGAACGTGGAGCTGCAAACGGTCTCGATTGCCGCCATTATTCTTGCGCTGGGCTTGTTGGTGGACAACGGCATCGTGATTGCCGAAGACATCGAGCGCCGTCTGGTGGCCGGCGAGGAACGCCGCCAGGCCTGTATCGATGCGGGCCGGACGTTGGCGACACCCTTGCTGACCTCGTCGTTGGTCATCGTGCTGGCGTTCTCGCCGTTCTTCTTCGGCCAGACCAGCACCAACGAATATCTGCGCTCGCTGGCCACCGTGCTCGGCGTGACGCTGCTGGGGTCGTGGTTGCTGAGCATCACGGTGACGCCGCTGCTGTGCATGTACTTCGCCAAGGTGCATGTCACCAAGAACAGCGACGCAGCCGAATCGCGGTTCTATCGCGGCTACCGCCGCGTGATCGAACGCGTGCTGCAGCACAAGCTGCTGTTCATCGGTGCGATGACGGCGATGCTGGCGGTAGCGGTCACGGTGCTGGTGTCCATTCCATACGATTTCCTGCCCAAGTCCGACCGCCTGCAGTTCCAGATGCCGGTGACATTGCAAGCCGGCAGCGATGCACGCCAGACCCTGCGCACGGTGAGTGAACTCAGCCGCTGGTTGGGCGACCGCCACGCCAACCCCGAGGTGGTGGACAGCATCGGGTATGTTGCCGATGGCGGGCCGCGCATCGTGCTGGGCCTGAACCCGCCGCTGCCGGCGGCCAACCAGGCGTACTTCACGGTCAGCGTGCGGCCGGATACCGACATCGATGCGGTGATCGCACGGGTGCGCTCGCATGTGCGTAGCCACTTCCCCGCGCTGCGCGCCGAGCCCAAACGCTTTTCGCTGGGCGCCACCGAAGCCGGGATGGCGGTGTATCGCGTGGTGGGTCCGGACGAGGCGGTCCTGCGCAGCAGCGCTGCTGCGATTGCCAGGGCCTTGCGGGCCGTGCCGGGCACCGTGGACGTGCAGGACGATTGGCAGGCGCGCATTCCGCGCTATGTGGTGCAGGTGGACCAGCTCAAGGCCCGCCGCGCCGGTGTCAGCAGCGAAGACATTGCGCAGGCATTGCAGGGGCGATACAGCGGTGTGGATGCCACGTTGATCCGCGACGATGGCACCGGTGTGCCGGTTGTCGTGCGCGGCAGCACCGACGAGCGTGCCGCCAACGGCAATCCCGCCGATACGTTGGTGTACCCGCAGGCAGGCGGCGCACCGGTACCGTTGGCGGCGGTCGCCACGGTGCTGCGCGACAGCGAGCCGTCGGCGATCCAGCGGCGCAATCTCAGCCGTGCCATCACCGTGACCGCACGCAACCCGCAACTGACCGCGACCGAGATCGTCGAACGGTTGTCGGCGCCAATCGCCGCGCTCAAATTGCCGCCCGGCTACCGCGTGGAGATTGGTGGCGAGCTGGAAGATTCGGCCGAAGCCAATCAGGCCTTGCTGCACTACATGCCGCATGCGCTGGGCGCGATCCTGTTGCTGTTCGTCTGGCAGTTCAACTCGTTCCGCAAGTTGTTCATCGTGCTGTCGGCGGTGCCGTTCGTGTTGATCGGTGCGGCCCTGGCGCTGGTGATGACCGGTTACCCATTCGGCTTCATGGCGACCTTCGGCTTGCTGGCGCTGGCCGGCATCATCGTCAACAACGCGGTGTTGCTGCTGGAGCGCATCGAAGCCGAACTTGCCGATGGCCTGCCGCGCCGCGAAGCGGTGGTGGCTGCCGCGGTCAAACGGTTGCGCCCGATCGTCATGACCAAGCTCACCTGCATCGTTGGCCTGGTGCCGCTGATGCTGTTTGCGGGCCCGCTATGGACGGGCATGGCCATCACCATGATCGGTGGGTTGGCGTTGGGCACGCTGGTGACGCTGGGCCTGATTCCGATCCTGTATGACCTGCTGTTCGGTTTGCGCCTGCGCCGCAGTGCCTGAGCGTGGCGAACAAACCGTGGCGAGCGATGGTCACGCGGGCGTGGCCGGGGCACTCGGAACCGGGATGTACAAGCGGTACATCCCGACCCGGGCACCAGCCGCGCCCGCCTGGCGGTTGCGCTGTTGTTTTATCGCTGATCTAAACAGCGTCTGCATTCGCCTGCCTCGCACGCCATACTGATAACAGGCAGACGAATGCACGACACGATGACCAAGGCAAAAAAGAAATCCGCTCAGCAAGCGCTGCAGTCACCTGCGCCGGTGTATCAACTGCATGTGGCATTGACCGGCAGTGCGCCGCCGATCTGGCGGCGCCTGCTGGTGTCGGGCGCAGTACGCCTGGCCACGCTGCATCGCGTGTTGCAGCCGGTAATGGGCTGGAATGGCGCCCATCCGTACGAGTTCGACTTCGGCGGCGGGCGTTATGGCGAATCCGGGCTGGATGTGCCCGAGCGCCCCCGGCTCAAGCACGCCGGGCGTGTCACGCTGGAAAGCGCGGTGGGCGAACTTAAGGGCTTCGATTACTTCTACGGCGCCGGCCCTGGCTGGCAGCATCGCCTGCAAGTGGAAGCGCTGTTGCCGCCAGATGCGAGTCTGCGCGTAGCGCGCTGCGTGGACGGGGCCCATGCCTGCCCGCCAGATAGCAGTGGCGGTATTGCGGATTATCAGGCGCTGGTGCAGATCATCGCCGACCCGGACCATCCGCAGCATGTGCAGGAATTGGCGACCTTGGGCGGGCGCTTCGAGCCCGGGCATTTCGATCTGGCAGAGGTCAATCGCTTGCTTGCGCGCGTGCGCGAGTGATAGCGGTGGGCGCCTCATGGGCGAAGGCGCTGCAAACCTCGCCTCTTGTTCTCCTCGCCAGGGCTTGACGCCTTGCGTGGCCTGATCAGGCCGCGCGTGCCGACCAGCGCCACTGCGGCTTGACGCCCGATCGGCTAGCCTGAGATCCCGGTGTTTCCGAAGTCTGCGCAATGTTCCGCTGGTTCGAGTCCCTGATCGATATTTTCCCGCCCATCGAGCGGGAGATGCCGCCACGCAGCGTGTGGCGCTTTTATCTGCATTATCTGCGGCCGTTGTGGCCGATCCTGCTGGCCACGTTGATCGCCGGGCTGCTGCTGGCGCTGGTGGAAGTGGCGATGTTCGACTTCCTCGGCCGCATCGTCGACATGCTTGCCGGCAAGCCAGGGCCGGACTTTTTCCGGCAGCATGCGGGCGAACTGACCTGGATGGCGGTGATCACCTTGGTGGCAAGGCCGCTTTTCACCGGCCTGCACAATCTGCTGGTCAACCAGGCGATCGTGCCGGGCCTGAGCAACCGTTCGCGCTGGCTGATGCACAACTACGTGGTGCGCCAGAGCCTGGGTTTCTTCAACAACGATTTTGCCGGGCGCATCGCCAACCGGGTGATGCAGACCGGCACCTCGCTGCGCGAATCGGCCGTGCAGATGGTGGATGCGCTGTGGTACATCGTGGTCTACACCGGCAGTGCACTGTGGTTGTTCGCGCAGGCAGACCCCTGGCTGATGGCGCCGCTGCTGCTCTGGCTGGTGGTGTACGTGGCGCTGATGGCGTTCTTCGTGCCGCGCATGAAGGCGCGCGCATGGGTTGCATCGGACGCGCGCTCCAAGGCGACCGGCCGCATCGTCGATGGCTATACCAATATTTCCACGCTCAAGTTGTTCGCCCATGCCGGCCGCGAACAGGCGTATGTGCGCGATGCCATCGACGAGCTGGCAGTGAAGCACCGCGGGCAGACCCGGGTGACCACCGCCATGGACACCGCCATCGCAGTGGCGAACGGCTTCTTGATCGTGGGGACCTGCGCGCTGGCGCTGTGGCTGTGGAGCCGCGGCCAGATCAGCGTGGGCGCGATCACCCTGGCGACCGGTCTGGTGATCCGTATCCACAACATGTCCGGCTGGATCATGTGGACGGTCAACGGCATTTTCGAGGACATCGGCACCGTGCAGGACGGCATGCAGACCATCTCGCAGCCGGTGCAGGTGCAGGATGCAGCCGATGCGGTGCCGCTGCAGGTAACGCAGGGGCAGGTACGGTTCGAGCACATCCATTTCCATTACGGCAAGCGCGGTGGGGTGATTGCCGGGCTGGACCTGCAAGTGCGTGCCGGCGAGAAGATCGGCCTGGTCGGGCCGTCCGGTGCCGGCAAATCCACCCTGGTCAATGTGTTGCTGCGACTGTACGACCTGGAGCAGGGCCGGATCCTGATCGACGGACAGGACATCACAACCGTGACGCAGGAGAGCCTGCGTGGACAGATCGGCCTGGTGACGCAGGACATCTTGCTATTGCATCGTTCGATCCGCGATAACCTGCTGTACGGGCGGCCGCAGGCCAGCGAGGCGCAACTTCTCGACGCCGTGCGCAAGGCCCGCGCCGACAGCTTCATCGACACGCTGATCGATGGCGAAGGCCGCCGCGGTTTCGATGCGCATGTGGGCGAGCGCGGGGTCAAGCTCTCCGGCGGTCAGCGCCAGCGCATCGCCATTGCGCGGGTGTTGCTGAAGGACGCGCCGATCCTGATTCTGGACGAAGCCACCTCGGCGCTGGATTCGGAAGTGGAGGCCGCCATCCAGGACAGCCTGGACGCGTTGATGGGCAACAAGACCGTGATTGCGATTGCGCATCGTCTTTCGACCATCGCACGGATGGACCGGCTGGTGGTGATGGACGGCGGGCGCATCGTCGAGACAGGCACGCATGCGGAACTGATCGCGCATGGCGGCCTGTATGCGCGGTTGTGGGCGCGGCAGACCGGCGGATTCGTTGCGGCGGATGCGTGACAAAAAAAGCGACGCGTGAGGACACGCGACTGCATTGGTACGGCTTGAAACTTGCCAAGGGAAATCAGCAAGGATCCAAGCCCCTCTCCTGCGGGAGAGGGGTTGGGGTGAGGGTACGGGGCGAAGCCACTCGCAAGGTTGGATGACGCAGCGCTTTTTTGTCGGTTGAATTTGCACAAAGACGGTGCGTCCTCCGTTAGCCACACGAGGCTGCGCCCGCACCCTCATCCGCCCCTGCGGGGTACTTTCTCCCCCATGAAGGGGGGCAATGTCCCAGAAGGAGAAGCGAGCCTGCTCACTCGATCGGCTGATCCAGCATCAGCTCGCGGGCGAAGCGTACCGGCGGGGCGCCGTACGACAGCATCTTGTCGTGATAGGCCTTCAGGTTGAACGTCTCGCCGAGCTTGTCCTGTACCGCCTTGCGCGTGTCCAGATGTTCCTGCACGCCGACGAAGTAGGTCGGGAGCTGCGCGGAGGAGAGCTGCGCACGCACCCACTTGCCTGAGGCTTCGCTTTCCTGCTGGAAGGTGTCGTGGGTCATCAGGTGCATCGCCCTGTCGCGATCCCAGCCGTCCACATGCACGCCCTGGTCGAGAATGGCATTGGCAATGGTGCGCAGGTAGAACTTGAGCTGCACCAGATGGAACAGCGGGTCGTTATCCAGGTAGCCCTGCTCCTGCATCATGCGCTCGGTGTATACCGCCCAGCCTTCGGCGAACATGCCCGAACGCAGCACCGCGCGCAGCGTGGAGGGGAACTTGGCCGAATGCCAGCCTTCCAGGTAGTGCCCCGGCGTGCCCTCATGGATGCTGAGCAGCTGGATCATGCGGGTGTTGTATTCGCGCAGGAACGAATCGACCTGTTTGTCGTTCCAGTCGTCGGGAATCGGCGACACCGCGTAGAACGTCTTCAGGTTCTTGTCGAGCGGGCCGGGCGAATCGCAATACGCAACCGCCACGCCACGCTGGAATTCCGGCATCAGAATGATGTCCACCGGCGAATCGGGCAGCGTCATCAAATCCTTCTGTCGCACGAATTCGGTCGATTGGGCCAGCGCCGCCTTGGCCGCGTCTACGACCTTGTCGCGCGCCGGCTTGTCGGCATACGCCAGTTCCAGGGCCGCTTCGATTGCCGCCTGCTGCTGGTCGTCGTTGGGCGATTCGGGCAACTTGGGCGCGCCGGGCGTGTCCTTGAGCACGGTGCGCGCGATCCGGTACATGTCGCTGCGCACGCGCTTGAGCTCGGATTCGGCACGCTGTTTGATATCGGCACGCGACAGTGACGACAGCAGCGCGAATTTCAGCTTCTGGTCGTATTTTTCCGCACCGATGCGGAAGTCGCCCTTGGCATTGGGCACCAGCACGGTGTCCAGCCAGGTCTGCTGCTCGGCCACTGCCTTGCGCAGGTTGTCGATGGCCGCCTGCGCACGCGCCGCCTCGATCGGGCCAAGCTGGCTGATGTTGGGGGCGATGAAGCTGTCGACGATGCTCAGGATGCCCTTGTTCTGCTTGGCCACCGTTTCGGCATGGATCTTCGGCACGCGCGCCGGATCCAGGTTCTCGCGTGCCTGCGCAAAGATGCTCGGGATCTTTTCCATGCGCTGGGTGGCCGCGGTCAGGCGCTCGGGCAGCGGCGCGAATTCGCGCGCCATCAGGCTGTACAGCGCGCTGCCGGCCAGGCCGTTGTAGACCTGCGGGTCCCAGGCCCAGCTTTGCAGCACCTCGGTGTTCCAGATCTCCGATTGCAGTTGATTGCGCAGAATGGCCGCATCCACCTGGTTCTCGCGCGAGAGCTTGGCTACCTCGATCGCATCCAGGGTGGCCAGCAGCTTCTTGCCCGCGTCCACGCTGCGCTGACGGCCGCCGGCGCTCAGGTCGTCGATCTGCGCATCGAAGCGGTGGTCGCCGGTCTGGGTGGCGGTCACCGGCGACAGCTGCATCCAGGTGTCCAGGGCCTGCTTGGATAATGCGGCAAAGCGCGCATTCGGGGTCTGTGCTTGGTTGGCGGCAGGCGCGGTTGCATCGGCGCGCGGCGATTGGGGCTGTTGCTGGCAGGCGGTGAGGCCGGTGAGCAGGGCGAGGACAAGCAGGCGTTGACGCATCGTGGGTCCTGGTGGAATCAAACCGCCAGCATAGGCATCTGCGCGCGCGGGCGCATCCGCCATTGGTGTAGGGCAGCCAATAAGTCGACGGCGCTCACCGCCAGGCGGGCGTGGCCGAGGCCTGGACCAGCTTGTGCCGCTTGCACCGGGCTTCTGCGCGCCCTCCATGTTCCCTGACAGAGCCTCACGTGTGGGTGGCCGCTCCGATCCTGCCAGCCGTGCAGTGGCGCGATCGCCCGGGGCACACGACGGGTGCACGTTGCGGGCGCGATCCTTCGTACACTCCTGTTCCCGGGCGTCGCCTCGCTACCCAGGCGGCGCGTACACGCAACATCATGCTTGCCACCCGCACGGTGGCCTGTCCCAAGGAGGATCACATGCACTATGCCGGTAGCTGTCATTGCGGACGCATCGCGTTCGATCTGCAGACCGAAGCGCCCATCACCGAGGTCTACGACTGCAACTGTTCGCTGTGTCGCCGCCGCGGCGGTTTGCTCTGGTTCGGCGCGCGTACGCAGCTGCAGCTTCAGGCCGTGCCGCAAGCTCTCGGCAGCTACCGCTTCAATCAGCACCACCTCGGTCACCACGATCGCCCGCAGTGCGGGATCGCGCCCTTCAGCGAGGGCCTCAACCCCAAGACCGGCGCAATGGGCGTCGCGGTCAACGTGCGTTGCCTGCCGGCCCTGGATCTTGCCGGGCTGCAGGTGCATGCAGTCGACGGGGCCAGCCGATGAGCCGCGCCATGCAGCGGTATGCCACGGCCATGCTGCTGGGATGGGCGCTGTGCGGGTGTGCAAAGCATCGCGCAGAGATGGCGGCCGACGGCGGCGCTGCGGCGCCGGCACCGCCCGCCGCGCAGGGCAATGCCTTGGCCTACGAGCACGATGTGCGCATCGAGCTGCCTGCAGACCAGATCGGCCAGCGCATCGCCGCGATACGCACTGCCTGCCAGGGCGCGCAGTTCGGCGATTGCGCCTTGCTGGCGGTCGAGCAGGAAGGCGGGCGCGATCCCAGTGGGCGCGTCAGCGTACGGCTGGCACCGGACGGGATCGAACCCGTGGTGCAGTTGGCCGGCCAGCACGGCGATGTCGCCGCGCGTAGCACCCGGGCCGAAGATCTGGCGCAGCAGATCGCCGACACCAGCCTGGCGCAGGCGCGATTGCAGAAAGAGCATGCGCGCCTGCTGGAATTGCAGCAGCGCCGCGATCTGGCGGTGACCGATCTGCTGGCCTTGTCCAAGCGGCTGGCCGAGATCGAAGCCGAAGCGCAGCAGACCCAGCAGCAGGCCGCGCAGCAGCAACGCCGGGTGCGCACGCAGTTGCTGACGCTCAATTTCCGCAGTACCGGTGGCGCGCAGGGCAGGGGCGAGATCGCAGAAGCCGCCGCCGAGTTCGGCGAGGTATTTTCCAGCAGCGTGGCATTCGTCATCCGCGCGGTGGCGGCGCTGTTGCCGGTGGCTGCGCTCGCACTGATCGCCGGCTGGTTGCTGCTGCAGGCATGGCGCTGGCGCGTACGTCGGCGCCGGATGTCCTGAGGCACCGCAGCTGCGCGGCCCTGCCGTGCAGCTGCGTGGTCATCCAACTTGCCATTGCATGCGGCGTGCGTCGTTGGTGCTGGGTCGCACGTCGCTTGAGAGGCTTGGCGGCATGCCCAGACGCAGCAGGACGCATCACGGCATCACGTGCGATCCAGCGATGCAGCACTGTGGCCGCACGTAGGCTGAGCCCGGCTCAACCTTCGTCGACTTCGTATTCCACAAACACGTCCAGCTGCAGTGCCAGTTCTTGCACCGCGTCGCGGACCTTCTGCGCGGTGGCCTCATTGCCGGCTTCCACTTCGAACTCGTGGCTGCCCGGACCTTCGTCGTCCGACAGGCCTGCCGAGCTGGAATCTTCGTCGTCCAGGTGCGGCATCAGATCGTCCACTTCTTCCACGTGCTCGATGCCGTCGATGCTTTGCAGCAGGTTGGCAATGGCACGCGCGTCGTCGTCGATGCCGGTGATGCGCATGCGGAGGGTAGGCATGGGAATGTCCTGTGGATTGGGGACATCAAGCCTAGGCATCGCGAGGACAAAACGAGGTGATGGTGTGCGTTGCTTGCGTCACGCGGGCTGTGCCGGCCATGCCTGGCTTGTGAGGGGCTCGGCATGCAACGCGCGGCCTACTGCGGCGCGCAGCATCGTCGGCATGACGTCATGGTGATGCGCATGATGGATGTTGCGGCAGCTCACCCGTGTGGCCATGGTCAGCGCGATCTCGTGCGTGCCGACCCGCCGCAATGCAGCCGACGAGCGGAAGCGCAGATGGTTGTCGTCGGCGCCCAGTGCGATCTGCACTTGCTGTCCATCGGCGTCGCTGCGTCGTGCCAGCACCGGGAAGCGGCCGGGATCGCCCCGTTCTTAGCGAAGGCCAGATTGCCGCTTCCTTCATTCCGTTGCCGGTGCTTGCCGCAAACGCCGCCGCGTACGCGGCTCCTGCACGCCTTCGCCCGGCGGCAACGCCACCAATTCGGCAGGCAGTGCCGGCATCGGGGTGCGTTCGTCCTGTGCTTCGCGCTTGAGCCAGTCGATGAACAATGCCGCCGCCGGGCTGAGTTCGCGGTGGCTGGGGTGCACGATGTAGTACGCGTAACGCGCCTTGAGCGTGGGGCCGGGCAGGCGTACCAGTTCGTAACGTTGCAGGTAGGGCTGGGCGATGTGCTTGCGCGCCAGCACCGCGCCCAGGCCATACACGGCGGCGCGCATCGCGTCGGTGCTGTCGTTGAAGGTATGCATCGGCGGCACGGTGGTGCCGCGGACCTGGGCTGCGCGGAACCAGTCGCGCCAACCCTGCGGCGACATATCGGTCAGTAACGGCAATTGCGCGATCTGCGCCGGCGTGCGCAGTGCAGCCACTTCCGGCAACGACGGCGAGGCCACGGGGAACAGCTCGTCGTCCATCAGATGGTGCGAGGTTAGCCCGGGCCAAGCGCCTTGGCCATAACGAATACCCAGGTCCGGGCCGCCTTCTTCGAAACGCGAAAAGGCCGTATCCGATTGCAGGTCCATGCGGATATGCGGATAGGCGCGGCAAAAGCGCGGCAACCGCGGCAATAACCAGCAGTACGACAACGACCGCAACGTGGTGACCCGAAGTGGAATGGCGTCTTCGCGTGGATGCAGGTTGCCTGCCACCGCAGCGATCTCTGCCAGCGCGGCGGTGGCCGCATCGGCCAGCTGGCGGCCTTCGGCGGTGAGTTTGACGCCGCGCGGTAGCCGCTGGAACAAGGTCGCACCCAGCAGCGCTTCGAGCTTGCGCACATGGTGGCTGACTGCGCTGGCGGTAAGGTGCAGTTCTTCGGCGGCGTGGGCGAAATTCTGGTGGCGGGCGGCAGCGGCGAACACGCCCAACGCGGGCAACAGGGTAGGGCGCAGATTCATCGAGGCATGAGTGAGATTTGTGGCTCGCCCCGATACTACGCGCTTGTCGCGCCCACGGTGGCAACCGATGCTGCGTCATCCCCTCGCGACGATCGTGCCATGTCTCTCAGTCTGCCCGCTGCTGTCTTCCGCCGTTTCATCCCCGCATGGCGGGGTTCGGGAGCACGGTCATGAGCGCCCAATCGTCGGTGCAGCCCGAGCTTGCGGTACGCCAATGGCGTACGCCGCTTGAGCTTGGTTTTCTGGGAGTCGTGTGGGGCTGCTCGTTTTTGTTCATGCGCGTGGCCGCGCCCAAGTTCGGCACCGTGGTGCTGGTGGAAATTCGCCTGGCGCTGGGTGCATTGGTGCTGCTGCCGTTCCTGTGGCTGGCGCGCGAACGTTTTCCGCTGCATCGCTGGCCGATGCTGGCGGCCATCGGTGTGCTCAACTCGGCATTGCCGTTCCTGCTGTTCGCCTGGGGCGCGCAACACGCACCGGCCGCAGTCGGGGCGATCTGCAATGCGATGACGGTGTTGTTTACCGCGCTGATCGCCTTCCTGTTTTTCGGCGAACGGATCGGCACGCGTCGCGCGCTGGCCTTGCTGGTGGGGTTCATCGGCGTACTGGTGCTGGCCACCGGCAAATCCGCCGGTTTGAGCGTCGGGCCGGCAGCGCTGGCTGGCGCGACTGCTTCGCTGCTGTATGGCATCGGCTACAACCTGGTGAAGCGCCATATGGGCGATTTGCCGCCTGCTGCGTCGGCGGCGTCGACCTTGGGCTGCAGTGCGCTATTGCTGGCGCCATTGGCCTGGTGGCAATGGCCGACCACGCCGGTGCCGGCGGCGGCGTGGGCCTGCGCCATCGCATTGGGCGTGGTGTGCACCGGGCTGGCGTTCTTGATGTATTACCGGCTGATCCAGCGCATCGGCCCGGCGCGTGCGTCCACGGTGACCTATCTGGTGCCGGTGTTCGGCGCGCTGCTGGCATGGTCGCTGCTGGGCGAACCGCTCACCTGGACCATGCTGGTCGCTGCGGTGCTGATCCTCGGCAGCGTCGCCTTCAGCCAGCGCGCCCGCTGACTGAGCGCGCTCGTCGTTCCGCAGATGTCCGAAACCGGTTCTGCTTTGCCGATTCCCGATTCCCGATTCAACCAGTAGGCGGCACCCGCACCGGCAACGGCACATTGCACAGGTCGATGTGCCCGGCCGGGCGCTTGTAGAAATCGTCCTTGCGGTTGCGGCGCGCTTCGACCACATCGCGGAAGGTCTGGCTGTCGGTACGCAGCAATTGCAGCGGTGTGCGCTCGGGCGCAGGCACTTCGCTGGCCAGCCGAATTGCGCGGATCGGTGCGCGTTGCGCGGGGTCTTCGTAAAAGCCCATCGGGTCGGGACCGCGTGGCGTGACGCTGAGCAATTCCATGCCTTTGACCACACGCCCGACCACGGTGATGTTGCGATCCAACTGGCGCGGCGATTGCCCCGTGACCACATACAGTTCGGCGCCGATGCTGCTGTCTTCGTCGTTGTTGCGGCCCGCGCCCAGGGTGCCGTAGCAATGCGCCAGCCAGGTCTTGCCGGTGGTCGTGTCGCGGCCGACCGGGAAGCCGTCGACAAAGCCCACCTGCGGCGCCCAGCCATCGCTATCGGGCAAGCGCTGGAAATCCAGGCCCTGCGATGCGCGTTCGAATTCGGCCGGCAGATGCGTCTTGGCCGAGCCGAGCGATTTGGCTTTGGCTGGCGTCTCGCCATCCGGGTCGCCGAACTGCACCACGAAATTGTCCTGCGAGCGATAGATGCTCAGCCCGTCCCAGAAGCGCTCATGCGCCAGCGTACCGATGTTGGCGACGTGCTCTGGCGCGAATTGCGGCGCCAGCTCGATGATGACCCGCCCGGCATCCAGTTCCAGGTACAGGGTGCGGTCCGGATCGAGCACGCGCCACGCACTGGCCGGCGAGCTGTCGAGAATCTGTTGCGGGCTACGGTAAGCCGCGTTGGCGGCTGCGGGTAACAGCAGGGCGAGCAGGCAGGCAGAAGCAACGGTGCGCAGGGGCATGAAGGCAGCCAGCAGGGAGGTGCCTGCGATTCTTGCCGACCACGCGCCCGGACGCAAAGCATGCATCGCATGGCATGACGCCGACGCAGTGCGCCGGCGTCATCCCGAGATGCGAAGACCTGCCGCAGGCAGGAGGTTACGGATTGTTGCGCACGTGCGGGCTGGTGTGATGCTCGGCAGTGTCATGGTTGTTGCGAAACAACGGTACCAGCTGCCACAGCGCAGAGATGCCGACCAGTGTGTAGACCACGCGCGACAGCAGCGCGTCCTGCCCGCCGAATAGTGCGGCGACAAGATCGAACTGGAACAGGCCGACCAGCCCCCAGTTCAGGCCACCGACGATAAGAAGCACCAGAGTGATGACGTTGATCGTTTTCATGAAAGCATTCCATGTGGGTTGGGAGACCCCAGACTCCGCATGCCCCAGCGAGCGGCCCGTGAGCGTCGCCCACTTGCGGTGCGCTTTGCACACATGTCGCTCACAACCGCCTGACCTGCACGCGGTGTCGGCGCGCCCAGGCAACGGTCGCCAGCCGCACGAGCGCCGAATGATCGATGCCTTGGCAGACCGGAGGCGATCCGACCCCAGATCGGGGCGATATCGCATCGTTCACCGTCGAGGCGAACGATGCAGCGGCATCCATCGTCCGCCTGACGCTGCCTCTGATCCGGCACTGAGTCCGCTTCGGCGTCCGCCCTCCAGCGCGGCTGCCAAGAGAGCAGCACACTCATCGACATCGACATCGACATCGACATCGACAACGACAACGGATAAGGCCGAGTCCGGTGCGGCGGCTGGCTTCGCACGTTTCCGGAATCGTTCCGGCGAGCGAAACAGCGTGAGCGACACTCCGACCGCTGTGAACTGGCGTTTGCATCCGTCGACTGCGAGGCGTGATGAAGCCGGCAGTCGAACGGCCTTCGCACACTGCAGTAAGGTGTGCACCTGCGCTGCGATGAATAGTCGGGCGGCTCCACAATCGCGGCATCTATCGAACAGAGTCCGCATCGGGACCACGCTGTCTGCGTGTCGGCAGTGCGTGTGGCTTGCGCTTTGCCGATCGATGGCTTCGTCCAGCGCTCGGGGCACGTCATCCGGCATGTTGCAGAGAGGCAAAGCCTTCGCAACATGCCGGATGATCACCTCACATCAAGTCCTTGGCGTGTTTGCCGGCCATGCGGGCGAACTGGTGGAGTTCCATCCCCAAGTCCCGAGCACTCTTGGACCGCGTTATCTCGTTGCTCGTCTGCCCCAGCCTCGATCGGTTCGGGCTACTCGGGGCCGAAACATGCTCCCGGCGCGGCGGTGCCGCCCTGGATGTCGATGGTAAATCCTGTGGCTGGCTGGAAGAGGTGCTTGCCTCCTGCGCAGGCAACGCTCTTGCCGCTGCTAGCAGCGCTTCAACATCATTGCCATCCAACAAGGCGTTGATTGCCTTGCTGGCCTTGGTCGCACGGCGCTGGGAGAGCGTTTCATGCATGGCGCCCATGATTCCGCGGCTGACCTGCTCCCGCAGCCCGATGTCGGTGCTTCCCTCGCGACGGTAGTTCTTGATGGTGATGGCGGTGTGCTGGTTCAGGGCGCCAACGGCGGCCATGCCCCCGGATATCGCCGAGACCGCCAGGCTTTCCCCGACCGGAACATTGCGGGTCCCGCCCTGGGCGGCCGAAACGAGTTTGCTGATCACCGAGGATGCGGCGCTGCCCAAAAAGACCAGATGGAACATCTGGCCGATGCGCTGTGCGGTTTGCGCGGTGAACTCAAGATAGTTGTATTTCTTGGCGATATCGTTGAACAGCTGCTGCGACAGCACGGATTTTTCGGCACCGACAAGCAGCTTGGATGCGGTGCCGTTCGGGTCGATTTCGTCGAGCCTGCCCTCACGCAAAGCCTCAAGGTCGTTGCGCAGCAAGCGCAGGTCCTGCATTGCCTTGCTGGCGTCGCCGGCTTCGATGTCGCGGTCGTCTGCCGTGATTGCGCCGTGCTGCGCATCCTCTGCTGTCACCGCATCCGCCAGCAGCTTCTCCAGCTCGGCGACCCCGGCGGTGACGCGCTTGACCAGGGCTTGGGTGGGCGACTGGATCAGGCTGCGTAGTTTGTCGGCCTTGATGTCTTCTGCGCTGACCGCCGCGCCGCTGGTCAGCTTCTGCTTGCCTGCGGCGGTCAGTACATCGGCGTACAGGAGGTTGAGCTTGTTGTTGGCTTCCTGCTTGGCCTGCTCGTCGAAGCCGGCGGCCACATGTTGCGCAGCGGTCATCAACATCGCACCAACTGTCTGCGCCGTCGGCGACAGCGCACGCATCGCGCCTGTCTTGCTGAGCAGGCCCAGCGTGCTGGCCACCGGCGAACGCAAGATGCGGGGAATGGCCTGCCAGCGGTTGCCCTGCCACTGGCGATCGTGCGCGCCCTGGGTCATGACGAAATCATGCTGGGCCTGGTGCAGGTCCTTCTCTGCTGCCAGCAAGGCGTCGGCTGCCGCCGCACGTGCGTCACTTGGGGAATTTGGGTCACGCTGAATCTCGCGAAACCTGTCGCAGGCGTTGGCGAACGTTTCGATCTTTTCCTCGAGGGCGCTTGCCAGTTCGGGGAGCCAGTGCTTGTCATTGATCTGCTTCTTGTCCGGCACGATGACGTGAGCGCCGTGTTCGCGAATCGACTCGCATAGGCTGACAACCGCCGATTGTTGGCCGGCATTCACAGGTGCGGCGACCAGCATGGTCGCCAGGCCGAACCCAGCACCGGCCCACGGTTGGCGTGTCGCATAGTTGATCCACGGCGAGACGATGTACTGCATGGCATTGGTGAGGAAGCTGCCGCTCGGGTTGGGCAGGCCGGAGAGCAGCGCGGTGCGTCGCAGCGTGGCCACGTCGTTTTCGTTCAGCCCCTGCGCCTTGTACCAATCGATCACATCGTGTTCGCTGATGCGGCTGACCAGGTCCGCATGCGTGGCCGCGCGTGCCTGCGCACCCGTGGCGCCGGGCGATTTCATCGGCCTGAGCCTGCTGATCAGATCGGCCGCCAAGTCCGGTGCGATTGCGCGTGCATTGTCCGAGGCCAACTGCTGACGAAGCCGTGCCAGCGTCGCCCTGGTTGCAGTCGATGAGGTGACTGGTTGCGGAGCGAGGGCCTGTGCGTCTTGCTCGGGCCTGGCTAGCAGCGCCTCTAACGTGGTTCCGCTACTGCGCCTGACGGGCGCGCGCCCAAGTGGGCTGAGTGCGGGATCAGGCGAGGATTGGTGGGTAACCCCCGCAGAGGTGGAGAGAACGGCGAGCTCTGTTTCCTGAATCTCTTGCGAGTGCGTCCTCGCACTGCGGCTGGCCGGATCGACGGATGCAGATGACTTCATTGGATATATCTCCTGACGTGTATACGGCAGATAGATTGCTTGCGTACCAGACGATTGGTGCGCATCGCATGGATTGCATCGCAGATGCCGTGGAACCTCCCTCCCTTGGCGAAGTTCCTGGTGCAATCCGGAGCCTGCCGGTATTGATGGAAGCGAAGTGGTGAATGCACTGCGCGAAAATTGAACTACCAGACGCGCATGCCACCTGTCTGTACAGCAGATTTTCTATCGCCGTACGCGAACCAAATCAGGTTCCGCAACGGCGCTTGGTACGCAATCAATGTTTGGTGCGTGATAGAAGGGCGGTTTTTAATGCACTGGAATTCGGCGATCGGCCCGTCCCTGTCTCGTCGGCAATATCCAAGATGCGCGTCCATGGCGAGCAGGTCGTCGCGGATGCATGCCATGGCGCTGGGCTTCGGGATGGCCGCACCGAACTGCGTGCGAAGCGCCGGTCATTCGAGAGTGGTATGGCCTGAGGTGCGGAAAAAATCTGCGGCCACTACAGCCTTGATAGCTGACTTGAGTAAACAGGCAAGTTGGATCAGGAGCGCGCCATTGCGGCGGCCGAGCAGGACAGAACGATCTCACGCGCCTTTGCAGAAGCTCGCCGGGCCCTTGGACACGGCGCTTGGCTTGCTTTGGCCGCAGGCCCAGGGCGAGCTGGCGCGCGCCATGGAAGAGGGCATGGGCGTGCCTGTGCCGCTCAGCCCCGACGTCGGCCGATTGCGCGATGCGTTGCAGCAGCTGAGAGGCCAGGTGGCTGCGCAAGCAGTCTCGATTGCGACCATCGACGATGCGCTTGGCCGGCTGGCCGATCTCCCCGTCGCGGTTGAAGGCGAAGGCCGCGCGGTAATCGCAGAATCGTCTGCGCAATTGAACGCGCTTGGCGCGGCTTTGCGTCAGAAGGAGGGGCTGCAGCAGTGGCAACAGGGTAGACCTTGAGCGCCGCCCAGACGCGGGCCTGGCCAGGGCCATCACCAAACGCAAGCGCTATGAGTTGCAGCTTGGACTGAGGCCCGTAGCGCCTGCGTCAGCTCGTCGTTATCTGCATGCCGGCACGCAGGCTTGTCTCTGCGCAACGGGTTCCACGTGAATGCCGCCTACGGCCTGATACGAAACCGATGTGCGTTGCGCGACAAGTGCAGCAATGGGCCAGCACGCTTGCGGCTGCGGGGGAGCGACTATCGCTGCTCACATCGCAAAGGTTCTGCGCGTTGCTGCTGCGGCATTAGCACTTGGTCATGAGGGCGTGCAGGTGTCTCGCTCCGGCATCATCCGTTGCGTGAGCGGCGGGTCGAGCGAAAGGCGGCGGGTCGAGCGAAAGCATGTAGCGTCGGATCAGCTGGCGTGGCAGCGATCACTGCCGTCATCCTCAACGTGCCGGCTTGCGTTTGACGTAGAGCTGCTTGCGCACGCGTGCCACCACCTCGCCGTCCCGGTTATGTACGTCGTTCTCGAACCAGCGCAGATGTTTCTCGCCGTTTGCAGTGGCCTGGCGCAATTGCGCCAGCACGCTGTCGTCGATAACGAAATCCGCCGTTACCGTGCCGCGCCCGGGCTTGACGAATTCGATGCTGCCGGCCTTGTCCCACACATAATAATCGCGGCCCAGGTTGTGCATGGTCAGCAGCATCCAGAACGGGTCGGTCATCGCAAACAGGCTGCCGCCGAAATGGGTGCCGACATAGTTGCGATTCCACGGGCGCTGGCGCAGCTCCACCCGCGCAAAACGGTAGTCGGCCGAGAGCACGGTGACGTGGATGCCGGCGAATAAAAACGGCGGCCATAGATTGATGCCTAACTTGAATAGCGATGCGCGCATGCGGGCCTGTTTCCTTGGCGAGGGAAGTGCTCAGCATAACATTCGCATGCGTATGGAGGCTTTGCCGCATGCCGACATCGAGGCGGTCGTGTTCGTACTGCAAGCCCGGTCCAGACGGTGTGTCATCTCCGGTTCGCAGTCGCATGGTGTGCATTGCCGCTTTGTGCACACCGGGCAAGAGCCCACCGTGGTGGTGCAGCCTTCGTAGGAGCGGACCTGGCCGCGACGGCGCGCTCCCGGGAATACCTTATCGGGGACTGGCGAGTACCCCCTGGTCGCGGCCGGGTCCGCTCCTACGTGTCCGTGTGGCGCCGAAGCGCCATCGGCTGTCAGAACACCAGCGCCGACATCTTGCGACGATAGCGGCCGACCAGATCTTCGTCCTCGATCACACGAAACGCATCGATCAGGCTACGGCGCGGCAGGTTGTCGTCGAACGTGCGGTCCTGCCGCAGCATTTCCAGGAACTGCTCCAGCGCCGCTTCGTCGTTGCCGTCGAGCAGATGGCGCACGCCGAGCAGGTGACGCGCGCGCAGGTCGGCGCTGTTGGCATCCACGGCGGACTGCAAGGTGCCGGCGTCCGCGGCGTCCTTGAGGACACTGGCAAAGCTCAGCCGCGCCTTGGCGCGCACCGCGCGGTCGTCGGTGGCCAGGTTGGCGGGCAGGGCGTCGATCAACCGCTCGGCCTCGGCAGTGTCGCCGGTCTTGAGCAGCGCCAGCGCCAGGTCCAGCTTGAGTTCGTCCTTGTCCGGCTCGGCAGCGATCGCCTCACGCAGCGCCGCGGCCTGCGCCTGCGGGTCGAGCGGCGCCAGCGGCACGTCTTCTTCGGCCACCTGCGGTTCGGCCGGCAGCACGCCGTGCTGGCTCAGGAATTCGCGCACCTGGCCTTCCGGCATCGCGCCGGGGAAGCCGTCGACGATCTCGCCGCCCTTGACCAGGAATACCGTCGGCACCGAGCGGATCTGGAACGCCGCAGCGATCTGCTGTTCCTTGTCCACATCGACCTTGCCCAGCTCGAACGCACCGTTGTACTCGCCGGCCAGCTTTTCCAGGATCGGCGTCAGCGACTTGCAGGGGCCGCACCAGGTGGCCCAGAAGTCCACCAGGACCGGTGTCGTCAACGATTTCTGCAGGACCTCGGTCTCGAAGGTGTCGGTGGTGGCATCGAATACATGCGGCTTGTCGGACATGGGCTTCCAGAAGTTAAGTGCGGCAACAGTGGGAGGTAATGGTGGCAAACGCGGCTGACACAAGCCTAGCCGCGATGACCCGCGCACGTGCCCGGGTCAGGCGCCTTCCGCATGGCCGTGGCAGCGTCAGGGGTTCACGCCGCGCCCGACCGGCACGACAATGCCGCGTTCTGGTGGCGCTTCGCGCCCCGAGTTGGAGTAAGCCAATGGCAACCACCGAGCGCGCACAGCGCTACATGGGCCTGATCGCCGCAACGGTTTTCGTGCTGGCGCTGGCCGGTTTCGGCGTCACGCTGCCGGGCTATCTGCAGGCCAGCCATCCGGTGGCGCTGCTGGGCGCGCAGGGGGTGCCGCATGCGCTGGGCTTCAATCTGGTCGCCTTCGTGCTGGTGGGCGCGCTGGGCATGGCCACCGGGGTCAGCCTGCTGGCGCGCATGCCGCCCAAGGCGAGCTGGAGTCTGCGCGTGGGCGGGCAGTTGATCGTGCTGGCCGGCCTGGCCTTTCTGGGCATGGGCATGTTGCCGCTGGACCCCGCCGATCTGGATGGCCGCGCCAGCCAGGCCCACGCCACCGCCTGGTTGTTGTGGGCCGTGGCGTTCGTGCCCGGTATGTTGTTGATTGCCGCCGCGCTGCTCAACGATGCCACGACCCGCAGGCTGGCCTGGTTGAGCCTGGCGGCAGGACTGTTGGTGTCGGTGCTGGCATTCGGCCCGCCGGGCCTGGTTCGCCAGGCCATTGCGCAACGGCTGGCGTTCCTGGCCTGGGTCGGCTGGCTGGCAGTGGCGGGCTGGAGCTGGCCGCAGAAGCCGGCCACGCTGCGGTAACGGTTTGGTCCACCTGCTGCACTGCGGTACCCTGTACCGCTTTGCACCGCCCGAGCATCCGCTCCCAATGTCCACCGTCGAACCGAACGTCTACGACCCGCAGCAGGTCGAAACCTCCGCCCAGCAGTTCTGGGATGCCACCCGCGCCTTCCAGGTCGACGAGAACTCGGAGAAACCCAAGTTCTATTGCCTGTCGATGCTGCCGTACCCGTCCGGTGCGCTGCACATGGGCCATGTGCGCAACTACACCATCTCCGACGTGGTCAGCCGCTACAAGCGCATGACCGGCCACAACGTGCTGCAGCCGATGGGCTGGGACGCGTTCGGGCTGCCGGCGGAAAACGCTGCCATCAAGAACAAGACCGCGCCGGCCAAGTGGACCTACGCCAACATCGAGCACATGCGCGCGCAGCTGAAATCGCTGGGCTACGCCATCGACTGGTCGCGCGAGTTCGCCACCTGTACGCCGGACTATTACGTGCACGAGCAGCGCATGTTCACCCGGTTGATGCGCAAGGGCCTGGCGTACCGCCGCAATGCGGTGGTGAACTGGGACCCGATCGACCAGACCGTGCTGGCCAACGAGCAGGTCATCGACGGCCGCGGCTGGCGCTCCGGCGCGGTGGTGGAAAAGCGCGAGATCCCGCAGTGGTTCCTGCGCATCACCGATTATGCCCAGGAACTGCTCGACGGCCTGGACCAGCTGGACGGCTGGCCGGATTCGGTCAAGACGATGCAGCGCAACTGGATCGGCCGCTCGGAAGGGCTGGAAATCCAGTTCGACGTGCGCGACCCCGATGGCGCCACACTGGACCCGTTGCGTGTGTTCACCACCCGCCCGGACACGTTGATGGGCGTGACCTTCGTGTCGATCGCCGCCGAGCATCCGCTGGCGTTGCACGCGGCCAAATCCAACCCGGAACTGGCCGCGCTGCTGGAAACGCTCAAGCACGGCGGCGTGTCAGAAGCCGAGCTGGAAACCCAGGAAAAACGCGGCATGGCCACCGGCCTGACCGCGGTCCACCCGATCAGCGGCGAGCAGGTGCCGGTGTGGGTGGCCAACTTCGTGCTGATGGGCTACGGCACCGGCGCGGTGATGGCCGTTCCCGGCCACGACCAGCGCGATTTCGAATTCGCCAACAAGTACGGCCTGCCGATCGTGCAGGTGGTCAAGCTGCGCGAGCCGCGCAACGAAGAAGAGCAGACCTGGGATGCCACCCACTGGCGCGATTGGTATACCGACAAGAGCCGCGAGCTGGAGCTGATCAATTCGGCCGAGTTCGATGGCCTGGATTTCGGCGGCGCCTTCGAAGCACTGGCCGAGCGCTTCGAGCGCAAGGGCCAGGGCCAGCGCCGGGTCAATTACCGCCTGCGCGACTGGGGCGTGAGCCGCCAGCGTTACTGGGGCTGCCCGATTCCGGTGATCTATTGCGCCAAGTGCGGCGCAGTGCCGGTACCGGAAGACCAGTTGCCGGTGGTACTGCCGGAGAACGTGGAATTCTCCGGAACCGGTTCGCCGATCAAGACCGATCCGACCTGGCGCCAGACCACCTGCCCGGACTGCGGCGGCCCGGCCGAGCGCGAAACCGATACCTTCGACACCTTCATGGAATCGAGCTGGTATGTGGCGCGCTACACCAGCCCGAAGGCACGCGACATGGTCGACCGCCGCGCCAATTACTGGATGCCGGCCGACCTGTATGTGGGCGGTATCGAGCACGCGATCCTGCACCTGATGTACTTCCGCTTCTATCACAAGCTCATGCGCGATGCGCGGCTGGTGGACAGCGACGAGCCGGTGACCAATCTGCTCACCCAGGGCATGGTCATCGCCGACACCTTCTATCGCGATGCCGACAATGGCGGCAAGGACTGGATCAACCCGGCCGACGTCGAGATCCAGCGCGACGAGCGTGGTCGCGTCACCGGCGCGGTGCTGATTGCCGACGGCCAACCGGTGCAGATCGGCGGCACCGAGAAGATGTCCAAGTCCAAGAACAACGGCGTGGACCCGCAATCGATGGTGGCCAAGTACGGCGCCGATACGGTGCGGCTGTTCTCGATGTTCGCCGCGCCGCCGGAGCAGTCGCTGGAGTGGAACGAGGCCGGCGTGGACGGCATGGCGCGCTTCATGCGCCGGCTGTGGGTGCAGGTACACAAGCATGTGGGCGAGGGCACGGCGGTCGCGCTGGATGTCGCCGCATTGAGTGCCGAACAAAAGGCGATCCGCCGCAAGACCCACGAAACCATCGGCAAGGTCGGCGACGACTATGGCCGCCGCCACAGCTTCAACACCGCCATTGCCGCAGTGATGGAACTGTCCAACGCGCTGGCCAAGTTCGACGACGCCAGCGAACAGGGCCGCGCGGTGCGCCAGGAAGCGCTGGAAGCGATGGTGCTGCTGCTCAATCCGATCACCCCGCACGCCAGCCACGCGTTGTGGCAGGTCCTGGGCCGTGGCGAGACGCTGCTGGAGAACGTGGCCTTCCCGCAGGCCGATGCCAGCGCGCTGGTGCGCGATGCGTTGACGCTGGCAGTGCAGATCAACGGAAAATTGCGCGGCACGATCGACGTCGCTGCCGACGCGACCCGCGAACAGATCGAAGCGCTGGCGCAGGCCGAGCCGAACGCCGCCAAGTTCCTCGAAGGCCTGAGCGTGCGCAAGATCATCATCGTGCCGGGCAAGATCGTGAACATCGTCGCCGGCTAAGTCGTGCTGGTCCGGCGGGTTGCCTTCGCCGGTCCGGGCAATGCGCCGGATCGGCGTGGCAACGGGGTTGTATGGTGGCGGGGCGTTCCAGCGCGCATGTGTGTGCTGACGCGGTCAGGACGCATCGGTGATGTTGCCGCTGTGGCTGCTGCACACCGCACCGGCGTGCGATGTGCGGGCGTGCCGTTGCGACGGCTCTGGTCATGCACTGCGTGGGCGCGCGGCAACACCGAAGGCGAGAGGTGATCGGCGCGAAGCGCCAGGCGTCTGCGGCGTTTGTTCCATCAGTGCGTGACGACGCGCTGCTGGGCTTTTTAGGGAAACCACTGCATCGGCGCGTGGCGTGGCTTACGTGGGCACGGCTTTCGTTTTCGACACTGCCCTTCGCTGGCGCGCACGGGCGCGTGGGGGAGTTTGCAGCGGTTTCTGACCATCCGTTTCACTGGCGCGTGGCGACGCGTTTTTCATTCCTGGGGCGCCGCAGTTTTTCGCGGCGCCCTCTCAAGCCCCGTTCACGCGGTCTCGGGCAGGCTAGCCGCCTGTTGCCGCCGCCGGGGCGCTCATCCAGACTGTGCCCATGATTCGATTTCCTACTGCCTTCGCTGCGTCCCTCGTGCTCGTCTCGAGCCTCACCGCCTGCGGCTTCCATTTGCGCAATGCGCTGGCGTTGCCGCCCGATACACCGGCGGTGAAGGTGCAGTCCGCCGTGCAGTACAGCGAGCTGGCCAAGCTGTTGCGGCGGGGTCTCAAGGCCTCCGGTGCCACGCTGGCCGACGATGATGCCAAGACCGGCTTTGCGCAGGTGCAGGTGTTGTCCGAGCGTTGGGGCGATCTGCCGATCGCCATCGACAGCCAGGGCCGTGCACAGGAATACAGCCTGCGCTACGCGGCCATTTTCACCGTCACCACCGCCAACGGCTCGGTGCTGGTGCCGCAGCAGGTGATCGAGCTGTCGCGCGATTACGTGTCGCCACCGGTGGACGCCACCGGTACGGCAACCGAGCGCGAAATCCTTGCCGACGAACTGCGCAGGGACATGTCGGCCTCGATCCTGCGCCGTATCGACAGCGTGGTGCGGGCACGCCTGCAGCGCGGCGAAGGTCTGGAGAGCACGCCGACCGCGCCATTGCCGCCGGCCCCGACGGCGCCAGCGCAGCCGACCACGACGCCCGAATCCAGCGTGCCGGCCTCGTTGCCGCCCGCGCCCACGTCGGGCAATTAAGCCGCGCCCCGCGTTTCCGGTCATGGAACTTCGCCCAGAGCAGCTGGCCGGCCAGTCCAGCCAGCCATTGCAGCCGGTGTATCTGATCGCCGGCCCCGAGACCTTGCGTGTGCTTGAGGCCGCCGATGCGGTGCGCGCGCGCGCGCGCGCCGAAGGCATCGGCGAACGCGAAGTGTTCGATGCCGATGGCCGCGAGTTCGACTGGAATCAGCTTGACGCCAGCTTCAATGCGCCCAGCCTGTTCAGTCCGCGCCGCCTGGTCGAAGTGCGCCTGCCCAGCGGCAAGCCCGGCAAGGACGGGGCCGAGGTCATCAGCCGCTTCTGCGCCAACCCGCCGCCGGACGTGGTGCTGCTGATCACCGCCAACGACTGGAGCAAGGCGCATCACGGCAAGTGGGCGGAGGCGGTCGGCCGCGTCGGTACCATCGCGGTGGCCTGGGCGATCAAACCGCACGAACTGTCCGACTGGATCGAGCGCCGCCTGCGCGCGCACGGCCTGCGCGCCGACGCCGCTGCCGTGCAGCGCCTGAGCGAGCGGGTGGAAGGCAACCTGCTCGCCGCCGCGCAGGAAATCGACAAGCTCGCCCTGTTGGCCGACGGCAAGACGCTGGATCTGGAGGCGATGGAATCGCTGGTGGCCGATGCCGCGCGCTACGACGTGTTCCGGCTGGCCGAAACCACTTTTTCCGGGCAGCCGGCCGCGGTGATCCGCATGCTTGCCGGCCTGCGCGGCGAAGGCGAGGCGGTTGCCGCGCTGATGCCGATCCTGATCAAGGAACTGCTACGCACCGCGTCATTGGCGAAGGTGCAGGCCAACGGCGGCAACCTGGCTGCCGAAATGAAGGCACAGGGGCTGTGGGAGTCGCGCCAGGCGCCCTTCAAGCGCGCGCTGCAGCGTCACCCCGAACCGCACCGCTGGGAACGCTTCGTCGCCGAAGCCGGGCTGGTCGATCGCATGGCCAAGGGCCGCGCCGACGGCGATGCCTGGGTTGGTCTGGAACGCCTGCTGGTGGCCGTGGCCGAAGCCCGCGCGGTGAGATTGTTGGCGTGAAGGCTAGGGACGCCGGGACCCGGGACCCGGGACCGGGGAGCCGGGAAGGGCAGGGTGACCGGCAGCGAGCCCATTCCGACCAGCTTGCGCAGGCCAGCCCTGCAATCAGCGCTTCCGGATCGCAGGAACAGCAACGCTCCCATCCCGACCACGTTGCGGACCCCGGCTCTTCCGATTCCCGAATCCCGAATCCCGATTCCCAGCTCCATCTTTATTACGGCGGCACCTTCGATCCGATCCACCTGGGCCATCTGGCCATCGCCTGCGCGGCGCGCGACGAACTGGGCGCGTGCGTACGGCTGGTGCCGGCTGCCGACCCGCCGCATCGTCCTGCACCCGGTGCCACCGCCACGCAACGTGCGCAGATGCTGAAACTGGCGCTGGCCAACTATCCAGGGCTGCAACTGGATAGCCGCGAACTGCAGCGCGCCGCGCATTGCGATGCGCCGTCCTACACGGTCGATACCCTGCGCGGGCTGCGTGCCGAACTCGGCCCTGCGGCGCCGATCGCCTGGTTGCTCGGCGCCGATGCCTTCGCCGGGCTGCACCACTGGCATCAGTGGGAGGCGTTGTTCGGGCTGGCGCATTTCGTGGTTGCCGCCCGACCGGGCACACCATTGACGCTGGCCGACGCACCGCAGCTGGCCACGGCGGTGCAGGGCCGCTGGGTCGCCGGCGCCGACGAGCTGCTCGGTGCGCCGGCCGGCCGCCTGTATCTGCTGCATCAGCCCCTGCGTGGCGAATCGGCCAGTGCGGTCCGGTCACGCATCGCCACCGGTGCGCAATGGCAGAGTCTGGTGCCGCCGCCGGTGGCCGGAATGATCCAGCGCGAAGGCCTGTACCGCAGCGTCCGCCCGGCTACCTGAACACGCGTCCGGCCGGACCGGCCTATAATTCACGCCAATTCCATCGAGTTGCCGCTTTGACCAGCCAAGCCCAAGTCATCAAGACCTCCCTCCCGAACCCGCCGCCATCCGTGCCGGCCCTGTTGGCGACCGTGCGCGAGGCTGTCGAAGAACTCAAAGCCAAGGACGTGGTCGAGATCGATGTGCGCGGCAAGTCCAGCGTCTGCGACTACATGGTGGTGGTCTCCGGCACCTCCACCCGCCACGTCAAGTCGATCGCCGACGAAGTGGTCAAGTTCGCCAAGCGCCTGGACGTGATGCCGCTGGGCGTGGAAGGCGAGCGCGAAGCCGAATGGGTGCTGGTCGACCTGGGCGATGTGGTGGTGCATGTGATGCTGCCGCGCGTGCGCGAGTTCTATGCGCTGGAGCGTCTGTGGACCGTGGGCGATCAACGTCCGTCCGACGAAGACGAGTCCGACGAACTGCGCTGAGTCTGCGCAGGCGCGCCGCAGGCGTGCAGAGTCAACAACGGCGCCCTTGGGCGCCGTTATCGTTTGGGACGTTCGCTGCGCAATCGGCCGGCGTCGTGCATTCCTCAGCCACGCGCTGTTCGGGGCATGCACACCGCCGGCGCGTGGCGCCATGCGGTTACAGCGGTCCGCGTTCCCACGGCCCGGTGATGGCCAGGGTGATGCCCGGCGTCTGGATGTTGACGAACAAGGTGCGCGCCAACGGGTCCCAGCACGCGCCGCAGAACTCGGTGTCGCGGTAGTCGCCTTCGGCAATGGTCTTGCCGGCATCGGCAATCTGCTGCGAGGTCAGCTGTACGTTGTTCTTGGCCAGATAGAACGACTGGCCGTTGCGCGTCAGGCCGAGCAGACGCGCGCCAGGGCCGTATTCGTCCGGGCTTTCGCCGCCGTCTTCGCACAACACCACGCCGCCGCGCGCACTCACCGTCACATTGTCCGGATTGTGCGCGGCCAGCTGATTGCCGCTGACGAACAGCGCGCTCAGGCGTTGGGTAAACAGGTCCAGCACCCACACCGCACCGTTGCCGTAACCGCGACGACCCTGCGCATCCACGCCGGTGCTGGTGTCGACGATGAACATCTTGCCGTAGCTGTACCAGATGCCTTCGCCGCGGCTCATGCGCAGCGCGCCATCGGCCCAGGCCTGTGCGAACGGGCCGCTCAGGGTGTCGTTGGCGCCGATATCGGCAAAGCCGGCCGGTGCGGCGATGCTGTCCAGGTCGGGCTCGGCAATATCCACCCATTCCAGTTGGAACTGCTGGCCGATGCCGGCCACGGTGAGGTCGGCATTGCGGCGGCCGCGCACGCGCGCGGCCTGCAACCGCCCGCCGTTTTCCAGTGAACCATGACGGCCGCGGCGGTCGTTGGGAATGAAGCGGTACAGGCCGGCCTTGTTGCGGTCGTCTTCGGTGAGATAGACGATACCGGTGCGCGGATCGACCGCCACCGCTTCGTGGCTGAAACGGCCAAGTCCCACTAGCGGGCGGCCGGTGGTGCGGTGGCTGTCCGGGTCCACCTCGAACACATAGCCATGCTTGCGGCCGGTGCTGGAGACCGCATTGGTCTTGATCTCTTCGCAGCTCAGCCAGGTGCCCCATGGCGTAGGGCCGCCGGCGCAGTTGACCAGCGTGCCGCCCAGGCTCGGCTCCAGGCTGCCCCAGCCGCGCCGGCCATAACTGAGCGTGGTGGTGCCGCCGCCGGCCTGCTGAGTACCGCTGACGGTGCCGGTGTCGTACATCGCCGGGGCGCGGAGCGGGCTGCCCGCGCCGCGTTCGTGGTTGCGGATCAGCACGTATTCCAGGCCGCGCAGCGGGTCGCTGCCGGGACGCCAGTCGGGTCGGCGCAGGCCGACCACGGCCATGCCGTCATGTCGGTCGGGGCAGGGCTGGCCGTCGTCCATGCGGTCGCCGCTCCAGCCGAACGAGCGATAGCTGAAACCCTGTGGCAGCTGCAGCAGCGGCAAACCGGTGCTCTGGTCGGCGACCGGGGCGAGTGGGCCGTACCGGCTCGGGACCGGTGCAAGTTGCGTGGAGGGCGAGGTGGCGGCCTGGGCCTGGCGCGACTGCAACGCGCTCAAGCTACCAAGGGCGCCGGCGGCCATGACGGCAGCACTGCCCTTGAGAACCTGGCGGCGGGCGGGATCGAAAATCGGCATCGAACGACTCCTGCGTGGCTGGGTGGTCGGGCGACACTAATTGCCAGCTGTAACCACACCATGACACGCAGTGACAAATCGCCGCGGGCTGCCCGGGCTGTGACGCGGATATCATGTCGCCATGAAATGCCGACTCATCGCTACCGGCGAGCGCGCACCGAGCTGGGTGGCGCAAGGTTTTGCCGAATATCAAAAGCGTCTTTCGCACTGGATGCCGCTGGAGCTGGTCGAGATCGAACCCGGCCTGCGCGGCAAGGGCCGCGCTGCGCAGCGCGCGACCGACGACGAAGGCCGCCGCGTGCTCGCCGCGCTGCCGAAAAACGCCTACGTGGTGGCGCTTGATGTGCCGGGGCGCCCGCTCAGTTCCGAACAGCTCGCCCAGCGCATGGAGCATTGGCGCGGGCAGGGCCGCGACCTGGCGTTTCTCATCGGCGGCCCGGAAGGCCACGCGGCAGAGGTGCTCAAGAGCGCCAGCGAAAGCTGGTCGATCGGCCCACTCACCCTGCCGCACATGCTGGTGCGCCTGATCGTCGCCGAGCAGCTGTATCGCGCCGCGGCGATGCTGGCCAACCATCCGTATCACCGCGCATAGGAGCGGCTGACGAAACGTGTGTGCAGCGCCATATCGATGCGGCGGCTGCGGTTGCAGCCCGCCGCATCCGGTCACCGCTCAATTCAGCGAGAAACTCACCGGCACCAGACCATAGGCCTGCACGGCCTGACCGTTCTGCATCGCCGGCTGGAAGCGCCAGTTGCGCAGCACCTGGCTACGCGCGGCCAGGTCGAGCATGCGATGACCACTGCTGGTCTGCACGCTGACTTCGGCCGGACGCCCATCGGTGCCGACCAGGACGCGCAGCAGGACCGTGCCTTGCTGACCTGCGCGCAGTGCGGCCGCCGGATAGCTCGGCGCTGGCGAACTCAGATACTGCAATCGACCTGCTTCGATCGGTCCACTGGGTGCGGTGGTCGTCGGGGCACTGTCTGCAACGACGTCGGAGACCATTGCGGCAACGGCAGACGGTGCGCTGTCGACCAGGGATGTTTCACTGACCACCGGAGTCTGTACCGGCAGCGGGAGCGACTTGGTCGGTGAATGCGTTTTCGGCGTGAACGTGACTTCGACGGGAAACACCCGCGGTGGTGGCGGCGTCGGGATGCTGACCGGCATGAGCCAGCGCTCTTTTGGCGCGGTCTGCTGTGGAATGGCCCGATGCGAGAGCGGAATCAACAACAGCCCGCCCGCCAGGAGGTGCAATGCCACGGCCGTGCTCATCGCCAGAACGCGCGAGGGGTCGATGCCAAGGGGACGGGAAGAAACCTGCGATTGCGTGCGAACCATCATCCACCTCCAGAACGGAACTGCGGAAAGGACCAGCGCGACCCGGACGCACATCACCATCCGGTAGCGTAGGTTTACCGCAGCGGTAACGACCGCACAAGCGCCACGCAAGATTGCGTGGCTGCGCCGAACCGTCAACGCGGCACGCGTCATCCTTGTAATGCTCGGCGATACCTCGCCGCTCACGCGTGTCGCATGGGTCAGCCGCGGCAATCATCCGCGCAAACGAAACGCCCAGCCGAAGCTGGGCGTGCATCGAAGAAAAGCCCAGCCCTTCGCAGGGCTGGGGAAGCGACGCTGACGGGAGAGTGCGTCAGTAGTCGTACGACACGGAGAACATGGCGTAACGCGGCTGGGTGAAATAAAGCCCCATTCCGTAGGTATTGGACAGCGTGAAGGCGCTATCCTCCCAGGTCGAATCCACCTGCAGCGGCTTGCGTTCGTTGAAGATGTTGAAGGCCTGCAAGGTCATGGCGAGCTTGTTGTCCGCGAACGCCGGGCGATAGGTCAGGCCCAGGTCGACGATCTTGGTCCACGGCAACCGGCCCGCATCGCCCGGACGCGACGGTTGGCCATTGCAGGTGTGGTACGAAGAACCATAGCCCACCGGATCGCCGGCATCGGAATCTTCGCTGATGCCGTTGATGCTCACATATCCCAGGCAGGATTTCGGGGTGCCGGACAGGATGCGGATATTGCCCGCGATCAGCCATTCGGGTGCGATCTGATAGGAGCCGTAAAGCTTGATCTGATGGCGGCGATCGTTGGCCAGATACCCGCCCGAGTACCACATCAGCGCAGCAGCGTCCCAATCCTGGGTCTTGGACACATCGGTCTGCCCGATATCGGATTTCACCTGGCCCTCGGTATTGCCGAAGTTGCGCGACCAGGTGTAGTCGATACGGCCTTCCCACTTGCCGTCGAATGGATGCTGCAGGAACAGGTCCACCGCCAGGTACGTGCGCTTGGCCTTCTTGTCGAAGCCCCAGTCCGACGGCGACATCGTCACCGAGGTGCGGCCCGAGCCATCGAGATTGGCGAGGCTGAAGGAATTGGTTTCGCCGGGATTGAAGATGATGCAACCGGGCACGTTGACGGTGCTCGGGTCGACGCCCGATGCCGTCAACTTTGTCCGCATGCGGTCCGCATCGCAGACGTCGTCGATGGTGGCGCCGAGCGTGCGATAGGTGGCCTTGGCGCCGGTGACCCAACTCTCGCCCAGGGTCTTGTCGAAGCCAAGCATGAACTCGTCCTGGTACATCGACTTCAGGTCGGTGGCGGCGATGCCGGCGGCATCCGGTGCCTGGCCGCATTCCAGATTGGACGACACGATGTTGCCCGAACAGGAGAACCCGGCGGATGGATCCACTGCGACCGGCGTCAGTCCGGTCGGGCTGCCTTGCGCATCGATGCCGGAGTAGGTGAAGTATTCGCGCGTGAAAGTGGACGGCGATGCGCCACGGATGGCCACGCTGTTGGGCAACGCCAGGTAATAGCGACCTGCGTTGCCGTACACCTTCAGCGACGAGTCGCCGAACACATCCCAGCTCAGTCCCAGGCGCGGCGCCCATTGGTCGCCGCTGGTCACGTAAGCCTCGCCCGCATCGTTGAAGTTGGTGAACTTGTCGTTGCGGATACCCAATGTCAGCAGCAGCTTGTCGTTGACTTGCCACTTGTCCTCGAGGAAGTAAGCCTTCTGCGCGACTGACATGCTGGTCGCCGTATTGAACACCGAGCGATACACGTAGTAGCCGTTGCCACCGGCCGGACCCACGCCCAGTGCAGCGCTGATGGGCGAGGTGGGGCGGGAAGAGCGGCCATAGATCCAGCGGTAGCCTGGACCCGTGGTGATGACGCCCTCGTTGTTGGCATTGAAATACATGTTGTCCACGCCTGCGGTCAGTGTGTGGCTGCCCAGCACGTATTCCAGATCGATGCGCAGGCCGCGCGTCTTGTTTTCGCCGTCGCGTGCCTGGCTGGAGGTCTGGTTGTTGCGTATCTCGCTGCCACCGGTGATGGCCGGGTCCTGCAGATTGGTGTTGGTCAGCAGCGGTGCGGTGCTGGGGTTGTTGCGGAAGTCGGTCTGGCGGCTCTTGCCGTAAGTGGCGCTCAGTGTCAGATCGTCGGTGATATAGCTGGTGTACTTGCCGATGTAGTAGCGGTCGTTGACCTTGACCGTATCGGCGAATGCGCCGTTGGCGTCGCTGACAACGTCCGGGTATCCGTTGAAATCGGTATAGGCACCGCCTTCGCGAGAATTGTTCTTGACGCCGGTCAGTTCGAGAATATTGCTGTCGTTGATGTTCCAGTCGATCTTGGCGTAGACCTTCGGCTCATCAATGCTATAGTTGTTGCGGCCGATGACCGGGTCGTCCCTGCGTGCAGTGGAAACGCCTTCGGTGCGTTCCTGCTCTGCGGCAACGAACACGAACAGGCGGTCTTCGACCAGCGGGCCGCCAGCGTAGACGCTGTAGACCGTGTTCCAGAAGGTGTCGTCCTTTCGGCTGCGGTAAAGCGTGCCTGGCAGGCTTTCGTCGCTGTACTCATAGCCGGCAGGCGGTGCGGTATCGGGGTAGAAGACATTTTTGTAGTCGCTGGACAGCGACCTCGGACGCCACAAGGCCTGCGCGCCAAAATGCCACTCGTTGGTGCCACGCTTGCCGACCTGGCTGAGCACGCCACCGGCCGAGCGGCCGTAGCGGGCGCTATAGCCGCCGGTATACGTTTCCTGCTGATCGATGGCACCAAACGGCAGGGTGACACCGCCGATGTTGGTCAGCGGATTGGAGCTGAGATAGCCATTGAGGTAGTAGGCGTTTTCGGTAACGCCGGCGCCGCCGAAGGAAATGGCGTTGCCGAAATAGCCGCTGCCTTGCACCGCACCGGGCGACAATAGCGCGATCGCTTCGCCCGAGCGCGCCAGCGGCAGGCGTTGCAATTGCTCGGCCGTGATGACGGTGCGTGAAGCAGTGGCGGAGACGTCCACCGGCGAGATGTTCTTGCCGGTCACCGTGATGGTGCCCAGGGTGGCAGTGTCGTCGGACGCATTGCTGCTGCCGAAGGACACATCGGTGCCGGCGCCGACGCGCAGCGCGATGTTCTTGCGGGTCTCGGCGGCCTGGCCTTCGCGCTGCAGGGTGACGGTGTAGGTGCCCACCGGAAGGTTGCCGATGGCATAACGGCCATTGGCATCGACGGTTGCAGTGCGCGTCAAACCGGTGTCGCTCTGCGCGGTGACCGTGGCGCCTGCACTGGCCGGCGCGCTTCCGTAGATGCCGGCGGTCGTGCTTTGCGCGGCCGCAGTGCCGGTGGCGAGCATGCCGACGGCGCCGCTCAGGGCAAGCGCAAGCATGCTGATGCGGCCATAGCGCGCAGGCGACGTGGAACGAAACGGGCGGCGTTGCCGCGCGGCGTGGCTGGTCATCTCTATCGCTCTCCAGATGGGCGCCGTCACGAAGATGACGGTGCGCTGACAACCGATGCTAGAGAGCGGTCGCGCCTGCTTAAAGAATAATTTCGCTAAATTTCATGTTTTTTTAAGCACAAACAGCTAAAAGCGCGTATTCAGACCAGGTCCTCATGACTCTGGGCACTTGCAGCCAGGCAATCTTTTTGTTTCTTAGGGGAAATGTGGCTCGCTGCCAGTCACTGGCAACCACCATCGACTGGCGGCGGCCAGAAGTGAGGTGCGCTCTACCAAGCGTGCAAACGACATTGCCCTCCGAAGAGGGCAATGCAAACGCAACACGTGAGGCTTGAGGGTGGGGCTACCCTGTCAACGCCCCAGTTCGAACGTCACATCCAGGTTTATCGACAAGGTGCTCTCGCCGGGGGCGACCGGGGTGTCCATCTCGGCCTTTGCCGAGCGCATCGAGGCGGCCATCATCATCGGGCGAACCGCGCCGCCGCTGCGGCCCTCGGAGATGCTGACGATGCGGCGCACCTTCAGCCCAAGCGATTTCGCATAAGTGTCGGCGCGCGCCTGGGCCTTCTTCAGTGCGGCAACGCGGGCTTCGTCGTAGACCGGCTCGGGTTGGTCGATCGAAAAACTGGGGCCGTTGATGTCGTTGGCGCCTTGCGCGACCAGGGCGTCCAGCACCTTGCCCAGGCGCGTGATGTCGCGCACCTTGAGGCTGACCGTGTTGCTGGCCTGGTAGCCGTTGATCTTGGGCGCTTCGTTCTCTTTGTAGGTGTACTGCGGGCTCAGATTGATGCCGCTGGTTTGCACGTCTTTGTCGGCGATGCCGGCGGCCTTGACGGCGGCCATGACCTTGCTCATCTGCTCGGCATTCTGGCGCATGGCGGCATTGCCGTCGGCGGCCTGGGTGACCACCCCGGCAGACAGCGTGGCGATGTCCGGCACACGCTTGGCCTCGGCCTCGGCCGATACGTTGAGCAGGGTGCCGTCGCTGGGAATGGTATAGCTCGACGCAGGTTGGGCGTGGGCGGTCATGGCGGTTCCGGCAGCGATGGACAGGGCCAGCAACAACGGCTTGAGATGGGTATGCATGAGATCTCCTTGTCTGTGTGGCGAGCGTGTTGGCAGGTCGATGAATATGTTGTGAGTCGAGCACGGCCACGCCGTCGGCAACGGTGTGTGCGTTCACCAGGCAAGCGGGCGAGTGCGGGCAACAGGTATGCTGGACGGATGCTCTATCTCGCTTCCCGTTCGCCGCGCCGACAAGAACTCCTGCAACGCCTGGATGTGCCGTTCCAGACATTGCAACTGGATGTGCCCGAGCTGCGCGCAGCCGATGAATCGCCCGACCAGTACGTGCAGCGCGTCGCGTTGGAGAAGGCCCACGCCGGGCTGGCGCTGGTACAGGCCGCCGACCCCGACGCCATCGTGCTGGGTTTCGATACCGAAGTGGTGCTGGGCGAGCGGGTGTTCGGCAAACCGCTCGATGTGGACGATGCCATCGCCATGCTGCGTGAGTTGTCCGGTCGCACCCACCAGGTGCTCACGGCGGTGGTTCTAGTCTGCGCACAGCGCGCGCCGGCGCAGGCATTGGTGGTGTCGGAGGTCACCTTTGACACCCTCGATGATGCGCAGATCGCCGCCTACGCCGCCTGCGGCGAGCCGATGGGCAAGGCTGGCGCCTATGCGATTCAGGGCCGCGCCGAGCGCTTCATCCGCCATCTGTCCGGAAGCTATTCCGGCGTGATGGGATTGCCGCTGTACCACACCTCGCAGTTGCTCACAGCCTTCGGAGCGCATTGATGTCGGAAGAGATTTTGGTCAACGTCACCCCGCGCGAGACCCGTGTGGCGGTGATCGAGAACGGCATGCTGCAGGAGTTGCATATCGAGCGCGGCTGGCGGCGGGGCGTGGTGGGCAATATCTACAAGGGCAAGGTGCAGCGGGTGATGCCGGGCATGCAGGCTGCCTTCGTCGAAGTGGGGCTGGAGCGTGCCGCGTTCCTGCACGCCAACGACGTGGTCCGTCTGGCGCCGGCGCCGGCCAGCGTGGTCGATACCGAAGAGACCCCGATCCCGCCGCCGCCGCCGGCGTCGGTGCCGATCGTGGAGCTGCTGCGCGACGGCCAGGAGATCGTGGTGCAGGTGGTCAAGGATCCGATCGGCACCAAGGGTGCGCGGTTGACCACCCAGATCAGCATTCCTTCGCGTTATCTGGTGCTGCTGCCGCAGTCCAAGGTCGTTGGGGTGTCGGCGCGCATCGAAGACGAAGCCGAGCGGCTGCGCCTGAAGACCATCGTCAGCGAGGTCTCGGCCCAGCATGGCGGCTTCGGCTACATCATCCGCACCAATGCCGAAGGCCAGCCGGCCGAGGCACTGGCCGAGGACATCGCCTACCTGTCGCGGGTCTGGAACGTGGTGGAGCGCCGCGGCCGCGAAGCGCCGCCGTGCAGCATCATCTACGAAGACCTGAGCCTGCCGCTGCGTGCGGTGCGCGACCTGATCCGCCGCGACGTGGAAAAGGTCAAGGTCGATTCCAACGAGACCTTCGTGCAACTGCAGGCCTTCGTGGCCAAGTACATGCCGGTGCTGGCCGAGCGGCTGGAGCTGTACACCGGCGACCGCCCGATCTTCGACCTGTACGGCGTCGAAGACGAGATCGGGCGCGCGCTGAACAAGCAGGTGCCGCTCAAATCCGGCGGCTATCTGGTGATCGACCAGACCGAGGCGATGACCACCATCGACGTGAACACCGGTTCGTTCGTCGGTCAGCGCAATCTAGAAGAAACCGTCTTCCGCACCAACCTGGAAGCCGCGCAGGCGGTGGCGCGGCAACTGCGCCTGCGCAACCTGGGCGGCATCATCATCATCGACTTCATCGACATGGACGACTCCGAGCACCGCCGGCAGGTGCTGCGCACCCTGGAAAAAGCGCTGGCGCGCGATCACGCCAAGACCACCGTGTACGAGTTCTCGCCGTTGGGCCTGGTGGAGATGACCCGCAAGCGCACCGTCGAAAGCCTGGAGCGCCAGCTCTCGGAAACCTGCGGCCAGTGCGGCGGAAGAGGCACCATCAAGACCGCCGAAACGGTGACCTACGAAATCTTCCGCGAGATCACCCGCGCCGTGCGCCAGTTCGATGCCGCGCGCCTGCTGGTGATCGCCTCGTCCAAGGTGGTCGCGCGCATCACCGATGAGGAATCGGCAGCCGTCGCCGAGCTGGAGGAGTTCCTCGGCAAGAGCATCCGCTTCCAGTCCGACGACCAGTACCTGCAGGAGCAGTTCGATGTGGTGCTGCTGTGAGGCCGGGAATGGGGAATCGGAAGTGGGGAATGGGTGTGGAGCAACAGCCGCTCCACGGGACCTTTGGTATCACTTCAACTTCGTTGCGCAGGCGGGCGGCTAACCGGTCGTGCGCCTGCGCTGGTGCTCTTACGATTCCCTATTCCCCATTCCCCATTCCCAGCCGTTAATGCCCACCCCGCTGCGCCGCCGTCTCCGTCTGTTTCGCCGCTATGCGATCACTGCCTGCGCGCTTGCGCTGGTGGCGGTCGCGTTGTTGGTGGGCGCGGCCAGCCAGGCGCTGCCGTTGGCCGAGGAACATCCGCAGCAGATTGCGCAGTGGCTGAGCCAGCGTGCCGGTCAGCCGATTGCGTTCGATCGGCTGCAAACCGAATGGACCCGGCGCGGTCCGCTGCTGCGGCTGGATGGGTTGCGCATCGGTCGGCACGGCGAGGTGCGCATTGGCCAGGCCGAGGTGCTGCTGGCGATGTACGCCGGGTTGCTGCCGGGCCATTCACTGACCGAAATACGCCTGCGTGGCCTGGCGCTGACCTTGCAGCGTAGCGATGACGGTGTGTGGTCGGTCCAGGGCATGCCCAGCGGCGGGAACTCCGATCCGTTGGATGCGCTGCGCCGGCTTGGCGAGATCCAGCTGGCCGAAGCGCGCCTGCATGTGACCGCGCCTTCGATCGGCTTGGACACCACGCTGCCGCGCATCGACCTGCGCCTGCGCGTCAGCGGCTCGACCGTGAAAGTGGGCAGCCGTAGCTGGATCGATCTCAAGCGCGCGCCGCTGACGGCGGTGCTGGAATTCGATCGCGACAGCGGCGACGGCAGCGCCTATGTGCAAGCCGACCCGGCCGACCTGTCCGCATGGGCGTCGCTGCTGCAGTTCGGCGGCATGCGCGTCGATGGCGGTGGGGGGCGCTTGCAGGCCTGGGCGCAACTGCGCGCACGCCGGATCGCTGCGGTGAGCGTGGATGTCGACCTGCAGCAGCTACGCCTGTCCGGGGCCGCGCTGCCGGACGAGACCGCGCGGCGCACGCTCACCTGGGAACGGCTGCAGGCGCGTGCGCGCTGGCAGACCATCGATGGCGGCTGGCGCGTGGACGCGCCGCTACTGCGCCTGGGCCAGGCGGCGCAACTGCAGCGCCTGGACGGGCTGAGCATTGCCGGCGGGCGCCGCTACGCGGTGATGGGCAGGCATGTGGATGCCTCGGGCCTGATCGCAGCGGCCGCCCTGAGCGAGCAGTTGTCGCCGGCCTTGCGGCGCTGGCTGAGCCTGTCCAAACCGCAGCTGCGCGTGGCCGACCTGCAGGTCGCCGGCGAGCCGGGCGGCGCACTGCGCGCGCAGGGCCAGATCGAGGAGCTGGGGTTTTTGCCGGTGGGCAATGCGCCTGGCATCAGTGGCCTGCGCGGCACCATCGATGGCGATGCGCAGGGCGTCGAGCTGGACCCCGCGCCCGACGCCACGCTGCGTTTCGATTGGCCGACCGGCTTTGGCGTGGTGCACGAGATCCAACTGGCCGGCAAGATCGTCGGCTGGCGCGAAGGTGCTGGCTGGCAGGTCGCCACCCCGGCGCTGCGTGTGCAGGGCAAGGATTACGGCGCCAACGTGCGTGGCGGGCTGTGGTTCCTGGGCGATGGCAGCCGCCCGCGCATGCAGCTGGCGGCCCAGCTGGACGATGTGGCGCTACCGGTGGCGCGCAAGTTCTGGATCCGCTCCAAGATGAGCGAGGCCGCCATCGACTGGCTCGACATGGCCGTCGCCGGCGGTACCGTCACCGGCGGCACTGGCCTGGTCAGCGGCGATCTGGACGATTGGCCTTTCGACAATAACGACGGGCGCTTCGAAGCGTTCGGGCAGATCCGCGATGGCGTGATCCGCTTCCAGCCGGACTGGCCGGCGATGGAGCAGGTCCAGGCCAACCTGAGCTTCATCGGCAACGGCTTCTCGCTGCACGGGCAGGGCGATCTTGCCGGTACCCCGATCGCGCAGCTGGAAGCTGGCATTCCCAGCTTTGCCACCTCCGAACTCTACGTCCGCGCCTCCACGCAGGCCGATGCGGCGCAATTGCTCGGCATGCTGCGCAAGAGTCCGCTGGAGCGGCGCTATGGCGACACCTTGCGCAATCTTACTGTGTCCGGGCCGGCCGCCGTGACCTTCGACCTGCTGCGTCCGTTGCGGACGCATGGCGTCGGTGGCCATCTGCAGGGCACGGTGGCTCTACAGGGCGCCAAGCTGGCCGACGCGCGTTGGGATCTGGCCTTCGATCAGGTCAGCGGGCAGGCCGAGTATCGCGACACCGGCTTTGCCGCCGAGCGGTTGAGCGTGCAGCACGAAGGCCGCAGCGGCGAATTGTCGTTGCGCGCTGGCGGGTTGGTGCAGGACCCGAAGCAAGCCTTCGAAGCACGTCTTGGCGCCACCCTGGATGCCAAGGAACTGTTCGATCGTGCACCCCAGATGGAATGGCTGCGCCCGTACGTGCATGGCAGTGCGCCCTGGCAGGTGGGCGTGGATGTGCCGCTGCCGCCGCCGGGACAGACCGATGCGAACGCGGTACTGACGCTGCGCTCCACTCTGGTCGGCACCACGCTGGATCTGCCCGCGCCATTGGACAAGGCAGCCAGCGAGCCACTGGATACCCGGGTCAAGGTTGCGCTGCCGCTGGGCGATGGCGACATCGATGTGGGGTTCGGCAAGCTGGTGGCGCTCAAGGCCAGCAGCCATGGCGCGCAGACCGGCGTGCGTGTGGTGATGGGCACCGACACCGTCACCGAACGGCCACCCGCCAACGGGCTGGTGGTCACCGGCCGCGCCGCGTCGCTGGATGCGATCGACTGGATCAGCCTGGCGCGCGGCAGCAGCGGCGACGCCGACATGCCACCGCTGCCCGGCCAGCCGGCCGTGCCCAGCAAAGACCCGATGCCGTTGCAGCAGGTGGATGTGCAGGCAGACCGGTTGCTGATGATCGGTGGTGTGTTCCCGCAGACGCGTCTGCGTCTGCGCCCCACCCGCGATACCGTGGCGGTGACGCTGGACGGACCCTCGCTGGCCGGCCAGCTCACCGTTCCCAATGCCGACGGCGCAACGGTGCAGGGCACGTTGAAGACCGTGCACTGGCAGCCGGTGGAGGCGCCTGCCGAGCCGGCCGCGCCCGAACCTGGCGACCCATTGGCAGGCGCGTTGCCGGAGCCCGCGCGTCGTGCAGTGGCCGAATTCGACCCGGTGTCGATCCCCCCGCTGGCATTGGATATCGACGATCTGCAGATCGGCAAAATGACCTTCGGTGCGGCCACCCTGCGCAGCAGCCGGCTCACCGATGGCATGCAGGTAGATCAGCTGCAGCTGCGCTCGGACGATCAGAATATCGGCCTCACCGGGGCCTGGCGCGGCAAGGGCGAGGCGGCCAGCACGCGCCTGTCGGCGCGCGTGGATAGCCGCAACCTGGGCAATCTGCTGCAGAACCTCACCCTGGGCGGCCAACTGCGCGGCGGTGAAGGGCAACTGGAACTCAATGCCGGCTGGCAGGGCTCACCAACCGGTTTCGCGCTCGGTTCGCTGGACGGCAACCTCAAGGTCGATGTGCGCAACGGCCAGTTGCTGGAAGTGGACCCGGGCGCCGGCCGCGTGCTCGGCCTGCTGAGCGTGGCGCAGCTGCCGCGCCGGTTGATGTTCGACTTCCGCGATTTCTTCTCCAAGGGGCTGGCCTTCAACAAGCTGGCCGGCGAGGTGCGCTTCGGCGAGGGCTTCGCGCGGACCGATGCCATCCGCATCGAAGGCCCGGCCGCCGACATCGCGATCCGCGGCCAGACCGACCTGCGCGCGCAGACCTTCGACCAGACCGTGGACGTGAACCCCAAGGCCGGCAACCTGCTGACCGTGGTCGGCGCGGTTGCCGGTGGCCCGGTGGGTGCCGCCGTCGGCGCAGCGGCCAACGCAGTGCTCGGCAAACCGCTCGGTGCCATCGGTGCCAAGACCTATCACGTCACCGGGCCGTGGAAAGACCCGCAGGTGGACGTGGTGGAGCGCGAGGCGCGCGAGCGGCCGCCGAGCAAACCGGCCGCACCCTCCGGCAAGTCCGGCAAGACCGATCCGACGCAGCGCTGACGGAGTCCGTCGGCCTCACTCTGCGGGCGTGTCCTCGCTGCCGGCACGGGTAAACATCGGCAAGCGCAGTCGCGACCGATGCCCCGGCACTGGCGGCTGCGCGGGTGCAGCCACGCCAAGAAAGTAGCCACGCTGCCATTTCTCGCGCGCCGCGGCCGATTGCGCATCGGGCAGGTCATCGAGAAAACGCGTGCGGCTCCGCGTCCAGTCGGCGTGTTGCTGCGCCAGCTGCGGCGCCTCGGACAGCGGCTTCCACTGCGGCTGCACCTGCTCGATCAACTGTCGCTGCAGCGGGAACAGATGACAGAACGGCTCGCCCGCCTCGAAGCGCACCCGCCCGGGCCGGGTGAAGCGCCAGTTCATGGTGAAGGTATGCGGGCTCCAGTCGGTTTCCACCATGCCGCTCAGCGCGCCGATGCCGTCCTTGGGCCGGTTCAGGGGCCCGGTGACGAACAGGTCGATGCCGGTGTCGGTGCGGAACAGGCACGGGACGTGGAAGGTCAGCACGCCATAGCCGAAGTGGCTGATCGCCGGTGCCTGCGTGTCTGCATCGGCGCTGATGGTGATCGCCGCCAGCGCGTTGCTGCCGTCCCAGCTGGCCTCGAAGCCGGACCGGCACAGCAGCTCCCAGCCATGCGCGTTGGCGATCGCCAGCGGCAGGCAACGGTAGGCGTAGCGTTGTTCGGTGGCGTCCATCCACGCGCGCTCGTGCGGGGCAGGGCGGATGTCCAGCGTGTGGCCGTCCAGAACGTGGGCGATGAGCTTCATGCGCGGGCGATCGGTGAAGAGCTGACCGACGATGATAGCTGCGCCGCATGTTCAGCCGAACGACTTGTCTCCCCGGCGCGCGGGCCCCATCCTGACCGCATGACCGATAACGCTCTCACTCTGGCCGAAACCCGGCTGCTGCTTCCCTCCGGCCTGGACGCCGGCCATCTCGACCGCACCTTCGGCGCCCTGCTGGGCCCGGGCATCGACTTCGGCGATCTGTATTTCCAGCATTCGCGGCGCGAGAGCTGGAGCGTGGAAGACGGCATCGTCAAGGACGGTGCGCACTCCATCGAGCAAGGCGTGGGCGTGCGCGCAATCGCCGGCGAGAAAACCGGCTTCGCCTATTCCGACGATATCCATCGCGATGCGCTGCTCGAAGCTGCACAGTCCGCGCGCGCGATCTCGCGCGAGGGCGGCGCGCAATCCACCCGCTCACTGGTGCGCGGCAGTGGCCGTGCGCTGTACCCGGCCACCGACCCGATCGACGACATGGACAGCGCCACCAAGGTGGACCTGCTGCGCCGGATCGACCAGTTCCTGCGCGCTGCCGACCCGCGCGTCAAGCAGGTGATGGTGAGCCTGTCCGGCGGCGTGGACACGGTGCTGATCGCCCGCAGCGATGGCGTGCTGGCAGCGGACGTGCGCCCGCTGGTGCGCTTGAACGTGCAGGTGATCGTCGAACAGGGCGGCCGGCGCGAATCCGGTTATTCCGGCGGCGGCGGGCGCTATGGCTATGCCGACCTGTTCGCCGACGGCCGCCCGGAAGGCTTCGCGCGCGAAGCGCTGCGCCAGGCGCTGGTGAATCTGGATGCGATCCCGGCGCCGGCCGGGGTGATGCCGGTAGTGCTCGGCCCGGGCTGGCCCGGCGTGCTGTTGCACGAGGCGGTGGGCCACGGCCTGGAAGGCGACTTCAACCGCAAGGGCACCAGCGTCTACGCCGGGCGCATCGGCGAGCGCGTGGCCTCGCCGGGCGTGACCATCGTCGATGACGGCACCCTGGACGGCCGTCGCGGCTCGCTCAATATCGACGACGAAGGCACGCCCAGCCAGTGCACCACGCTGATCGAAGACGGCGTGCTGGTGGGTTACATGCAGGACAGCCACAACGCGCGCCTGATGGGCGTTGCGCCCACCGGCAACGGCCGCCGCGAATCGTTCGCGCACCTGACCATGCCGCGCATGACCAATACCTACATGCGTGCCGGCCAGCACGACCCGGAAGAGATGATCCGCTCGGTCAAGAAGGGCATCTATGCGGTGAACTTCGGCGGCGGCCAGGTCGACATCACCAGCGGCAAGTACGTGTTCTCCACGACCGAGGCCTACCTGATCGAAGACGGCAAGGTCACCGCGCCGGTCAAGGGCGCCACCCTGATCGGCAACGGCCCGGAGACCATGCAGAAGGTGCGCATGATCGGCAACGACCTGGCATTGGATGAAGGCGTGGGCGTGTGCGGCAAGGACGGGCAGAGCGTGCCGGTCGGCGTCGGCCAGCCGTCGCTGTTGATCGACGGCATCACGGTTGGCGGAACGCAGGCCTGAGATGCGGGGAATCGGGAATCGGGATAGGGGAATCGCAGCGGCAGGAGCGCAGAGCAGCGCGTCGGGCCTTTGCCGTTTGCCGGTTCAGCAGAGGGGAATCGGGAGTCTGGATTTGGAATTGGCAACGGCTGGGATGGCCGTTGCCTCGATTGATGGATCGAGCGGATCCTTATTCGTCGTCCTCCGACGCCGATTCGCCGTCTTCCAATTCCGAATCCCCACTCTCCAATCCCTGCTCTTGAGACAGGTCGCGCAGCACCTGGAACAGTTCGCGGTAGGCGCGCGGAGGCTTGTTTTTGGCGCGTTCGTGGATCGCGTTGCGTACCAGCTGACGCAGTTGCTGGCGGTCGGCAGCCGGGTAGGCTTCCAGCAGTTCGGCCAGCGCCACGTCGCCTTCGGCGAGCAGGCGTTCGCGCCAGCGCTCGACCCGGTGGATCGCCGCCACTTCGCGGCGCGCGGTGTCGCTATTGGCGTCCAGCGCATCGCGGATCGCGGCCAGGGTCTGCTCGTCCTCGCGGCGCATGTGCTTGGCCAGAAACGCCAATTGCCGCTTGTGCGCGATATGCGAGGTGATCCGCTTGCTCTCTTCGATATGCGGGATCAGCGATTCGGGCACCGGCAACTTGGCCAACTGCGCCGGGGTCAGCGCCACCAGCTTTTCGCCCAGGTCGAAAATCTCCAGCGCCTCGCGCCGCTGCTGGCTGCGGCTGGCGCCGCGAAATTCACCGGTCTCTTCATCGCGTCCGCGCATTGCCACCACATCCCGAAACTTGGTTGATAAACATCTCCGGCCTCGAACGGCCGGGCGTCGGCGGAACAACTCCGCACCGAATTCAAACACTCCGGCCATGGACAGCCGGGCTTTCGCGGACGGATCCGCGTTTCCAAGGATAAAGCATTGAACGTACTCTCCTCCGAAATCTGCGTCACCGACGACAGCCTGCAGCGCCTGGATGCGCTCACCGACATCTCCCAGCGCCTGCTCGCGCGCGCGCGTGCGGCCGGCGCCACGCAGGCCGAAGTGAGCTGCAGCGAAGAGCGCGGCCTGGACGTCAATGTGCGGCTGGGCGATGTGGAGACGGTCGAATCCACCCGCGATCGCGGCATTGCGGTCACGGTCTACTTCGGCAAGCGCAAGGGCAGTGCCAGCACCGCCGACCTGCAGGAGTCCAGCCTGGAATCCACCGTGGCGCAGGCCTGCGCGATCGCCCGCTTCACCGAGGACGACGTGGCCGCCGGCCTGGCCGACCCGGAGTTGATGGCGCGCGAGTTCCCCGAGCTGGATGGCTGGCACCCGTGGGCGCTGGACGCCGACACCGCGGTGGATCTGGCGCTGGCCTGCGAAACCGCCGGCCGCGACGCCGATGCGCGCATCAGCAACTCCGACGGCGCCTCGGCCAGCACCGGGCTCAGCCTGTCGGTGTACGCCAATTCGCATGGCTTCGTCGGCCGCGAGCGCGGTACCTATCATTCGATCAGCTGCGCGCTGATCGCCGGCCAGGGCGACGGCATGCAGCGCGACGGCTGGTACAGCAGTGCACTGGCACGCGAGGACCTGGAAGCGCCCGACGCCATCGGCCGCCATGCCGCCGCGCGTACCGTGGCGCGCTTGCAGCCGCGTTCGCTGCCCACCGGCCAGTTGCCGGTGCTGTTCGCTCCGGAAGTGGCGCGCTCGCTGGTCGGCCACCTGCTCGGTGCGGTGTCCGGCGGCGCGCTGTATCGCCGCGCCAGCTTCCTGCTCGACAGCGTCGGCAGCAAGTTGTTCCCGGACTGGTTCAACATCGAAGAGCTGCCGCACCTGCGCCGCGGCTTGCGCTCGGCCGCCTTCGACGGCGAAGGCGTGGCGACGCGGCGTTCGGCGCTGATCACCGACGGCGTGCTGCAGCGCTATGTGCTGGGCAGCTATTCGGCACGCAAGCTGGGCCTGCAGACCACCGCCAATGCCGGCGGCGTCCACAACCTGCAGGTCACCGCCAATGCAGGCGATCTGGCGTCGATGATTGCCGGCATGTCGCGCGGCCTGCTGGTCACCGAATTGATGGGCAATGGCGTCAATCCCGTCACCGGCGACTATTCGCGCGGGGCTGGTGGCTTCTGGATCGAGAATGGCGTGATTGCCTATCCGGTCGATGGCCTGACCGTCGCCGGCAATCTGCGCGACATGTTCGCCGGCATCGAAGCGGTGGGCAGCGATGTCGATCCGCGCTCGCACGTCAAGATCGGCTCGGTGCTGATCAACCGCATGACGGTGGCAGGCGACAGCTGAGCGGCATCGGCTGTACCGGCTTCACCGGTTTCCGAGCGGCGGCTTGTTGTGTCGGCGCACGTCGCGCGAGCAGTCGTTCGAGTCTGACGGTGCATGCGCGTGGGGCCGAAGCGGGCAGTCACGGTTCGCCCCCGCGTTCTCGGGCGCGCGATGCAAGAGGGTATGGATCATGCGGCGGCGCGCGCGACGTGCGAGCGCTATCTGCGCACCTTACGACGCTATTGAATAAGCCATCTGCGTCTTGTGGGCGGCGCTAGCTCGCCGCAAGGCAGGGCGGTCTTGTCGCCACGACGTGGCCCATTGCAGCCACGGCCGGGCCGTGCGCCCACGTCTTTCCGCACTGGTGGCTGGTTGAATCGTTGCTATAGTCCGCCGCACCACAACCATGCACGGGGAGACATGATGAGCGAATTCGAATCGCACGCTGCACCGCCACCGCCACCGCCGCCGCCGGTCGGCACCAGCAGTCCGTCGGAGGAGCGCACGCTCGCGCTGGCCGCGCATCTGCTCGGCATCGTGAGCTCGTTCGTCGGCGCGTTGGTGATTTGGTTGATCAGCAAGGACGCCAGCCCGTCCAAGCCGTTTGCGACCGATCAAGCCAAGGAAGCGCTGAATTTCCAGATTACCGTGCTCATTGCCACCGTGGCAGCGATCATTCTGACCATTGTCTCGTTCGGCATCCTGTTCTTCTTGCCGACGCTGGTGTGGATTGCCAACCTGGTGCTGTGCATCCTGGCCGCAGTCAAGGCCAACAATGGCGAGCATTACCGTTACCCGTTCGCGCTGCGTCTGATCAAGTAACTGGTGCAGTGGAAACAACAAAGGCCCGGCAGCGATGCCGGGCCTTTGTCGTATCAGGCGATGGAGCGATCAGTTCTGCGCCGGGGTGTTTTCTGCGAAGTACTCATGGCTGTCGGCATTGGTGATGGCCTGCGCGGGGTTGCTGATCGCCAGGCTGCGCGCGCCGGACTGGCCATACACGCGGTCCTGGGTGCCGGCCACCACGGTGAAGTGGCTGGTCTCGTGCACCAGCGTGCCGGCCTTGGAGTCGGTGCCGGTGGTCGATGCACTCCAGAAGGCGTTGCAGACGTGGATCTCATACGGCTGGTTTGGATAGACGTAGGCATAGGCATCCGCCAGATCCGCCTCGCAGCTGCAGTTGATCGTCAGCTGGCCGTTGTTCTGGTCCAGCGCATTGTCGATGTTGACGAAGTTCGAGCTCACCCGGCTGTAGCGCGAGGCGTTATAGGTGCCGAACCAGGTGGTGTAGCGCGCACCAGTGCTGCCGGCGTTGAGGTAGTTGCGCGCGTTCTGCGAGTAGTTACGCGCGGCAGTGACGGCGCTGCCGGCCTGGCTGGTGCGGGTGGTGCTGCAGTTGAGGTAGTTGATGCCGTTGACCACGGCGGTCGGGCCGACTGCGAGCTGGCGCTGCACGCCGCGCCGCGCGCCGTCCAGCCAGACGGTAAGCGGGGTGCTGGTGGCCACGGCCGGCTCGCCGTTGGCCGCTTTCATCAGGCTGCCGTCGGAGAAGGAGGCGTACTGCAGCGCCGAGCGCACCTGGATGGTGTAGTTGCCGCTGGTGGACAGATCGTAGGCGCTGGCCAGATCGACCTCGCCCTTCACGCTCTGGCCCGGCTGCAGGATGGTGAAGTCGGCGGCCTTGGGCAGGCCGCGCTTGACCAGGCGCCCGGTGTAGTCCACTGGCTTGCCGTCGCGGCTCACTTCCAGAATGCCGTTATCCAGTGATTTCAGCGGCAGCTGATAGGTCGGCACGCGCGCGATCCGGCTGCCATTATTGTGACGGTGACGGCGATCTTGCCCTGAAGACGCCCAACCTGGTCGGCCACTGGCGACAGTTCGATGGTCAACGGAACCGGGCCGCGCACGGACTGCGCCTGCGCCGATCCGAAGACGCCAACAACGGCCAGCGTGCCTGCTGCAAACGATGCAAAAAAAACGTTCTTCACCAGTAACTCTCCGTGTGATCGGGGGATGTCCGCGGATGCGGGCAAGCCAAACCTAGGCAGGACGAGCGAACGCGACAAGTTATTCAATTGCGAATATTTTTGTTCGTATCGAACTTATGCACGGTGCCGAAATATCACAAATGTCGACAATTCAGCTTTAAATGTGCATTCGGTCACGTGCTGCGACTTCGAATGTGTCAACGACTGGCACAAACGCACCCAAGAAAAGTTGCAATGTGTGACCGAGTTCGCTGGTTGGTCGCCGCTGCTGCAGGCGTTGACCGTGCGCTGGCGCACGGAGTGCGCAAATCATGTCCTTTGCGTCCGATTTATGTCGTCAATGGTCGAGATGTGGCCGCGAGCGACCGGCGCGCCGTCGCGGCACGCAGGAACTTCAGATCCATTCGGCATCGGCCGCCCCCGCTTGCTGCGGTGTAGCGGCGTTGGCAACGGCGCCTAGTGCGCGCGGTTCACCGCAAACCGGGCCAAGGTGGCCAATGTCTCGCCTGGTTGCCCGTAGGGCTGCAGGACGTCATGCATGCGCGCGGCCAGTTCGGCCAGCTTCGCCTTGGCGCCGTCCATCCCCAGCAGGGCGGGGTAGGTGGATTTGGATTGCGCCGCGTCCTTGCCGGCGGTCTTGCCCAGCTGCGCCGAGCTCGATTCCACATCCAGGATGTCGTCGCGCACCTGGAAGGCCAGGCCCAGCGCGTCGGCAAATTCGTCCAGGCGCTGCTGGTCGGCCAACGCTGCGCCTCCGGTCAGTGCGCCCATCCGTACCGCTGCACGGATCAACGCGCCGGTCTTGAGCGCATGCATGCGTTGCAGGTGCTGCAGCGATTGCAGTTGCCCGGTCGCATCGATGTCCAGCGCCTGGCCGCCGCACATGCCCGCCGCGCCCGCCGCGGTGGCCAGGCTCTGCATCCAGCCCACGCGCAGTTCGGCGCTGGCAGAGGCAGCGGCGAGTAATTCGAACGCGCGCGTCTGCAAGGCATCGCCGGCCAGAATCGCGGTGGCCTCGTCGAAGGCGATATGCACGGTGGGCTGGCCGCGTCGCAGCGCGTCGTCGTCCATCGCCGGCAAATCGTCGTGCACCAGCGAATAAGCGTGAATCAGCTCTACTGCCACCGCGGGCGTGTCGAGCTGATCCTCAGCGGCACCGAACAATGCGCCGCTTGCGTAGACCAGCAGCGGCCGCATGCGCTTGCCCCCGCCCAGCACGGCGTGGCGCATCGCTGCATGCAGGCGCTGCGGCGCATGCGTGGCGCTCGGCAAGCCGGCCTCCAGGCTGCGTTCGGTGCGGGCGATCCAGTGGTCGAACAACGCCGAGCTCACCTCAGCCGTCCAGCGACGGCGGTTCGAAGGCTTCGGCAAGCTCGGGGCGGGCGGGGTCGGTCAACAAGCGTACGCGCAGTTCGGCCTGTTCCAGCGCCTGCTGGCAATCACGGTACAACCCGATGCCGCGTTCGTAGGCCGTGAGCGATTGCTCCAGGCTCAGATCGCCGACTTCCATCTTCTGTACCAGTTGCTCGAGTTCTTCCAGCGACTGTTCGAAGCGGGCAACCGGGGACGTTTCGTTCAAGGACTTCTTGGCCATCGCTAAAGTGTGCGGCGCGCGCGCAGGCGGGTCAATTCGCATCGGCAGCCTCGCGCCATTGCAGCGATGCGGCATTGGCCTGCAACCATGCGTTCAAGGTGCCGGAAATGATGCAGTCGCCGGCGGCGAGCACCTGCGCGCCTTCCCACAGGACCGGCAGGCGCTCGCGTTCCCACGGCGGTAGATCCAGCGTCTGCAGCAGATGTTTGAGTTGGTGCGAATGCCCGCGCTGCGGCAACACGATGCGCTCGCCGCCCTGGCGGGCCCGAACCAGCAGCGGTTGCGCAAAGCGCAGGCCCTGTGCGCCGAGCAACCGCAACTGCGCACCGTCGGGGAGTTGCAGGGGCGCTGCGCCGTCCCACTGCGCGTGCCAGTCCGACGGCCAGGCCGCAGCGGGGCGATGCAGAAACAGGCACTGGCGCCAGCGGCGTACTTCTACCTGCTGCCACGCAAAGCAGGCGTGCCGATCTGCAGCGTGATTGTCGATTTCCTGCTCCAGTGCGGCCACGCCGTGCGCAGGCAGCGGCGGCGCGTGCGCCGCACTCACCCAGGCGCGCAACAGCCTTGCCCTTCGTTCCACAGATTGCGCGCGCAACGCTTGCAGATCCAGCGCGCCGCTGGCGGTAAGCACGCCTGGCAGCAACGCCATGTCTTGCTGCAGCAGCAACGCGCTGGCATCGGCGCTCAGTTGCGCACTGCGCGCCAGCGCGTCGGTCGCCTGCGGCCAGCGTTGCTGCAGCAACGGCAACACCTGGGAGCGCAGGAAATTGCGGTCGTGGCGTGGGTCGGTGTTGCTGGGGTCATCGATCCAGCGCAATCGGTGCGCATGCGCGTAAGCAAGCAGATCGGCGCGCGCATGCGCCAGCATCGGGCGCCACAACGTGCCGCTGGCGAACGGGCGCTGCGGGCGCATCGCCGCCAGGCCTTCGGGGCCGGACGCGCGCAGCGCACGCAGCAGGAACGTTTCCGCCTGGTCGTCGCGATGATGCGCCAGCGCCAGCCATTCGCCAGCAATGAGGGCCTGCGCAAAAGCCGCGTGGCGCGCATTGCGTGCTGCCGCTTCCAGCCCAAGCCCGCTGTCGCGTGCCACCTGCACCCGCACGATCTGCAACGGCACCTGCAGCGCGTCGCACGTGCGTTGGCAATGCGCCGCCCAGGCGTCGGCATCGGCGTGCAACCCATGATGCACATGCAGCGCGCGCAATCCTGCGTGTCGATAGCGCGGCCTCGCCGCCAGCAGATGTAGCAGTACGCTGGAATCCATCCCGCCGCTGTAGGCCAGCAGCACCGGGCCAGGCGGGGTGGCTGGCAGCAGCGGGGTGCCGGTCAGCACAGGCGCGACCTCGCAGCGCATCCTGCGCGCCTGGTGAGCAGATGCCGTCCCGGCTGCGTGATGGCCGGTCGGTCGCCTGCCTGCGGTGTTGCCTGCTGAAGATACAGCGACGTTTCCAGTGTTCTCGGCGTCCCACAGCGCGAACAACGGTGCGCAGCTGCAGCCTTGGCTGCAATTGGCTGCCGTGCACGGTTACCGCATCGCTTCGCGACGGCCCGTCTGAGCACCACACCGACAGCCGGGGACTGCGGCCGTTTGCAGACGTGCTCGCACACGGCATTGGCGACGCCAGGCAGGCAGGTCGAGCGGCGCTGCGTCGACCGCATCATGCGCCGGCTCGCCCGCCATCGCTGCAGCGCCGCCTGCGCATCAGCGCTTGACCGCAGCCTCGAACGTGGCCGGCTTGGGCAATTCCACCGGCACACCAGCGGCATTGCAGGTGCCGGCTTTGCACAGGCGCTCGCGCAGGCGCGGAGTGGCCTGGACGATGACGTGGTAGATCACGTTCTCTTCCAGCGTGCCGCGGAATGCCGCGCTGCCGGGGCCGGTGGCCCAGATGCCGACATCTTCGCCGCCGTGGCTTTCGGATTTGGTCGGCACCAGCGCTTCCTGCATGTAGCTGGGGGCTTCGGTGTCGACATGGCTCAGGTCCGGACGGCCATTGGCCGGCTCGCTGCTGCTGGGTTCGTGCGGATACTTCTTGGGACCGGCCGGCTGCGCGTTGCTGGCACCTGTATAGCCGGGGCCGTTGGCGTAGCTGAGCGTGGTGTACGGCTGGCCGGCCAGGTCGGTGGCCAGCTGGCTGCGGTCGCCTTCTTCGCCGCCGGTGCCGCGCACCTTGCCCAGGATCGGGTTACCGCGCACCGGGTAGCCGACGAAGTTGAGCGTGTGCGAATGGTCGGCGGTGACGATGATCAGCGTGTCCGGTGGCGCAGTCTGCACAGCAACGCGCACGGCATCGGACAGCGACACGGTTTCATCGAGCGCGCGGTAGGCGTTGCCGGCGTGGTTGGCGTGATCGATGCGGCCGCCTTCGACCATCAGTACGAACCCGTTCGGGTCGCGCGACAGCGACTGGATCGCGGTGCGGGTCATCTCGGTCAGGCTAGGCTCGCCCTGCGGGGTGCGGTTGCGGTCGTGATCGAACTGCATGTGGTCCGGTTCGAACAGCCCCAGCAGCGCAGGTGCACCGGATGCTGCCTGCAATTGCTGCTCGTTCCAGACATAGGCGCCGTGCGGGTGCGCTTGTTTCCACTCGGCGACCAGATCGCGACCGTCCAGGCGCAGGCCCACCTTGTCGTCGTATTCCGGGTCGCGCTCCTGCACGCTCTGGAACTGGCTGCGTCCTCCGCCCAGCACCACCTGCGGGCCTCGGCCGTAGCGGGCGGTGGAGAGCAATTGCTGGGCAATGTCCTGGCAACCGGCAGCACGCGCCGACTCGGGAAGGTCGGTGTCGTTTTCCCAGTTGCGGTCCGGCGAATGCGCATAGGTTGCCGCCGGCGTGGCATGGGTCAGGCGCGTGGTGGTGACGATGCCGGTGGCCATGCCGGCGCTGTCGGCCAGCTGCAGCCAGCTCAGCAGGCCCTTGTTCAAGCTGTCGGCGCAGTCGCTGCGGTTGCCGCTGCTGACGCCGATCGCGCCCATGTGTGACTTCACGCCGGTGGTGATGGAGGTCATGGTGCCGGCCGAATCCGGCGTCTGCGAGTCGGTGTTGTAGGTCTTGCTGAAAGCGGTGGCGGGAAACTGCTCCCACGACAGCAGGTTCTCTTCGCCCGGGCCGCCCTTGCGCTGGCCGTCCAGGATGCGCGCGGCGGCCACCGTGGTCAGGCTCATGCCATCGCCCAGGAACAGGATCACGTTGCGCGCCTTGCCGGCCATGGCGCCGTTGCCGGCCGCGCGGGCGGCGCCCGAGCGGTACCACCATTGCGGGGTTTCGTCGGCCGGGTGCGTGACCGGCGGCACCTCCACGCGGACCGACGCGGGTGCGGAGGTGCCGCTCCCGGTGGTGGAAGCGCAGGCAGCGACGCACAGCGTGGTCAGGGCGGCGAGGGTAGGCAGGCGGTAACGCATCGGCATCGAACTCGTGACTGAATCAATCCCCATTATGCCGCGCTGGGTGGTGTCACACCGATGACACAGCGCTGTTCCAGCTGTGGTCTCGCGAGCAGGGCAGCCCTGGGCTATGGTGCATGCACTTTCCCCCAGAAGATTCGACGACATGAAACTGGTTGCGGCGTGGTTGCGCATTCCGTTCTGGCAGCGCGTGGTGGCCGGCTTTGCGCTGGGTGCGATCGTCGGAGCGGCCATGGGCCCGGCGGCCGATGTGTGGTTCGGTCCCCTGGGTGACCTGTACGTCACGCTGATCAAGATGATCGCCATCCCGCTGGTGTTCTTTGCGGTGATCAATGCGATCTCGTCGTTGCACGGGCAAAAGTCGGTTGCCGCACTCGGCGGGCGCACGTTCTTGTGGTTTGTGATCACCGCAGCATTGGCGGTGGCCGTGGGCCTGGCGGTCGGCACGATCATGCAGCCGGGTGCCGGCCATTTCAGCTTGAGCGTGGATTCGGGCTGGAAACCGCGCGATGTGCCCAGCCCGGTCCAAGTGCTGCTGGATGTGGTGCCGTCCAACCCGTTCTACGCATTGACCGGCATCGGCACCAAGACCAACGCGGCCGGCGAAACGGTGCTGGCGGCGGGGCGTGGCTCGATCCTGCCGGTGATCTTCTTCGCCGCGTTGTTGGGCTTTGCGATGGTCAAGCTCGGCGAGCGTGTGGCCGAGGCGCGCAAGCTCACCGGGCAGATGAGCGACATCATGATCCAGGTGACGCGCTTCGTGCTGGAGATGACTCCGCTCGGCACCTTTGGGCTGATCGCTGGCCTGGTCGGCAGCTACGGCTTTTCGAAGCTGCTGCCGTTCGGCAATTTCGTGCTGGCGCTGTATGTGGCCTGCGCGATCCACATTGTGGTGGTCTACAGCAGCCTGTTGCTCGCACATGGGCTCAACCCGTGGAAGTTTTTCCGCGGTGCCGCGCCTGGCATGCAGGTGGCGTTCGTCAGTTCGTCGAGCTTTGCGGCAATGCCGGTGGCGATGCGTTCGATTACCCACAACCTGGGGGTCAGCAAGGATTACGCTGCATTCGCGGTACCGCTGGGCGCCAGCATCAAGATGGATGGCTGCGGCGCAATCTTTCCGGCGTTGTGCGCGGTGTTCATCGCGCAATACACCGGCGTCCCCCTGACCGCCAACCAGTATTTCGTGGTGCTGATCGCCTCGGTGCTCGGCAGCTTCGGCACGGCCGGCGTACCGGGCACGGCGGTCATCATGGCCACGGTGGTGCTGAGTGCGGCCAATCTGCCGTTGGAAGTGATCGGGTACCTGTATGCGATCGACCGCATCCTGGACATGATGCGCACCATGACCAACGTCACCGGGCAGATGCTGGTGCCGGTGCTGGTGGCCAAGCAAACCGGCCTGCTCGACAAGAGCATCTACGAATCCGCCTCCACCAATGTGGGACTGGAAGAACCGCCGGCTGACAGCGCCAAACCACTGCGCTGAGGCAGCTTGATGCGTGCCGGATTTCCACACCTGCGCGAACGGCTGCAGCAGTTGCCCGAGCTGGAGCGCATGGATGGCGTGTTGGTGCAGCGCGGCTTGGCCGATGACCCCTTCGAGACGCACTACCTGGAGATCCGGCGCAAGGAAGGCCGACTCTATACCGATGCGCAGGTGCGCAGCCTGCCGCGTCCGGGCGGAAAACTGGGGGCAACGCTGGAATGGCGCGTGCGCGCGCTGTCTAGCAGTTTGCTGGCGCAGCACCTGGCCACGCATGCCGGCGAGGGCGCCATCCTCGAACTCGGTTGCGGCAATGGCTGGCTATCGCACTTGCTGGCGCAGTCGCTGCAACGCGAGGTCTGCGGCATCGACGTCAATCGCACCGAGCTCAGCCAGGCCGCACGCGTGTTCGGCCATGCAACGGGCCTGAGTTTCATCGCTGGCGACATCCAGACCGTGGCACTGCCGCGCGAGGTGTTCGACATCATCGTGCTGCCCGCCTGCGTGCAGTATTTCGCTGATCCTGGCGCGTTGATCGAGCGTTTGCTCGCGCATCTGCGCGAGGATGGCGTGCTGCATATTCTCGATAGCCCGCTCTACGCCACGCCGCAGCAGGGCCAAGAGAGCGCCGCACGCAGCCTGCGCTACTTCACCGAGCTGGGCGTTCCGGAACTGGCTGCGCATTACCACCAGCATACCTACGCGACGTTCGACCGCTTTGCGGTGCAGTGGTTGTTCGACCCGCGTCGTTGGAGCGCCCGTATGCGAAAGGCGCTCGGGTTGCCGCAGCCGCATTTCCCGTGGCTGTGTCTACGCAAGCGGGACAACCTTGAGGTGATTGGCGGTTGAGCGTGCTTGTTGACGTTGTTCGATCACGTGGGGCAGGGGGAGTCGGGCGATCTGACGATGGCGCTGCTCAGGCTCACGGGACGAATTTCAAGGCATCCCGCATCTTGGCTGATGACAGGTCTTTTGCCGATCTTCGTTGCGCTCACGTCGACCGGTATGGCAATCGCGTCGTGGGTACGACGAGTTCCACCCACATGGCACACTTCCAGCTCATCCATTGACGAGGGCGGGCGGTGATTGGCCAACAGCGTGATCTGACATTTCGTTTTCTGGCCGAGCCCAGCGACGTCAACTTCGGCGGCAAGGTGCATGGCGGCGTGGTGATGAAGTGGATCGACCAGGTTGGTTTTGCGGCGGCCAGTGGTTGGAGTGGGCATTACTGCGTCACCGTGGCGGTGGGCGGTATCCGCTTCGTGGCGCCGGTGCGCATCGGCGATCTGGTGGCCGTGTCGGCCAAACTCGTCTACACCGGCCGCAGCAGCATGCATTTCGCGATCGATGTACGCGCGCGCAGTCCGATGGGCGGCGATTCGCGCCTGTGCACGCATTGCATCATCGTGTTCGTGGCGATGGATCCGGACGGGATCACCCCGGTGGGAGTGCCGTCCTGGCGGCCAGATACCCCGGAAGATCAACGCCTGGCGGAATACGCGCTCAAGGTGATGGAGTTGAGCAAGGGCATCGAGGACACCATGGCACGGTACAAGGCCGACGCCTCCCAGTAAGCCGCATCCCGTGTACCGGTAGATCATCTGCCCGATGACGGCGTAGGCGGTGCGGGCAGCGCGGCTCCTGGTGCACCTGGCGCGTGGGCCGGTAGGCGCCGATAGAGGCTGCGCGGTCGCACATGCACGTCGCGGCCCGGTTCCGCGCAACAAAAAGGCCGCGAGATCGTCGCGGCCCTCTTCGAATGAGTCGAAAGCAACCGAGCGTTACAGCACCCGGCGCGCCTGGATGAATTTCTCGCTCCAGTAGCCGCTGGCCAGCGAATCCACGCGCACGTCCTTGCCGCGGCTGGGCGCGTGCAGAAACTTGCCGTCGCCGACCACCAGGCCGACATGGTCGATACGGCCACGCTTGCCGAAGAACACCAGGTCGCCAGCCTTCAGCGCGCTCGGATCCTTGATCAGTTCGGCCGATTCGTCGCGGGCGATGTCGCGCGAGACGCGCGGCAGGTCGATGCCGAGCGCAGTCTTGAATACATAGCCGACCAGGCCGCTGCAGTCGAACCCTTCGGTGGATTCGCCGCCCCAGACGTACGGAGTGCCGAGCAGGGCCATGGCGCGCTGCAGGATCACCTGCACGCGGCTATCGGCCACGGCGTTCTGAGCAGCATTGGCTGCGCTCTGCGACACGTCGTAATTGGCGAGCAGGCGGCTGAGATCGCCAGCGAACATCGCCGAGCGGTCCATCAGCGGAATGGCGTCGTTGGCAGCCAGGTGCGGAAGCAGGGCGGCCAGTGTTGCGGTGGCAGCGGCGTCGGCGCGGCTGCGGGTTGCGGCCTTCTCGGCGGCGACGGCGCTGTCCGGTGTGGTCGTCTGAGGAGCGGATGGCGTGCTGCTGGCGGTCTGCGCGAATGCAGGAAGTGCTGCAATCAACAACGCGGTGGCGCATAGCAGGCGGAGCGGTTTCCGGGGCGGAAGCGGTGCGGCGCCAGGTTTGATCTGTTCGTCGTTCGTCACGCGGGAATCACAGTTCTGCTGTCGATGCGAGATGATGCCCTGGTGAAAGAATTGTTACGTTCAAAAAAAGTTAACTTTCCGTTTTGTGACTTGTGATGTTCATCACATTTTAGTGCAAGACCCGCTTTGAACCTGAATAATGGTCACGCCAGTAAGCTCCATCCAGAAAATCCAAGCGGACCGTACCGCCGGTGGTAGGGGCATGCACGAAGCGGCCTTCACCGACATAAATGCCAACATGGGTCACGTTGCCTCCGGCGCCGAAAAACACCAGATCGCCGGTGGCAAGTCGCTCGGGCGGGATGCGCGGGCCCTGGATCGCGGCCAGTTCGCGCGAGGTGCGCGGTAGCGCCAGGGCCAATACGTCTTGGTAGACATAGGTGACCAGCCCGCTGCAGTCGAAGCCGGTCTGAGGCGTATTGCCGCCAAACCGGTACGGGGTGCCCACCAGCCCCAGCGCGCGCATCAGAATGTTGTTGGCGGCGGCCGGGTCGGCCGGCGGCACCGGCGGCCATACGCGCGCAGCCGGTGGTGGCGCGGCCGGGCGCCGCACTGGCGCATGCGACGAACAGCCGCCCAGGAGCAGCAGGCCCAGCAACAGGCTGGCCGCGGCGCGTCGGGCGCTGGCGGCGAAAACTGGCGTCATATGCATGGAGCCGGGATAATGGGCGGTTCGAAAGGTCGCCATGATGGCGGCGCACCCGGCGGCCGACAAGCCGTCCTCAACCGTCTGCCACCGGGCAGCCCATTCAGAGCCAGGCATGAAGATCGAAAAAGACAGCGTCGTCCGCTTCCATTACACCGTTTCGGAGATCGGCCAGGAGCCGATCGAGAGCTCCAAGGAGCGTGACCCGTTGGCGATCATGATCGGCCACGGCAACATCATCCCGGGCCTGGAAGCGGCCATGATGGATAAGGAAGCCGGCGAGAGCTTCGGCGTTGACGTCAAGGCCACCGAAGCCTATGGCGAATACCGCGAAGGCCTGAGCCAGCGCGTGCCCAAGAAGCATTTCGGCGCCACCAAACTGGTGCCCGGCACCCAGGTCGTGCTGCAGACCAACTTCGGCCCGCGCGCAGTGACGGTGCAGAAGGTCGGCATGAGCGTGGTCGATGTGGACCTCAATCACCCGATGGCCGGCAAGGATCTGCATTTCGACGTGGAGATCGTCGAAGTGCGCGAAGCCACCGCGGAAGAACGCGACCACGGCCATGTGCACGGCGACGGCGGTCATCACCACTAAGGTCGGTCACGCACGCACGCGCTCGCGTGGCGGTTGGACGGGTGGGACGCATGCGCACCACTGACGTAGGCCGGCCATCCGGCGCGACGGTGGTGCATGCGCGCCACACGCACATCGGCCCATGCCTGTGGGTTGCCGCGGTGCGTGCATGATTGCTGTTCCTGACGGCCCGCCCCATCGGCGGGCCGTTTGCATTCTGCGGCGCGCGCCGCCGCATCTGGTTGCCTGAGCCGTGATGACATCCCGCGACGTGCTGCTTCCCATTGCTGCGACCGAACGCATCGTCGTGCTGGATGTCCTGCGCGGCGTGGCGCTGCTGGGCATCCTGCTGATGAACATGGAAGCCTTCGTCGGGCCGCTCGATCTGGCCATGACCGGCGTGGAGCCGCATTGGCATGGCGCCGACCGGGTTGCCGATGCGCTGGTCTACGTGTTCGTGCAAGGCAAGTTCTACACGCTGTTTTCGCTGTTGTTCGGCATGGGCTTTGCGGTGATGGCGCAGCGCGCCGCACAGGCCGGGCGCGCATTCTTCGGCCTGTATCTACGCCGCACCCTCGGGCTCTTGGCGATCGGGCTTGGCCATGCATTGCTGGTGTGGTCCGGCGATGTTCTGGTGACCTATGCCCTGCTGGCGTTGCTGCTGCTGAGCGCGCGCAACGTGCCGACGGTGACGCTGCCGTGGTTCGCTGCATTGGTGTACCTGTGTGCACCTGGGTTGACCCTGCTGTATGGCGTGGCAGGCGAGCTGGCGCAGGCCGATCCTGCCGCGACGGTGCAGTGGAAAGCGGCGATGGCCGACGCCGCGCAGCAGGCGCTGGCGAATGTGCAGGCGCAGCGCGCCGCATTCGGCAGTGGCACTTACCTGCAAGCGACGGTGCAGCGCTGGCATGACTTTCAGGAAGCGATGACCGGCCTCAGCATCAACGGCCCGGCCATGCTCGGCATGTTCCTGCTCGGTGGCTGGTTCGTGCGCAGCGGTGCGATCGCCACGCCCGAGCGCTTCCCACGCTTGTTTGCGACGCTACGCTATGGCGTATTGCCGCTCGGGCTGGGCGTGATGCTGGCAAGTTATGCGTTGGAGCCGTGGATCGATCCGGCGCGTCTGGACCTGCGCCTGTCCGGCGCCTTCGCGCTGTCGCTGATTGCAGGGCCGTTGATGTGCCTGGGCTACGCCGCATGGGTGGTGCGCCTGGCATCGCGCCTGGCATGGCTTGCGCCAGCAGGGCGGATGGCATTGAGCAACTATCTGCTGCAATCGCTGGTCTGCACCGGCATCTTCTACGGCTACGGGCTGGGCTATTTCGAACAGCTGCCGCGGGTGTGGCAACTGCCGTTCGCACTGGCACTGTTCGCGCTGCAGGTGCTGCTGAGCCGGTGCTGGCTGCACTGGTTCCGCTTCGGGCCGATGGAATGGCTATGGCGCAGCGTGACCTATCTGCAGGTGCCGCCGATGTGGCGTGGCGCCGGGCGCGCCGGGTAGCGCCTGCATGCACGGCAGCCGCGATGATGTGCTGGTGATCGGCGCGGGCGCGATTGGCCTGGCCACCGCGCTGGCACTTGTCGAAGCGGGCCGGCAGGTGCGTGTGCTCGATGCCGGTGCGACTGGGGCGGCGACCTCCTACGGCAATTGCGGCACCATCACGCCGAGCCATGCACCGCCGCTGGCGGCGCCCGGCATGATCGCGCAGGCACTGAAATGGATGTTCACCCCGGATGCCCCGCTGTATATCCCGCCCCGTCTGGATCCGGAGTTGTGGCGCTGGCTACTGCGCTTCGCACGGCGCTGCAATGCACGCGATTGGCAGTCCAGTGCACAGGCGCGGGCGGCGCTGTTGCGCGATGCGCGGCAGCGTTTCGACGCGTGGGTGGCGCGGTACGCGCTGGAGTGCGAGTTTCGCAACGACGGGCTGGATTACGTGTTCGGCGATGCGCGCCGCTTTGCGCAATACCGCGACGAATGCGCGCTGCTGGCGCAGTGGGGTATCCGGGCAGAGGTCATCGATGGTGCGGACTATATGCGTCAGGATCCCGCATTTCGCGATGGGGTCGCTGGCGCGATCCACTTCCCGGGCGATGCGCATCTACGCCCGGAGCAATACACCGCAGAGCTTGCGAGAGTGCTGCGCGCACGTGGCGGGGTGATCGATGCGCACTGCCGCGTGCAGGCAATCGTGCCCGATGGAGGCGGCAGCTGCGTGCAGACCGAGCACGGCAAGCGCCGTGCGCGCGAGGTGGTGATCGCAACCGGACCATGGTCGCCGGCGCTGGCGGCGCAACTTGGTCTGCGCCTGCCGGTGCAGGCCGGCAAGGGCTATTCGATTACCTACAGCGCGCCGCATCTGATGCCGCGTCGCCCGGTGGTGTTGAAGGACCGCTGGGTGTTCGTGGTGCCGTGGCGCGACCGCCTGCGCATCGGCAGCACGATGGAATTTTCCGGGCGCGATACGCAGCTCAATGCCACGCGCCTGGCTGCGTTGGAGCGCGCGGCGGCCGACTATCTGCATACGCCATGCGGACCTGCAGTGATCGAACGCTGGTACGGATGGCGGCCGATGACCTGGGACGACGTGCCGGTGTTGGGCGCGGTGCCAGGCCATCCTCACGTCTGGCTCGCAGCCGGGCATGGCATGCTCGGCATCAGCATGAGCACTGCAAGCGGACAATTGATGGCCGACCTGATCACGGGCCGCGCACCTGCGCTGGACCCGCATCCTTACCGGGCGGAGCGTTTCGCATGAGTGCGCGTTACGACTACGACGTGGTGATTCTGGGCGGCGGGTCCGGCGGCCTCGCGGCGGGATTTCGCGCGGCAAAACATGGCGCGCGCGTGGCGATCATAGAGCCCGACGAATTGGGCGGCACCTGCGTCAATCTCGGTTGCGTGCCGAAGAAGGCGATGTGGCTGGCCGCCGATCTGGCCGGCAAGATCGAGTTGGCCAGCGCCTTGGGATTCGATGTGCCGCGCCCGACGTTGGCCTGGCAGGAGCTGGTCACGCATCGGCAGGGGTACATCGCCAACATCCACGCCAGCTATCGACGCCGCCTCAACGAAGATGGCGTGGTCTTGATCCCGCAGCGCGGCGTATTGCAGGACCGCCATACCGTCATGGACAGCGACGGCGTGCCGGTAACCGCCGGGCACATCGTGATCGCCACTGGCGCGCACGCGTTACGCCCGGACGTGGAGGGCGCAGAGCATGGCGAGGTCTCCGACGATTTCTTCAATCTCTGCCATGCGCCCGAGCAGGTCGCGATTATCGGCGGCGGCTATATCGCGGTGGAAATCGCCGGGCTGCTGCAGGCCTTGGGGAGCCGCGTGCATCTATTCGTGCAGGGCGAGCGCTTGCTGGAACGCTTCGATGCGGAACTGACCTTGCAGTTGGCCGACAACCTGCGCCATCTGGGCGTGCGGCTGCACTTCGGTTTCACCACCACCGCATTGGAGCGCGATATGCACGGTGCGCTGCGCGTGCATGGGCATTCCGTACATCCGCGCGAGCAGGGCAACGACGTCTTCGACAAGGTGTTTTTCGCGGTGGGCCGCCGCGCCAATACCGCAGGGCTGGGTCTGGACACCGTGGGTGTTGCGCTTGGCGACAAGGGCGAAGTGGTGGTGGACGACAGGCAGACCACCAACGTGCCCAATATTCACGCAATCGGCGATGTGGGCGGCAAGGTCGGACTGACGCCGGTGGCGATTGCGGCGGGGCGCAAGCTGATGGACCGCCTGTTCGGTCACCAACCGGATGCGCGCATGGATTACGAAGACGTGCCCAGCGTGGTGTTTTCGCACCCGCCGCTTGGCAATGTCGGGCTCACCGAAGAACAGGCGCGTGCGCGCTACAACGGGGCGGTGCGCGTGTACCGCAGCAATTTCCGCCCGATGCTGCACGCACTGGCCGACGCGCCGCAGCGCAGCCTGTTCAAGCTGGTGTGCGTGGGCGAAGAAGAACGTGTGGTCGGCGTGCATCTGCTGAGTGAAAGCGCCGACGAAATGCTGCAAGGCTTTGCGGTGGCGGTGAAGATGGGCGCGACCAAGCGCGACTTCGACGAAACCGTGGCGATTCATCCCACCTCGTCTGAAGAGGTTGTGTTGATGCACTGAGCGTTGCTTGCGCCATGGTGCCGCCGCCGCTGTCGATAATTGGTTGCCATGTGGCGGCGCATAAGGCGATGCCTTGATCGATGCCAGGCTGCGATATCCAGTGGCAGACGTACCCTCATCCGGAACTGCGCGCCACCTTAGTCTCCGTAGGGGGGGGCAGTGTCTCGATGGGAAGGATTGAAGCGTCTCTCCCATGGATGAGGGGTTGGGGGTAAGGGTTCGGTAGAAGCGACTTATTAATCCCCTCGATCTGATATTCAAGCTTTTTGTATTTTTTACCCGGGGGCGATGTCGACTTATTGCGTTGCCTCATTGGTTTGCTTGCTTCGCCCGTACCCTCACCCCAGCCCCTCTCCCCGGGGGAGAGGGGCTGGCAAGTTTCCCTTCGCGTGCAAGCCGATCCGCACACGCACGCCGATCAGCTGGCATGCTTGCACGATGCCCACATCTCGCCATCCAACGCCGCGCGGCACTGCCGGCCCGCCTGTGCGTGCCGGCTCCAAGGGTGAGTCACTGTCCGGCGAGCAGGCGCGGCTGCGGATTGTCCAGATAATCCGCACAATTCCCGCGGGCGAGGTCGCCGGTTATGGGGAAGTTGCCCGGCGCGCCGGCCTGCCGGGCCGTGCGCGTCTGGTGGCACGCGTGCTCAGCGGCAACGACGACCCAAAGCTTCCCTGGCATCGCGTATTGCGTAGCGATGGCCGGATTGCCTTGCCCGAAGGCTCGGCAGGCTACCGGGAGCAATGCCAGCGCCTGCGCGCCGAGGGCGTCCAGGTGGAACGGGGCCGTGTGCGCCGGGCCAGCGCCGCACAGCGGCTGGATGCGGCCGTGTGGGGGCCTTCATAAGCCTGCCGTTATCATCGGCAGCATTCCGAAGGAAGCCACCATGCCTCAACTACCGCCCATCACCAAAGCATTACTGATCGCCAACATCGGCTTGTTCCTGCTGCAATGGGCGGTGGGCGACCTGGGCGCCGGCGTGTTGCCATCGGACAGCGTGTTGTCGTGGCTGATGTTGTGGCCGCTGTCCAACGGTTTCGATGCATTTTCGCCGGGCGCCAGCTTCATGCCGTGGCAGCTGCTGACCTACGCGTTCCTGCATGGCGGCTTCAACCATCTGTTTTTCAACATGCTGGCGCTTTTCATGTTTGGCGCGCCGTTGGAACAGACCTGGGGCCAGAAGCGCTTTCTTACCTACTACCTCGTGTGCGTGGCCGGCGCCGGGCTGTGCCAGTTGTTGATGGCCTGGTTCACGCAAAGCGGTGCGCCGGTCGTGGGCGCATCGGGTGGCGTGTTCGGTTTGCTGCTGGCGTACGGAATGCTGTTCCCCAATCAGCGCGTGATGCTGCTGTTCCCGCCGATTCCAATGAAGGCGCGGACCTTCGTGATCGTGTTCGGCGCAATCGAGTTATTGCTGGGGGCGACCGGTTGGCAGCCTGGCGTGGCCCACTTCGCGCATCTGGGCGGCATGCTGTTCGGCTGGCTGATGATCCGCTACTGGCGCGGCCAGTCGCCATTCGGCGGCAGCGGCGGAAGGAAGGGCGGTGGGAAGCGCAAGCCGCCGTTACGCGTGGTGCGTTGAGTCGGGCAATGCTGCTTCGTTGCGCGTGATCCGTAGGAGCGGCCTTGGCCGCGATGGGCATCATCGGGAACACCTCAGCGCGGCCAGGGCCGCTCCTACATGGATGGACGTCGCAGAAGCCAGCACGGATCGTAGCTGACACGCTTTCCCGCGAATGCCACAGACAAAGAAAGAGCGCGGGATCCGCGCTCTTTTTTGATTGCCTAACCTCGGCGAGGATCAGCGCCAGACTTTGATCTGGTCCGCATCCACGCGCTGCATCGGTTGGCCGGCCTTGCAGCTGAACGTTGCACCGAACTCGGGCAGGTTCGAAAGCGGGCCGTTGGTGCGCCACTGGCCCGGTGCGCGGATGTCGGCGCTTGCGCGCTGTACCGCTTCGTTGGGCGACAACTGCTGCGCCCACAGCCCGGCCCAGGCAGTGAAGAAGGCCTGCTTGTCGGCCTCGGTGGCTGCCGGCTGCGCTTTGCTGAATGCCTGCCAGGCCAATTCGACGCCGGCCAGATCGGCCAGGTTCTCTTCGGCGGTCTGCGCACCATTGACCTTGGCGTTGGGCACGCCCGGATACGGGTAGGCCGAGAACTGCGTGGCGACCTTGTTGGTCAGCATCGTCCAGCTCGCCTTTTCGGCCGGCGTCCACCAGCTGCGCAATTCACCCTTGGCATCGACCAGCGAGCCCTTGGCATCGATCGCACGGGTGATCTCGTGTGCGACCAGCGCACCGTACGCACCGTACTGCGCCGCCTGCGTTCCGCCGGTGGTCAACACCGGCGCCTGCAACACGGCGGCAGTGACGATCAGGCGGTTCTGCGCGATGTCGTAGGCCACCGCCGGCTGTTGCGGCAGCACGTCCCAGCGACGGTCGGCGTTGCCCTTGCCGATGCGCTTCATCTCTTCGCGGTGGCGCCAGGTCGAGGCGATCAGCATATTACCGCCGAAGCTGCCGCGCCCCATCGGCTGCACGGTGTAATCCAGGTCGCGTCGCGGCGCGCCGACTTCGATCTTCATCGCAGCCAGCTTGGCCTTGGCTTCGGCCACCACCTCGCCGTTGCCCCAACCGGTGCGCTCCAGCGCGGCCAGCTGCGCATCGCGCACCTGGTCGGCGATGGCTTCGGCCTGGCGACGGGTGTCGCTGCTCAGATAACGCGACACGTACTCGCGGCCGAGCATCGGGCCGGCGGCCACGTTGATCGCGTCCAGCACCTGCTGCCAACGCTGCGGCGACACCGCATCGCCACGCAGCAGACGGCCGCGGAACTGGTATTCGGCATCGTGGAAGCTCTTGGACAGGTACGGCGCCATCGCATCGCCCACGCGCCAGCGCAGGTAGGCCTTCCACTGGTCCGGCTTGATGCTGACGATCATGCTGTCGAGTTGCTTGAACATGGCCGGGTCGGCCATCGACACCAGGTCGTCCTTGACGCCTTGCGCTTCCAGAAAGTCGGCCAGGCGCAGGTTCTTGTACTGCTTGCCCAGTTCCTTGGTGGCGATCGGTGCGTAGTTGTTGAACGGGTTGTTGATGCCCTGCACCGACTGCGCGCTACGCGCCAGCGCGGTTTCGATCTGCAGCACGGAGGCGGCGTCGGCGTCGAGCTTGTCGGCGGCGGTGCCGGTGAGCGCCAGGATCTGCTTGACGTAGGCGCGGTAGCGGCCCATCAGCGCCTGGGTGTCGGCGTCGGTGCGGGTGTAGAAGGCCGGGTCGGGCAGGCCCATGCCGCCCTGCATGAAGTAGCCGATATGGCGATCGAGCGCCTTCAGGTCCACGTCCGGGCCGAAATTGAAGCCGACCGGAATACCGACCTGATGCAACGCGGCGATGGAAGCGGGCACATCCTTGGCCTTCTTGATCGCGTCGATGCGCGAGAGCAGGGGGGCGATCGGGTTGGAGCCGTCCTTTTCGACAGCCGCCTCGTCCAGGCCGCTGGCCCAGAAATCGCCAAGCAGCTTCTGCACGTTGCCCTGCGGGGACTTCATCGATGCGTCGAGCAACTCGCGCTGCTGCTGCAGGGCGCGCTCGGACAATTGACCCAGCGCGGTGACGGCGCCGGCCTGCGGCACGGGGTTGGCCTTGAGCCAGCTGGCGTTGGCGTAGTCGTAGAAATTGGTGCAGGCCGCCGAGACGGCCGGAGCCTTGGGCGCCGCGGCCTTCTTCTTGCGAGCGGCGTCGGCGTCGGGGGCGGACAGCAGCGAGATCAGGCTGAAGCCAAGAGCGAGGGCAAGCGGACGAATGGTGGGCATCGAGAAGAAGGGTGGCCAGATTGAAGTCGGCGGAGTTTAGCAAGGCTGCGTGCCGCGCAGGCAGGCGCGCGCGCCGGTTCGTGCTCGCTGCCGGCCGCTTGCATGAATGCGACAGGCCCGCGCGTGCGGGCCCGTGCCGGGTGCCATCGTGGTGGAAGCGCTTGCCGCCGCCTGTGCAGGCTTACCAGATCACCACGCGGTCTTGTTCTGGCCGCACCATCGCATCGCCGGCCTTGCAGGAAAATGCCTTGGCGAAAGAGGGCATGTTCGAGGGCGGGGCAATGGCGCGCAGGTTGTCCGGCGCATGCGGGTCGCTCGCCAGGTAGACCAGCTGCTGCTGCTCGCGTGTCTGCCCACGCCAAGTGCGTGCGTAGTTCAGGAAAAAGCGTTGATCCGGGCTGTACCCGTCGATCGCGATGGCGCGTTCCGGGTGCGCGCGCAGATCTGCCTGCAACGCATCGTAGGCGACGTTGAGGCCGCCCAGATCGGCGATGTTCTCGCCCAGGCTGAGCTTGCCATTGACGTGCACCGTAGGGTGGTCGGGTAGCGGCACGTAGGCATCGAACTGTTTGATCAGTCGGTCGGCACGCTGCTCGAAGGCCTTGCGATCCTGCGGCGTCCACCAGACGACATTGTTGCCGGCGCCGTCGAACTGCCTGCCCTCATCGTCGAAGCCGTGCGTGGCTTCATGCCCGATCACCGCGCCGATGCCGCCGTAGTTCAAGGCATCGTCTGCGCTGGCGTCGAAGAACGGCGGCTGCAGAATTCCGGCCGGGAAATTGATGGAATTTGTGCTGGGGTTGTAATACGCATTGACGGTCTGCGGCGTCATCGACCAACGCATGCGGTCGGTGGGTTTACCGATCCGGGCGATGTTGTCGTGATAGTTGAACTTCGCTGCCGCCTGTAGGTTGCGGTAATACGCGCCGGGCACGATCTCCAGCCCCGACCAGTCGCGCCAGGTGTCGGGGTAGCCGATTTTTGGCAGGAATGTTTGCCACTTGGCGATGGCCTTGGCTTTGGTTTCCGGGCTCATCCAGTCGACGCGTTCGATGCGTGCCTTGAGCGCGGCACGCACGTTGTCGACCAGGTCGCTGGCACGCTGTTTTGCTTCCGGCGTGAACACCTTGGCGACGTAGAGTTGCCCCAGCCCTTCGCCCATTGCGCCGTTGACCGTGCGCAATACGCGTTTCCAACGTGGCTGCTGTTCGGGTTGCCCGGATAGCGTTTTGCCGTAGAAGGCGAAGTTGTTGTCGACGAACGCCTTGCTGAGCTGCCTGGATGCATCGTCGATGGTGTGGAAGCGCAGGTAGGCCTGCCATTGTGCGATCGGAGCATTCGCCAGCTGACGATCGAATTCAGCGAAGAACCGCGGCTGCGACAGGGAAAAGCCGGCACCGCTGTCGAGGCCTTGCACAGCGAAGAAATTGCTCCATGCAAAGTGCGGCGTGAGTTTGTCGGCCTCGGCCGTGCTGACGAAGTGATACTGGTTCTTGGGGTCGCGCGCCTCGGTGCGTGTGAGCGAGGCGGCCGCCAGCCGCGTTTCGAGCGCCAGGACCTGGCTCGCCTGCGCCTTGGCGGCATCGGCGGTGCTGCCGGTGAGTTCGAAGGATTTGGCGATATACGCCAGATATGCCTTCCGAATGGGCGCGTATTCGGGCGCGGTGTAGTACTCCTTGGTCGGCAGGCCTAGCCCATCTTCCTGCGCGAACCCGATCTGCCTGTCTGCATGTTTGAAGTCGGCAGCCGCTCCGAAGTCGAAGACATGCTTATCGCCTTCGGCAAAACGATGAGTGATGTAGTCGGCAACGGCCTTGCCTGAGGTCAGCGCGGCGATGGCGTCGAGCTGTGGCTTGATCGGCTGGTCGCCAGCCGCTTCGATGGCCGCTTCATCCATGCCCGAGGCGTACAGCATGCCGATCTTGTGGGCGACAGGATTGGGTTGGGTACCCGACTGCGTTGCGGCGTCTTCGACAATCTGGCGTTGGGTGGTCAGGCTGTTCTCCACGAGCACGTCGGTGACGCTCCAACTGGTGCGGTCGGCCGGGATGGGATTGGCTTTTTTCCAACGGCCATTGACGAAATCGTCCAGGTTCTGGCACGCGCTGGTGGTTGCATCCAGTTCGCCGATATCGAACGCAGGTTTCGCTGCCGCTGGCGTCGCTGCGGGTGCCGAGGTTGCGGTTTTTTCCGGTGTGCTGCTGTTTTGCGCTTCGCGTTGGCAGCCTGTCAGGGCGACCAGCAGGGCAAGGGCAAGCGTGGAGGTCTTGGTCGGTGACATGGGCGCCAGTGGCTGGGATAAACGCCGAGCATAAGCGGACCCATCAACAGGAGCGCACGTGTTGAGGTTTGTTGAGGCTTGCATGCAGGCGCGATTGCAGATCGCACCGCATTGCAGCTGGTGTTTGCGGGTCTTGCGTACAGCCTGCGCTTGCGGCCAGGCGCAGCGATGGCGTGGCAGCAGGATGTGCGTTGTACGCGTTGGTCGGCACGCGTCTGGCGACGTGTGTGTGCAGGAAAGGTCATCCATTGTCGGGGCATGGCCTGCATCGGTCGTTGGCGCCGGTTGGCGGATATGGAAAAGACGATGCGGGAAATACCGGGCATACAAAGAAAACGGGCGGCCGTCTTTCGATGGCCGCCCGTCGTTTTACCGCGACTGCGCAATTACCAGATCACGACCTGCTTGTCGCCCTGGCGCACCATCGCATCGCCCGCCTTGCACGAGAACGCGGCGGCGAATGCCGGCATGTTCGACGGTGCGCCGATGGCGCGGAAGTTCGCCGGTGCATGCGGGTCGGTCTTCAGGCGCACGACCAGTTCTTCCGGGGTGAAGTTGCGACGCCACACCGTGGCCCAGTTCAGGAAGAAGCGCTGGTCGCGGGTGATGCCGTCGGTCTTGGGGTCGTCCTTGCCGGCAGTGGCGGCCTTCATGGCGTCGTAGGCGGTGTTCAGGCCACCCAGGTCGGCGATGTTTTCGCCCAGGGTCAGGTCGCCCTTGACCTTGTCGCCGGCCGGCGTGCGGTAGCCATCGAACTGCGCCACCAGCTTGCCGGTGCGTGCCTTGAACGCGTCCAGATCCTTCTGCGTCCACCAACCCGGATCGGGGATGAAGTTGCCATCGGCGCCGAAGCGGCTGCCCTGGTCGTCGTAACCGTGGGTCATCTCATGGCCGATCACTGCACCGATGCCGCCGTAGTTCATTTCCTCCGGCGCATTCGGGTCGAAGAACGGCGGCTGCAGGATGGCGGCCGGGAACACGATTTCGTTCTGCAGCGGGTTGTAGTACGCGTTGACCGTCTGCGGGCTCATGCCCCATTCGGTCTTATCCACCGGCTTGCCGATCTTGGACAGGTTCCACTTGTAGTTGAACTCCTGGGCGGCCATCACGTTGCCCAGGTAGCTGTCGCGGCCGGTGCTCAGGCCGTTCCACTCACGCCACTTTTCCGGATAGCCGATCTTGGGCGTGAAGCTCTCCCACTTGGCGATGGCCTTGGTCTTGGTCTCCGGGCTCATCCAGTCCAGCTTTTCGATGCGGGCCTTCAGCGCGGTACGCAGATTGGTCACCAGGGTTTCCATCTTGGCCTTGGAATCGGCCGGGAAGGCGACCTTGACGTACAGCTGGCCCAGCGCTTCGCCGGCCTGGCCGTTGATGGTGGCCAGCACGCGCTTCCAACGCGGCTTGATTTCCTTCTGGCCGCGCATGGTCTTGTTGTAGAACGCAAAGTTCTCATCGACGAACGGCTGGCTCAGGAACGGCGAAGCGCCATCGACGGTGTGGAAGCGCAGGTACGCGCGCCAGATCGCCGGGTCGGTGTCGGCGATCATCTTGCTCACTTCCTGGTGGAAGGCCGGGATCGCCAGCGAGAACATCTCCGGTGTGGCCACGCCCTGCGACTTGAAGAACTCGGTCCACGACCAGTTCGGGGTCAGCTTGTCGGCCTCGGCCGGCGAGATCGGGTTATAGGCCAGCGAGGCGTCGCGCGACATCTGGGTGCTGGTCTTGGAGACCTTGGCCAGGCGGGTTTCGAAAGCGACCACTTGCTTGGCCTGCGCGGCGGCATCGGCCGCAGCCACGCCGGACAGTTCCAGCACCTTGGCCACGTGCGCCTGATACGCCTCCAGCTTGGCCTTGTTGGCGGGGCTGGTGTAGTACTCCGGGTCCGGCAGGCCCAGGCCGCCCTGCATGGCATAGGCGATGTTCTGGCTGGACTTCTTGAAGTCCGCTTCGGCGCCGAAGCCGAAAAGCGCGTTGTTGCCCTTGGCCGCGCTGCTGCGCAGATAGTCGACCAGCTTGGCCTGGTCGCTGATGGCGTCGATGGTGGCCAGCTCCGGCTTCAGCGGCTCGATGCCCTGTGCGTTGATCTTGGCTTCGTCCATGCCGGTCGACCACAGGTCGCCGACGATCTTCTCTACGCCGGTGGCCTTGCTGTCGGCGGCGGCCTGTTCCATCAACTGCCGCTGGATCGCATTGGAGCGCTCGTCGAGCATCTCGAACGCGCCCCAGCTGGTGCGATCGCTCGGCACGGGGTTGGCGGCCAGGAACTTGGCATTGGCGTAGGCGTTCAGATCGGTACAGGCATTGCTGTTGGGGTCCAGGTCGGCCGCGGTGAACTGGTTCACTGCCGGCAGCTTGCTCTGGTCCAGGGTCAGCGTCTTGGGTGCCGCCGGGGTGGCGGCCGCGGTGTCGCCCGCCGGGGCCGCAGGTGCGGCGTCTTCGGACTTCTTGCAACCGCTCAGGGCGGTGGCCACGGCCAGGGTCAGCGTCAATAAATGAGGTGTACGAATCACGAAGGACTCCAGAGGCATCAATGGGAAGCCCCGTCGCCGGGGCCGTGGCCGGCACTCTACGCCTCGCCAGCCGGATGGCATGGTGTCGAAGGTCATGGGTGCGGGGCGTAGGGGCCGGGCGAGGCACCAGCTTTTAGGGCGCGGTGGTGCATTACACGAGTTGAGCCGCCCCGTCATCGCCAACAGGCAACGGCGGCACTGCCGATCACACAACGTGCAGCTGCCGGCTGGACGCATCGGTGGACTCAACCTCGAATCATCGCGCGCGGCACTTGCTGCAGCAAACACCAGCCGCACTTTGCAGCGGCTGTTCCTCGCCTACCACTGCACGCGCCGGCGCGGTGTTGCGTCGATAGCGACGGGCGGGCGTGCATGCGCTGCCGCTGCCAGATGGTGGGCGCGGGTGAGCGGTGCTATATACCGGTGCATGGCCATCGCCTCTGAACCCCTGGATGCCCTGATCATCGGCGCCGGCCACAACGGGCTGGTGTGCGCTGCCTATCTGGCCAGGGCCGGCAAACGGGTGCTGGTGCTGGAAGCGCGCGAGGTGGTCGGCGGTGCGGCGGTGACCGAGGAGTTTCATCCCGGTTTCCGCAATTCGGTGGCGGCGTACACGGTGTCGTTGCTGCAGCCCAGGGTCATCGCCGATCTGGCACTGGAGCGCCATGGCTTGCGGGTGGTGCCGCGACGCATCAACAACTTTCTGCCGTTGCCGAACGGCGACTATCTGCTTGCCGGGGCAGGGCGCACGGCACAGGACGTCGCCAGGTTCTTAGCGCGGGATGCGGCTGCCTTGCCCGCCTACGAAGCGCGATTGGAGCAACTGGCCGATGTATTGCGTGCGCTAGCCTTGCAGCCACCGCCCGATGTCACCGATGGCGGCTGGCTGCAGGCACTGCCGCAGCTATGGCGGGCAGGCAAGCTTGGGCTGCAGTTGCAGGGCCTGTCGTTGACGTTGCGCCAGGAGCTGTTGGACCTGTTTACGATTTCAGCGGCCGAGTATCTGGATCGCTGGTTCGAAAGCGCGCCGATCAAGGCCTTGTTCGGCTTCGATGGCATCGTCGGCAATTACGCCAGCCCTCACACGCCGGGCACCGCATACGTGTTGTTGCACCACGTGTTCGGGCAGAGCAATGGGGTCAAGGGGGCGTGGGGCCACGCCATCGGTGGCATGGGCGCGATCACTCAGGCCATGGCCGCCAGCGCGCGCGAGCACGGGGCGCAACTGCGTACCGGCTGCGCGGTGGAGCGCGTGCTGGTAGAGCAGGGGCATGCGGTCGGTGTCGTCACGACCGCTGGCGAAACCGTCCGCGCTCGCGCGGTCGTGGCCAACGTCAACCCGAAACTGCTGTATCAGCGCCTGATGCGGCCAGACGACGTGCCTGCGACAACGCGCGAACGTATTGCGCATTACCGCTGCGGGTCGGGCACCTTCCGCATGAATGTCGCGCTCTCGCGCCTGCCGGACTTCACGGCATTACCCGGCAATGGCGATCATCTGACCGCCGGCATCATCCTGGCGCCGAGCCTGGACTACATGGACCGCGCCTGGCACGACGCGCGCGCTTTCGGGTGGTCGCGTGAGCCGGTGGTCGAACTGCTCATTCCCAGCACCCTGGACGACACCCTTGCGCCACCTGGCCAGCATGTCGCCAGCCTGTTCTGCCAGCACGTGGCGCCGCAACTGCCCGACGGCAGGCGGTGGGACGATCACCGCGAAGAGGTGGCCGATCTGATGATCGCCACGGTGGAGCGCTACGCGCCTGGGTTCGCCACATCGGTACTGGGCCGGCAAGTGCTGAGCCCGCTCGATCTGGAACGCATCTTCGGCCTGGTGGGCGGCGACATCTTCCACGGCGCCCTCAGCCTCAATCAGCTGTTCAGCGCACGCCCGCTACTGGGCCAGGGGGCGTATCGCGGCGCGGTGCCAGGGCTGTATCTGTGCGGCTCCGGGACCCATCCCGGTGGAGGCGTGACGGGTGCGCCTGGGCATAACGCGGCGCGGGTGATCTTGGGTGGGTGAGAACTCGCCTTGGACACTCCGTGCATAGAAAAAAGGCCTCGGAAACCGAGGCCTTGGAGTAACCAACATCATCCCTGGAAGCGTCGCATGGACGCATCCAGTGTCCTGCGATTAGAAGTCGTAGGAAGCAGATAGACGCAGATAACGCGGCGTGTTGTAGCTGTAGTCCTGCAAACCAATGCCATAGGTGTTGGACCCGACGTCCCCCCACCCTGAGTAGTGGTTTGGTTTAGAGTCCGGGGGTAATGATATCGGTGTTTGCCAGATGTTGGGCATAAGCAGCCGGGGTCATGCCGCCGATCGCCTTCTTGGGTCGGTCCTCGTTGTATTCGCGTCGCCAGCGTTCGATTTCGGTGCGCGCGTGCAGCAGTGTCGGGAACCAGTGCTCGTTGAGGCATTCGTCGCGTAGTCGGCCATTGAAGGATTCGACGTAGGCGTTCTGGTTCGGTTTGCCGGGTTGGATCAGCCGCAACTGCACGCCACGGGCATGCGCCCAGGCGACCATCGCCTTACCGCAAAACTCCTTGCCATTGTCGGTACGGATGACGTGAGGCAAACCGCGACTGTGTGCCAACCGATCCAGCACGCGCGTCACCCCGTGCCCGCAGATCGCGCGCTCCACCTCGATGGCGACCGCTTCGTGGGTTGCATCGTCCACGATCACCAGACACTTGATCACTCGGCCTTCGGCGGTGCGGTCGAACACGAAATCCATCGACCACACCTGGTTGGCCTGCGATGGCCGCAGCAGCGGCTGACGCTCGCCTATT
>NZ_VZPL01000001.1 GCF_008801575.1 Xanthomonas cissicola | reverse complement strand
TTACTTGATGATCTTGGCAACCACGCCGGCGCCGACGGTACGACCGCCTTCACGGATGGCGAAGCGCAGACCTTCGTCCATCGCGACCGGGTTGATCAGGGTCACGACCATCTTCACGTTGTCGCCCGGCATCACCATTTCCACGCCTTCCGGCAACTGGCAAGCGCCAGTGATGTCGGTGGTGCGGAAGTAGAACTGCGGACGGTAGCCCTTGAAGAACGGGGTATGACGGCCACCCTCATCCTTGGACAGCACGTAGACTTCGGCTTCGAACTCGGTGTGCGGCTTGATCGAACCCGGCTTGCACAGCACCTGGCCGCGCTCGACGTCGTCACGCTTGGTGCCGCGCAGCAGCAGACCGGCGTTGTCGCCTGCCTGGCCCTGGTCCAGCAGCTTGCGGAACATTTCCACGCCGGTGACGGTGGTCTTCTGCGTATCGCGGATACCGACGATTTCGATTTCGTCGCCCACCTTGATGATGCCGCGCTCGATACGACCGGTCACCACGGTGCCGCGGCCGGAGATAGAGAACACGTCTTCGACCGGCATCAGGAACGGACGGTCGACGTCGCGGGTCGGCTCGGGAATGAACGAATCCAGCGCTTCGACCAGCTTCAGGATCGCCGGCACACCGATGTCGCTCTGATCGCCGTCCAGCGCCAGACGCGCCGAACCGTGGATGATCGGGGTGTCGTCGCCCGGGAAGTCGTACTTGCTCAGCAGCTCGCGCACTTCCATTTCGACCAGCTCGAGCAGCTCGGCGTCGTCGACCATGTCGGCCTTGTTCAGGAACACCACGATGTGCGGCACACCGACCTGACGCGAGAGCAGGATGTGCTCACGGGTCTGCGGCATCGGGCCGTCGGCGGCCGAGCACACCAGGATCGCGCCATCCATCTGCGCCGCACCGGTGATCATGTTCTTGACATAGTCGGCGTGGCCGGGGCAGTCGACGTGCGCGTAGTGGCGGGTCGGGGATTCGTATTCGACGTGTGCGGTCGAAATCGTGATGCCGCGCGCCTTCTCTTCCGGCGCCGCGTCGATCGCGTCGTACGCCTTGAACTCACCACCGAAACGCTCGGCACCGATCTTGGTCAGCGCAGCGGTCAACGTGGTCTTGCCATGGTCAACGTGACCGATGGTGCCGACGTTCACGTGCGGCTTGGTGCGCTCGAATTTAGCTTTTGCCATGACTAACTACCTCTAATTGAAAATTTGTGAGAAGCGGCTGAGCGAACTCAGCCCTTCTTGGTGACAGCGTCGGCGATGTTGGCCGGTGCCTCTTCGTAGTGGTCGAATTCCATCGAGAACGTCGCACGGCCCTGGCTCATCGAGCGCAGCGAAGTGGCGTAACCGAACATTTCACCCAGCGGTATCATCGCGTTGATGATCTTGCCCGACGGGCTGTCGTCCTGACCCTGCAACACGCCACGACGGCGGCTCACGTCGCCCATCACGTCACCCAGGTAATCCTCCGGGCTGACGATTTCGACTTTCATGATCGGCTCCAGCAACACCGGGCTGGCCTTCGCGAAGCCCTGCTTGAACGCCATCGATGCAGCCAGCTTGAACGCCATTTCCGAGGAGTCGACGTCATGGTACGAGCCGAACACCAGCTTGACCTTCACGCCCACCACCGGGAAGCCGGCGATCGGACCACTGGTGATCGTCTCGCGCAGACCCTTTTCGACCGAAGGGATGAACTCCTTCGGAATGATGCCGCCGGTGATGTCGTTGACGAACAAGAAATCGTCTTTGACGTTGTCGCTCTTGCGCTCTTCCTCGGTCATCGGCGACAGCTCGATCACCACGTGACCGTACTGACCCTTACCACCGGACTGCTTGGCGTGCTTGTAATCAGACTTGACGTCAGACTTGCGGATCGTTTCGCGGTAGGCCACCTGCGGCTTGCCGACGTTGGCCTCGACATTGAACTCGCGACGCATGCGGTCGACGATGATGTCCAGGTGCAACTCGCCCATACCCGAGATGATGGTCTGGCCGGATTCTTCGTCGGTCTTGACGCGGAACGAGGGATCTTCCTGCGCCAGACGACCCAGGGCCATGCCCATCTTTTCCTGGTCCGACTTGGTCTTCGGCTCCACCGCCATCGAGATCACCGGCTCCGGGAACACCATGCGCTCCAGGGTGATGATCTTGTCCTGCGCACACAGCGTGTCACCGGTGGTGACGTCCTTCAGACCCACGGCAGCGGCGATGTCGCCCGCGCGCACTTCCTTGATCTCTTCGCGATTGTTGGAGTGCATCTGCAGGATGCGGCCCACGCGCTCTTTCTTCGACTTGACCGGGTTGTAGACCTGGTCGCCGGAGTTCAGCGTGCCCGAGTAGACACGGAAGAACGTCAGCGAGCCCACGAACGGATCGGTCATGATCTTGAACGCCAGCGCCGAGAACGGCGCGGTATCGGTCGCGGCGCGTGTGTCTTCCTTCTCGTCTTCGTCGATACCCTGCACCGGCGGACGGTCCGCCGGCGACGGCAGCAAATGCACCACGCCGTCGAGCATGGCCTGCACGCCCTTGTTCTTGAAGGCCGAGCCGCAGAACACCGGCACGATCTCCACCTTCAAGGTGCGCTCGCGCAGACCCGACAGGATCTCCTGCTCGCTCAGGTCGCCCTCGTTGAGGTACTTGTCCATCAGGTCTTCACTAGCTTCTGCAGCCGCTTCGACCATGAACGAACGCGCCTCGGTCGCGACATCGACCAGGTCGGCCGGAATGTCGCGGTATTCGAAAGTGGTGCCCTGCGATGCGGTATCCCAATGGATCGCCTTCATCTTCAGCAGGTCGACCACGCCCTCAAAGCCGTCTTCGGCGCCGATCGGCACCTGCATCGGCACGGCGTAGGCACCCAGACGGGCCTTCAGCTGCTCAACGACCTTGTCGAAGTTGGCACCGGTACGGTCCATCTTGTTGACGAATGCCATGCGCGGCACGGAATACTTATTGGCCTGGCGCCACACGGTCTCGGACTGCGGCTGCACGCCACCCACGGCGCACAGCACGAACACCGCACCGTCGAGCACGCGCAAGGAGCGCTCCACTTCGATGGTGAAGTCGACGTGCCCGGGGGTGTCGATGATGTTGAAGCGGTGCTGCGGCATGGACTTGTCCATACCCGACCAGAACGCGGTGGTCGCAGCGGAGGTGATGGTGATACCACGCTCCTGCTCCTGCTCCATCCAGTCCATCACTGCAGCGCCGTCATGGACTTCGCCGATCTTGTGACTCACACCGGTGTAGAACAGGATGCGTTCGGACGTGGTGGTCTTGCCGGCATCGATGTGGGCCATGATGCCGAAGTTGCGGTAACGCTCGATAGGGGTGGTGCGGGCCACGGGGAGCCTCTCAATTTCTTGGATTTCGGATGGCCGAACGCCGCCTTTCGGCGGCCTTCGGATTGGATGCGACGCAAGATGCGTCGCAAACAGCACTCATATGGTGCTGAAGGGCCCCGTTACCAAGGCCCCCGAGGTCACCAGCGGTAATGTGCGAACGCCTTGTTCGCCTCCGCCATGCGGTGGGTCTCTTCGCGCTTCTTGATCGCGCCGCCGCGGCTTTCCGAGGCGTCCAACAGTTCTGCAGCCAGCTTACGCGGCATGGTGTTCTCGCCACGCTTGCGCGCGGAATCGATCAACCAGCGCATCGCCAGCGCCATGCGACGGGAGGATCGCACTTCGACGGGCACCTGATAGGTAGCACCACCGACGCGACGCGATTTAACTTCGACAGCCGGGGCCACGTTGTCCAGTGCTTTCTGCACCAGTTCGATGGCATTCGGATTCTTTTCGCCAATGACGTCCATTGCGCCATAGACAATTTTCTCAGCAACCGACTTCTTGCCACTCTGCATCACCATATTGATGAAGCGGGCAATGGTTTCGCTGCCATGCTTTGGATCTGGCAGGACGGTGCGCTGCGGAGTAGAACCTTTACGGGACATTTGAGTATTTCCTTAGCTCTTCGGGCGCTTGGCGCCGTACTTGGAACGGCCTTGACGACGCTTGGCGACGCCGGCGGCGTCCAGCGAACCACGGACGGTGTGATAACGCACACCGGGAAGATCCTTGACGCGGCCACCGCGGATCAGGACCACGGAGTGCTCCTGCAGGTTGTGGCCTTCACCACCGATGTAGCTGATGACCTCTTCCTGATTGGTCAGGCGCACCTTGGCGACTTTACGCAGGGCCGAGTTCGGCTTCTTCGGGGTAGTGGTATAGACGCGTGTGCAGACGCCACGGCGCTGCGGACACTTGTCCAGTGCCGGAGAGGCACTCTTGTAGGTGGTCGCTTGCCGAGGCTTGCGGACCAGCTGATTGATCGTCGTCATCAGTTGATTCTTCTGATTGATAGGCCGAGACGGCCTGCACGAAAACAAAGGCAGGCCGAAACCGGCCCACCGAGACAGAGAAGTATAGCTGGCAGGACGAAACTCCGTCAACTTCACGAAATCTGAACCTGCTGGCCCATCCAAGGCCGGAAAACGGAGGGCGTCCTGCCCTCCTTTTCGCTTGGCTTACGGCGACCTTGCGACCGCCGTCGGAGCGCTTACTCCTCGTCCGCGCCAGCGTCGGCCACTGCGGCGACCGGTTCGGCGACTGCCGGCTTGCCCGACAGCGTTTCCATTTCCGAGTCGGTCAGACCCGAGGCCTTGCGACGTCCGGCGTGGTACGCCAGACCCGTACCGGCCGGGATCAGGCGACCCACGATCACGTTTTCCTTCAGACCGCGCAGGTTGTCGCGGGTGCCGCGCACGGCTGCCTCGGTCAACACGCGGGTGGTCTCCTGGAACGATGCCGCCGAGATGAACGACTCGGTGGCCAGCGATGCCTTGGTGATACCCAGCAACACCGGATCGTACTTGGCCGGCAGTTCGTTGCGCTTGACCAGGCGGGCATTTTCCTCGATGACGCGCTGCCGCTCGACCTGCTCGCCGTTGAGGAACTTGCTGTTGCCCTGATCAACGATCTCGACCTTACGCAGCATCTGGCGAGTGATCACCTCGATGTGCTTGTCGTTGATCTTCACGCCCTGCAGGCGATACACGTCCTGGATTTCCTTGACCAGATAAGCGGCCAGCGGTTCGACACCCAGCAGACGCAGGATGTCCTGCGGGCTCGGCTCGCCGTCCACCACGGTCTCGCCCTTGGTCACGTGTTCGCCTTCGAACACGATGATCTGGCGGTACTTGGGAATCAGCTCTTCGTGTTCCGAACCATCGGTATCCTTGATGATCAGGCGCTGCTTGCCCTTGGTGTCCTTACCGAAGCTGATGATGCCCGAGCGTTCTGCCAGGATCGCCGGATCCTTCGGCTTGCGTGCTTCGAACAAGTCGGCAACGCGCGGCAGACCACCGGTGATGTCGCGGGTCTTGGACGCTTCCTGCGGGATCTTGGCAACCACGTCGCCCACGCCGACGGCAGCGCCGTCCTGCAAGTTGACGATGGAGCGCGGCGGCAGCAGGTACTGGGCCGGCAGATCCGTATTGGGAATCGTCAGGTCGTTACCCTTGGCATCGACGATGCGCACGATCGGACGCAGCTCCTTGGCCTGTGCACCGCGACGCTTCGGGTCGGTGATTTCGCGCGACGCCAGACCGGTCAGCTCGTCGGTCTTCTCGATGACGGTGACGCCGTCGACGAAGTCGATGAAGCGGATGAAACCGGCCACTTCCGACACGATCGGGTGGTTATGCGGATCCCAGTTGGCAACGCTCTGCCCGGCCTTGACCGCATCGCCGTCTTTGGCGGTGATGGTCGCGCCGTACGGCAGCTTGTAACGCTCGCGCTCGCGGCCATGGCCATCGAGCACGGACAGTTCGCCAGAACGCGAGACCGCAACCAGCGAACCGCTGGCATGCGCCACCGACTTGAGGTTGTTGAACTTCACCGAACCGGTGGTCTTGACGGTGATGTTGTCCACCGCAGCCGCACGCGACGCCGCACCACCGATGTGGAACGTACGCATGGTCAGCTGGGTGCCCGGCTCACCGATCGACTGCGCGGCGATGACGCCGACCGCTTCGCCGATGTTGACCTGGTGACCACGTGCGAGATCGCGGCCGTAGCAGCGTGCGCACACGCCGAACGAGGATTCGCAGCTGATGGTCGAACGCACCTTCACCGACTGCACGCTGGCGTCTTCGAGCTTGGCCACCCAGGCTTCGTCGAGCAGCGTGTTGCGGGTGACGATCGGCTCTTCGTCGTTGCCCGGCAGGTACACGTCCTCGGCCACCACGCGGCCCAGCACGCGCTCGCGCAACGGCTCGACCACGTCGCCGCCTTCCACGATCGGGGTCATGATCAACCCCTCGGTGGTGCCGCAATCGATTTCGGTGATCACCACGTCCTGCGCCACGTCGACCAGGCGGCGGGTCAGGTAACCGGAGTTCGCCGTCTTCAGCGCGGTATCGGCCAGACCCTTACGGGCGCCGTGGGTGGAGTTGAAGTACTCCTGCACGTTCAAGCCTTCGCGGAAGTTCGCCTTGATGGGCGTCTCGATGATCGAGCCGTCCGGACGCGCCATCAGGCCGCGCATACCGGCCAGCTGACGGATCTGCGCCTGGCTACCACGGGCACCGGAGTCGGCCATGATGTACAGCGAGTTCATCGACTTCTGGTCGATGGTCTCGCCCTTGGCGTTCTCGACCTTTTCGGTACCGATGGTGTCCATCATCGCCTTGGCGATGCGCTCGCTGGTCCGCGACCAGATGTCCACGACCTTGTTGTAGCGCTCGCCGGCGGTGACCAGGCCCGACTGGTACTGCTCCTGGATTTCCAGCACTTCGGCTTCGGCCTCGGTGAGGATGCCCTTCTTCTCGTCGGGGATCAGCATGTCGTCGATACCGATCGACACGCCGGCGCGGGTTGCGTAGGCATAGCCGGTGTACATCAGCTTGTCGGCGAACACGACGGTGTCCTTCAAGCCCAGCAGACGGTAGCTGGAGTTGATCAGGCGCGAGATGTTCTTCTTGGTCATCTCGGTGTTGGCCAGCTGGAACGGCAGGCCTTCAGGCAGGATCTCGCTCAGCAGCGCACGACCGACCGTGGTATCCACGATCGAGGTGCCGCTACTGCGCTTGCCGCCGGCTTCCACGTCCACCTGGGTGATGCGTACCTTGACCTTGGCGTGCAGTTCGACCACGCGGTTGTCGTAGGCGCGCTTCACTTCGCTGGTGTTGGCGAACACCATGCCTTCGCCCTTCTTGTTCTCCAGGGCGCGGCTCATGTAGTACAGACCCAACACCACATCCTGCGACGGCACGATGATCGGCTCGCCGTTGGCCGGCGACAGGATGTTGTTGGTGGACATCATCAACGCACGCGCTTCCAGCTGGGCTTCCAGCGAGAGCGGAACGTGGACAGCCATCTGGTCGCCGTCGAAGTCGGCGTTGAAGGCAGTACAGACCAGCGGATGCAGCTGGATGGCCTTGCCTTCGATCAACACCGGCTCGAACGCCTGGATGCCCAGGCGGTGCAGGGTCGGCGCGCGGTTCAACAGCACCGGATGCTCGCGAATCACTTCTTCCAGGATGTCCCAGACTTCGGCTTCTTCGCGCTCGACCAGCTTCTTGGCGGCCTTGATGGTGGTGGCCAGGCCACGACGCTGCAGCTTGGCGAACACGAACGGCTTGAACAGCTCGAGCGCCATCTTTTTCGGCAGGCCGCACTGGTGCAGCTTGAGGTACGGACCGACGGTGATGACCGAACGGCCGGAATAGTCCACGCGCTTGCCGAGCAGGTTCTGACGGAACCGGCCCTGCTTGCCCTTGATCATGTCGGCCAGCGACTTCAGCGGACGCTTGTTGGTGCCGGTGATGGCACGACCGCGACGGCCGTTGTCCAGCAGCGCATCGACCGATTCCTGCAGCATGCGCTTTTCGTTGCGCACGATGATGTCCGGAGCATTGAGCTCCAGCAGGCGACGCAGACGGTTGTTGCGGTTGATCACGCGGCGGTACAGATCGTTCAGATCCGAGGTCGCGAAGCGGCCGCCATCCAGCGGCACCAGCGGACGCAGATCCGGCGGCAGCACCGGCAGCACGGTCATGACCATCCACTCCGGACGGTTACCCGATTCCAGGAAGGCTTCGATCAGCTTGATGCGCTTGGTCAAACGCTTGAGCTTGGTTTCCGAACCGGTGCTGGCGATTTCCTCGCGCAGACGAGTCATTTCCGATTGCAGGTCGATCGTGCGCAGCAACTCATACACAGCCTCGGCGCCCATGGCGGCGTCGAAGTCGTCGTTGTACTCCTGACGCGCGGTCAGATACTGCTCTTCGGTCAGCAGCTGGCGGCGCTCGAGCGGGGTCAGGCCCGGCTCGGTGACGACATAGGCTTCGAAGTACAGCACGCGCTCGATGTCACGCAGGGTCATGTCCAGCATCAAGCCAATGCGCGACGGCAGCGACTTGAGGAACCAGATGTGCGCAACAGGCGAGGCCAGGTCGATGTGACCCATGCGCTCGCGGCGCACCTTGGCCAGGGTGACTTCGGTACCGCACTTTTCGCAGACCACGCCACGGTGCTTCATGCGCTTGTACTTGCCGCACAGGCATTCGTAGTCCTTGATCGGTCCGAAGATGGCGGCGCAGAACAGGCCGTCACGCTCGGGCTTGAAGGTCCGGTAGTTGATGGTTTCGGGCTTCTTCACTTCGCCGTAGGACCACGAACGGATCAGGTCCGGCGACGCCAGCGCGATCTTGATCGCATCGAAATCCAGCGTCTGGCGCTGCTGATTGAAGAGGTTGAGCAGGTCTTTCATTTGATATCTCCGGGTCGGAGGAATTTCGTATCTGAGATGAAACGCGAACAGCTTCAAACGGGACTGCGATCAGGACACCGTAGCCGGGAAGAGCGAACGCGCTGAGCGCTCGCCACTTCCGGATTGCAGGCCGCTGACCGGGCCCGGCTCTTACTCTTCCAGTTCCATGTTGATCGCCAGCGAGCGGATTTCCTTCACCAACACGTTGAAGGATTCCGGCATGCCCGCGACCATCTCGTGCTCACCATCGACGATGTTCTTGTACATCTGGTTGCGGCCCTGCACGTCGTCGGACTTCACCGTCAGCATTTCCTGCAGGGTGTAGGCCGCGCCGTAGGCTTCCAGCGCCCAGACTTCCATTTCGCCGAAGCGCTGACCACCAAACTGCGCCTTGCCGCCCAGCGGCTGCTGGGTCACCAGCGAGTACGGGCCAGTCGAGCGCGCATGCATCTTGTCGTCGACCAAGTGGTTCAACTTCAGGTAATGCATGTAGCCGACCGTGGTCTTGCGATCGAACGCTTCGCCAGTGCGACCGTCGTACAGCTGGGTCTGACCGCTCTGCGGCAGATCGGCCAGCTCCAGCATGCGCTTGATTTCCGCTTCGCTGGCGCCGTCGAACACCGGGGTCGCCATCGGCACGCCGTCGATCAGGTTCTTGCCCAGGTTGAGCAATTCCTCATCGCTGAACTGCGACAGGTCCACGCGCTGTGCATTGATCGCGTTGTCGTGGTTGTAGATGTCGTTGAGGAACTTGCGCAGTTCGCTGACGGCGGCCTGGGCTTCCAGCATGCGCTGGATCTTGCGACCCAGACCCTTGGCGGCCCAACCCAGATGCACTTCCAGAATCTGGCCGATGTTCATACGCGACGGCACGCCGAGCGGGTTCAACACGATGTCGACCGACTCGCCGGTGGCCATGTACGGCATGTCTTCCACGGGCACCACGTTGGAGACCACACCCTTGTTGCCGTGGCGGCCCGCCATCTTGTCGCCCGGCTGGATGCGGCGCTTCACGGCCAGGAACACCTTGACCATCTTCAGCACGCCCGGTGCGAGGTCGTCGCCCTGGGTGATCTTGCCGCGCTTGTCGGCAAAACGTGCTTCGAATTCCTTCTCGTGCGCCTGGATCTGCTTCTGCGCACGCTCGATGGCGTCGGCAGCGTCTTCATCCTTCATGCGCAGCTGGAACCAATCGGACTTCTTCAGCCCGTCCAGGTACGCGTCGGTGACGGTGTCGCCCTTCTTCAGGTTGGCGCCGCCGTTGGCGACCTTACCCACGATCTGCGAGCGCAGACGCGCGTAGATGGCCGCTTCCAGGATGCGGAACTGGTCGTCGAAGTCCTTCTTGACGCGCTTGATTTCAGACTCTTCGATCTGACGCGCACGCTTGTCCTTCTCGATGCCGTCACGGGTGAAGACCTGCACGTCGATGACGGTGCCGTCCATGCCCGGGGGCACGCGCAGCGAGCTGTCCTTCACGTCGGACGCCTTCTCGCCGAAGATCGCACGCAGCAGCTTTTCTTCCGGAGTCAGCTGGCTTTCGCCCTTCGGCGTGACCTTGCCGACCATGATGTCGCCGGCACGCACTTCCGCACCGATGTACACCACGCCGCTTTCATCCAGACGGTTCAAGGCCTGCTCGGACACGTTCGGGATGTCGGCGGAAATTTCCTCCGGCCCCAACTTGGTGTCGCGCGCAACGCAGGTCAGCTCTTCGATGTGGATCGTGGTGTAACGATCTTCTTCCACCACGCGCTCGGAGAGAAGGATGGAGTCTTCGAAGTTGTAGCCGTTCCACGGCATGAACGCGATCAGCATGTTCTGGCCCAGCGCCAGTTCGCCGATGTCGGTGGACGGGCCGTCTGCCAGCACGTCGCCGCGCGCGATCACGTCGCCCACATTCACCAGCGGACGCTGGTTGATGCAGGTGTTCTGGTTGGAGCGGGTGTACTTGATCAGGTTGTAGATATCCACGCCGGCATCGGTGTCGCCGCCGATTTCTGCCTCATTGACCTTGACCACGATGCGGGCTGCGTCGATCTGCTCGATCACGCCACCACGCAGCGCATTGACGGTCACGCCCGAGTCGCGCGCAACCGCACGCTCGATGCCGGTACCGACCAGCGGCTTCTGCGAACGCAGTGTCGGCACGGCCTGGCGCTGCATGTTAGCGCCCATCAGTGCGCGGTTGGCGTCGTCGTGCTCGAGGAACGGCACCAGCGCCGCTGCGACCGACACGGTCTGCATCGGCGAGACGTCCATGAAGTGCACTTCGGACGGCGGCTTCAACAGCGATTCGCCCTGGAACCGGCACGGCACGAACTGCTCGGTGAGCATGTTCTTGGCATCGGTCAGCGCGTTCGCCTGGGCGATCACGTACTCGTTTTCCTCGATCGCCGACAGGTATTCGACGTCGTCGGAGACCTTGCCGTCCAGCACCTTACGGTACGGCGTCTCGAGGAAGCCGTACTGGTTGGTGCGGGCGAACACGGCCAGCGAGTTGATCAGGCCGATGTTCGGGCCTTCCGGCGTTTCGATGGTGCAGACGCGGCCGTAATGGGTCGGGTGCACGTCGCGCACTTCGAAGCCGGCGCGTTCGCGGGTCAGACCGCCCGGACCCAGCGCGGAGACGCGACGCTTGTGCGTCACTTCCGACAGCGGGTTGTTCTGATCCATGAACTGCGACAGCTGCGAGGAGCCGAAGAATTCCTTGATCGCGGCAGCCACCGGCTTGGCGTTGATCAGCTCCTGCGGGGTCAGGCCTTCGGACTCGGCCATCGACAGACGCTCCTTGACCGCGCGCTCGACGCGGACCAGGCCCACGCGGAACACGTTCTCGGCCATTTCGCCGACCGAACGCACGCGACGGTTACCCAGGTGATCGATGTCATCGACCACGCCGCGACCGTTGCGGATTTCGGTGAGCACCTTGATCACTTCCAGGATGTCGGAGGTGTCGGCGTGCTCGGCAACCAAGCGCTTGGATTCTTCGTCGTTACGCTCGGCAAAGTACTTCTTGTCGTAAAGCACCGACTCGCCCAGCACGTCCTTGCGGCCGACGCGACGGTTGAACTTCATGCGGCCGACCGTGGACAGGTCGTAGCGCTCGAAGGTGAAGAACAGGTTGTGGAAGAGGTTCTGCGCCGTTTCCTTGGTCGGCGGCTCGCCCGGACGCATCATGCGGTAGATTTCGACCAGCGCTTCCAGCTGCGTCTTGGTCGGATCGATGCGCAAGGTGTTGGACAGGTACGGACCACGATCCAGATCGTTCACCCACAGGGTGCCGACCGCATCGACGCCCGCCTTGCGGAAGGCAGCCAGCTGGTCTTCGTTGATTTCGTCGTTGGCATTGGCCAGCAGTTCGCCGGTGGAGCCATCGACCACGTCGTGCGACAGGATACGACCGACCAGGTAGTCGTCCGGCACGGCCAGCGCGGCAACGCCGGCGGCTTCCAGTTGCTTGACGTGACGCGCAGTGATGCGCTTGCCCGCTTCCACGATGACCTTGTCGCCGTCGGCCAGGTCGAAGTTCAGCGTTTCACCACGCAGACGCTCCGGCACCAGCTCCAGCTGCACGCCTTCGTCCGGGTTGATGTGGAAGGTGTTGATCTCAAAGAACTCGGCCAGCATCTCTTCGTTGCTGTAGCCAAGCGCGCGCAGCAGGATCGACACCGGCAGCTTGCGGCGACGGTCGATACGGGTGAACAGCGCATCCTTCGGGTCGAACTCGAAGTCCAACCACGAGCCGCGGTACGGAATGATGCGGGCGCTGTAGAGCAGCTTGCCCGAGCTGTGGGTCTTGCCACGGTCGTGATCGAAGAACACGCCCGGCGAGCGGTGCAGCTGCGAGACGATCACGCGCTCGGTGCCGTTGACGATGAAGGTACCGTTGCCGGTCATCAACGGAATTTCGCCGAGATAGACCTCCTGCTCCTTCACGTACTTGATCGCCTTGGTCGACGACTCGCGGTCGTAGATCACCAGACGCACGGTCACGCGCAACGGCGCGCCATAGCTCATGCCGCGCTGACGGCATTCACGCTCGTCAAACACCGGCTCACCCAACTTGTAACCGACGTACTCCAGCGCAGCGTTGCCGCTGTAGCTGGAAATCGGGAACACCGACTTCAATGCCGCGTGCAGACCGAGGTCCTTACGCTTGTTCGGCTCCACGTCTTCCTGCAGGAATTCGCGATAGGAATCCACCTGGATGGCAAGCAGGAACGGCACTTCGAGGATCGAGCGCTGCTTACCGAAGTCCTTGCGGATACGCTTTTTTTCGGTGAACGAATAAGACGTCATGAGGTCTTCACCCTAGGCTGCGGGGGCCACATCGCGGCGGCCCTGAAATAACAAAATTGTCAGTTGGAAGTCGCTGGTATTGCCGGCACCAGCACGCCTTCTCCCGCTACTTCCAACTACCAACTCGGTGAGGCCGGGAATCGGGAATTGAGAATCGGATGATCGCGCCATGCTGCATGTACGATTCTCCAATCCCACTTCCCGTCCGAAACGGCCAAAGGCCGGGAGCTCTACGCTCCCAGCCTTCAGTGCATCACCATGAAACGCTGGCGATGCAAGGTATTGCTTACTTGATTTCGACAGTCGCGCCAGCTTCGGTCAGTTCCTTCTTGATCTTCTCGGCTTCGTCCTTCGAAGCGCCTTCCTTCAGCATGCCACCGGCTTCTGTCAGATCCTTGGCTTCCTTCAGACCCAGGCCGGTCACGGCGCGGACGGCCTTAATGACGCCGACCTTGTTGGTGCCACAGTTGGTCAGCACCACGTTGAACTCGGTCTGCTCTTCAACCACGGCGGCCGGGCCAGCTGCAGCAGCAGCGACCGGGGCAGCGGCGGAGACGCCGAACTTTTCTTCGATGGCCTTGACCAGCTCCATCACTTCCATCAGGGACTTCTCGGCGATGGCGTCGACGATCTGTTCGTTGGTAAGGGACATTGTGATTACCTTTAAATGATTTTCTGGATTGGGGTTCTAGCGAACGCTAGGACATCAAGCTTCGGCAGTCTCGGCGACCGGCGCGGCGGCTTCGTCGCCACCACCCTGCTTGTCGCCAACGGCCTTGACGGCACGGGCGAACATGGCAGCCGGTTCGGACAGCACGCGGGCCAGCATGGCAAGGGCCTGGTCACGGGTCGGCAGCGAGGCCAATACGTCGACGTGTCCAGCCGGGAACAGTTCCCCGCCGATGGACACGACCTTGGCCTGCAGCTTGTCGTTGCTCTTGGCAAATTCCTTGATCAGGCGACCGGCTGCGCCAGGCTCCTCCATCGAAAACGCATACAGCAAAGGACCGACCAGCTTGTCAGCAGCGACAGCGAAATCAGTACCTTCAACGGCACGCGCAGCCAGGGTGTTCTTGACAACTTTCAAGAACACGCCGGTTTCGCGGGCCTGCTTGCGCATCGCGGTCATCTGGGAGACCGTGGTGCCAGCGTATTCGGCAGCGACCAGGGAGTGGGCCTTGGCGGCGATGTCTGCCAGCTCGGCGACTACTTCTTGCTTCTGGGACAGATTGAGAGCCATTGCACTCCTCCGTTAAAGCCGGTATTCGGGATTGGTGATTCGGGATTCGCCAGAGCCGTGAAGCAGCCTGCAAATCCCCAATGCCGAATCCCTAATCCCCGCTTCAAACTACTCCGCTCGCGGCTCCTGCCGGTCGCGGTCCAGGGCAGCCTCCTTCCTGGAAGCCGGGAACATCGACCGATGTTCCTTTGGTGGCCGTTCTAGACCTGGAGTGGACTCGATCCGGGATGTCCCAGACGCGCGTAAACCAGAAAGCTCCAGAAGGGCGACACCATCTACGCCGGCCGGTTCGAAACGAACCAATTAAGCGATCCCGCTGCATCGACGGCGACTCCTTGCCAGTGCGAGCATCCCTGCCCGTCGTCGATCCGCGCTGACCGCGCCTGCGGTCTTTGACGGCTACCGCCGGACGTGCCGGCGATCGCCTTCAAAATGTCCGTTACCCCAAAGGAGGGAACGGACTCCCAGCACACGGTGACCCGGGCCGGAAAAACAATGCTGTACTGCCAAATACGTCAGGCGCATGACGCCGGACGCATTCGCTTACTTCAACGACAGGCTCGACTGGTCCACCGTCACGCCCGGACCCATGGTCGAACTGACCGACACCTTCTGCAGGTAGGTACCCTTGGAGGTGGCCGGCTTGGCCTTGACCAGATCCAGCAACAGCGCCTGCAGGTTCGACTTCAGCGCTTCGTCGTCGAAGCTGGCCTTGCCGATGGTGCAGTGGATGATGCCGGCCTTGTCGGTGCGGTAGCGCACCTGGCCCGACTTGGCATTCTTGACCGCTTCGCCCGGATTGGCCGACACGGTGCCGACCTTCGGGTTCGGCATCAAGCCGCGCGGACCCAGCAGGGTGCCCAGCTTACCGACGACGCGCATAGCGTCCGGGGTCGCGATGACCACGTCATAGTTCAGGTCGCCGGCCTGCATCTTCTCGGCCAGGTCGTCCATGCCCACCGCCTCGGCGCCAGCGGCCAGGGCTTCGTCAGCCTTGGCGCCTGCCGGTGCGAACACTGCAACGCGCACGCTCTTGCCGGTACCGGCCGGCAGCACGGTGGAACCGCGCACCTGCTGGTCGGACTTCTTGGCGTCCACGCCCAGGCGCACGGCAACGTCGATCGACTCGACGAACTTGGCCTTGGTGGCGGTCTTCAGGATCTTGATTGCGTCTTCGAAGGCATAGGTCTTGCCCGGAACGACAGCGGCCGTAATGGCCTTAACGCGCTTGCTCTGTGCCATGTCTTAGCCCTCCACCGTCAAACCCATGCTGCGGGCAGAACCCGCAATCGTGCGCACCGCCGCTTCCAGCTCGGCTGCCGTCAAATCGGCTTCCTTGACCTTGGCGATCTCTTCCAGCTGCTTGCGCGTCACCTTGCCCACCTTGTCGGTGTTGGGACGCTTCGAGCCGGAGCTCACGCCTGCGGCCTTCTTGAGCAGCACGCTGGCCGGAGTGCTCTTGGTGACGAACGTGAAGGTACGGTCGGAATACGCGGTGATGATCACCGGCGTCGGCAGACCCGGCTCCAGCTTCGACGTTGCCGCGTTGAATGCCTTGCAGAACTCCATGATGTTCAGACCGCGCTGACCCAGTGCAGGGCCAACCGGCGGCGCAGGGTTGGCCTGACCGGCCTTGACCTGCAACTTGATGAAAGCAGTAATCTTCTTAGCCATTTCAATACTCTCCGGGTGCTAGCGCCTGACCTGCAGGCTCCCCATCGGACCGGGATTCACGTGTCCCGGCTTCACGTTTGTTGACCACACGCAGATGGCCGCCATGCGGCAGCCATTGGTTCCAGGCGGTTCGCCAGGACAGCGAGCCGCGCACTATAGCAGCATTTGGGGCGAGCGCCTAGCCGGCGCCCACAGGGTCAGCCTTTCTCGACCTGACCGAATTCGAGCTCGACCGGCGTGGAGCGACCGAAGATGAGCACGGCAACACGCAGCCTGCTCTTTTCGTAATTGACTTCCTCGACGACGCCGTTGAAGTCGTTGAATGGACCCTCGGTGACGCGCACCATCTGGCCCGGCTCGAACAACACCTTCGGACGCGGCTTCTCGACGCCGTCTTGCACCCGCTGCAGAATCGCATCCGCCTCTTCGTCGCGAATCGGCAGAGGACGGTCGGCGGTGCCGCCAATGAAACCCATCACCTTGGAAGTTTCCTTCACCAGGTGCCAGCTTTCGTTGTCGATGCGCGGAATGCCGGCTTCTTCATGCGTTTCGATCTGCACCAGCACGTAGCCGGGGAAGAACTTGCGCTCCGACCGACGCTTCTGGCCGGCGCGCATTTCGATGACCTCTTCGGTCGGCACCAGCACGTCGCCGAAACGATCTTCCATCTCGGCACGCGCGATACGGTCGCGCAATGCCTGCGCAACGGATTTTTCGAAGCCTGAATAGGCGTGAACGACGTACCAACGCTTCACTGCTTGATTCTCCTCAACGAGCCAGGAACCACTGCGTGAGCTTCTGGATGACAAAGTCGAAGCCGCCCAACAGCAAACTCAGAATGATTACAACAACAATGACGACCCAGGTGGTGCGGATAGCTTCCTGGCGCGTCGGCCAGACAACCTTACGCAACTCGAACCTGGATTCGGACAGGAATTCGCGGGTCTCCCGGCCCTTGCCGGTACCCAAAAACACAAATGCACCCGCCACCAACCCGACGATGACAGCCAATGCACGCAGCTGCGGCGTCCACGCGCCCAGCTGGGTCGCGCGCTCGGGAGCGGAGAACCAGAACCACACAAAAAGCCCCGCAACCACCAGGGCAGCGGAGACAACGTACTTAACGACATCAGCGCTAGAGGACGCGCTCTTGGAAGGCTCGATTTTGCTATTCATCCGGCTCTAGTTACCGATCTGACCCGAGTCGCTGGGCCGGAAAGAGGAGTGGCACGCCAGGAGGGACTCGAACCCCCAACCTGCGGTTTTGGAGACCGCTGCTCTGCCAATTGAGCTACTGGCGTATGTACTCGTTTACCGCAAACCCCAAGACAACGAAGGCGGACCGCGGTTCAGCCGGCCCGCCATTCGTTTGAATCCAGCCGCCAACAGGCGGCTGGATACAGGCACTTACTTGATGATCTTGGCAACCACGCCGGCGCCGACGGTACGACCGCCTTCACGGATGGCGAAGCGCAGACCTTCGTCCATCGCGACCGGGTTGATCAGGGTCACGACCATCTTCACGTTGTCGCCCGGCATCACCATTTCCACGCCTTCCGGCAACTGGCAAGCGCCAGTGATGTCGGTGGTGCGGAAGTAGAACTGCGGACGGTAGCCCTTGAAGAACGGGGTATGACGGCCACCCTCATCCTTGGACAGCACGTAGACTTCGGCTTCGAACTCGGTGTGCGGCTTGATCGAACCCGGCTTGCACAGCACCTGGCCGCGCTCGACGTCGTCACGCTTGGTGCCGCGCAGCAGCAGACCGGCGTTGTCGCCTGCCTGGCCCTGGTCCAGCAGCTTGCGGAACATTTCCACGCCGGTGACGGTGGTCTTCTGCGTATCGCGGATACCGACGATTTCGATTTCGTCGCCCACCTTGATGATGCCGCGCTCGATACGACCGGTCACCACGGTGCCGCGGCCGGAGATCGAGAACACGTCTTCGACCGGCATCAGGAACGGACGGTCGACGTCGCGGGTCGGCTCGGGAATGAACGAATCCAGCGCTTCGACCAGCTTCAGGATCGCCGGCACACCGATGTCGCTCTGATCGCCGTCCAGCGCCAGACGCGCCGAACCGTGGATGATCGGGGTGTCGTCGCCCGGGAAGTCGTACTTGCTCAGCAGCTCGCGCACTTCCATTTCGACCAGCTCGAGCAGCTCGGCGTCGTCGACCATGTCGGCCTTGTTCAGGAACACCACGATGTGCGGCACACCGACCTGACGCGAGAGCAGGATGTGCTCACGGGTCTGCGGCATCGGGCCGTCGGCGGCCGAGCACACCAGGATCGCGCCATCCATCTGCGCCGCACCGGTGATCATGTTCTTGACATAGTCGGCGTGGCCGGGGCAGTCGACGTGCGCGTAGTGGCGGGTCGGGGATTCGTATTCGACGTGTGCGGTCGAAATCGTGATGCCGCGCGCCTTCTCTTCCGGCGCCGCGTCGATCGCGTCGTACGCCTTGAACTCACCACCGAAACGCTCGGCACCGATCTTGGTCAGCGCAGCGGTCAACGTGGTCTTGCCATGGTCAACGTGACCGATGGTGCCGACGTTCACGTGCGGCTTGGTGCGCTCGAATTTAGCTTTTGCCATGGGTGCGTGTCTCGGTAATCGTTTGGAGTTGAAGACGATTGAGTAATGGTGCTCACGAAAGGAATCGAACCTTCGACCTCCTCCTTACCAAGGAGGTGCTCTACCGACTGAGCTACGTGAGCGAGTTTTGCATTATGCCATGCATTTGCGTTCAATGGAGCGGGAGACGGGAATCGAACCCGCACCATCAGCTTGGAAGGCTGAGGTTCTACCGTTGAACTACTCCCGCGCCGGGAACTGCATGCCACAACGTGAAACTGGTGGAGGGAGGTGGATTCGAACCACCGAAGGCGTAAGCCAGCAGATTTACAGTCTGCCCCCGTTGGCCGCTTGGGTATCCCTCCAGCTTTTACTACCGGACCTGTGCGCCGCGAGGCGAATTCGGTTCGGGGTGAAGCAGCCCGTTATTTTGTTGTGGGACGCATGCAGTGTCAACAAAAATTTTGAGCAATCCTTCACTCTCAACGACACGCGGCGCCAGGCGCCACGCACAGCCGATCACACGTTGAAGCGGAAGTGCAGCACATCGCCTTCCTGGACACGGTATTCCTTGCCTTCCAGGCGCAGGCGCCCGGCATCGCGAGCACCGGTTTCGCCGCGGTATTTGATGAAGTCGTCGAAACCAATCGTTTCGGCGCGGATGAAGCCCTTCTCGAAATCGGTATGGATCACGGCAGCAGCCTGCGGCGCCGTCGAACCGGCCTTGACCGTCCAGGCGCGCACTTCCTTGACCCCTGCAGTGAAATACGTCTGCAGGCCCAACAGCGTGTAGGCCGCACGGATGACGCGATTCAAGCCCGGCTCTTCCAGGCCGAGATCGGCCAGGAAGCTGTCGCGATCGGTATCGTCCAGCTGCGACAGCTCTTCTTCGATGGCCGCCGAGACCGGCACCACTTCGGCACCTTCGGCAGCCGCATGCGCGCGCACCGCATCCAGGTGCGGATTGTTCTCGAAGCCGTCTTCCAGCACGTTGGCGATGTAAAGCACCGGCTTGAGCGTCAGCAGGAACAGATCGCGCACCAGCGCCTTTTCTTCCTCGTCCAGACCGGCGGCACGACCCGCCTTGCCATCCGCCAACGCGGCCTGCAGTTTGGCCAGCACCGGCTTGCGCGCCGCTGCATCCTTGTCGCCGCCCTTGGCGCTGCGTTCGGCACGGTTGAGGGCCTTTTCCACGCTATCCAGATCGGCCAGCGCCAGCTCGGTATCGATGGTTTCGATATCGGCGATCGGGTCGACCTTGTTGTTGACGTGGATGACGTCGTCGTTCTCGAAGCAACGCACCACGTGGGTGATCGCATCGACTTCGCGGATGTGCGCCAGGAACTTGTTGCCCAGGCCTTCGCCGCTCGCCGCGCCGGCCACCAGGCCGGCGATATCGACGAACTCGACCGCGGTAGGAATCAGCTTCTGCGGCTTGACGATGTCAGCCAGCTGATTGAGACGCGGATCCGGCACCGGCACGATGCCGACGTTCGGCTCGATGGTGCAGAACGGGAAGTTGGCCGCAGCGATGCCGGCCTTGGTCAGCGCATTGAACAGGGTCGACTTGCCGACATTGGGCAGGCCGACGATGCCGCATTTGATACCCATGGGTTTTCCAGTGAATGGAGAATCGGGAATGGAGAATGGCAGGAGCAGCGCCCTGTCCATTCCCTATTCCCCATTCTCTATTTTTTTTCGGTGTGCAGGCGTTTCATCGCCTCGTTGAAATTGCCTTCCATCGCCAGCGGCAGCACATCGATGGCGGCGTCCACCGCAGCGCCGATCGCCGCATCGTCCTCGCGCCCTGCCCGCCCCAGCACCCAGGGCACCACGCGGTCCTTATGGCCGGGATGACCGATGCCAACGCGTAGACGGTGAAATTTGCCGTGCCCGAGCAGGCGAATGGTGTCGCGCAAGCCGTTTTGCCCGCCGTGACCGCCGTCGAACTTGAGCCGCGCGGTACCGGGCGCCAGATCCAGTTCGTCGTGGGCGACCAGCAGGTGTTCGTGCTCGATCTTCCAGAACCGCAATGCGGCGGTGATCGACTTGCCGCTGAGATTCATGAAGGTAGCCGGCTTGAGCAGCCAGACCGGTTGTCCCGCGACCTCGACCTTGGCGGTCTCGCCGAACAACTTGCTGTCCAATGCCCAGCGGGCGCCACTGCGCTCGATGAGGGCATCGACGAAACGAAACCCGGCGTTATGCCGGGTTTGCGCGTGTTCCGGACCCGGATTGCCGAGCCCGACGATCAGGCGGAGTGCAGTCATGCCAGTGACCGCAGCCGATCCCGCGCGCAATGCAGGGGATCGGCCGACGGATTACTTGGTCTCGGCGCCTTCGCTGCCTTCTTCGCCGGCAGCGTCGTCTTCTTCGATCCGCACGTGCTTGGCAGCCACCACTGCCACGTCGTGCTCCTTGCCCAGCTTCAGCTCCGGAATTTCAACACCGGCCGGCAGCTTGATTTCGGACAGGTGGATCACGTTGCCCACTTCCAGTGCACCGAGGTCCACCTCGATGAACTCCGGCAGATCCTTCGGCAGGCAGACCACCTGGACTTCGTTGAGTTCGTGGGTGACGACCACCTCGCTCGACTTGCCGGCCGGCGAGGATGCTTCGTTGATGAAGTGCAGCGGCACGGCAGCACTGAGCTTCTCGTTGGCGCTGACGCGCTGGAAGTCGATGTGCATGATCAGCTGCTTGAACGGATGGCGCTGCATGTCGCGCAGCAGCACCTGCTGCACGTCGCCGTTGAGGTTCAGGTCCAGGATGGACGAGTAGAACCACTCGTTCTGCTGGGCGAGCCAGATCTGCTCGTGGTTGAGCTGGATGCTGACCGGCTCGAGTTCGCCACCGTACACGATGGCCGGAATGACGCCAGCGTGACGCAGGCGGCGGCTCGCACCCTTCCCCTCGTCAGCGCGGCGCTCGACCTTGATTTCATGAGTCTTTGCCATTGGATTTCACTACCTGGTTGGAACACCGCCTCGCGGCGATGAAGCGTCTCACCCGCGACCAGGTGAGACGTGTGGCGGCACCCGGGAATCCGGGCACCGAATGGGGCATCAGTCGACGTAAAGCGAGCTGACCGATTCGCCGAAGGCGATACGGCGGATGGTCTCGGCCAGCAGTTCGGCCACGCTCAGCTGACGAATCTTGGCGCAGGTGCGCGCCCCTTCGCTCAGCGGAATCGTGTCGGTGACCACCAGCTCGTCGAGCTGCGAATTGTTGATGTTGTCCACCGCCGGGCCCGAGAGTACCGGGTGGGTGATGTAGGCCACGACCTTGAGCGCGCCGCGCTGCTTCAGCGCTGCGGCAGCGGCGCACAAGGTACCGGCGGTGTCGACCAGGTCGTCGACCAGCACGCAGGTCTTGCCCTGCACGTCGCCGATGATGTTCATCACGGTGGCCACATTGGCGCGCGGACGGCGCTTGTCGATGATGGCCAGATCGGCGTCATCCAGGCGCTTGGCGACGGCGCGTGCGCGCACCACGCCACCCACGTCGGGCGACACCACGATCAGGTTGTCGGTGCCGTAGGCGCGCCAGATGTCGGCCAGCAACAGCGGCGAGGCATAGACGTTGTCGACCGGCACATCGAAGAAACCCTGGATCTGGTCGGCGTGCAGGTCGACCGTCAGCACGCGGTCCGCCTCCATGGCGCAGATCATCTTGGCAGCCACCTTGGCAGTGATCGGCACGCGCGAGGAGCGCATGCGACGGTCCTGGCGCGAATAACCGAAATACGGGATCACCGCGGTAACGGACTGGGCGCTGGCGCGCTTGAGCGCGTCGATCAGCACCAGCAGTTCCATCAGGTTTTCGGCGCTGGGCGCGCAGGTAGGCTGGATGACGAACACTTCCTGCCGACGCACGCTCTCTTCGATCTCCACCTGCACTTCGCCGTCGGAAAAGCGCGTGACCAACGCCTTGCCCATGCGAACGCCCAGTTCCTTGCAGATGCTCTGGGCAAGCGGCTTGTTGGCATTGCCGGAGAACACCAGCAGATTACGTTGGTCTTGCATGAGATCTCTCGGGCGGCGGCGAAGAGCGTGCGGATCGATGGTGGAGCAGGACAAAGCCGAACCAATGCCGGGCTTTCGTTCGAGTCCCGCGCAAGGATGCGCGAGGTGTTGCAGACGGATCTGCAGTGAAACCTGGTGCAGGCGGACCTGCCTTTCTCGACAAACTGGCAGGGGCGGTAGGATTCGAACCTACGAATGCCAGGATCAAAACCTGGTGCCTTGGGCCTCTTGGCGACGCCCCTGCATCAAACTTGTCTCGCGTCCCGTGCGTCGAGCAACGGCGAGTGCGATGCACCCTCCGCCACCCACGCCCGCAGGCCGCCCGGCAACTGCGCCAGCGCCTGCTCTGCAGCAGCGCGCGTGGCGAATTCGACGAAACAGCCACTTCCCGACCCGGTCAAACGCGGTGTACCGACCCTGGAAAGCGCCTGGAACACGGCCTCGACGGCGGGTTCGCGGCGCCGCAGGACCGGCTCGAACGCATTGTCGAGCAGGGAACCGGAAGCGAAGTCCGCTATTTTCGCGGGCGCAGCATCCCGCGTCAATTCCTGTGATCGAAATAACGCTGGTGTCGGCACGTGAACGCCGGGATCGACCAGCAGATAGGCCGCTTCCGGCAGGGAAATCGGGGTCAGTTGTTCGCCCACACCTTCGGCCCAGGCATTGTGGCCGCGCACGAAGACTGGCACGTCTGCGCCCAGCTGCAAGCCCAGCTCGGCCAGCGCATCGGCCGCCAGACCCAGGCCCCACAAGGCATTGAGCGCCACCAGCACGGTGGCCGCGTCCGAGGAACCGCCGCCGAAACCTCCCCCTGCCGGGATGCGTTTGTCGACCCGAATCTCCGCGCCCGCCTGGGCGCCGGTTGCCGACTGCAGCAGGCGCGCGGCGCGAATCACCAGATCATCGTCTTCGGCCACGCCGGGCAAACTCTCGCCCACGCGGCGGATCTGGCCGCCGCTGCGCACGCGAAGATGAACGGTGTCCCCCCAGTCCAGTAGCCGGAACACGGTCTGCAGCAGGTGGTAGCCGTCGGCCCGGCGCCCGGTGATTTGCAGAAACAAATTCAGCTTGGCCGGCGCAGGCCACGCCGACCAGTCCGTGCCCGGCGCGTGCATCAGGGCGATACGGTCCATTGGTCGACCAGCAGGCGCACCTTGGCCTCGCCGCTACGGGCTTCGATCCGCTGCGGCAGCTCCGGCTGCTCGGCGCTGGCTGGCGTCCAGGCCAGAAAGTCGATCGTCCAGCCGTCCTGCTGCACGGTGCGCGGGCGCCCGGCGGCATCCAGGTCGACGCGTGCGGCACCCGCACCGGCGATGCGCAGCGCGCGCACCCAGTCCGGCATCTGGTTGACCGGGATGGTCCAGCCGGTTGCTTCCAGCAGCACCTGCTCGGCATCGGGGCCACTGCGCGGACCGCCCTCCAGCCCTTCCAGCCGGCCGGCGCCACTGGTGGTGTCGCCGGTGAGCACCCAGCTTTGCCGGGTGACCGGCGCACTGAGTTGCACGCGGTAGCGCGGGCCGTCCTGCTGCCAGTCGATGCGGCCGCTGCCGCCGTTGCGGTCCTTGCTGATCGCCACCCGGCCCTGGAAGGACCAGTGGGGATGCGCCTGCAGCCAGGCCTGGCGAGCGGCTTCGGCCTGGCGCGCACTGTCGGAGACGTGATCGACCACCGCCGCACCGCTGCCCTGCCCGCGCGGCACGCTGACGCAGGCCGACAGCCCGGTCAGCACCAGCCCGCCCAGGGCCAGCGTTCGGACCGTCTTGCTCATAGCCCGAACTTCTCCACCGCACGCTGCAGCGCACGGTTGTCGGGGTCGAGACGGCGCGCTTCATCGAAGTAGCGACGTGCTTCGTCCTGCTTGCCGCTAACCCACAGCACTTCGCCGACGTGGGCCGCGATTTCCGGGTCCTTGACCAGCGCCCAGGCGCGGCGCAGCTGCACCAGCGCCTCCTTGGTACGGCCCATCCGGTAGAGCACCCAGCCATAACTATCGACGATGGCCGGGTTGTCCGGGTCGGCGGTGCGGGCGCGGTCGATCAGCGCCAACGCTTCCTTGTAGCGGGTGGTGCGGTCGGCCAGGGTGTAGCCCAGCGCGTTCAGGGCTGCGACGTTTTCCGGTTCGGTCACCAGGATCTTGCGCAGATCGGCCTCGGCACGCGGGACATCGTCGCGCCGCTCCCAGGCCAGGCCGCGGGCGTACAGCAACGCGCTATCGTCCGGGTAGGCGGCCAGGCCACGTTCGAACGCGTCCAGTTCGCCCGGTGCATCGTCGGCCCGCTGATGCAGCTCGGCTTCGAGCACGTAGGCGTCGCGGCGCGCGTCATCGTCGGCACTGGCGTCGCCCTGCAGGGCGCGGGCTTCGGCAAGCGCTTCGGGCTTGCGGCCCAGTTCGTACAAGGCGCTGGCGGCGCGCAGACGCGCCTCGCTGAGTTGCGGACCACCCGGCACGCCGCGATACCACTCCACCGCCTCGTCGTAGCGTTTGAGGAATTCGGCGATCTTGCCCAGCAGCAGACGGCGGTCCGGATCGGGCTTGGTGGCGTTGCTCTTGAGCTCGGCGTACAGCGCCTCCAGCGAGCTGCGGTCTTTTTCCTTGGCCAGCATCGAGGCACGCAAGCCATAGGTCTGCGTGTCCTGCGGCCCGGTCGAGAGCACGCGTGCAGCAGCTTCGGTCTGGCCCATGGCGTCGTAGGCGAACGCCAGCGCGCCGCGCAGCTCGGAGTCCTTGACCGCTTGCGGTTCGATGTTCTTCAGCAGCGCCAGCGCTTCGTCGTTCTTGCCTTCCTGCTGCAACTGGGTGGCGTGTAGCAAGGCCACGCGCGGCTCTTCGGGGAAGCGGCGCACCACCTCGTCGACGATGCGCTTGGCCAGCGCCGGGCGCTCCATGCGCAGCGCAAGCCGGCCGAATTCCTGCCAGGCTTCGATCTGATTCGGAATGGCGCCGGCCTTGACCAGGTCTTCGAGCACGTCGGCCGAGGCTTCCGGCTCGCGGCCGCCGTTGGCCAGGGCGATCAGCGCAAAGCGCCAGCCACGCGGGTCGGGCTCCTTGAGCAGGCCGAGCAGGTCGCGGCGTGCGGTGCGCAGGTCGTTGCGGCGCAGGGCCAGCGAGGCCTCGGTGCTGCGCATGGACATCGACGACGGTGCGCGGGCGCGCCACAACGCCAGCGCTTCGATCGCGCGCGGGTCGTCGTTGGCCAGCATGGAGATGCGGGCGGCGCGCTCGGCCAGCCCGGCATCGCCGGCTTCGGCCTTGGCGGCGTCCAGGTAGGCGCGCGCGGCATCGTCCAGTTGCCCGGCCTGCAGGGCGAATTCGCCGGCAAGCACGGGTTCCAGCGACGAGGCGCCGGCACTGCTTGGCGGCGAAGCGGGCGGTGCTTTCTTGGGTGCTGCGGTGGCACTGGCGGACATTGCGACCAGCAAAAGAACACTCAGGATGCGAATCGGTACAGGCATCGGGGGCAACCGGGCCGTAAAATGGGGCCCTGAATGGCCGCCAGCTTATCGCAAGCAACTGAACAATGACGTTGTGGGTGCTCGGACTGAATCACCAGACCGCACCTGTGGACCTGCGCGAACGCGCGGCGTTCGCAGGTGATGCGCTACCGCGCGCGCTCGAATCGCTGCGTGCGCTGCCCCAGGTGAGCGAGGCCGCGCTGCTGTCCACCTGCAACCGTACCGAGTTGTATGCGATGGCCGAGGAGGCGCACAGCCTGGTCAACTGGCTGGAAACCCACGCGCCCGGCCTGAGCGGTTATCTGTACCAGCACCAGGAAGCCGAGGCGGTGCGTCACCTGTTTCGTGTCGCCACCGGGCTGGATTCGATGGTGTTGGGAGAACCCCAGATTTTGGGCCAGGTGAAGGACGCCTGGGCAGTGGCGCGGGCGCACGGCGCGCTGGGCAGCGGGTTGGACCGGCTGTTCCAACAGACCTTTTCGGTGGCCAAGCGTGCGCGTACCGACACTCGTGTCGGCGCAAATCCAGTGTCGGTCGCATCCACGGCGGTGCGACTGGCACAGGACTCGTTTGCCCGGCTCAACGAATCCACGGTGCTGTTGATCGGTGCCGGCGAAACCATCGAACTGGCGGCCAAGCATCTGAGCGAAGGCCGCGTGCGCCGCCTGCTGATCGCCAACCGCACCCTGGCCCATGCACAGACACTGGCCAGCCAGCACGGCGGCTTCGCTTTGCCGCTGACCGATCTGGAACGCCACCTGGCCGAGGCCGACGTGGTGTTTTCGGCCACCGCTGCGCGTGAGCCGCTGGTGACCCGCGCACAGGTGGAACAGGCCTTACGCGCCCGCAAGCGCAAACCGATGCTGCTGTTCGACCTGGCGGTGCCGCGCGATATCGAGGCCTCGGTGGGCGAGTTGAGCGACGCCTACCTGTACACGGTGGACGACCTGGAACGTGCGGTCGAAGACAATCGCCGCGGGCGCCGCGAAGCGGCCGACCAGGCCGAAGCCATCATCGACCTGCAAGTGGCGCGCTATGTCGAAACGCTGCAGGCCACTGCGCATCAGGCACCACTCAAGCGGCTGCGCGCGTTTGGCGATAGCACCCGCGACGAACTGCTGGCCAAGGCACGCCAGCAGTTGCACAACGGAAAACCGGCCGACGAAGTGCTGGAACAGTTGGCGCATGCGCTGACCAACCGCTTGCTGCATCCGCCCACCGCCGCACTGCGCGATGCGGCGCTCAACAACGACCTGGAATTGACCGCTGCGGCCGACCGGCTGTTTCCGGAAAAGCCGGGTTACCAACATCCCCCCATAGCTACCCCGATCGTGAGGACCGATGACGCCGACCCTGCGCCGTAAGCTCCAAGCGCTGGCCGAGCGCCGCGAAGAACTGCAGCACCTGCTCTCCGACCCCGATGTGGTGGGCAACAACGACACGTTCCGTACGCTCTCGCGCGAACTGTCGCAACTGGAGCCGGTGGCGGTGGCGCTGGAAGAGGAGGCGCGCGCCAAGGCCGACCTGGCCACGGCCGAAGCCCTGCGCAACGACCCGGAGATGCGCGAGCTGGCCGAAGAGGAAATTGCCGCTGCACAGGCGCGCCTGGAACAACTCGATGCACAGCTGGCATCGCTGCTGGTACCGCGCGACCCGCGCGACGACGGCAACCTGTTTCTGGAAGTGCGCGCGGGCACTGGCGGTGACGAAGCGGCGATCTTTGCCGGCGACCTGTTCCGCATGTACGCACGCTACGCCGAGCGCCAGGGCTGGAAGGTGGAAATCGAATCCGACAGTCCCGGCGAGCACGGCGGCTACAAGGAAGTGGTGGCGCGGGTGGTCGGGCGCGGTGCGTATTCGCGGCTGAAATTCGAATCCGGCACCCATCGCGTGCAACGCGTGCCGGCAACCGAATCGCAAGGCCGTATCCACACCTCGGCCGCAACGGTGGCGATCATTCCCGAAGCCGACGACGTGGAAGAGATCGCGATCAATCCAGCCGATCTGAAGGTGGACACGTTTCGCTCGTCCGGTGCGGGCGGCCAGCACGTCAACAAGACCGAATCGGCGATCCGCATCACCCACGTGCCCAGCGGGGTGGTGGTGGAATGCCAGACCGAGCGCAGCCAGCATGCCAATCGCGACAAGGCGATGAAGCGGTTGAAGGCGCAGTTGCTGGACACCGAACGCAGCAAGGCGGCAGCGGCCGAAGCGCAGACGCGCAAGTTGCAGGTGGGCAGCGGCGACCGCAGCCAGCGCATTCGTACCTATAGCTTTCCGCAGGGTCGCATTACCGACCATCGCGTCGAAGGGCTGACCTTGTACGACCTGCCCAACATCATCGAAGGCGATCTGGATGCATTGATCGGGCGGCTGCTGCACGAACATCAAGCCGACGAACTGGCACGGTTGAGCGATAGCCCGTGAGTGCGCAAGTCCCGCGCGAGCTGCTGCAGCTGCGCGAGCAAGTGCGACGCCAGCCTGGCGATTTCGTCGCCTGGTTGATGCTGGCCGATGCCGAGCTGGGCATGGGCGTCACCGCTGCCGGCGAAACGGCCGTGCAGCGCGCGCTGGCGCTGCACCCGGGCCATCCGGAAGCGGTGGCGCGGCTGGGACAGGTACGCTGGGCGCAGCAGCGCCATGCAGAAGCGGCCACGCTGCTCCAACAGGCCTCGGACCTGGTACCCCAGCATCCGGGGATCGCCCTGTGGCTTGGGCACGCGCTCGAAGATGCAGGCCAACCGGAACAGGCCGCGGCCGCCTATACGCGCGCCCACAAGCTGCTGCCCGACGAGCCCTACATCACCGCACAACTGCTCAACTGGCGACGCCGCCTGTGCGATTGGTGCGAGCTGGACTCCCTGGCTGCACAGGTGCGCACCGCAGTAACGCAAGGCGAGGCGGCCGTGGAGCCTTTCGCGTTCCTGAGCGAGGACGCCAGCGCTGCAGAGCAGCTGGCGTGCGCCCGCACCCGCGCGCAGGCGATTGCCTCCTCCGTGCACCCACTGCCAGCGGCCACGCTGCGCAGCCGCGGCACGCTGCAACTCGGATTCGTGTCCAACGGCTTTGGCGCCCACCCGACGGGCTTACTCACGGTGGCCTTGTTCGAAGCATTGCAGCGACGCCAACCGGACCTGCAGGTGCAATTGTTTGCAACCAGCCCGGACGATGGCAGCGACATTCGCGCGCGCCTGGCGCAGGCAACGCGCATGCACGATGTCACTGCGCTGGGGCATCTGGCAACCGCGCAACATATCCGCGACCAGGGCATCGATCTGCTGTTCGACCTGCGCGGCTGGGGCGGTGGGGGACGACCGGAAGTCTTCGCATTGCGGCCGGCACCGGTGCAACTCAACTGGCTGGCGTATCCGGGCACCTCGGGCGCGCCGTGGATGGATTATGTGCTTGGCGACGCCATCGCATTGCCGACGTGGCTGGAGCCGTTCTACAGCGAACAGGTGCTGCGCCTGCCGCGCGCATTTCAACCATCGGACACCTCGCGCACGGTGGCCGAAGCGCCATCGCGCGCGCAGTGCGGGCTGCCGGATCACGCTGTGGTGCTGTGCTGCTTCAACAACAGTTACAAGCTCAATCCACGCAGCATGGCGCGCATGCTGGCGGTATTGCGCGCGGTGCCCGGCAGCGTGCTGTGGCTGCTGTCCGGCCCGGGTGAAGCGGATGCGCGATTGCGTGCAGCAGCGCAGGCACAGGGCGTGCACGCGCAGCGTTTGGTCTTCATGCCCAAACTGCCGCACCCGCACTATCTGGCGCGCTATCGACATGCGGACTTGTTTTTGGATACACATCCGTACAACGCGCACACCACCGCCTCCGATGCGTTATGGGCAGGCTGCCCGGTCTTAACCACACCTGGTCAGACATTTGCCGCGCGCGTGGCCGGCAGCCTGAATCATCATCTGGGGCTGGATGAAATGAATGTGGCCGATGACGCTACGTTCGTGGCCAAAGCGATTGAGCTTGCGAGCGATGCGGAGGCCTTGCGTGGCGTGCGTGCGCAGCTGGCGGAGCAACGCCTGCGCAGTGGCCTGTTCGATATGGATGGATTTGCGGATGACCTGGCCGCGCTGCTGCGTTGCATTGCTCAGCGCAGTGGATGGCGGGGGGTTTAGTCGTGGTGCCCGACTTGGCTCATTGGATGCTGTGAGCTGGCCTCGCTGCTGTGTTGGCCTGAGATGGCATGGCTGAAAACGCTGCCCAAAGCGGCGGATACGCATCGACGCTGCATTCCCTCCTTGCGTCGGGACATTGTTCCCCTTCGTGGAGGAAAGGTGGTGCGTAGCGCGGGATGAGGCGACGTCTGCGGCAATCACACTGGTCAACCGTACCCTCACCCCAGCCCCTCTCCCGCAGGAGAGGAGCTAACGGCAGTGCATCAGTCCGTGCCAGGTGCTCCGTGCAACTTCACACCGCGGCGCTGTACCCGGCCGTCCAGGCTCGCTAGGCTGCGCGCATGCCTTCCAATCTCGATTTCATTCCCTTGCGCCTGTGCGTACTGACCGTGTCCGACAGCCGCACCCTGGCCGACGACCGCTCCGGCGATTACCTGGCCAATGTCCTCACCCATGAAGGCCACGTCCTGCACGAACGTGCGCTGTGCCCGGACGACCGTTACCGGATGCGGGCGATCGTCTCCGGCTGGATCGCAGATGCGCAGGTGGATGGGATCCTGATCACCGGTGGCACCGGCTTTACGGGTCGCGACAGCACCCCGGAAGCGATCACCCCGTTGCTGGACAAGGTCATGCCTGGCTTCGGCGAGATGTTCCGCGCGATCAGCGTGGAAGAAATCGGCACCTCCTCGCTGCAGTCGCGCGCCTTTGCCGGGCTGGCCAATCACAGCTTCGTGTTCTGTCTGCCCGGCTCCACCTCGGCCTGCCGCACGGCCTGGGAAAAGATCGTGCGCGCGCAGCTGGATGCGCGCACCAAACCCTGCAATCTGGCGACATTGCGTCCACGCTTAGGCGAATAGTCTGCGCGCTTTCCACCGCTGCTGGAACGCGCATGTCGCACTTGAAACGCAAGGCTTATAAAAAGTTGCTGGCGCCAATGCAGTTGGAACTGGTGGACATGGCGCGCTGGTTGCGCCACACCAACCAGCGCGCCCTGGTCCTGGTGGAAGGCCGCGACACCGCCGGCAAGGGCGGCGTCATCCAGACCATCGCCAGCCACCTCAACCCACGGCAGTGTCGCGTGGTGGCGCTGCCCAAGCCCAACGACCGCGAAAGCACCCAGTGGTATTTCCAGCGCTATGTCACGCACCTGCCGGCGGCCGGCGAACTGGTGCTGATGGATCGCAGCTGGTACAACCGCGCCGGCGTCGAGAAGGTGATGGGCTATTGCACCGACGCGCAATACGACCTGTTCCTGGAGCAGGCGCCACGCTTCGAACAGATGCTGGTCGACGACGGCATCCTGCTGTTCAAGTACTGGTTGTGCGTGGACCAGGCCGAGCAGGAAAAGCGCTTTGCCGAACGCCGCGAAGACCCACTCAAGGGCTGGAAGCTGTCGCCGGTGGACCTGCAGTCACGCACCAAATACGACGACTACACCGCCGCGCGCGAACGCATGCTGGAGGCGACGCATACGCCCGATGCACCGTGGACGCTGGTGGATTTCAACGACCAGAAGCGTGGCCGCCTGAGCCTGATCCGCGATCTGCTGGACCGGCTACCGGACACCGCTGTGCCCGATGCGCTGGTGCAGCTGCCGCCATTGTCCGGCAAGCTGCACAAGGAACGCTATGGCGTGCTGGAACCGATCGACGATTACGCCGCCCAGTCCTGAGAGACTTCGTCGCTGGCGGCCGTGGCACGCGGCAGCGGGTGCAGGCCGGCCTGACGTTCGGCCTGCTCGGCCTGCAGCACCAGCTGGCTCAGACGCTGACTGAACAATTGCATGAAACCGCGATGCAGCGGGCGCATCGCTTCCATGTAGTCCACATCGTCGGCCTGCGCACCGAGTGGGCTGCAGGACGACAGCAGCACTTCGTCCAGGCGCAACGCGCTGTCGGGAAGGCGCACCAGTGCGGCGCGGCGGAGCCAGTCGCGCATGCCTTCGCGGTATTCGGCGGCCAGGATGTAGGCCACTTCGACCTGGTCCAGGTCCACATCCGGGTTCCATGCCAGCACCTGGATCACCTGCGAACGCTCGTCGAGCATGCGCCCTTCGGCGACCAGTGCCTGCAATTGCTGCAGCAGGCGCCATTGCACGCCGGCGGCCTCGCGTTGGGCGGTCGGCATGGTCTCGATGGCCAGTGCCAGACGCCGCGCAAACAACGCCGGCACCTCGGACAGCACGATCGGGCCGGCATCGGCGCCGATCAGAAAACGTTCGGTACGCAGGGCCGCGGTGTCGGGCAGGTAGCCGTCCTGCAGCGGGCGCATCACGCCGTGGTCTAGCAGCGACAGCACCACATCCAGCCAGTAGCGGCGTTCCTGCTGCAGCGTGCGGTTGGCGGCGGCGTTGTGCCAGGCCTGACGCACATCGTCCAGGCGCAGGATGCAGGACTGCGCATCCAGCCCGTCCCACGGTGCGCGGGTGGCGTCGTTGGGATCGAAGGTTTCCGCGCTGAGCATGCCGCCGCCGAAGCGGTGCCAGGCTGCGCCACGCTGGGCGCCGGCCGGGTCCGGCCGGGCCGCGGCCACCGGAGCTGCCGTGGCCGGGCGCAGGAGTGCGGCGTAGGCATCGGCCCACGAATCGGGCAAGCGCGCCGAGAGCGGGTAGCTTGCCGAGGGCTGACCCAGCCCCTGGCGTGCCAGACGCAGGCTCCACACCACCGCGCCGATCACGATGCCGCCAAAGATCCAGGCCAGCAGACAGCTGGTTGCCGCCTGTCCGGTTGATAGCACGCGGGTTGGCGGGTGCAGAAACAACAACCAGCCGCTGCCCAGCAGGACACCGAGATACAGCCACGGCGCCAGCTGCGCCATCTGGCGGTGGCGGCGATGCGCGGGCAGGTCGTGCCCGTCGTTGCGGTCTTGAGATGGAGCGGCCATTACATTCCCCGTGCACGCCTGATCGCGTTGACAAGGTTATCGGCGAGGCAACCCAACTCTGTTGCCCCGCTTCAGTGGCGCACGCTCACCCAGTTACAAAGTCTTCAGTCGGCGGAACCGCGCAGGCCGTGCGCGTGACCGCCGCGACCGTGGCGGCCGGCGGGCCCTGCCATAGCCATGTTTCCAAGGCGTCCAGCGCCGCCGCGCTACCGGCGGCGACCACGTCCACGCTGCCGTCGGCCTGGTTGCGAGCATGCCCGACCAGGCCGAGTGCCACTGCGCGTTGACGGGTGCACGCGCGGTAACACACGCCCTGCACCACCCCGCTCACCACAAAACGCGCCGCCTGCATCAACCCGCCTTGCCGGTGATGCCGACGGCCGCTTCGATATCGCGTGCGGTCACGGGACCAAGGAATTGTTTGGCGACCTTGCCGTCCGGGCCGATCAGGTAGGTCATCGGCAGGCCGCGCGGGGTGGCGAAGTCCTGTGGCGGTTGGTACGGGTCGAGGATGGCGATCGGGTAGGACACCGGGTGGTCCTTCAAGAATGCCTGCATGTCGGCGCTGGTGATGTCCTCGTAGGCCAGACCCACCACCTCGACGGTGTCGCGCATGGTGTGCAGCGCCGACAGTTCGGGCATTTCCTTCAGGCACGGCGCGCACCAGGTAGCCCAGAAATTCACCACCACCCATTTGCCGCGGTGCGCGGCCAGGTCGTAGGTCTCGCCGGTCACGGTCGGCAGCGAGAGCCTGGGCATCTGGGCGGTCTGCTGCACCACCGAGCTGTTGGGCGGTGCGGCCGGCGTGGCCGGCGTGGCTGGCGTGGCTGGCGCCTGGGGCGTGGCGGCAGGCGCAGCGCCGTTGCCGGCAGCGGGAGTGGCCTCGCTGGCGGGCTTGCAGGCGGTCAGCAACAGCAGTGGCAACAGCAGCGCGCAGGCGCTGCGGACAAGACGCACGGTCATGGAGGATCTCCGGGAAGGTGGGTGTAAAGGTCGCCGACCGGCTGCGCCAGCACGCTGCGCAAGGGTTGGCGCAGCTGTTCCAGCGCCGCGGCGGCGGCCTGGCCGAATGCATCGTCGCGGCACGGCAACGGGCGGTCTTCGATCGGCACGCGCAGCTGGCAGTTTTCGTAGAGTTCGGCCAGCGGCACCACATCCAGATCGCGCGCCAGCAGCCACTGCCCGCGCTCGTCGCGACGCAGCAGGCGAATACGCTTGAGCTCGCACAGCAGCTCCTGCATCAGCGTGTCGGTGAGCATCGGCTCCAGCGCCAGGATGCGGTCTTCGTCCAGGCCATCGCCGTGGACGCGCGCCTGGCTGAAGCGGCCGAGCAGACGCAGCAGGCCGTAGATCTCGAAGCCCGGCGGCAGCCGCATGGCCTCTGGCTGGTAGCGGAACGCGGACATCGACGAGGCCAGCGAGGCACCCAACAGCACCGACACCCAGCTCAGGTAGATCCACAACAATAGGATCGGCAATGCCGACAGCGCGCCATAGATGCGCTGATAGGTCTGGAAATTACCGAGGTAAAAGCCAAAGCCCCACTTGACGATCTCCATCAGGATCACCGCCAGCAGCGCGCCCGGCAGCGCATGCCGCAGCCGTACCACGTGCTGCGGCACCACGCGGTAGATCAGCACGATGCACACGAACTCCACCGCCATCGGCGCCAGCCGCCAGGCGAATTCGGCCAGCCACTGGCCTTCGGTGGTGCGGAACAGCGGCAGCGCGAACACGTAGGCCGCCATCGCCATCGAGGCGGCGGCCAGCATCGTGCCCAGCGTCAGCACTGTCCAGTAGATCAGAAAGCGCGTCACCTTGGGGCGCGCAGCGGCGACCCGCCAGATGCTGTTGAAGGTTTGTTCGATGCTGTGCAGGGTGATCAGCAGCGAGGCCACCAGCGCGACCATACCGGCCACGGTGAACTTACCCAGGTCTTCCAGCGAGCGGTTGAGATAGTTCTGCACCGAACGCGCCGCGCCAGGCACGAAATTGTTGAAGATGAAGTCGGTGAGCGCGTCCTTCCACTCGTTGAAGGCCGGAAATGCCGACAGCACGCCGAATACCACGATCGCCAGCGGCACCAGTGCGAACACGGTGGTGTATGCAAGCGAGGCGGCCGCCTGGAACAACCGGTCGTCCAGGAAGCGGCGCCACAGAAAGCGTCCGAAGCTCACCGTCCGCGCGCGGTCGCGCAGACGTTCTTTCCATTGGTGGAGTTTGTTCACACGCGACATCGCGCAAGGGTACCCGATGCGCCGTCATCGCGGCCTTGCCGCAGCTGCGGCGTGCAGCAACAGGCTGGCTTGGCCGATACTGCGGCAACTCACACAGGCGGCAACGACACGATGGCGGAGATTCTGGTGCTGTATTACAGCCGGGGCGGTTCGGTGGCGCGGCTGGCGCGGCAGATCGCACGCGGCATCGGCGAAGTGCCCGGCATGAGCGCGCGGCTGCGCACCGTCCCACCGGTGGCCGCGGTCACCCAGACCAGCGCCCCGCCGGTGCCGGACGAAGGCGCGCCCTATGTAGACCGCGCCGATCTGGCCGAATGCAGCGGCCTGCTGCTTGGCAGCCCCACCCGCTTCGGCAACATGGCCGCACCGATGAAGCATTTCCTCGACAGCCTGGGCGCCGAATGGGCCAGCGGCACCCTGGCCGGCAAGCCGGCCGGCGTGTTCACCTCCACCGCCTCGATGCATGGCGGCCAGGAATCCACCTTGCTGTCGATGCACCTGCCGCTGCTGCATCACGGTTGCCTGATCGTGGGGATTCCGTTTACCGAAGCCGCGCTCAGCCACACCACCAGCGGCGGCACGCCCTATGGCGCCAGCCATGTCTCCGGCGCTGGCGGCGATCCGCAACCGAGCGAGGACGAAGCGCTGCTGGCGCGTGCGCTGGGCCGCCGGGTGGCCGACATCGCGCGGCGGCTGGCAAGCCCGTGAGCGTGCGCGCCATGCAGTGGCTGCTGAGCGCCGCGCTGCTGGCGCTGGCGGCGTTGTTTGCGGTGTGGTTCCACGACGACCCGCGCCCACTGGCCGCGTTCATCGTGTTCGTGCTGCCGGCCGCGCTGACCGGCGTGCTGGCAGTGCGCAGTGCGCGTGCCCGCTTCTGGGCCGGCGTGTTCGCACTGGGCTGGTTCAGCCACGGCGTCATGGCCGCCTGGAGCCAGCCGCAGGCACGTGGAATGGCGTGGCTGGAACTGCTGCTCGCCCTGGCCGTGGTGGGCCTGGTCGGCGGCCCCGGCATGGCGGCGCGCTTGGGCAGGACGCGCCCGCCACGTTGATCGGCGAGTCGAACAAAGCGCATGCGCAACTGCGCGATGCAGCTGCGCATGCGTCCGGCCGAGGTGGTCAGCCGCGACCACCCCAACGCAGCCACTCAACCAAGTTCGATCATCGTCAGGCGGGCGCAGCCGGGGCTCAGGGTGGCGTGCACACGCCTCCACTCCGATCCCTGCGCGCCGTCCACGCCACCTGACGACGACTTGCGACGTTTCGTTCGGCGCTCAGTTTCCGACCAGCGTGGCCACGCTCTGCGGGTCGACATACAGCGAGGTCTTGCCGTTGACCACGCTGTAGTTGCCGCCGAACCCGACATTGAGCGTGCTCGAGGTGCTGTATTTGGCGAACTGCGTGGCAGTGCCGGACGGTAGCGTCAGGTCCAGCCGCTGGTGGCCGGTGCCGGTGTTGACCGCCACCACCACTAGCTTGTTGTCCGGCGTGCGGTAGGCCGTCACCGAGACATCGCTATACGGGTGCTCGGTGGCGCCGATGCGCACCGACCCTGGCCGCACGAAGCGCGCGAACTGCGACATCGCATAGCCGCGCTTGCTCACTGCGCCGTTTTCGCTGATCAGCCCGTAGCTGCGCCGGATGTACCACCAGATGTAGGCGTTGAAATTGGCCGCCATGCTCGCATGCAGTTCGCTGGCCACACCCAATGCCGACGGCCACGCGTTGCCATCGGTGTTGTCGGTGTAATGCTCGGTCATCCAGATCTGTTTGCCCTTACTGCGCGCCAAGGCATAGTCGCGCGGCACCGCGCCATACAGATGGCCGGCCACGATGGAGGTGGCCTGATTGGCAGTGGCGTTGTTGAGGACCGGGTCGGTGATGGAGAAGTTGAACCCCACCGACTCGCCGACGATGACCTTGAGGCTGCCGAACTTGCTGCCTTGGCTCACAAGATAGTTGACGAAGTCGCTGCCGCTCCAGTCGGCCGATTCGTAATCCGGGTGCCAATCCGGCTCGTTTTGCAGGGAAATCGCGTACAGCGGTGCGCCCTTGCCCGACATGTAATGGCGAAATCCAGCAGGTGCTGGGTGTAGGCGCCGTAATAGTTCGTCAGCAGCTTGCCGCCATTGACCAGGCTGTTGTTGGACTTCATGTAAGCCGGTGGCGTCCAGGGGGTTGCGAACACCAGCCCGCCCAGCGCATGCACGCGCGTTGCGGTCGGCACCTGGGTCGCCCAGCCTGAGCTGGAGGGGTCGATGCGCATGCGCAGGATCGACAACCCGATCTGCCCGTTGCCGCTGCCGTAAGCCAGATCCACCTGCGCGGGTGTCAGGTCGTTGATCCAGCCGGCGCCGTTCATGCCGCCGAACCCGCGCACCGTCTGGTAGGTCTGCGTGGGCGTGATCGTCACCGTCTGCGCGGCGGCTTGGCCCGCCACCAGCACGACCATCGCGCAGGTGAGAGAGCGCAACATCGACAAAGGCTTCTTCATGGGTTTCTCCGGAAAGGGATGGCGACGGCATCGCGGTACCGACGGCCCGCCGACTATCGACTGCGGAGATGGCAGTTCAATTTCTGTGGCGTCTCATTGTTGGTTTCGTGATGCAGGACACGCGCGTAGTGCGTTGGAGCTTTGCATGAATCACGCAGCGTTTTGCACTGCGGCATAGGCAGTGATGCGGAGGCAACTTTGAAGCAACGCCTCCGATTCGGACCTAACGCCGCATCCAGAGTCTGCGCGTGCGCTGCATGTGCGAAGGCTGCTCGCAGCGTGCGTCATGATCCCTACGCGTTGAACCGAGCGTCACGCTCCGCTGGTCGACGCATGCCTGCACCGGATCAACCCAAGCACATGTAGCACCGCCACATCCGGCACAGCGAGCGCAGATTCAGCGCACCCGTTGGTCAAGGCCGTTGTTCTACTGCCACTCTCCTGGCCGGGCGGTATCATGGCGGCCCGCGCGCGGCCTGCGCCGTGTTAGCCCTACAGGATCCGCAGCAATGGAAGACCTCCTGATCGTCACCACCGGTGGCACGATCGACAAGATCTACTTCGACGACAAATCGGACTACCAGATCGGCGACCCGCAGATCGGTCAGATTTTGAAAGAACTGGGCGTGACGTTTCGCTTTTCGGTGATTCCGATCATCCGCAAGGATTCGCTGCACATCACCGATGCCGACCGCGAACTGATCCGCGCCACCATCGCCGTCCAGCCCACCCGCCACGTGCTGATCACCCACGGCACCGATTCGATGGTGGAAACCGGCAAGGTGCTGCAGACCATCGCCGACAAGACCATCGTGATGACCGGCGCATTGAATCCGGCGCGCTTTCGCGGCTCTGATGCCGAATTCAATATCGGTTGCGCTGTCGGTGCGGTGCAATCGCTGCCGGCAGGCGTTTATATCGCCATGAACGGCCGCATCTGGAATCCGCAAAAGGTGCGCAAGAACGTGGCTGCCAACCGCTTCGAATCGGTCTGAGCGCATGAGCAAGGCCACACGCGCCACCAAGGCCCTGGACGCGGCCGGCGTAGGTTATGTGTTGCATCCTTACGACTACCGGGCCGATGCCGATGCGAAGGGACTGCAAGCCGCAGATGCGTTGGGCCTGCAGCCGCATACCGTGTTGAAGACGCTGATGGCATGGGTCGACGACAAGGCGGTGTGCGTGGTGATTCCATGCGACCGCCGGGTGTCGTTGAAGAAACTGGCCAGCGCCTACGGCGGCAAGTCGGCACGCATGATGGACGTGGCCGATGCCGAGCGGCGCACCGGTTACAAGGTCGGCGGTATCGGCCCGCTCGGCCAGCAACGGCAGGCGCCGGTGCTGGTCGAAGTCACGGCGTTGGACGTACCGGCGCTGTGGATCAACGCCGGCCAGCGGGGGCTGCTGCTGGAATTGCCCGGCACCCAGCTGGTGCATGCACTCGCCGCACGCGCTTGCGCGCTGTGCGAGTGAACGCGTAAACGCGATGCCGCGCGTATCGGCCGGTATGCGCGCTACGCGTTTGGGACCCGACTCACGCGATGCTCTCGGCGGATCACCTGCATTGATTTCGATCTTCCACCGATGTCTCCGCATTGCACGCATGCAGCACTGCCGCACTAGAGCAGGCAGCAGCGCCTCTGGGCACGGCAGCACCACCGCGCCGGAACCACTCAATACGCCGCAGTGACGCTGACTCCGGAAAAGCCCAGCGTCGCCTTCAAGCGCACGTAATAGACGCCCGCAGCCGGCGCGGCCAGCGTGCAGCTGTCGCCATTGCCCGGCAACATGCTGCGGCAGCTGTACGCGGCGTCGGTCGGTAACGCTCCGGCCCGTACCGAAAGGTCGGCGTTGCCGCTGCCACCGGCGAGCGTGACCTTGAGCGAACGGGTGCCGGCCGGCACATTGACCTGGTAATACAGCGAATCGGAAAGCGCTGCGCTCAGCCCGGTGCGTGCCACATTCCTGCTCAAGGTGGTCGACTCGATCACCGCCGCCACCGCGCCATCGGCATTCACCAGCCCGGCCCCGCACCCCTGCGTGCAGGCCACCGGCATGGGCCGCGCGCTGGCCTTGAGCAGGGCTTTCACTGTTGCCGGCGTCAGCGGATTCAGGGCCACCGACTGCATCAGCGCCACCACGCCAGCCACGTGCGGCGCAGCCATCGAGGTGCCGCTATACACCGCATATGCCGGATTGCCCGGTGCCGTGGTTCCGGTATTGAGCGTGGACACGATCGATTGCCCGGGCGCGGCGATATCCACGCCCTTGCCGAAGTTGGAGAAGCTGGCCTTGGCGCCGGCCGAGGTGGTGGCCGCCACGGCGATCACGTTGGCGCAATTGGCCGGCACGCTGGTGGAGACGTCCATATTGCTGTTGCCGGCGGCCACGACCACCGCGCTGCCGCGCGTGACGGCTGCGGTGATGGCGTTGTTCAACGTCGCCGAGCAGGTGCCCGCTCCGCCCAACGACAGATTGATCACCGTGGCCGGATTCGGGTTGGCCGGCACGCCGGTGACCTTGCCGCCGGACGCCCACACGATCGCATCGGCGATATCGGACATGTAGCCGCCGCAGCGGCCCAGCACCCGCAACGGCAGGATCTTGGCGTTGAACGCGGTACCGACTACGCCCACCGCGTTGTTGCCCACCGCCGCCACGATGCCGGCCACGTGCGTGCCATGCCAACTGGAATTGGACGCCGACGCTCCGGCCCCGCATTCGTTGGCCGCGGCCCAGTCGCCTTGGTCGGCCGCGTTCGCATCGCGCGCAGTGCCATCGCGCGCAGTGGCCGGATCAACGATGAAGTCGTAGCCGGGCAGCACATTGGCTGCCAGGTCCGGATGATTGGTGATGCCAGTGTCGATCACCGCCACCACGATGCCCTTGCCGGTGGAACGGTCCCAGGCCGGACGGATGTTGAGGCTGGCGGCGGTCGCGCCCATCGCCCACTGCTGCGGCACGCCCGGGTCGTTGGGAACCAGCAATGGCCGCATCAGGATGTCCACTTCCACGCGTTTGACCGCCGGGTCGGCGGCAAGGCGCCGCATCAGGCTTTCCGAATCCACGCGGTCCAGCTTGCGGTCTGCCACCAGCAACATCGGCCCGCCACTGAGCCGGCGCGTGGCCGACAGGCCCAGCGCCTTCCCGCGCGCTTGCGGCACGGCACGCGCGATGTCGCCCCATGGCGCAGACAACCCGGTCGCCCGGCTGCTGCCGACGCTGTTCTTGTAGCTGACGATGAAGCGCTGATGGGTGTTGCTGGAATTCAATCCTTGCAGATTGACCTCGCCAGCAGCGACATGAAACGTGCATGACAACGCACAGACGAATGCAACGCGGCGCAGTACGCCTACTGAGTGATACGGCATGACTCCATCCCTCCCCAAGGATCTGGCAACCCGGTTGGCAACGCGCTGACGCCAGTGCGCTGCGCCGTGCCCGATGCGCGTGCATGCAGATGTTGCATGCCTCACGTGGGGTGGCTATCGGCGTGCCGCCGATGCGCTGAAGCGGCCATGCCGTGCTGGCGCGCGTTTCATTCAGCCATCGCTGCCGGCCCTGGCTGGCGCAGCGGCAATTGCCGCTGCCCGAACGCACAGGGCCCCGCATAGAGCGGGGCAGTGCAGGTTTCAAACCACCGACACGGGCGTCGGGAAAGGCCCGACGCGATGCCGGCTGCGCGCCGGCATCGCGGTCGTCGGCGCAGGTTTACGGGGTCTGGCTGACCGCGCCGGCCGCGTTGACGATGCCCGCGCCGCAGCCGCCCGAGCAGGCGCCCGGCAGCGGACGTGCAGTGTTCTTCAGCAGCGTTTCCACCGCCGCAGGCGTCAGCGGACGGCTGGCGACCGACTGCACCAGCGCCACCACGCCGGCCACGTGCGGGGCCGCCATCGAGGTGCCGTTGTAGCTGGCGTAGCTGGCCGAACCCGGCGTGGTGGTGCCGCTGTTCAAGGTCGACAGGATCGCCGAACCCGGCGCGGAGATGTCGATGCCGGTGCCGTAGTTGGAGAAGCTCGAACGCGCCCCGGCCGAGGTGATCGACGCCACCGAAATCACGTTGGCGCAGCTGGCCGGGGTGAAGTTGGCAACGTTGGCATTGCTGTTGCCGGCCGCCACCACCACGGTGGTGCCGCGCGACACCGCGCTGTTGATCGCATTCTGGTAACTGCTCGAGCAGCTGCCGCTGCCGCCCAGCGACATGTTGATCACTTCGGCCGGGTTGGCATTGGCCGGCACGCCGGACACGGTGCCGCCGGAGGCCCACACGATCGCATCGACGATATCGGACGTGGCGCCGCCGCAGGCGCCCAGCGCACGGATCGGCACGATGCGCGCGTTGAACGCGGTACCGGCCACGCCGGTGCTGTTGTTGGTCACCGCCGCGATGGTGCCGGCCACATGCGTGCCGTGCCAGCTGGAATTGGCGGCCGAGGTGCCGCTGCCGCACTGGCCGGCCGTGGTCCAGTCGCCCTGGTCGGCCGGATTGCTGTCACGCCCGTTGTTGTCGCGTGCACGCGTGGCATCGCTGATGAAGTCGTAACCCGGCAGCACGTTGGCGTTGAGGTCAGGATGGCTGGTGATGCCGGTGTCGATCACCGCCACCACCACGCCGGTGCCGGTGGCGGTGTCCCAGGCCGGGCGCACGTTGATGCTGGAGGAGAGGTGCCGAAGCCCCACTGTTCGGACAGGCGCGTGTCGTTCGGGGTCAGCACCGGGTACATGATCTGGTCGACTTCCACATAGTCCACGCTGGGGTCGGCAGCAATGCGGCGCATCAGCGTTTCGGCGTCGGCGCGGTCCAGGCCACGGTCGGCCTTGAGCACTTCCGAACCCAGCGCCGTGCGGCGCACGTGGTTCAGGCCCAGCGCACGGCCGGCGCGTGCCGGCATCGCACCGGCGACGGAATTGAGCGATGCGCGCATCGAGGTCGGGCTGACCGCCGCACTGGAACCGTCTTTGTATTTGACGATGAAGCGGTCCAGGGTGGGCTGCGCATCCAACCCGGACAGATTGACCTGACCGGCGAATGCCGGCACGGCCAGCAGCGAGGTCAACGCGGAAACACCCAGGACTACCAGCGCGCGCGTGGGCGCACGACGTTGCGACACATTGGACATCGATCGTTCCTTATTGGAGAGGTGCCGCAGCTGCGGCGAGAGGGCCTGCCCTTTGCCGCAGGCTGCGGTTCGGGGCCGGAAACTGCACGGGCGCCAGGCCCGTCGGAGCGACTGACCGGCGTCCATTCCGGCCAAGTGGCAACACATCGCCTGCGCCTGCCGAAACGGCAGACCTGGGCGAGGTATCGCAATGGGGTTGAAGCGATGGTGGCAGCGTTCCAGCGTTTAGTAGCTGGCGGTCAGGGTCACGCCGGAGAACGTGCTGTAAGCCTTGATCCGCACGTAATAGGTTCCCGACGGCGAGGCGATGTTGCAGGTTTCGGCATTGCCATCCAGATACGGGCGGCAGGTGTAGACGCTGTCGGTCGGCGCGCTACCGGCCCGCACGTACAGGTCTGCATCGCCGCTGCCGCCGCTGGTGGAGACCGTCAGCGTGCCGCTGCCGGCCGGCACCGAGATGGTGTAGTTCAACTCCGCGCCCGTGGCCGCGCCGAGGCCGGTCACCGGCGTGCCGTTGGTCAAGGTGTTGCCGGTTCCGCCACCACCACCGCCACTGCTGCCGGCGATGGCCGCCGTCACTGCCGCATCGGCATCGACGATGCCCGCACTGCAACCGCCCGAACAGGCACCCGGCAAGGCGCGTGCGGTGTTCTTCAGCAGTGTTTCCACTGCGGCAGGCGTCAACGTGGTGGGCGCAACCGACTGCACGAGGGCAACAACGCCGGCCACATGCGGCGCCGCCATCGAGGTGCCGTTGTACGAAGCGTAGCTGGCGTTGCCCGGCGTGGTGGTCCCGCTGTTGAGCGTGGACAGGATCCCCGACCCTGGCGCGGAGACGTCGATCCCGCTGCCGTAGTTGGAATAGCTGGCCTTGGCACCGGCCGAGGTCGTGGCCGCCACTGCGATCACATTGGCGCAGTTGGCCGGCAACGAACCGGACACGTTGGCGGCACTGTTGCCGGCCGCCACCACCACCGTGGTACCGCGCGAGACTGCGCCGTTGATTGCGCTCTGCATCGTGGACGAACAGGTGCCACCGCCGCCCAGCGACATGTTGATGACTTCAGCCGCGTTGGGATTGGCCGGCACACCGCTCACGGTGCCGCCGGAGGCCCAAATGATGGCATCGGCAATGTCCGACAGCGAACCACCGCACCGGCCCAGCACGCGGACCGGCACCACCTTGGCGTTGAACGCAGTGCCGGCCACGCCGGTGGTGTTGTTGGTCAGCGCCGCCACCGTGCCGGCGACATGGGTCCCGTGCCAGCTGGAATTGGACGTGGCGCACCCGCTGGTCGAGTTCCAGTCGCCTTCGTCGGCAGGATTGTTGTCGCGCCCATTGCCGTCGCGCGCGGCGGTGGCATCGCTGATGAAGTCGTAGCCGGGCAGGATGTTGGCGTCCAGGTCGGGATGGCTGACGATGCCGGTGTCGATCACCGCAACCACGACGTTGGCACCGGTGGCCTTGTCCCAGGCCGGGCGGATGTTGAGCCCGGCGTTGGTGGTGCCGAAGGCCCACTGCTCGGACAGGCGGCTGTCGTTGGGGGTCAGCGTGGGGTACAGCATCTGGTCCACTTCCACGCTCTGCACGTTGGGGTCGGCGGCCAGCTGGCGCATCAGGGTTTCGGCTTCGGCGCGATCCAGCGCGCGGTCGGCCTGAACCAGCTCCGGTCCCACTGCCAGACGACGCACGCTGTTCAGGCCCAGCGACTTGCCGGCCTTGGCCGGCAACGCACGTGCAGCGGTGCGCAACGAGGTCGTCAACACGCTGGGGCTGCTCAGGGCGCTACTGCCGTCCTTGTAGGTCACGATGAACTTCTGGTGGGTCTGCGCGGTGGCCAGGCCACCCAGGTAGACATCGCCGGCAAACGCCGGCGTTGCCAGCAGCAGCGAGGTAAGGGCCGAAGCACCCAGGATGCCGAGCGCTCGGTGGCGCGGACGAAGCGACGCGTTTTACATCGAATTCCCTTCCAGTCAAGAGAACCGCCGAAGCGGTAGTTCCGAAACCGTCGCGATGGCGACTGCCCCAGTGCCCCGGACCGCCCCCGTTATCGATCCGTTCAGCGAACCTATCGCAAAGAAACCGGGCTGGACAATACGGAGTTGGTAATTTTCGAAACCAAAATGTAATTACGTAACTTAAGTCACGCCTTGCCCATGCTGAATTCGACTTGTTCTTGGTCGAAAAATGGTCTTTTTGCTGTTGCGCAAACAAAAAGGCCCCCGTGCTGACACACGGAGGCCCTTGTTTGGCGAAGTATGTCCGCTTACGACAAACGCACCAACCAACCGTGGCGGTCCGGCACGCGGCCGTACTGGATATCGGTCAGTTCCTGGCGCAGCGACATGGTCACCCGGCCCGCTGGCGCGGACAGATCGCCCACCGCGAACCCCTCGCCCTTCAGCTCGCCGATGGGGGTCACCACCGCCGCCGTACCGCAGGCGAACACCTCGGTGATCTCGCCGGAGGCCACGCCCTGCTTCCATTCGTCGATCGCGACCTTGCGCTCGATCACCTGCATGCCACGGTCGCGGGCCAGTTGCAGGATGCTGTCGCGGGTGATGCCTTCCAGGATGCTGCCGGACAGTTCCGGGGTCACCAACGTGCCGTCCTTGTAGACCAGGAACACGTTCATGCCGCCGAGTTCTTCGATGTACTTGCCTTCCACCGGGTCCAGGAACAACACCTGCGAGCAGCCCTGGGCATAGGCCTTCTGCTGCGGCAGCAGCGACGCGGCGTAATTGCCGCCGCATTTGGCCGCGCCGGTCCCGCCCTTGGCCGCACGTGCGTATTCGGTGGACAGCCAGATCGACACCGGCGCCACGCCCTTGGCGAAGTACGGGCCGGCCGGGCTGGCGATCACGTAATACGAGGCCTTGTGCGCCGCGCGCACGCCCAGGAAGGCCTCATCGGCAATCATGAACGGGCGGAAATACAGGCTGGTCTCCGGCGCTGACGGCACCCAGCCGCCATCCACGGCCACCAGCTGGCGCAGCGATTCCACGAACAGGTCCACCGGCAATTCCGGCAGCGCCAGACGGCGCGCCGACCGCTGCAGGCGCTCGCCGTTGGCTTGCGGACGGAAGGTCCAGATCGAGCCGTCGGCGTGCCGGTAGGCCTTGATGCCTTCGAAGATCTCCTGCCCGTAATGCAGCACCGACGCGGCCGGATCCAGCTGCAGCGGGCCGTACGCGCGCACTTGCGCGTCGTGCCAGCCCTGCTCGTTGTTCCAGGAGATGGCGACCATGTGGTCGGTGAAATGCAACCCGAAACCGGGCGCAGCCAGGATCACGGACAATTCGTCGGCGCTGCGCGGCGACGGAGAACGGGTGGAAGCGAAGGACACGGACACCGGGAGATTCCTGTATGGCGGGCGAAAGGACGCAGCGCCACATCGTGGACATGGCGCGTGACGATCAGAGCATGCCGGTCTCGAGACGGGCCGCTTCGGACATCATATGCCGGCCCCACGGCGGGTCGAACACCAGCTCGACGTCGGCCTCGGCGATGGTCGGGATCATTTCGACCTTGCTGCGCACATCGTCGACCAGGATTTCGCCCATGCCGCAACCGGGCGCGGTCAGCGTCATCTTGACGTCGACCCGGCGCTGATCGTCTTCTTCGCGATGGCTGACCACTGCCTCGTAGACCAGGCCCAGATCGACGATATTGAACGGAATTTCCGGATCGAAACAGGTGCGCAGCTGCTGCCACACCAGCGCTTCCACTTCTTCGTCGCTGGCATTGGCGGGCAATTCCAGCCCCGGCGGCGGCTCCTTGCCGATCGCATCGCCATCCTTGCCGGCAATGCGGAACAGATTGCCTTCGACGAAGACGGTATAGCTGCCACCCAGCGCCTGGGTGATATAGCCGTAACTGCCTGCGGGCAGGGTCACCGAATCGCCCTGCGGCACCATGACGGCATCGCAATCGCGTTCGAACTGGACGGGTTCGCTGCTACGGGAATACATGGGCTGGATATGGGGCCGCGCCGGACGCGCGCAAGTCGGCCATTCTAGCCGACCACGACGCTACCGCCGCCGGCCAGCGTGCCAGCCGGGGACGACGCTGCATTCCATCGGCCGCACTGCCGTGGCGTGGCGTGCGTCGCAGAGGCCGGCGCGCGTCTATCATGTGCGCACTGTCAGGAGCTCCAATGCCGCCCACCACCGCGTCCGCCAGAACTGCCCACTGGCTCTGGCCCCCGCTCCTGCTGCTGGGATGCGTCACCGCCCTCATCGCCTGGCTGCTCATCGCCCTGGCCCTGGGCAACCAGGCCGGCTGGATGGCCGTGGTCGTGGCGCTGGAGATCGTCTGGATGCTGCGCCTGGGCACCCTGCGCGCCGGCCGGCTGCGCATCGGCGTGGCCGTCGTGGCGACCGCGCTGATCATCGCAGGCGCCAACTGGGGCATCGCCTCGGCTCAACTGGGCGGACCGCTGGGCCTGGACTCGTGGACCTCGGCCCAGAAGATGGGCACCGGCCTGGCCTGGACGCTGCTGCAACTGGCCAACAACGGCTTCGACCTGCTGTGCTACGTCGCGGCACTGCTCGTGGCCTGGTGGGCGGCGCGCTGAGGCAGGCGCGATTGTTTCAGTAGCCAACGTCGGACGTCGTTGCAGCTGATGCGTTAGCTGCACAGATTCGGGCACCGCGGCTCGTCAAACGCCATCGCTCTCATCAGAGATACATGGAAAAGCGCTGCGCGTTTGCCGCAGGGCCCCTTTCCTGCCCACCATCGCCAGACACGCTGCAAGTACGTCCTTGTAAGCTCCGTGGCGGCATGGATACCGCCATCGAGACTCCAGGGACGGATTTACGGCGCGTCCCGCAAACCGTGAGGGCGCCGCGCCTTCGACTCACCCGGCTTTGATCCGCGCGTGTAAGCGCCTCCGGTAACGCAACAGGACACGACCGACCCTGCGTTGCCTCAAGCGTCTGAGCGCGCCTGGCGACACACCAACACTCAATGCCCGCCGCCATCCAGCGCTTTCAATTCACTCACCAGCGCACCAGCGGCTTCTGCCCCATCGCCGTACAACATGCGCGTGTTGTCGGCGTAGAACAGCGCATTCTCGATGCCGGCAAAGCCGGTTCCCTTGCCGCGCTTGATCACCACCGTGTTGCGCGAATTGACCACGTCCAGAATCGGCATGCCGTAGATCGGGCTGGCCGGATCGGTTTTGGCGACCGGATTGACCACGTCGTTGGCACCGATCACCAACGACACGTCGGTGCTGGCAAATTCCGGATTGATGTCGTCCATGTCGGCGATCAGATCGTAGGGCACACCGGCCTCGGCCAGCAGCACGTTCATGTGCCCCGGCATGCGCCCAGCGACCGGATGGATCGCGAACTTCACCTTGACACCGCGCGCCATCAAACGCTGCGCCAGCTCCCAAATCTTGTGCTGTGCCTGCGCCACTGCCATGCCATAGCCGGGCACGATCACCACCCGCTCGGCAAAGGCCATCATCGCCGCCACATCGCCGGCCTCGATCGGCTTCTGCACACCGCTGATTTCCTGCGCCTGCCCGCCACCGCCGAAGTTGGAAAACAGCACCCCGCTGATCGGACGATTCATCGCCTTGGCCATCAACCGCGTCAGCAAGATGCCGGCCGCGCCGACCATCATGCCGGCGATGATCAGTGCCTCGTTGCCGAGTACATACCCCTCGAACGCCACCGCCAACCCGGTAAACGCGTTGTAGAGCGAAATCACCACCGGCATGTCGGCACCGCCGATCGGTAGCGTCATCAGCACGCCCAGGGCCAACGCCACCACGAAGAACGCGATGATCGCCAACGGCTGCAGGCTGCCCGCCGCCCAGATGGCCAGGGCCAGCACCGCCACTGCCACCGCCAGATTGAAGGCTTGCTGCCCCGGGAAGGTCATCCGCCGGTCCAGCCGGCCATCGAGCTTGGCCCACGCGATGATCGACCCCGACAACGACACCGCCCCGATCGCCGAACCGATCACCGCCAGCACCACCATGGTGGTGTCCGGCTGCCGCGCCGCCAGCTCCGCAACCGCCTGGGCGCTCCAATGCGCCGTGTCGCGATTGGCGAAGAACGAAAACCGCAGCAGTTCCACCGCGCCGATCGCCGCCGCCGAGCCGCCGCCCATGCCGTTGTACAGCGCCACCATCTGCGGCATGTCGGTGATGGCGACCTTCTTGGCCGACCACCACGCCACGCCGGTGCCGATCGCCAACGCCGCCAGAATCAGCGGCACGTTGTGCAACTCGGGCAGGAAAAACGTGGCCACCGTGGCGATCAACATGCCCAGCCCGGCCCAACGGATGCCGCTGCGCGCGCTCAATGGAGACGCCATCCGCTGCAGACCGAGCAGGAACAAGGTGGCTGCAACCAGGTAACTGGACTTGACCACCCACGACAGCAACTCGGCAGTGGAGACGTTCATGACCTATCCCCGCCAGGCGACTTCTTGCTGGACTTGAACATCTCCAGCATTCGCTCGGTGACCACGTAGCCCCCCGCCGCGTTTCCCGCACCTAATGCCACTGCGACAAATCCCAGCGCTTTTTCCAACGTGGTGTCGGCATGTCCCAGCACCACCATCGCCCCGATCAGCACGATGCCGTGGATGAAGTTGGAACCGGACATCAGCGGCGTATGCAGGATCACCGGCACCCGCGAGATGATCACGTGGCCGGCAATGGCCGCCAGCATGAAGATGTACAGAGCTACGAATCCGTCGCTCATCGTCTCTGGCTCCACTGGTCGGTGCGGCCCGCCGATCATACCCACGCCACGCCCGTGCGGGCGCCTGTCAACCGAATCCGCGCTCGCCCGTTGATGTCGTATCGTCTCCGCGGAAGCTACGCTGTGCTGGTGGGAACTCCTTTCGATCCGCAAGCTACCGCACCGGCCGCCACCGCGCCGGTGTCGCTGGACGCCTTTCTGGCCGGCATCGGGCCGCGTGCGTTCCGTTTTGCCGAGGCCGGCCTGCGGCACCGCGAAGATGCGCTGGACGCCGTGCAAGACGCCATGGTGAAGCTGCTGGGCTATCGCGAACGGCCAGCCGAGGAATGGACGCCGCTGTTCTGGAGAATCCTGCGCAGCCGCATCATCGACCTGCAGCGGCGACGCAGCTTCCGCCTGAAGTTCTGGGCACCGGCCGAGCGCGCCGACGACGAAGGCCCGATCGACTGGGCCGACCCCGGCACCGGACCGGTCGACGAACAACAGCATCAACAGGCCTACCAACGGCTGGTCGATGCATTGCGCACACTGCCGGCGCGCCAGCGCGAAGCCTTCACCCTGCGCGTGCTCGAAGACCTGGACGTGGCCACCACCGCCAAGGCGATGGGCTGCTCCGAAGGCTCGGTCAAAACCCACCTGTCGCGCGCGCGCGACGCGTTGCAAAAACAGTTCGAGGATTTCCTGTGAACCGCTCCCACGACACCGCCCGGCTGGATGCGCAGCTGCGCCGGCTGCATGCCACCGCGCTGACCAGCCTGCCGCCGCAGACACTGGCGCGCCTGCGCCAGGCCCGCCACGCCCCGGCATCCACGCGCGGCCGGCGCGGCTACTGGTTGCTGGCCACCGCGTGCTCGGGCCTGCTGGCGATCGGCATCGGCCTGCAGCTGCACCCCAGCCAAAGCGTCTCATCTGGCGCCGCGCCGACCTCGTCGGTTGCCAGCGCCAGCACCAGCGCCACCACCGAGACAGACGACCTGCTGGCCCAGAACCCGGACCTGTATGTCTGGCTCGGCTCCGACACCGCCCTGGCCATGGAATAAGCACGATGACCCACACCACCCGCCTGCTGTTGACCCTGTTGCTGAGCGCCGGGCCATGCGCCTCCACGCTGGCTCAGGACGGCCCGCCCGGACCTCCTCCACCGGGTCCGCCCATGGACGCGCCTGGCCCACGCGGCCAGGGGCCGCGTGACGAGACGCCCATGCCCGAGTGGGACCAGCTGACCAAGCAGCAACGCCAGGTCCTGATCGATGCGCTGCGCGAGCGCTGGGACGACGTGCCCGAAGAACGCCCCAGGATGTACCGGCACGCCCGCCGCTGGCTGGACATGACGCCCGAGCAGCGCAAGCAGGCCAAGGCCGGCATGGACCGCTTCCGCAACATGAGTCCGGAGCAACGCCGCGAGGCCAAGGCCTTGTTCGACCGCATGCGCACGCTCAACCCGCAACAGCGCAACGAACTGCAGCAACGCTGGCAGAAGATGAGCCCGGCCGAGCGCAGCGCTTGGTTGCGCGAGCATCCGCCGGTCGAGGACTGATGTTTGGCAGGAATTGCGCCGCGGACGCGGCGGATGATGTCGCCTGTTCAAGCGCCGCGCAGGGTTGCGATGAGCGTGGCCATTGATCAGCCGTCGCGCCTGGCATCTTGCAGCGCGCGACGGCCACCCACTGCAGCGACGCGCACCCCGCGTACCCGCGCACGAGGTGGCGTAACGTTGGTAGCGCACGCAGCTGCAACACGTCGCAGCAACCGCCTCGCACGCCAACACCCGTGTTGCATCGATGGCTTCGCTACGTCGTCGGTTGCAACGACAACGACGAAATCACTGACCGCGCCACGCCTCAACCTGCCTGGCGCATCGCACGTCAGTGACGGGCTGACGACGGCTCGCGATGCGCTAGCGCGCTGTCCTTGTCGGATTGCGCGCACCGAACTTTCTGCGACGCCTAGGCGGTGGTTGCGGCCGGCGCCGACCGCCGCGTCTTCGCCAGCAACTCATCGTCCCAGTCGAGCATCAACGCACCGTCCTGGATCAACAGGGCGACGAAGGCGTACACGTTGCGCGCGAACATCTCGCTGGCATGCACTGCGCCCTGGCTGGCCAGATTGAGCGGGCCAGCGATGACCACGCCGTCGAGGTCATACGTCTCCCCCGGGCGGGTGGCCGCGCAATTGCCGCCGGTTTCCGCCGCCAGGTCCACGATCACGCTGCCGGCGCGCATGCCGCGTGCCATCTCGGTGGTCACGATCTTCGGTGCCGGCCGGCCCGGAACCGCTGCAGTGCACACCACCACATCCACACCGGTGAGGTGTTCGGCCAGACGGCGCTGCTGTTCGGCGCGTTCGTCGTCGCTGAGCTGACGCGCGTAGCCGCCTTCGCCGGCAGCGCTCACGCCCAGGTCCAGAAATCGCGCACCCAGCGAGGCGATCTGCTCACGCGTTTCCGGCCGCACATCGAAGCCTTCCACCTGCGCGCCCAGCCGCTTGGCGGTGGCGATCGCCTGCAGGCCGGCCACGCCCGCGCCGATCACCAACACCTTGCACGGGCGCATGGTGCCGGCCGCGGTGGTCAGCATCGGAAAAAAGCGCGGCGCCAGCTGCGCGGCAATCAGCACCGCCTTGTAGCCGGCCATGCCGGCCTGCGAGCTCAACACATCCATCGACTGCGCGCGCGTGGTGCGCGGCAGGCGCTCCAGTGGAAACGCAATCAATTGCCGCGCGGCAAATGCCTGCGCACGCGCAGGGTCTGCATCCGGCGCCAGCATGCCGATCACCACCGCGTGCGGCTTGCACCGGAGCAACGTGTCGGTAGAAGGCGCCTGCACGCACAGCACCATCTCGGCCTGCGCCACGGCGTCGGCGCCGGCAGGCTGCGCACCGGCCTGCAGATAGGCGTCATCGTCCATGCTGCTGGCCCGGCCGGCCCCCGGTTCGATCCACACGCCGGCACCGAGCGCGACCAGTTTCTTGACCGTTTCCGGCGTCGCGGCCACACGGCGTTCGCCGGCGGCCTGCTCTTTCAGTACCAGCACCTGCACAGCCATGGGTTGCTCCGGTCTTGCGCCCAGTCGCGGCGATGCTAGCAGAGCGCGGTGCGCGCGCAGGTAGCGAAGCTTGGATCATTCTCTCGGCGAGAGCGTCAGTGGCTGAGGGTGAGCTGCCGCTGACGCATCGGTCCAGCGCGCATTTGGCTTGGCGGCACCCGTGAGCTGGATGACGAGTTTCGGGGAGTTACCCGAGACAAATCGCAGAATCGTTCTGGACGACGGCGCTGCAGCTGTACTGCGCGATACGCGCCGGCACACCAGCAGGACGATACGCAAATCATGGATGTTGCCTGCGGCACAGCGCTGATTCCGGCGTCAACACGCACGCGTGATCGCCCTGCCCTGCAAATCAACGACCGCGTGGCCGCAGCTCTCGCTGGGAAACGGGGGCCGGCTGCCGCATACAAGAGCGCAATCGGCACGTATTCCGCGTCGAATGCGCATTCCGCTTCAAACACGTCATGCCGGCGTCAGATCGTATTCGAGACCCTTGCGGCTGTGCAGGTGCAGGCAATGCCGACGTTGAACGTATGCCTCATCGCGCTCCAGCCCATCTCCTAGCGCCTTGCAGTCCCGGCATGACCGTCGAGGCTCCGAAAATCGTCGAAGAGGGTGCACTAAGGCTCAAACAACCCTTTCAGCAGCGGCGCAAACACCAGCTCGGGGGCAACGCCCAGCAACGCCTCATGCTTCCCGTCGATGGCAAGAGAGGCGTAACCATGTACGGCGCTCCAAGCGAGCACGGTACGCTGCTCGAGCAACGCGGCGCCCGGGTCGCTAGCGTGCCTGGCAATCCATTGCGCACGCACCGTCTCGCGCAGGTACGCCATCGCCGCAGCGCTGGCTTCGGTCAAGCGTGGCCAGCGCAACGCACGCACATCCAGGCCCAGCATCAGCCGGAAATGCTGCGGAAACTCCAGCGCAAACCGGATATAGCCCAGCCCGCAGCCCATCAACGGGTCGTCCACCTCACGCTGCGTGGCGAGGATGCGCGCGAGCATGCGCTCGTAACCGTCAGCCGCCACGTCCGCCAAAAGCCCGTCCAGCGAGCCGAAGTGGTGCGCGGGGGCGGCGTGCGACACACCGGCGCGGCGCGCGCAGGCGCGCAAGGTGAGCCCGCGCAAACCGGACTCGCCCAGCAAGTCCCAGCCTGCCCGCCGCAGCGCGGCCGGCAGATCGCCGTGGTGGTAGGCAGCAGTGGCGGACGAGGGCGGCATGGGCAGCTTCGCTTATGGAAACAACAGTGGATCAAACCATCTTGACGTTGACAAGATACGCGCACCAGACTGATGGCACATCTTGTCATCGACTAGATGCCGCCTCTCCTTGCAGGACATGCCTCATGAGCTCATCCATCGCCACGCTGCGCACGCGCCTGTTACGCGGCTCCCTGGCCGGCGCCAGTCGGTTGGCTCCTGGACCCACCGGCCGCTATCTGGCACGTCGCTTCGTCACCCCGGCAGCGCTTGGGCGCCGGCAGGCGGCCACGATCGTGGCCACATTGACCGACATGCAGCGTCACACGCTGCGGATCGATGACATCGACATCGCCATGTACCAGTGGGGCGATCCGGCGCAGCAGCGGTATGTGCTGCTGTCGCATGGCTGGGCCAGTTATGCGCTGCGCTTTGCGGCCTGGGTGCCGCAGTTGCGCGCACTCGGCTATGCGGTCGTGGCGTTCGACCAGGCGGCGCACGGCTTGAGCGGCGGACGAATCAGCTACATGCCGCATTTCGTGAAAATGTTGCGTGTCATCGGCAGCCGCTTCGGCCGCCCGGCCGCATTTATCGGCCACTCGCTCGGCGCGGCCTCGGTGGTATTTGCCGACGACCCGGTGTGGCGCCCTGCGCGCTATGTGCTGATCGCACCGTTGCTGGCGCCGGCCGCCAGTGCGCAGCGCCAGTTTCGCGCATTCGGCATTGCGCCTGCCGCGTTCGCACCATTCGAAAACTGGCTGGCAGACCTGACGGGCAAGCGCTTTTCCGATTTCGATGCGACGCCGCGCTTGCCGCAGTTCGATCGCCCGGCGCTGATCATCCACGACCGTCGCGACCGCGAAACGCCGTGGGACGAAGGCGCGCGTTTCGCCAGCCTGTGGCCGGGCGCGCAGCTGTTCACCACCGAAGGGCTAGGCCATAACCGCATGGTCGACCACACCTCGGTGATCGAGCGGGCGATGCAATTTATCGGGCCGGCATGATCTGAAGAAATACGAGAAACTCTGCCATTGTGGCCGCAGCCCGAGGCAGCAGTCATCGCAGCGCGCATCGATGAGGTCTTGGGCAAACAAGCGACGCAGCTCATTTATTTAATTGCAGTGTCTGTCCTGCGCGTGAGCTGCCTCCGAGCGCAGCACCTCAGCAGCATGGACTCAGTGGCAAGGCCTCGCACCGCAGAACGCGCTTTCCCTATTCCACCGCGCCGCTCGGCAAATGCACACACGCCGGATCGCTCAAGGCACTGCATCGCCAAGTAATCGGGCCGGCAGGTCGGTCACAGCCTGCATCGCGCTGTGGGAAGCGAGCAGCCTGGCGGCCGCACACGCGCTTTGAATCGCTCAACGCACCGCACCGCGGTTGTGCAATGGGTCCAGCCACTTGCGCCCTGCACCGCAGCGTCGAAAGCGCACGGCCGTTAATCACATACTCACGTGGGACCGCTCAGTGCACCGTGCTGTTGTTCTGCAACGGATCCAGTCGATCGATCACACCCTGCATCGCGCTGTCGAAGGCGCCGTCGTTGATGTGCTCACGCAGGCGGCCCAGGCGCACCATCACCGCCAGTTCTTCTGGCGAGGCGACGCAGAAACGCACGCCGCGTCGATTGACGAATAGCAGACGCTGCGAAATCGGGCTCACCCACGACAGCTTGCCGGCCTGCACCTTGCCGTCCTTGTCGACAAAATCCAGCCACGTGCCGATATCCATCGCGCGGAAACGTTCGGCATCGGCGCTGTCGATGCTCTGCGCGACCGCTTCGGCACCCAGCACCACGCTGACGCTTTCGGTAGCCGGTGGGGGAAGATTGACCTGCGGCAGTTCCGGCAGGGCTTTTTCCAGTTCCGGGCGCGCTTCGGCGATCGCCTGCAAGGTGTCGTGCAAGGCGGTGATCGCCACCACCACCGCATCCCCGTGCAGGCCTACGCTTGCGAACACGCGGTGCAACGCCGGCTGCCAGACCTGCAGCCATGGCTTGCCGACGATATGACGGCGCGCTTCGGCCAGTTCTTCCAGTACGCCGTCGGCCACCGCCAGGGCCTCGATGGTGCCGGGACCTTCCTCGCCGTCGCGCAGGATCGCCATGGTCAGGTGATGCAGCCACGGCTGGCGCAGAAAGTCGTCCACCGCCTTGGGCAAGCCCGCGCCTTCGGGCGCACGCTGCTCCAGTTCCGACAGCGCGCGGCTGCGCGCCAGTTCGAGCTTTTCCTGCCCGCGCTGGGTTTCGGTGGCACGACGCTCGGCAATTTCCACCCGGCGCCGGTGCTGCGACAGGAAGTCGCGGAATTCTTCTTCCAGGGTGAGGAAGATCGCCAGACTTTCGTTGAATTCGGCCACCAGGCGGTCGACGATTTCTTCGACCTTGCCCATCAGCACGCGCTCGGCAGCGCTGTCGCCGTTGTTGCCTTCGCAGGCCTCGGCCAGCGAGTTGAGCAGGCGCCGCGCGGGGTGGGTCTTCTGCACGAACATCTTGCGGTCCAGCAGTGCGACCTTGACGAACGGCACCACCAGGCGGCCGATCATTTCGCGCGAACGATTTTCCAGATCGCGCTCGTCCAGCATTACATCGAACAGCATGCCGACCAGGTCGATGGCATCTTCGTCCATCGGGTCGAGTTTTGCGGTGGCCGGGTCCACGCCCAGTCGCGTGGCGCTGGAAAGCACCTCGTTCTTCAACCGCTGCGCAAGCGATTCGGTGTCGTCGCCGATGGCCGCCTGCAGCGTCGCGCTGGGCGTGGCCTGCAGCAGCGACAGTACCGACATCATTTCGCGCTGGCTCAACGGGCGTTGCTGCCCTACCGCGACGGTGGCGGCAGACGCGGCGGTGTCGCGCACGCTGCGGGTCTGTTGCAGCAATTCGTGCAGCGCCTCAAGCAGCATGCCCTGGCTGCCGCCGGGATGGTCGGCCTCGCCGTCCATGCCGCCATCCCCGCCGCCATCGGCATGGCCGCGTTGCGTCGCGGCCTGCATGCGGCCGCGGCTATGTGCCCAGCGGTCAAGAAAACGGTTGGCCCAGGCCGGTGCGTACTGATCACCCTGGTTGTCGCCGCCCATCTCGGCGTGACCGCCCTGCGGCTCGGCCTGGACGCGCTCTTCCGGCATCTCGCCACGCGACTGCATGCGCGGCGGTGCGCGCTTGGCCTGCGAAATTTCCGGCATCACCCCGGCCTTGGCCAGGGTTTCGTCCAGGCGTGCGTACAACTTGCCGATCGGCTCGGCCAGATCGCGCTCGCACAGCTTGATCAACACCAGTCGCACTTCCGGCGCCAGGTCGCAGGTGGCGAAAGCTTCGTGGATCGCCACGCCCAGATGTTCGGGGCCAATCGGGTTGGTGTCGGCCATCAACTCCAGCCCGCCGGCGATCCAGCCCAGGCGGCGGTCCACCCGTGCCAGCACCTGTTTGAAATCGCGCAACAGCACCGTGGCCAGATTGCGCACTGCCAGCCGCGATTCGAGCACGTGCTCGGGCACCAGACTCAGCGGGCCGGTGCCCATGTCGCCGGCCAGCACCACTTCGGCCGACAACGGCGTGCCGAGCACCAACGCCTGCCAGCCATCTTCCAGCTGTTGGCGGAACTGGCGGGCGACGTCTTCGCGCTTGCGGCGCAATTCGCGCATGCCATCGAGAAACAGCAACTGCGAGGCGCCAGCGGATTCGGCACGGTCGAACAGCACATCGTCGAAATGCGCAACTGCAGCAGCAAAAACCTGCGCGAGCGCCGGCACGAAAACGTCGTGCGCCTGCTCGAGCAAGCGTTGGTCACGGCCCGGATGTCCCGACGGACTGGGCTGAAAAGTCATGCGCAAAGGCTCCCCGCCTCTGCAGGCGTGAAAATTTTCGAACGAGAAAAAACAGACGCGGCCCCAAATTCCGCCTGTGCATGGTAGGCGGTTCGCGCATCCGTTAAGTGTGACATCTTACTCACTTTACTCGTGACCGCCCAGGGTTTGCGTGTCAAGCGGCCATCCTAGCTCGCAACATCGCGGTGGAGCTTGCCGATCATCATTCTGCGCCTGCGGGTGTTAAGCCTTCAGCTTCGGGGGCGCTTCCAGCCCGTCCACCACGTCCTGCATCGCGCTATAGAAGGCGTCGTCGTCGCGGTGCAGGCGCAGGCGGTCCAGCCACACCATCATCGCGAGCTCTTCCGGCGATGAAACGCACAGCCGCCCACCGCGCCGGTTGACGAACATCAGGCGCCCGGAAATCGGACTGATCCACGACAGTTTGCCAGGCTGCACGCGGCCCTCGCGGTCGATGAAGTCCAGGCTGGTGCCGATTGCCATGACGCGGAAGAAATCTGCAGTGATGCGGTCGAATTCCACCTGTGCGGTGGCATCCAGCATCGGCGTCAGCGGCTCTGCCACCGGGTCGGCTGGGCTGGGCGCGAGCGTCAGCGCGGTCAGGGTCGGCGCGAGTGCTTCCGGAGCGGGCGCAGGTTGGGTCGGCAGCAGCGCGCGCTGCAGTTCCTGCAGGGCCTGTTCGGCCTCGCGCTGCCCCAGCCCGGCCAGGGTGAAGGCCTGCAGCAGCTGGGGACGATGCGCTTCCAGTGCGGCATCGCCGTGCACGCGGCCAAGTTGCAGCAGCACCGCGTCGCCGAGCGCTAGCGCGGCGTCCAGGGCCGGGCCGGCGCCGTCGGAGCGCAACGCGGCCTGTTGCACGCACGGGTGCCACACACGGCTCAAAAAGTGTTCCACCACCGGCGGCAACGGCCCGCGCGCCAAGCGCTCGGCCAGCGCCTGCGCGGCGATGCTGCGCGCACGCTCGCGGCGTTCTTCGGCACGCTGCAATTCGTTGGCGCGCCGCTCGGCGATTTCGACCCGGCGCCGGTACTGCTCGTAATGCGCACCGAATTCGGCTTCCAGCGCCAGGAACACCGATGGATGCTCGTCGAAGTCGCGCACCACGGTGTCCACCGCTGCCGCAACCTGGGCGAGCAGGGCCTGTTCGGCAGTGGTTTCGCCGCCATTGCCGTCGCAGGCGTCCACCAGCAGGTTGAGCAGGCGCCGGGCCGGATGCCCATCGCGCACGAACAGGTGGCCGTCGAGCATCGCCATCTTGGCCACCGGCACCAGCAACTGGCCGAGCATGTCGCGTTGCTGCCGCGACAGATGGCTCTGCAGCAGGATTGCCTCGAACAGCAGCGCAATCAGATCCAGTGCATCTTCGTCGCTGGGGTTGAGCTGGGTGGTGGCCGGATCCACGCCGAGCGAGGCGGCAGCGCGCATCAACTGCTGGCGCAAACCGCGCGCCAGGCCCAGATGGGTGCCGTCGATGACCTCGAAACTGGCGCCGGGCATGGTCTGCAGCAGCGACAGCGCCGACACCACCTCACGCGGCGACAGCAGCCGCTGCTGCCCCGGCGCCAACGTGGCGGCATCCGGCTCGCGCTGGCGGCGTGCGTGCTGCAGCAACTGGTGCAGGCCCGCCGGCAGCACCTCGCGGTCGCTGCGCAGATGCACATCGATCACCTGTGCGCCGACCAGTGCGCCCTGCCCGCCCGACCAGTCTGCAAAGAAGCGTGCGATCCAGTCCGGCGCCTCGGTGCTCTCGTCGCTGGCGGCGGCGTCCTGGCGCGGAATACCGCGTTGACGCTGGCGTGCCTGCGGCAGCTCGCGCAGCCGCGCGACCTGGGCCAGCGCCTGTTCCAGCTCGCCATAGCGCTGGCCGACGCGCGCCATCAGCTGCTGCTCGCAGATTTTGATCACCGCCAGATGCACCTTGGGGGCCAGGGTCACGCCCTGGAACGCCTCGTACAGCGCAACGCCCAGATGCTCCGGCCCGAACGGATTGCTGTCGCCATCGATGCGCAGCCCACCGGCGATGAAACCCAGATACCGATTGAGCCGCATCAACTCCGGCCGCCACTGGTGCTGCAGCGCGCCGGCAAGGTTGCGTACCGCCAGGCGCACGTCTAGGTCCTGCTCCGGCAGCAGGGTCAGGCCGGCGGCGCCCCGTGCGAGGGTGCGCTCGGCCGACAGCGGACGTCCGGATTCCAACCCCTGCCACGCCTTGGCCAGATGGCCGCGAAAGCGTGCGGTGATCGGTTCGCGTTGCTGGCGCAGGGCCTGGATTGCTTCCATGAAATCGTTCTGCGCCGCGCCCGCGTCGGCCGCCAGCCGGAACAACGCCTCGGCCAGCGCGTCCTGCACATTCACAAACGCGTCGGCCAACGGCACCAGCACCACCTCGCGGACCTGATCGAGCAGGTCCGGATTGCGGCTGGGCAGCGGTTCGGTAGCAACAAACTGGGTCATTGGACAACGCACTGGATGGGCACGGGAGGTTGAATCGCAGAGGGGCCACTGGCCCCCGCCGACATGATGCGGCGGGCGTTGGGAAGAGGCCGTCTATAATTCAATGCCTCGTTGCCCCGACCCGGATTTATGCACGCACCGTATTCGCTCCAGGCGCTGGACGCGCGCCGTTCGGTTCCCTCCAAACAACTCGGCGCCCCCGGGCCGGATGAAGACAGCTTGCTGCGCATGCTCACCTCGGCGGTGCGCGTGCCCGATCACGGCAAGCTGGTGCCGTTCCGCTTTCTGCGCATCAGCGGCGAGGCGCGGGCTGCGCTGGGGGATTTTCTTGCCGAGCGCACCCTGGCCGCCGACCCGCTGGCATCGCCGGCCACCCTTGCCAAGGAACGCGGACGCTTCAGCGACGCGCCGGTGGTGATCGTGGTGATCGCCTCGCTGCGCCCGGAGCACAAGGTGCCCGTGCAGGAGCAATTGCTCACCGCCGGCTGTGTCTGTTTTGCATTGCTGCAGGCCGCCCAGGCGCACGGCTTCGGTGCGCAGTGGTTGAGCGCGTGGATGGCCTACGACCCGGCGGTGACGGGCTACCTGGGCCTGGAAGACAACGAACGCATCGCCGGCTTCATCCACATCGGCACGCCGCGCATGCAGGTGCCCGAACGCGAGCGCCCGGACCCGCGTGCGCTGCTGCGCGACTGGACCCCGTGACCACGCCGACCAACCCGCTCGACGCTGCGCCACTGGCAATCCAGCGCCCGACCCCGCTGTATCTGGTGGATGCCAGCCTGTACGTGTTCCGTGCCTGGCACTCCATCCCGGACGAATTTCAGGATGCGCAGGGCTGGCCGACCAATGCGGTGCACGGCTTTGCGCGGTTTCTGCTGGACCTGCTCGAACGCGAGGATCCGCAGCACATCACCATTGCCTTTGACGAAGCCCTGGACAGCTGCTTCCGGCATGCGATCTACCCGGCCTACAAAGGCAACCGCACGCCTGCGCCGGATGCGCTGCGCCGCCAGTTCGCGCATTGCAAGGCGCTGTGCGCAGCGCTCGGGCTGAGCGTGCTGGCCCACCGCGATTACGAGGCCGACGACCTGATCGGTAGCGCGCTGCACAGCGTGCGGGCGCACGGCTTGCGCGGGGTGATCGTGTCGGCCGACAAGGACCTGTCGCAGTTATTGCTCGAGCATGACGAGCAGTGGGACTACGCGCGCAACCAGCGCTGGGGCATGGACGGGGTCAAGGCGCGCCATGGCGTGCATGCGCACCAGATCGCCGACTATCTGGCGTTATGCGGCGATGCCATCGACAACATTCCCGGCGTGACCGGCATCGGCGCCAAATCGGCAGCAGTGCTGCTGGCGCACTTCGGCAGCCTGGATGCGCTGCTGGAGCGCATCGACGAAATCCCCTTCCTGCGCCTGCGCGGCGCGGCGCAAATGGCGGTGCGGCTGCGCGAACAGCGCGAACACGCATTGCTGTGGCGGCAGCTCACCACCATCGCGCTCGACGCGCCGCTGGCGCTCACCCAGACCGGCTTCACGCGTGCGCACGCCGATGCGGACATGCTGACCGGGTTGTGCGAGAGCCTGCGCTTCGGCCCGCTCACCCGGCGCCGTCTGCTGGCCGCCAGCACCGGCGTCCCCGCACCGTTTCCTCCCGTTTCCCTGGCACAAGGTCCCCGCCCATGAACCGACACGACACCCCGCCCACCGTGGTCTACGAAGGCAAGTACCAGCGCATGGTCGTGCGTGGCACCTGGGAATACTCCGAACGTGTGCATGCCGGCGGCCTGGCGGCGATCATCGTGGCGGTGACGCCGGACGATGCGATGTTGTTCGTCGAGCAGTTCCGCGTGCCGCTGCAGGCGCGCACCATCGAAATGCCGGCCGGGCTGGTGGGCGACGTGCATGCCGATGAATCGATCGAACTGTCGGCCATTCGCGAACTGGAAGAAGAAACCGGCTGGACCGCCGAGCATGCCGAAGTGCTGATGATCGGCCCCACCTCGGCCGGTGCCAGCAGCGAGAAGATCGCCTTCGTGCGTGCCACCGGTCTGCGCAAGGTTGGCGATGGCGGCGGCGATGCCAGCGAAGACATCACCGTGCATGCAATCCCGCGCGCGCAGGTCGGCGCCTGGCTGGTGCAGAAGATGGCCGAGGGCTATCAGATGGACCCCAAGCTGTGGGCCGGCCTGTATCTGGTCGATCATGCATTGGATGGCACCCCGCGTGGCTGACGCAGCCATCGAACCATTGCTCAGTACCGACGATCCGGCGCCGTTCGCCGTGCACAACGCGCAGGCCGCATCGCCGTGGCTGTTGATCGCCGACCACGCCGGCCAGCGCGTGCCGGCCCGGCTGGCCGACCTGGGCCTGCCGCAATACGAACTGGACCGTCATATCGGCTGGGATATCGGCATTGCGCAGGTCACGCGGCTGCTGGCCGAGGCGCTGGATGCGTTCGCCATCGCGCAGACGTATTCGCGCCTGGTGATCGACTGCAACCGTCCGCACGACGCACCTAGCCTGATGCCTGCGGTCAGCGACGGCACCTTGGTTCCGGGCAACCAGCACCTGACCGACAGCGACCGGCAGCAGCGCATCGATGCGATCTTCGCGCCGTATCACGCACGTATCGCGGCCGAACTGGAGGCGCGTGCACAGCGCAATCAGCCGACAGTATTGGTGTCGATGCACAGCTTTACCCCGGTCATGGCCGGCAACGCGCGGCCCTGGCATGCCGGCGTGCTCTACCACCGCGATACGCGGCTGGCGCATCGCCTGTTGCAGGCGCTGCGTGAGGAACCGGACCTGGTGGTGGGCGACAACCAGCCGTATGCGGTCAGCGACGCCACCGATTACGCCATCCCGGTGTATGGCGAAGGCCGCGGCCTGCTGCATGTGGAACTGGAAATCCGCCAGGACCTGATTGCCGACGCGGCCGGGCAACAGGCCTGGGCAGCGCGCCTGGCGCGCATTCTGCCGCCGCTGGCGGATGCCTTGCTGGTGCGTTGAGCAGCAGCAGCGTTTGGCGGCTGCATCGCAGCCGCGTTGAACATCTGCAATCAGTAGGAGCGCGCTTGCGCGCGATGGAGCGTTACCGGTAACGCCGCGTCGCGCGCAAGCGCGCTCCGACACGTCATGCGTATGTCATCGCACCTCAGCGCGTCCGGCAGAGTGATCATGCCGATCGACCAAAGCGAACTCTGAGCCATGCGCATGCACTCGCTTACGCAAACCCGTCGGTGGCACGCACCAAGGCATCGACGTTTTCCGGTTCGAACGCTGAGTGCCCCGATGCCGGGCTGATCTGCAACTGCGCCTTCGGCCACGCCTTGTGCAGGTCCCACGCGCTTTGCAGCGGGCACACCACATCGTAGCGGCCGTGCACGATCACGCCGGGAATGTCGGCAATGCGATGCGCGTCGCGCAGCAACTGGTCTTCGACCTCGAAGAAACCGCCGTTGACGAAGTAATGGTTTTCGATGCGTGCGAACGCCAGGGCAAAGTGCGCGTCTTCATGCCCGGTGACGAAGTCCTCGTCGACATGCAGGAAGCTGGTGGCGCCTTCCCACACGCTCCAGGCTTTGGCCGCAGCCAGACGCGTGGCCTCGTCATCGCTGGTGAGACGGCGATGGAATGCAGACATCAAGTCGGCGCGTTCCACCGGCGGAATCGCGTTGAGGTAATGCTCCCACGCATCCGGGAACAGGCGACTGGCACCTTCCTGGTAGAACCATTCGAATTCGAAGCGACGCAGCAGGAAAATACCGCGCAGCACCAGCTCGGTGACCTGCTGCGGGTGGGTCTGCGCGTAGGCCAGCGCCAGCGTGGATCCCCAGCTGCCCCCGAACACCTGCCAGCGATCGACCCCCAGATGCGTGCGCAGCCGTTCGATATCGGCCACCAGATCCCAGGTGGTGTTGTCCACCAGATCGGCATGCGGCGTAGAGCGGCCGGAACCGCGCTGATCGAACAGCACGATGCGGTACTTGGCCGGGTCGTGGAAGCGCCGCATCTTGTCGTTGCATCCGCCGCCGGGGCCGCCATGCAACATCACCACCGGCTTGCCGTGCGGATTGCCGCACTGCTCGAAGTACAGCGTATGGCGATCGTCGACCTTCAGGCTGCCCTGCTGGTAGGGCTTGATCTCGGGATAGAGCGTGCGCATGCGTCGGTCCTGCGGGAAACCGCTAGTGTATCGGCAGCTGCGCACGCACACGGGCAACGCCATGCGATTCGAAGAGAAGAGTTCGCCGTGATGGGCCAAGCCCTGAAGAGCGCACCCAACCTTCTGCGCTTACCGGCGGGCGAGCGCACTCGATGCGCGCAACAGCTCTATCGAACGCACGTACTCCGCTTCGGAACGCGCGGCCCTCGTCTCCCGACAATAGCGCGCCGGCAGTTGCTCAGCCGCCCTGGCCCGCAGCTGGCAACCAGCGCCCCAAGGTCACCCGATCGCGCTGCTCCAGATCCTGATGCGTGGCCACCGCAGCGAAACCGCGCGCAACCAGCAGTTCGGCCACCGCCGCCCCCTGGTCCCAGCCATGTTCGAGCAGCAACCAGCCGCCCGGCAGCAGATGCGCAGGCGCATCGGCCACGATCAGGCGGATATCGTCCAGCCCGTCGCTGCCGGAGGCCAGCGCACTGGCCGGTTCGTAGCGAAGATCGCCCTGCTGCAGGTGCGAGTCGTGCGCGGCGATATACGGCGGGTTGCTGGCGATCAGGTCAAAGGTCTCGCCAGCCAAGGGCGCGAACCAGCTGCCCAGGCGGCACTCGACATTGCGCAAGCTGTGGCTGTCGGCGTTGCGTTGGGCCATGGCCAACGCCGCAGCGCTTGCGTCGGTGGCGATCATCTGCGCCTGCGGACGTTCGCTGGCGATGGCCAGCGCAATCGCGCCACTGCCGGTCCCCAGATCGGCGACACGACGGCCTGGCAGGGTGTCCAGGCGCTCCAGCGCAAGCTCGACCAGCGCTTCGGTATCGGCGCGCGGGATCAGCGTGGCCGGCGAGACCGCCAGGTCCAGCGTCCAGAATCCGCGTGAGCCGGTCAGATAGGCCACCGGCTCGCCGGCCTCACGGCGCTGCACCAAGGCATCGAAGGCCTGCGCGATCGATAGAGGCACCGCATCGCGCCCGTGCATGAACAACCAGGCGCGATCGCGGCCCAGCGCGTGCAGCAGCAGTGCCTCGGCATCGCAGCGTTCGATCCGCCCGCCGGCGCGGCGAAGCAGCTGATCGGCGGGAATGGCGGCGAGATCGTCGGACATACGGGCTGTTCACCTACACGCAACATCGGCTGACCATTATCGACGATGGCGTGCACCGCGATTGCGCCAGATGCCATCTGACGAGTCGATAGCCAAAGACTATCTATGTAATTCCATCAATCGATTTGAGGAATCTATCGATCCTGCCTACCATGGCGCCTGTTCCATCCCCCGCCCCCTTTTACCGCACGAGGAAACTCAATGTCTCTCATCAACACCCAGGTCCAGCCGTTCAAGGCGAATGCGTACCACAATGGCAACTTCATCGAAGTCACCGAGGCCAGCCTGAAGGGCAAGTGGTCGGTGCTGATCTTCATGCCGGCCGCATTCACCTTCAACTGCCCGACCGAAGTGGAAGACGCCGCCGACAACTATGCCGCCTTCCAGAAGGCTGGCGCCGAGGTCTATATCGTCACCACCGACACGCATTTCTCGCACAAGGTGTGGCACGAAACCTCGCCGGCCGTGGGCAAGGCGCAGTTCCCGTTGATCGGCGACCCGACCCACAAGCTGACCCGCGCGTTCGGCGTGCATATTGAAGAAGAAGGCCTGGCCCTGCGTGGCACCTTCATCATCAATCCGGAAGGCGTGATCAAGACGCTGGAAATCCACGACAACTCCATCGCCCGCGACGTCACCGAGACGCTGCGCAAGCTGACCGCTGCACAGTTCGTGGCCAACAATCCTGGCCAGGTCTGCCCGGCCAAGTGGAAGGAAGGCGCCAAGACCCTGGCTCCGTCGCTGGACCTGGTCGGCAAGATCTAAGCCGGCTGTCATCTCCGGCCCAGTCGGGCCGGGGGTGAACCGGAGCCGGTGCCGGGCTACCCGCCAGCTGCCGCCAGCACGCACCCCGACCTCGCGCCGGCTGCGGTTCACTCCCTTCCTCCCCGGCGACCTGCCTCAGCGCAGCGACGCCATGCCCTCCCCTTGCCCATTCCCAGGAGTTCTCCATGTTGGATGCCAATCTCAAGACCCAGCTGACCGCCTACCTGGAACGGGTGACGCGGCCGATTCAAATCAACGCCTCGATCGACGACAGTGCCGGCTCGCGCGAAATGCTCGACCTGCTGGAAGAGTTGGTGCTGTTGTCGGACAAGATCAGCCTGGACATCCACCGCGACGACAACCAGCGCAAGCCCTCGTTCGCGCTGACCACGCCCGGCCAGGACATCTCGCTGCGCTTTGCCGGGCTGCCGATGGGCCATGAGTTCACCTCACTGGTGCTGGCGCTGCTGCAGGTGGGCGGCCACCCGTCCAAGGCCGCCGCCGAGCTGATCGAGCAGGTGCAGCACCTGGATGGCGATTACCAGTTCGAAACCTATTTCTCGCTGTCGTGCCAGAACTGCCCGGACGTGGTGCAGGCGCTGAACCTGGCGGCCGTGCTCAACCCGCGCATCAAGCACGTGGCCATCGACGGTGCCTGGTTCCAGGACGAAGTAGAGGCCCGCCAGATCATGTCGGTGCCCACCGTGTACTTGAACGGCGAGCTGTTCGACCAGGGCCGCATGACGCTGGAGCAGATCGTCGCCAAGCTGGATACCAATGCCGCCAAGCGCGACGCTGCGAAAATCGCTGCAAAAGAAGCGTTCGACGTGCTGGTGGTCGGCGGTGGCCCGGCCGGTTCGGCAGCAGCGGTGTATGCCGCACGCAAGGGCATCCGCACCGGCGTGGCCGCCGAGCGTTTTGGTGGGCAGGTGCTGGACACCATGTCGATCGAGAACTTCATTTCCGTGCCGGAGACCGAAGGCCCGAAGATGGCCGCCGCGCTCGAGCAACACGTGCGCCAGTACGACGTGGACATCATGAATCTGCAGCGTGCCGAGCAGCTGATCCCGGCCGGTGCCGATGGCCTGATCGAAATCAAGCTGGCCAATGGCGCCTCGCTCAAGAGCAAGACCGTGATCCTGTCCACCGGTGCGCGCTGGAGGCAGATGAACGTGCCTGGCGAAGATCAGTACAAGAACAAGGGCGTGGCGTATTGCCCGCACTGCGACGGCCCGCTGTTCAAGGGCAAGCGCGTGGCGGTGATCGGCGGCGGCAACTCGGGCGTGGAAGCGGCGATCGATCTGGCCGGCATCGTGGCGCATGTCACGCTGGTGGAATTCGACGACAAGCTGCGCGCCGACGAAGTGCTCCAACGCAAGCTGCGCAGCCTGCACAACGTACGCATCATCACCAGCGCGCAGACCACTGAAGTACTCGGCGACGGACAGAAGGTCACCGGTCTGGTCTACAAGGACCGCACCGGCGGCGATATCCAGCACATCGAGCTGGAAGGCGTGTTCGTGCAGATCGGCCTGCTCCCCAACACCGAGTTCCTGCGCGGCACGGTGGCGCTGTCGCCGCGCGGCGAAGTCATCGTCGACGACCGTGGCCAGACCGATGTACCCGGCGTGTTCGCCGCTGGCGACGCCACCACGGTGCCGTACAAGCAGATCGTGATCGCAATGGGCGAAGGTTCCAAGGCGGCGCTGAGTGCATTCGACCATCTGATCCGCACCAGCGCACCGGCCACTGCCGACAGTGTGGCCCAGGCCGCATAAGCAAGCGCCCGCTTAGCGCCCGGCCAACCCGGGCGCTAAGCTTGCAACACGCGCCAGTGGTTCCCCGTCACCGCAATGAAGGCTGCTGTATATGAATCTGCGTGACCTGAAATATCTGGTAGCCCTGGCCGACCACAAGCATTTCGGCCGCGCGGCGTCCGCCTGCTTTGTCAGCCAGCCAACGCTGTCCACCCAGATCAAGAAACTCGAAGACGAGCTCGGCGTGTCGCTGGTGGAACGTGCACCGCGCAAGGTCATGCTGACCCCGGCCGGCCGCGAAGCCGCCGTGCGTGCACGCAGCATCGTGGCCGAGGTGGAACAGATGAAGGAAGCCGCACGCCGCAGCCAGGACCTGGAAGCGGGCACGGTGCGTCTGGGCATCTTTCCCACCCTGGCCCCGTATTTGTTGCCGCATGTGGTACCGCGCATCCGCGAGCGTTTTCCGCGTCTGGAACTGCTGCTGATCGAAGAGAAGAGCGATCAGCTGATGCACCAGTTGCGCGAAGGTCGCCTGGATGCCGCCTTGCTTGCATTGCCATTGCAGGACGACCAGCTGCATGCCGAATTCCTGTTCGAAGAGCCCTTCGTGCTGGCAGTGCCGGAAAGCCACCCGCTGTCGCGCCACGACAGCATGACCCTGGACGACTTGTCCGAGCAGCGCCTGTTGCTGCTGGAAGATGGCCACTGCCTGCGCGACCAGGCGCTGGATGTCTGCCATCTGGCCGGCGCGCTGGAAAAATCCGAATTTCAGGCCACAAGTCTGGAAACCCTGCGTCAGATGGTCGCGGCCAATGTCGGGGTGACCTTGCTGCCGCTGCTGGCGGTCAAGCCTCCTGTTGCGCGCTCGGAAAACATCCGCCTGATCCGCTTCCGTGAAGACAAGCAGCCTAGCCGCCGCATTGCGATGGCGTGGCGGCGCAGTTCGGCAATGACCGCGTTTTTGGAGCAGCTGTCGCAGCTGTTCAAGGAATTGCCCGAGAGCCTGTTCACGCTGGATCAGCCTGCGCCAGGACCGAAGGCGGTGGCGGCTTAGCGAATCGGGAATCGGGAATCGGGAATCGGAAAAGCGCATCGCGGTTGCGGTCGCTTCGAGTGCCGGTTGGAGGTTTGGAATTGGGCGGCGCGCGAGCGTCGCTTTTTGTTTGTTTGTGCGCAACGCTCTTGCCCGCAGGTTTGCTGCGCATCAATCTGCCGCTGTGTGTTGGACGCGGCTGGCGGCAGCACGCTGCCCACGCGACCATGCGATTTGCGAGCAGCGTTTTGGTTCGCTTGCTCGAGACTGATAGTGCGATGTTTGCGGCATGCGGTGGAAGCGGGCTCGTTTGCAGCGGCCGTGATGCCCTCACCCTCCGATTGCCTCAACCGCAGCGCTTGCTCGCTGCACCAGGCCTGCAGCGCCTGCGTGGCAGCCCTTGCCAGTGCCTTGGGTCCGCAACATCCATGCATTGCGATCAGCCGCCGGCGCCCTCACCTTGTCAGAGACGCTTGCCATGTCGGCAAGCCGTATTCGTCAGGAGACTGCCATGACTTCGCAACACCACAGCGGCTTGCCGCCATCCATTCTGGTATCCAGCCGCGACCTTGCCCGGCTTGAGGCATTGCTCGATTCGCCAAGCTTCAACAAGCATCCCGCCGCCACTGCGCTGAGCGACGAACTGGGCCGCGCCCGTGTGCTGCCGCCCGACCAAATTCCCGGCGATGTCGTCACCATGCACTCACGCATCGAATGCGAAGACCAGCTGCATGGCGAACGGCATACGCTCACCCTCGTGTATCCGCATGAAGCCGATGTGCAGCACGGACGCATCTCGGTGCTTGCGCCGGTCGGCAGCGCGCTGCTCGGCCTGTCGGTTGGCCAGCGCATCGATTGGCGCACGCCCGACGGACGCGACCTGCGCCTGCGCGTGACTGCCGTGCACGAGCAACCCGCAGCGGCGGGCGACTTCCGGCGCGCAGCGCGCTAACGTAGCGCGCTGCGTCCTATCCCCGACCCGTTCCACGATTCGAGAGAACCCGCATGACTGCATCCCCCTCAAAGCTTGCCCAACTGCGTGAGCTGTCCGTCGTTGTCGCCGACACCGGCGATTACGACGCCATCAAGCGCCTGAAGCCGGTCGATTGCACCACCAACCCCACCCTGGTCAAGAAGGCGTTGGACCTGCCGGTCTATGCCGACCTGATCGAACGCGAGCTGGCCTGGGGCCGCGAGCACGGCGGCGACGATCGCACCGCCACCGTCAACGAAGTCGCCGACCGCCTGACCATCGGCGTGGGCGTCAAGCTGGCCGAACTAGTGCCGGGGCGCGTATCCACCGAAGTCGACGCCGATCTGGCGCACGACACCCAGGCCACCATCGCCAAGGCGCGCAAGTTCATTGCGATGTACGCCGAGCGCGGCGTGTCCAAGGACAAGATCCTGATCAAGATCGCCGCGACCTGGGAAGGCATCGAAGCCGCCCGGCAGCTGCAGAAAGAAGGCATCGACTGCAACCTGACGCTGATCTTCAACCGCTCGCAGGCGCTGGCCTGTGCCGAAGCCGGCGTGTTCCTGATTTCGCCGTTCGTGGGCCGGATCCTGGACTACTACGTGGCGCAGGGGCAGACCCCGGCCAGCATAGATGAAGATCCGGGCGTGGTGTTCGTGCGCACCGTCTACAACGAGTTCAAGCAGCGCGGCTCGTCCACGGTGGTCATGGGCGCCTCGTTCCGCTCGACCGCGCAGATCGAAGCGTTGGCCGGTTGCGACCGCCTGACCATTTCGCCGGACCTGCTGGAAAAGCTCGACGCCGAGCACGGCGAGCTGCCGCGCAAGCTCTCCCCGGCCCAGGCAGACAATGCTCAGTTCACCCCGATCGACAGCGATAGCTTCGCTTCGGGCCTGGCCGCCGACCCGATGGCCACCGAGAAGCTGGCCAGCGGCATCGACACGTTCGCCAAGGACTTGCACGCACTGCGCAAGACCATTGCCGACAAACTCGCTGGCTGATCACGCAGCGAGCCTGTTCTGCACATAACACCTGCAGCTGCTCGGCTGCGGGCGTTGTTGTTTTTGGAGCTTGGTTTAGATGGGGATGTGCGGCCAAGCGGGTCTGCGTCGCGATAACGGGTACGGATGCGGGCAGCTCGTGAATGGGGGATTGTCGCTTCCGCAGCCGGCTGTACCGGGATCAACGGCAGCCGCATATCAGCGCGTCTGTACGACAGACAGAAGACCGCGGCCCAGCAAAGCCACACCTGCGCCGTGTGCCGCTTGGACCAAACGCCCTGCTCTCCACATATAGCTTACACCCGCGGCGCGCGCACTGCCTAGAATCCGGATTCCCTCAACTGGCGTAACGGACAATGGCAAACATTGCAGTGGTGATGGTCGACGGCGTGGCCGATTGGGAAATCGGCGTGGTGCTGCCGGCAGCACGCGAATGGTTCGGCGACCAGGTCGCCATTGCCAGTATCGACGGGCAACCGCTGCAGTCCATCGGTGGCCTGCGCATCACGCCGGAATTCGCCCTCTCCGATCTGGCGCCACTCGAAGCTGATCTATGGCTCCTGCCCGGCAGCGAACGCTGGCAGGCCGGCGAAATTCCCGGGCTGAGCGGTTTGCTTGTCGAGCGCGTGCAGCAGCAGCGCCCGGTCGCGGCGATTTGCGGCGCCACCCTCGCCTTCGCCTATGCCGGCCTGCTCGATGAGCGCGCGCACACCAGCAACGCGCTGGCCTTCTTGCAGGAGCACGTGGTGCCGTACGCAGGCGCTGCGCACTATCGCCACGAAAAGGTCGTCAGCGCCGACGGCGTCATCACCGCACCCGGCACCAGCCCGGTGGGGTTCGCATTGGCGTGCATGCGGCAATTGCATCCGGAGCGCACCGACACGCTTGCCCAGTTGCGCGGCATGTTTGCCGGAGAATTCGTTTGATCCAACCGATTCAAGCCGGTACAGCTGATGCCCTGTCCTGGCTCACCGTGCTGATTGCTTGTATCGAGTCTCCATACCGTTCGCGGCGAATCATCAGGAGTAATTGCCCGCGCTGAGCAGCCTCCGATGATTTGCTGCCCCGGTCTTCTGCGGCGCTCGCCGCAACAACTCACACCACTGATTCGCTGTACAGCGTCGCCGAGCCGATTCACCTTACAAAAACGTATCGCCCCATCACCAGCGTGTGTTGCGACCTCCGCTCAAAAAAGATGGCCGCGCCGTCTCCGACGCAGCCATTCAAGTTGCCTAGCACGCACTCCCATGCGGTGCCTGATCGTGATAACGCTGCCGGTCACTGTCGGCCATCGGCACGCTGCCACGATCTTGTGGATGACAGCGTTTCAATCCGGCCCGCCTTTCCGTCAGGCATCCAGCCCGATCGGGCAGCTCACTCCTGTGCCGCCAAGCCCGCAATACCCGTTGGGGTGCTTGGCGAGATATTGCTGGTGATCGTCTTCGGCGTAGTAGAACGTGGGCGCCGGGAAACGGATCTCCGTGGTGATTTCGCCATAACCGGCTGCGGTCAGTTGTTGCTGATACGCATCGCGGCTGGCAAGCGCGGCGTCGTACTGCGCCTGCGTGGTGCAGTAAATCGCCGAACGGTATTGCGTCCCCATATCGTTACCTTGCTGCATGCCCTGGGTGGGGTCGTGGCTTTCCCAGAACGTACGCAGCAATTGTGCGAACGACACCGCATGGTCGTCGAACACCACCAGCACCGCTTCGGTGTGGCCGGTCTGCCCGGAACACACTTCCGAATAGGTCGCGTTCGGCGTCTGCCCGCCGGCGTAACCCACTGCTGTGGTGTAGACCCCTGGCACGTTCCAGAACTTGCGTTCCGCGCCCCAGAAACAGCCGAGCCCGAATTGCACCTGGGCCAGACCAGTGAATTCCCCGCGCAACGGATGGCCGTTGACCAGGTGCGTGTTATGCAGCGGCAGCGCTTGCTCGCGCCCGGGTAGTGCTTCGCCCGGGCGTGGCAGACGTTGTTTGAAGGCGCCGATTCCCAGCATGGTGCAGCTCCGCAATCGTCAGGATTGCCTGCTGGATGGCGCCGGCCAGAGCCACTTTCAAGCCTGCCCGGCCAGCGCCTGTCGTCCGCGCCGCATTACTTGGCCTTGGCAACCGCCGCGCGCGTGTCCACTTCCGGCATCGCCGAGCTGTGGTGGTTGATGATCAGCCACTTGCCGTCGCGCTTTTCGTACACGAAGGTGTAGCGGGCCTGCACGTTGCTCTTGTTGCCGGCCTTGTCGGTCAGCGTGAAGGTATACACGCCGGCATCCACGGCGCTGTCGTCATCGAGCACGCGCACGGTGCGGTAATTGACCACGCCCTGCGGCTTCTTGGTCAGGAACATCTCGAAGTAGTTTTCGATCTGTTCGCGCGAGGCGCGCACTTCGTTGGAGACCGTCGGCAGCAACACGCCGTCCGGTGCGTACAGGTCGGCCACCTTGTGCGGGTTGCCGGTGGCCAGCGCCGCGTTCCAGGTGTCGAACAGCGCAGCGACTTCGCGCTCTTCGCCGCCGGCCGGCAGCTTGGCCTTGTCGGTGTAATGCATCACGCCGCCAGCCAGCGCCGGGGTGGCAGCCAGAGCCAGAACCAGAGAGAAGAGTGTGCGACGCATGGGGAATCTCCGTGTGATAGATGGGGGTGCCTCATCGGGCAAGCTCAGTATCGAAATCAAGCAGCCCCAACAATTCTGCCGAGTGGCATATACTCAAATATGCTGATCGGCCTAGAGCGAAACTATGGAGACCCCCACCAATGCTGGCGATTGGCGCCTGACCTTGCGCCGCGAGGCCTCCGATAGCGCGCGTTGGCAGGCGCTTTGGGAAGCTGCCGTTGCACTGCGCCAGGTGCAGAGTCCCGAGCAGGCCTGCGATGCGGTCCTCGGGCGGGTGCTGCTGCTACTGGGCCTGGAACACGGCGCAGTTCTGGCGCAGCGCGGCCCGCGCGCGCAAGTGTTGGCCAGCCGCGGCCGTACATTGCCGCCCGGGGCCAGCGCCGCCGGCGACGGCCATGAGGCGGCCTGGTTGATGCCACCGCGCCCGTCCGATATCCGCGAAGCCAGGGTGCCGATCCACGCGCTGGGCACCACGCACGGCATGCTTTGCGTGGCCTGGAGCGAAGGCCGCCCGGCCCCCGGCAATGACGACGTGCAGGCGCTGCAGGCGTTCGCGCTGCTGCTGCCGGCGATGGTGGCGGAACCGGCCAAACCGGTTGCCACACGGCGGCGCAAACCGCTGCAGGACGACCGTCTGGGCGCGCTGAGCAAGCGCGAAAAACAGGTGTTGTCGTTGCTCCCGCGCGGACTCACTAACGCGACCCTCGCAGCTGAACTGGGGATTTCTCCCGGCACGGTCAAAGTGCACGTGGAGCGAATCCTGCAGAAACTTGAGGTAAAAGATCGCACCCAGGCCGCGGTGTACGCGGTCCAATCCGGACTTGCGCTATGAATGCATTGGCGGTGCGTTGGAACGATTGGCCGATTACCCGCAAAAGCCTGGCGGTCGTCACCCTGCCATTGCTGTTGCTGGCCGTTGCATTGATGGCGATCTACAGCGTGGAACGGCAGAACATCGCCGCCGAAAACGACGTGCGGCAGACCCTGGAAGTGCTCAGCGATCTGTACGAAGCGCACGCACTCTTAGCCGAAACCGCGGCCGGCGTGCGCGGCTATCGGTTGGTGCGGCGCGATGAATTTCTGACCCCGTATCGCGATGCCGAGCCGCGGCTGCAGCGCGTAGCCGACCGTCTTTCGCAACGTATTACCGACCCCAGCCAAGCGCAGCGCTTTGCGCGCATCAAGCCACTTTTTGCGGAAAAAATGCAGGGTTGGCGCCGATTGCTGGCCCCGGATCTGAGCCGCGAAGAAGAGATTCGGCAACTGTGGGATGGCAAGTACAAACTCGACATCCTGCGTGCGGAGCTGCGCGAATTGCGCAATTACGAAACCGCGCAGTTGCAGGTGCGTACCGCCAAGGCGCAGGGGCTGCGCCAGCGCAACCTCATCATCACCTTGAGCGCGGCGATGCTGGGCGGGCTGGGCGCGGTATTTGCCGTGGCATGGTTCGCCTCGGCATTGTCCGGGCGCCTGCGCACCCTGGCCGCCAACGCCGACCGGCTGGGCGAGGGCCTGCCGCTGGCACCGCAACCGCGTGCCGGCGACGAACTGGGCCAGGTCGGGCAGCGCCTGGCGCAAGCCAGCGAACTGTTGGCCGCACGCGCAGCCGAAGCGCAGCTGGCGCGGCGCGAGGCCGAAACCGCCAACCGCGCAAAAACCGAATTTCTCTCGCGCAGCAGCCATGAACTGCGGACTCCGCTCAATGCGATCCTGGGCTATGCGCAGGTGCTGGAAATGGATCTGCCCGAGCCGGGTCATCGACGGCATCTGCGGCACATTCTGGGTGCCGGCAGGCACTTGCTCGGGTTGATCACCGAGCTGCTGGACATCGCGCGTATCGAAGCCGATCAACTTGATCTGAGCCCGGAGCCGATCTCGGTGCGCGCGGCCGTGCATGAAGCCTTGGGACTGATCGCACCGGATGCCGACAAGCATGGCATTGCGCTGCAACCGGCATCCATCGACGGACCGTGGACGGTGCGCGCCGATGCGCAGCGGCTGCGCCAGGTGCTGCTCAATCTGCTGTCGAACGCGGTCAAGTTCAATCGTACTGGCGGGCAGGTCCAGGTGAGCGCGCAGGCCGATGGCGAGCAGGTGCGTATCACCGTGGCCGACCAGGGCGCGGGGCTGACCCCGGCCCAGATCGAACGCCTGTTTACCCCGTTCGAGCGGTTGGGCGCCGAGCGCTCTGCGGTGGAAGGCACCGGGTTGGGGTTGGCGCTGAGCAAGCGTTTGATCGAGGCGATGGGTGGACAGATCGGCGTGGACAGCAGCAGCGATGGCGCGCGGTTCTGGATTTCGCTGCCGCAGGGCGAGCATCAGCACAGCGAACCGGCGCGGCCGCTGGTGCCGCCGAGCAGTGCCGGCAGCAGCGTGTGCCGGCTGTTGAGCATCGAAGACAATCCATCCAATCAGGCGTTGATCCGCACGCTCACAGAGCGTCGCCCGCAGTGGCAGCTGCTCGAAGCGGCCAGCCTGGCGCAGGCGCGTGCGCTATTGCAGCACGGCGCGCCGGATCTGATTCTGCTGGACCTGCACCTGACCGATGGCAACGGCGAAGAGCTGTTGCGCGAATTGCAGGCGCAGCCGGCCCTGGCGGCCATCCCGGTGGTGGTGATCAGTGCCGACGCCACCACCGCCACACTGGCGCGCGTAGGCAATCAAGGCGTGCGCGCGTATCTGACCAAGCCGCTCGATGTGGCGGAATTCTTCACCGTGATCGACGGGTTGCTGGCATGACACGCGACGAAATCCTCGGTTCCCGCATCCTCATCGTCGACGACGAGCCGGCCAACGTGCGATTGCTCGAAGACCTGCTGCAACGCGAAGGCTTCCAGCAAGTGATCGCCACCACTGATCCGTTGCGGGTCATGGGCCTGGTCTCGGCATTCGCGCCGGACCTGATCCTGCTGGATCTGAAGATGCCCGAGTTGGACGGCTACGCGCTGCTGGAACAGCTGGCGCGGCTGTCAGACCCGGGCCAGTTCCTGCCCGTGATCGTGCTGACCGCCGACCCCAGCCGCAGCGCGCGCCACCGCGCCCTGGGCCTGGGCGCCAAGGACTTTTTGACCAAGCCGCTGGATACTTTCGAAGTCGCACTGCGGGTCTGGAACGTGGCCGAAACCACGGTGTTGTTCAAGCGCCTGCGCGCATTGGCCGCGCCGGATGCAGCGCCGCCGGGGTGGCGTCAGCAGGAATGACGCGCATACATCGTAGGAGCGCACCTGGGTGCGACGTGGCGTTTATCGGCAGAGCCTCGTCGCGCCCGGGTGCGCTCCTACGATTGGCGCTGCGTTACAGCGCGCGGGTGACCTGCCCGCACAAGCCGATCTCTGCCAGCACCGCCTGGGCCTGGCTGAGATGCACGTCGGCCACGCAGACCTGCAGCACGCCGAAGGCGGGCAGCTCGCCGGCACCGCCCAGCAGCGATTCACCGAAGACGAACGCGGTGATGCCGGCATCTTCCAGCGCGTGCTTGGCCAGATGCGCATCGATGAGGTGACTGGCGCGGTAGGCGATCTGCATCTCAGCCGCGCGCTGCGCGTTCGCGCTGCGCGCCGTTGCGCCAGTCGCGTAGCGCCGGCAACGCGTCCAGCGCCGCCAGATAATCGCCGGCCGCTTCGAACAGCGGCACACCGTAGCTGAAAAAGCGCAGCGCCACCGGCGCGAACATCGTATCGACGATGCCGAAGTCGCCACACAGGAATTGCCCGGCGTGACCGTGTTCGGCACGCAGGCTGGCCCACAGCGCCTGGACGCGGGCGATGTCGCGCTCGGCGGCCGCGTCCCATTGCGCCGGGCCTGGCGTGCGGGCCAGATTCATCGGCAGTTGGCTGCGCAGGGCTGCAAAACCGGAATGCATTTCCGCCGCGGCAGCGCGTGCCTGCGCGCGTACGGCCAGGTCGGCCGGCCAGCCGCGGCCGGCCAGCCAACGCTCGTTGATGTACTCGCAGATCGCCAGCGAATCCCACACATGCAAGGCGTCATCCCAGAGCACCGGCACCTGGCGGGTCGGCGAATACCCGGCTATGCGCGCCTGGAATTCGGGCGTCGCAAGCGGCAGCGCGACTTCCTCGAACGGCACCTTGAAGTGTCGCAACAGCAGCCACGGCCGCAACGACCAGGAAGACAAGGTCTTGTCGCCGATCACCAGACGGGGCAGTGGCATCGCAGGAGCGCTCCAACGGGGTCGGCGCAGCGTACGCGTCGCGGCCGATGCCCGCCAGCCATGCCCGGCCGCAAGGCACGCCTTGTCCTGCAGCGCGCGCGCAAGGCAGCGCTTGCGGACCAAGCGCGTGAATGAGGCCAAGCCTGACCTGAAAGAGGGCCTTGTACCGTGGTTGCTGCGCACTGGGCGCCGACCGCCTGCTCGCCAGGCCCGCCTGCGCCGCCTGGCGCGCCCGGGTTGCATCGTGACGGCTGGCAGCGACCGAACCATGCATCGCCGGCGCAGCCTGCAGAGGCTATCCGGCACCCAGGCCACGCCGAAACCACTGCCCCCACGCCGCCCCTCCGCACCCCGCGCCTACCCCTAACCGGTGCCACCGCCTAAACTTGCGGTTTACCTATTGCTGATGCGCGCATGTCCGAGACCCTAGCCACCGACGCCACCGCCCCGGCGGAGAAGAAAGACTTCATCCGCCAGATCGTCCGCGAGGATCTGGCCAGCGGCAAGCACACGGTCATCCGCACCCGCTTCCCGCCCGAACCCAACGGCTACCTGCATATTGGCCATGCCAAGGCGATCTGCCTGGACTTCGGCCTGGCCGCCGAGTTCGGCGGGCTGTGCAACCTGCGCCTGGACGATACCAACCCGGCCAAGGAAGACCCCGAGTTCGTGGTGGCCATCCAGGACGACGTGCGCTGGCTGGGCTATGACTGGGCGCAGCTGCGCCACGCCTCGGATTATTTCCAGGTGTATTACCTGGCCGCGCAGAAGCTGATCCGCGATGGTCATGCCTTCGTGTGCGATCTCTCCGCAGAACAGGTGCGCCAATACCGTGGCACGCTGACCGAGCCCGGCCGCAATTCGCCGTTCCGCGAACGCAGCGTCGAAGAAAACCTGGACCTGTTCGCGCGCATGCGTGCCGGCGAATTCCCCGACGGCGCGCGTACGCTGCGCGCCAAGATCGACATGGCCAGCGGCAATATCAACCTGCGCGACCCGGCGCTGTACCGCATCAAGCATGTGGAGCATCAGAACACCGGCAACGCCTGGCCGATCTACCCGATGTACGACTTCGCGCATTCGCTCGGCGATGCGGTGGAAGGCATCACCCACTCGCTGTGCACGCTGGAATTTGAAGACCATCGCCCGCTGTACGACTGGTGCGTGGACAAGGTGGACCTGGTCGGCCATCCGGAACTGCTGCAGCCGCTGCTGGACAAGGGCTTGCCGCGCGAAGCCGCCAAGCCGCGTCAGATCGAGTTTTCGCGCCTCAACATCAACTACACGGTGATGAGCAAGCGCAAGCTCACCGCGCTGGTGGAAGAGCAGCTGGTGGACGGTTGGGACGACCCGCGCATGTACACGCTGCAGGGCCTGCGCCGGCGTGGCTATACGCCGGCGGCGATGCGCCTGTTCGTGGACCGCGTGGGCATCAGCAAGCAGAACTCGCTGATCGATTTCTCGGTGCTGGAAGGTTGCCTGCGCGAGGATCTGGACGCAGCGGCGCCGCGCCGTATGGCCGTGATCGACCCGCTCAAGCTGGTGCTGACCAACCTGCCGGAAGGCCACACCGAAACGCTGCAGTTTTCCAACCACCCCAAGGACGACAGCTTCGGCACACGCGAGGTGCCGTTTGCGCGCGAGCTGTGGATCGAGCGCGAGGATTTTGCCGAGGTTCCGCCAAAGGGCTGGAAGCGCCTGGTGCCGGGCGGCGAAATCCGCTTGCGCGGTGCAGGCATTGCGCGCGTGGACGAGGTGATCAAGAACGCTGACGGCGAGATCGTCGAACTGCGCGGCTGGCTGGATCCGGAATCGCGCCCGGGCATGGAAGGCGCCAACCGCAAGGTCAAGGGCACCATCCACTGGGTCAGCGCGGCACACGCGGTGGAAGCGGAAATCCGCCTGTACGACCGCCTGTTTTCGGTGGAGAAGCCTGACGACGAGTCCGAGGGCAAGACCTACCGCGATTACCTGAACCCCGAGTCCAAGCGCAACGTGCGCGGGTACGTAGAGCCGAGCGCTGCGATGGCAGCGCCCGAGCAGGCGTTCCAGTTCGAACGCACCGGTTACTTCGTTGCCGACCGTCGCGACCATAGCGCAGCCACACCGGTTTTCAATCGCAGCGTGACCTTGCGCGACACCTGGGCCAAGTAACCGCGCAGGACAGCGGCGCCCTTGCAAGGCGGGCGTCGCTGCTACCGAGATCGGGCGGCGGGTGCGCGGCTGCAGAGGCGGCATCTGCGTCATCACGCCCCTACTCCGCCGCAGCGCCGATGCGTCGCACACTGCCAGCCACGCCGTGGATCGCTCCAGACCATCACGGTTTTGGCGGTCGTGCACGCACTGCGAAGACATCCCACTGCATTGCACCGTGCCATCGTTTCCACGCGGCGCTGTGCGCGTGGCCGACGACATCACAGCCGCTGGAACAGCGCACCGCTGCGGCGTGCCGGTGTTGCATACATCTGCAGCGCTCGTCTTGATCAACTCCCTGCCGCACGGCACGCTGCAATGCACGCCCTGAGGAACAGCACGATGCGTGAACGCTTGATGGTGGGTGTCGCCTGCGGAATCGGTGCGGGTGCGCTGTGGGGGCTGGTGTTTCTGGCACCGCAATTGCTGGGCGCTTTTACGCCGCTGCAATTGGCGGTGGCACGGTATCTCTCGTATGGCGTGGTGGCGGCCTTGCTGCTGGCGCCACGCGCGCGGCAGACCGCTGGCCGGCTGGGCGCTGCCGAATGGTGGGCACTGGTGCGTTTGAGCCTGATGGGGAATCTGGTTTATTACGTGCTGCTTGGCAGCGCCGTGCAGTGGGCGGGCAGCGCGGCAACTGCGTTGATCATCGGGCTGTTGCCGGTGGTGGTCACCGTGATCGGGACGCGTGCCGCCGGTGCGGTGCAATTGCGACGTCTGGCCGCGCCCTGCGTGCTGTGCGTGATCGGCGTGACATTGGTGGCACTGGACACCGTGCAGGACGACTCCGGCCAGCAGGCGAACGATCGCCTGACGCGGATCGCCGGCCTGCTGTGCGCGGCGGGTGCGCTGGTGTCGTGGTCGGCCTATTCGATTGCCAACGCACGCTGGTTGCGGCGGCGCCCGGATCTGTCCGGGGGCGACTGGTCGCTGCTGACCGGCGTGGTGACCGGCGCACTGGCGTTGTTGCTGGCGCCGGCGGCCCTCATCGGCAGTGCAGCGCATGCACCGCTCGAGTGGGCCAGTTTCTGGGGCGTGTCGCTGTTGCTGGGCATCCTGGCCTCGATCATCGGCAACGCGCTGTGGAATCGTGCCAGCCGCGTGCTGCCGCTGACCCTGGTCGGACAGATGATCGTGTTCGAGACGGTGTTTGCGCTGCTGTACGGCTTCGCCTGGGAAATGCGCCTGCCTACGCCACTGGAGCTGGCCGCCATCGCCTGCCTGCTGGTCGGCGTGCTGTGGTGCGCAGCACTGCATGCGGAAGCGAAATGACCTCGGCACCTGATGCGCGCATCGGCCTAGATTGCAGGCTGTGTCAGCCAGCGATGCCGCCATGTGCCTCCCACCGCCATGCTTACGCCCACCTGCAAACACATGGCGCAGCGCGGTGTTTTCGCTGTCGATCGGCCTGACGGCCTGCTCGCCGCAGCTGCCCGTCTCGAACGCGGCGACCCCGGCCGAGGTGTTCTGTACGCTTCTTCCGGGTCGGCCAGATGACGATCTGCCCAGCGATCGCCGCGACGAAAGCATGCAGCAACTGGATGTTGCCACGCGCTGCCACCGGGCACTGCGCAGACGGCGTTGACTACACCAAGAGCGGCTAACAAAACCTCGCGAGCAGCCGTCAGCTGGGCGTGGACGGCGCGGAGCAACCGGAGTGTACGGGTGGCGCATGCCGACCCGAGCAGCGGACGCGCCCGCCTGGCGGCTGCACAGTAGTCTTGTTAGCTGCTCCAAGGCTGCAGGTGTTTCGGCCACACGCCACGCCGTCGCTAGCGTCATCAGCCGCAACGCGCGCAAGACCTGGATCGCGTGATGGTCGTAACTGATCCAGCGCGCGCCACATCCGCGCATCCGGGGCTTACCATGGCCGCTCACCTATTCTGATCGGAGCGGCCGCATGTCGCGTCTTTTGTCCCGGTGTCTGAACATGCTATTGCTGCTGGCCTGTCTTGGGTCGACTGGCTGCGTGGCCGCACCACCGGCCGATACCGCCGCGCCGCCTCCGGCAACCGGCTCGACAAGCGGCCCGGCAGCCGGCAAAGCGGTCATCGTCACCACCACCTGCCGCACCGATGCCGATTGCACGGTGAAGAACGTCGGCAACTGTTGCGGTGCGTTTCCAGCCTGCGTCAACGTCAACAGCGCCACCGACCCCAAAGGCGTACTGGCGCAATGCCAGGCTGGCGGCATGATGAGCGTGTGCGGCTTCCGCGAGATCAGCGCCTGCCAGTGCGTCGCCGGCCAATGTGCCGCAAAGGACGCGCAGGCCGATACACTGCGCCCCGCCACTCCCCCTACAGAAACGGTCCACTGATGCTTCACGCGCACGTCCACCTCACCCTGCCCGACTGGATCCACGCGCATGTCGACGACAGCCGCGCCTATCCCGGCGATGAGGACAAGGTGGCCCTGGCGATCGAGCTGTCACGGATGAATGTGCGCGAAAGCAGCGGCGGCCCGTTCGGCGCGGTGGTGTTCGGCCCAGACCACCGCATCATTGCCGCCGCAGTGAACCGTGTGGTGCCGCAGACCACCTCGCTGGCGCATGCCGAAAACATGGCTTACATGCTCGCGCAACAGCGCCTGCAGACACCGCGTTTGAACGATGTGCTGTCGCCGGTGACGCTGGCTACCTCCGCGCAGCCGTGCTGCCAGTGCTACGGCGCCACCGTGTGGGCCGGCATCGACCGCCTGCTGATCGGCGCGCGCGCCGACGACGTGATGGCGCTGACGCAATTCGACGAAGGCCCATTGCCGGCCGACTGGGTGGGTGAACTGAGCCGCCGCGGCATCGAGGTGGTGCGCGACGTACTGCGCGACCAGGCGTGTGCAGTGCTGCGCAACTACGGCGAGGGCGGCGGTGACCATTACTGATGTCGCGGGCGCAGCGGGCGCCCTGCAGGTGCAGCGATGAGCGGCCTGCTGTGTTACTGCCGGCAGGGTTTCGAACCTGAGCTGGCCGCAGAACTGAATGTGCGCGCCGCATTCGTCGGCATTGCCGGCTATGCGCGCGCCCAACGCAACGACGGCTATGTATTGTTCGTCTGCGACGAAGCCGCGCAACTTGCAGCAAAACTGCAGTGGCGCGAGTTGATCTTCGCCCGGCAGAAGCTGGTGGTGATTGCCGAGCTGAAAGGTATCGACCCCAAGGACCGCATCACGCCGATCCTGGCCGCGTTGGACGGGCAGCAGCGCTTTGGCGATCTGTGGGTGGAACACCCGGATTCGGACGCGGGCAAGCCGCTGGCGGGCCTGGCGCGCAGCTTCGGCAATGCGCTGCGCCCGGCTCTGCGCAAGGCCGGCCTGCTCACCGACAAGCCGCAGTCGCGCCCGCCGCGGTTGCACGTCTGTTTTCTCGACGGCGACCACGCCTTGCTTGCGGTGGCCGACAGCGCCGACAGCGCCCCGTGGCCACTGGGCATTCCACGGCTGAAATTGCTGCCGGAAGCGCCCTCGCGCTCTGCCCTCAAGCTCGACGAAGCCTTGCTGACGCTGCTCACGCCCGAAGAACGCGATGCACTGGTCAAGCCGGGCATGCGTGCGGCCGATCTGGGCGCTGCGCCCGGCGGCTGGACCTGGGTACTGACGCGGCAGCACGTGCACGTCACCAGCGTGGACAACGGCCCGCTGCGCGAGCATGTGCTGGAGACCGGGCTGGTGGAACACCTGCGTGCCGACGGCTTTCACTGGAAGCCCGCGCAACCGCTGGACTGGATGGTCTGCGACATGGTCGAGCAACCGCGCCGCGTGGCCGAACGCATGGCGACCTGGGTGCGCGAAGGTTGGTGCCGCAACACCATCTTCAACCTCAAGCTACCGATGAAAAAGCGCTGGGACGAGACCCGTCTGTGCCTGGACCTGTTCGAGCAACAGGCCGAGAGATCATTGAGCGTGCGCGCCAAGCAGCTGTATCACGATCGCGAGGAGATCACGGTGCTGGCGATGCGGGATTGAGCTGAATCGGGAATCGGGAATCGGAAAAGCGTGGGGCTGGGACGGAGAGTCATCAAGAGTGCTTCGATCATGCGATCGATCGGCGATGCAGTCCGCCGTGCGCTGGGCACCTGTTCTCGAATAAGAGCGGCTAACGAAACGTAGCGAGCAGCTGTCAGGTGGGCGCGGACGGCGCGCTCAGAACCGGAGTGTACGGGTGGTACATGCCGATTCCGAGCACCGGCCGCGCCCGCCTGGCGGCTGCGCGGTCGTTTTGTTAGCCGCTCTAAGCCTGACTGAAGCATTTCACTCGCATAGCCAGCGCTCGTGGTCAGCCACGAGCGCGCAGCAGCGCTCACCAAGCAATACAACGCGTCCGCACTGCATCGTGCAGCCTACGCTGAGCCAGCCCACTGCTCAGCGCATGCAGCGCCCGCACTCCGCCAATCGGCGGAGCCGGCCACCCTTACAGCACGATGCGCTTGCTGCCCTCGCGCGCCGAGCGATAGATCGCATCGACGATACGGATGTCGCGCAGGCCTTCTTCGCCCGGCGCACGTAATGGTGTGCCGTTCATGATCGCCAGCGCGTCTTCGTCCATCTGCAGCGCCTGCTGATGCGGCACCTTGGCGTCGAACACGCGTCCATCGCTGGCCTTGCCGGTCACGCCCTGATAGCTCTGGAACGGCGACAATTCGTACCAACCGCGCTCGCATTCGGCACGCAGCACATTCATGTTCTTGCCGAAGCTGGTCTTGCACTCGGCCCGGACCGCATTGGGAAACTCCAGGGTGAAGTCCATGTGCTCGTCGACTTCATCGAACAGATCGGGTCGGTCGGTCCAGCGTTTGGCGGTCACCGCCAGCGGCTCGGCACCCACGGTGTAGCGCGCGGCATTGAGCGGATACACGCCCATGTCGTACATCGCGCCACCACCGAACTGCGAACGCAACCGCCATGGGCGGTCGGCCTTGGCAGTGCCTTGATAACCGTTGTACCCGGCCTCGGCACGCACGCGTTGCATCGCACCGAACGGTTTTTCGCTGGCCATCGCAATCACGCGCCGCGTGTTTGGCTCATGCTGCATGCGGTAGCCGATCGTCAGCGCCACCTTGTTGCGTTTGCAGGCAGCAATCATCGCCTCGCATTCACCGGCATGCATCGCCATCGGCTTTTCGCACCACACGTGCTTGCCTGCGGCAGCCGCACGCAGGGTCAGTGGCGCATGCAGATGCGTGGGCGTGACGATGTACACCACATCGATGTCGTCGTTGTCGGCGATGCGATCGAAGTTCTCGTAGCTGTAGACATTGCGGTCGGCGATGCCGTACTTGGACTGCCACTGCGGAATCTTCGACGGCGTGCCGGTGACGATACCGGCGAGCTTGCAATGCTTGGTCAGCGCCAGACCGGGCGCGAGCTGTTCGCTGGCATAACTACCCAACCCGACCAACGCGACATTGAGCGGTTTTCCGGGCTTTTTCTTCGGCACTGCCCACGTCGGTGCAGCGAGCAGGATGCCTGCACCGCCAAAGGCGGCAAGCAAGCGGCGACGTGTGATCGATTCCACGGACATGCAAACCTCCTTCGCGAGTGTGGGCATACTGCTCGCGCACCTTACTTGATCGGGTGTGATCACCGCCATGGTGGCGCTGCACGTTCTGGCACACTGCTGGCGATCACTCAGGAGCATTGCGCATGACCGTCGTTGCCCATCTTGGCCGTTTGCCGCTGGCGCTGCTGTTGTCCAGTTCGCTCGCCATCGCTGCCGACAAACCGTTCGTTGCGCGCGATCTGATCGGCGATGGCGCATTCACGCACAATGCCGAAGGCCCGGCGACTGGTCCGGATGGCGCGCTGTACGCGGTGAACCTGGGCAAGGACGGCACCATCGCGCGCATTGCGCTGCAGGCGGACGGCAGCGCACGTGCCGAGGTGTTCGTCACCTTGCCCGAGGGAAGCACCGGCAATGGCATCCGCTTTCGCGACGGCACCATGTATGTCGCCGATTACACCGGCCACAAGATCCTGCAGGTCAACATGCAGACGCGCGCGGTGAGTACGTTCGCGGCGTTGCCCGAGGCAGATGGCCCCAACGATCTGGCGCTGGCGCCCGATGGCAGCTTCTACGCCAGCGATCCGAACTGGAAGGACAATAGCGGGCGCTTGTGGCACATCGGTCGCAACGGCGAGGTGCGGCTGCTGGAAGCAGGGATGACCACACCCAACGGCCTGGACGTCAGCCCCGACGGCAAACAGCTGTATGTCAACGAAAGTATGTCGCGCAAGGTGTGGGTCTACGACCGCGGCAGCGACGGCGGCCTGCGCAACAAACGGCTGCTGATCAGCTTTCCCGATTTCGGCATGGACGGCATGCGCTGCGATGCCGACGGCAATCTGTACATCGCCCGTTACGATGCCGGGAAAATTGCAGTGGTGTCGCCGCAGGGCAAGCTGCTGCGCACGGTTGCATTGAAGGGGCGCAAGGCCAGCAACGTGGCCTTCGGCGGCGCAGACGGAAAGCAGGTGTTCGTCACCTTGCAGGACCGTGGCGCAGTTGAAACGTTCAGGTCCGATCGTCGCGGGCGCGAAACCGGACACTGAAACTGGCGTGTGCGTCGCATTGGTTCTCAGGCCGCGCAACAGCGTGATGGCATCCTGCAGGTCACCTGTGGAGGACTCCCCATGCAACCGATCGAATTGAAGGACGCGGCCGCCTTCGGCAGCGAATTTCTGCGCCTAACCCTGTTGCAGGGGTTTCAGTCGCTGACCAAGCGTGACCTGGAATTGCTGATCTTCGTGCTGCTCGAACGCGATGGCGCCATCTCGCGCAACAGCTCCAACGCAGCGGTCGCTTTGCAGTTGCGGGTGACTTCGGCCAAGGTCAAGGCATTGCGGCGCGATGGCTATGCGCGTTGGCGCTCGCTGGTGCCCGAAGAGGGCGACGCCGCGATGCAGCGGATCGTTGCCAACGTGCTCACCGAAGACAATCTGCGCTCCGGCGCAAAACACGTCAGCGAACGCAGCCGCAAGGAAGGCTTTTTGGCGGTGCGCATCGAACATCCCGACGACGCGCAACAGTTCGAACAAGCCATTCTCGATGTCGGTGCGCTGCCGGTGTACGAACGCAATCGCGAAGTGGTCGCGGTGCGCTTCGACACGCTGCTGAAAATCGCCGAGCGCTGGGGCTACCTGCAACCGGATCCGCAAGCCACCGTGCGCGCATTGCAGAAGCTCACGCCCACCGCAGAAGAGGTGTCGGATCTGCTCAAGAAGGACATCGCGCAGCTGCGCTGGGACGACGTGCGTCGCGCACTCAACAGCCTGGGTGCCAAGGCGGTGACGAGCACGGCGGAGGGCGGCCTGAAGGGGCTGCTGAAGATCGTGTTCCCCTTCATCCCCGGCTGAGTGGCGCTCACCAGAGCACTGCGCGATGCGCTGCGCAGTGCTCGCTCAGGGCCACGACGCAACATCGCGACAAGGCATGTTCGCCCGCTGTGACCTTCGAAAAACGCATCCCGTCGCCAAGCGCCGCGCCATCGTCACGCACAGCGCGAGGCCGCCAGGCTCTATGCTTGTGGACTGTTCCGCATCAGGGGGATCTGATGACCACTCGCCGTATTGCCACACTCGTCTCCACGCTGTCGCTATTGCTCTGCACTGCCGCACAGGCGCAACAGGCGCCCACGCCTGCCAGCAGCATGCCGCTGATCGACGTGCCCAGTGCCATCCGCACCCAGCCGCTCTCCAGTGGCGAGGTCACCCATCAAACCGAACTGGAGCGCCCGCGCGGCCAATCCAGCGTGATCGTGCGTTCGATCCAGCCCAGCAGCGTAGTCGGCAGCTATCGCATCGATTTTGAGGCCATGGATACCGATGGCGATGGGCGCATCAGCCGTGCAGAGGCGCAGGCCAACCCTGCCCTGGCCGATGAATTCGACGCGCTCGACACCCGTCACAGCGGTTACCTGACCCGCGAACAGCTCGCCGGCTGGCTGATTCGCTGATCGTCGTATGGCAGGCGCGGCTGCACTACGCAACCGCGCACTGCGCTTCGCGTCATGCCATCGCCCCCTCTTGCAGGGCCCGCTTGGGTCGGCTAGATTGTATTTAACGGATACAATCTGGACGGACCGATGACTGCTCGCCTTTCACTTGCCGCCGAGACTGCTCGCCTTTCACTTGCCGCCGACCTTGGCTACCAGCTGCAACTGGCCGCCCTGGCCTCCAGCCACGCCGCGCGCCAGGAATTGGCCGAGCTACAGCTCACCCCGGCGCGTGTGACCGCGTTGATCCACATCCGCGACCAACCCGGCTGCGACCAGACCGAGCTAGGCAACCGTCTGCTGGTCAACCGCGCCGCCGGCATGAAGATCGCCAATGCGCTAGCCGAGCAAGGCCTGATCGAACGCCTGGCCGGCCGCGACCGTCGCAGCAAGGGCCTGTACCTGACCGACTCGGGCGAGCGCACGCTGCTGGTTGCACAGGGCTGCCTGGCGCGCGCAGGCGAACGCACCTGCACCGGCCTGCAGGCCAGCGAACAACAGACCCTGCTGCGCCTGCTCTGCAAGTTGAACGCCAGCGCTGCACTGGAGCGCGCCGCCGCGCCAGATAGCGCGTTGGCCGAAGCTTTCTGAGCCCATCGACACATCAGCACTCTCACGACTCGAAGGAGACGCCGCTTGAACGAGCATGACGTGGTATCGGTTCGCATCGAAAACCGCATCGCCTGGGTGAAGTTCGCTCGCCCCGACAAGCGCAATGCGATGAGCCCGGCGCTCAACCGCCGCATGATGGACGTGCTGGACGAACTGGAATTCGACGACAACGTCGGCGTGCTGGTGCTCGGCGGCGAAGGCACCGCCTGGTCGGCGGGCATGGACCTGAAGGAATATTTCCGCGAAACCGAAGCGCAGGGCCTGCGCGGCGTGCGGCGCTCGCAGCGTGAATCGTATGGCTGGTTCCGTCGTCTGCGCTGGTATCAGAAGCCGACCATCGCCATGGTCAACGGGTGGTGCTTCGGTGGCGGCTTCGGCCCGCTGTTTGCCTGCGACCTGGCGATTGCCGCCGATGAGGCGCAGTTCGGCCTGTCGGAAATCAACTGGGGCATCCTGCCCGGTGGTGGCGTCACCAAGGTCGCGGTGGAACTGCTGTCGATGCGCGATGCGATGTGGATGACGCTGACCGGCGAAATGGTGGATGGCAAGAAGGCGGCCGAGTGGCGCCTGGTCAACGAAAGCGTGCCCCTGGAACGCCTGGAAGCCCGCACCCGCGAGGTGGCCGAACTGCTGCTGCGCAAGAACCCGGTCGCGCTCAAGTACGCCAAGGATGCGGTGCGCCGCGTCGGCACCATGACTTACGACGAAGCCGAAGATTACCTGGTACGCATGCAGGAAGCGGCCAACTCGTTCGACAACAACGCCCGCAAGGAAGGCATTCGTCAGTTCATCGACGAGAAGAGCTACAAGCCCGGCCTGGGCGAGTACGACCTCAGCAAACACAGCGCGTAAGCGCGTCCTACGGCGTCCGAAGCGGTGCGCGTGTGCGTGCATCGCTGGCGCTGCCAGTGGTTTTCTGCACCGAGGAGGGAGTATGGAAGCCTTGTCCGAAACGCTGCGCGGGATCGCCGCAAGGGGTCCACTGGGCCTGTTTATCGATGGGCAATGGCGCGCAAGCACCGGCGATCGCACCGTCGATGTGATCGCGCCGCACACCGAAGAACGGCTGCTGCGCTACACCGAACCCTCGCCCTCAGATACCGAAGCGGCCATCGCCGCTGCACGCAGCGCATTCGACAACGGCCCCTGGCCGCAGCTCTCCCCGCAAGAGCGTAGCGTAGTGCTCAAGCGGGTGGCCGACCACTTGCGCGCACGCATGCCGGAGTTGGCCGAAGCATGGACGGGCCAGGTGGGCGCCACCCTCGGCTTCAGCAAGCGCGCGTCGCAGCAGGCGCCGGATCTATTCGATTACTACGCCGATCTGATTGCCACCCATGCATTCGTCCAACCGCGTGTGCGCCCCAGCGGTGGCCGCGTGCATGTGGTGCAGGAGCCGGTTGGCGTGGTCGCCGCAATCACGCCCTGGAACGCGCCACTGGTATTGCTGTGCTACAAGGTCGCCGCCGCACTGGCTGCCGGTTGCACGGTGGTGGCCAAGCCCTCGCCGGAGACACCGATCGATGCCCATATCCTGGCCGAGTGCATCAGCGCCGCAGGCGTGCCCGATGGCGTGTTCAACCTGCTCCCCGCCGGCCGCGAGGTGGGCGAGCAATTGATCCGCCACCCGCACGTCGACAAGGTCAGCTTCACCGGCTCCACCCAGGCCGGCCGCTCGATCGGGATCGCCTGCGCCGAGCGCCTGGCACGGGTTGGCCTGGAGCTGGGCGGCAAATCGGCCGCAATCGTGCTTGAAGATGCCGACCTCGCCAAGATGCTGCCCACCTTGGTGCCCTACTCCATGCCGATCGCCGGACAGGTGTGCTTCTCGTTGACGCGCGTCCTGGTGCCGACGCAGCGCCGCGAAGAAATCCTGCAGGCGTATTGCACGGCACTGAGCGCAGTGAAACTGGGCGACCCGTTTGCGGCAGACACCGGCATGGGCCCGTTGGCCTTGGGCCGCCAGCTCGAACGTGTGCAGTCCTACATCGCCAAAGGCAAGGCCGAGGGCGCACGCCTGGTCATGGGTGGTAGCCGCCCGGCACACCTGTCGCGCTGCTTCTTTGTCGAACCGACGGTGTTTGCCGAGGTGACGCCCGACATGGCCATTGCGCGCGAGGAAATCTTCGGACCGGTGGTGAGCTTCATCGACTACCACGACGAAGCCGACCTCATCGCCAAGGCCAATGCCAGCGACTACGGTTTGCACGGCACCATCTACAGCGAAGACGCCGAACGCGCCTATCGCATCGCGCGCCGCGTGCGCAGCGGCAGTCATGCGATCAACGGCATGTGGGTAGATATCAGCATGCCATTCGGTGGCTTCAAGCACTCGGGCATCGGCCGCGAAGGCGGTATCGCAGGCCTGCATGCCTTCCTCGAAACCAGAACCCTCTACCTGAGCTAGCGCACAGCCGATAGAACGCGCCCATGCCTGCGTGCTGGCATGCACATCGCCACCCGAGTGCGCACTGCATGCCTGCTGTTCGCCAGCGTACGTGTGGCTGCACCCTGCATTCGCGCACCACGTTCTCCGGGAGGTCTAAACCTTTCGCACCCAGCCGCCGCACTCACACCCAGTCACTTCCCCCTCTCCCAGAAGACCGTGCCATGGCCATGCCGACCGACTCGATCGCTTTCCACGCCCGTCTCTCGCCGCAACAGTTTGCCGCACGCGACCTAGTGCTGAGCCTCGAATGGACCTACGCCGAACTGGACGCGTTGGTGGGCCGCCTGGCGGCCTTGTTGCGCCGGCGTGGCTGCGTCGATGGAGAGCGGCTCGCGGTGCTGGCGCGCAATTCGGTGTGGCAGGTGGCCCTGCACTTTGCCTGCGGGCGGGTCGGCGCGATCTATGTCCCGCTCAACTGGCGCTTGAGCGCCAGCGAGCTCGATGCGCTGCTGCAACGCGCCGAGCCGCGTGTGTTGCTGGGCGACGATGTCGCGGCCGCTCGCACGGACATGGACGCCCTGGCGGACTTTATCGCCAGTGCCGATGCACTGGAGCCTGCCGACACGCCATCGATTCCGCCGGATCGTGTGAGCCTGATCCTGTTTACCTCCGGCACCTCAGGTCAGCCCAAGGGCGTGATGCTGAGCGAGCAAAATCTGCAGCACGCCGCGCATAACTTCGGCGTCACCACGCGCGTGGACGCACGCAGCAGCTTTCTGTGCGAAGCGCCGATGTTTCACATCATCGGGCTGGTCACCAATGTGCGCTCGGCGCTGGCGGTGGGCGGCTCGATCCAGGTGTCCAATGGCTTCGAGCCCAAACGCTCGTTGGGCTGGCTTGCCGATCCATCGCTGGGAATCACGCATTACGTCGGCGTGCCGCAGATGATGCAGGCATTTCGCAATCAGCCCGGCTTCGATGCGGCAGCGCTGCGCCATCTCACCGCATTGGTCAGCGGCGGTGCGCCGCACGCCAGCGACGATCTGCTTGGCTGGCTGGACGATGGCATCCCGATGGTCTGCGGCTTCGGCATGAGCGAAGCAGGCACGGTGTTCGGCATGTCGGTGAACTGCGATGTGATCCGCAACAAGCTGGGCGCGGCCGGCATCGCAACGCCCTCGGTGCAGACGCGCGTGGTCGATGACAAGGGCAACGACTGCCCGGCGGGCGTTCCCGGTGAACTGCTCTTGCGCGGCCCCAACCTCAGCCCCGGTTACTGGCGCGACCCGCAGGCAAGCGCCGAGGTGCTCGATGGGCAGGGCTGGTTCCGTACCGGCGATATCGTGCAGCGCGATGCCGACGGCTTCTTCTGGGTCGTCGACCGCAAGAAGGACATGTTCATTTCCGGCGGCGAGAACGTGTATCCGGCAGAGATCGAAGCCTTGCTCGCAGACCATCCGGACATCCGCGAATGCGCAGTGGTCGGCCTGGCCGACCCGCAGTGGGGCGAGGTGGGCTACCTGGCGATCGTGCCGGCCGCTGCGGCACCGGACCTGGAGGAGATCCGCAATTATCTGACCACCCGGCTGGCCAAGTACAAGGTGCCCAAGCATCTGCGGTTGGTGGACGCACTGCCGCGCACGGCAACCGGCAAATTGCAGAAAGCGCGCTTGAGGGACACCTTGGCCAGTGACACCTGATGTGCCCTTGGCGGCGCGAATGCTCACCGCCGAGGGCACAACGGGCAGCCTGGGCTGCCCGTTGCTCTGGCGCGGCGCACGATCCACTGTCTGCAGCCGCGCTCGACATCCGTTGAGCGTTGAGGCAGCTCAGCAGGAATCGCGAAGCGCCGCGCGTTGCGCCGGCCTTACGCGATCACGCCGACGCATCCAGCAACACATCGTCTTCGCCAACGCGGTCGTCCACCCACACCGCGCCTTGTTCGGCCATGAGGGCGAGCTGGTGCTCCAGCTCGCGCATCAGCAAGCGCACGCCGGGCTTGTGCATTGCGCTCCCATCGCGATAGATCACTCCGCCTGCGCGCGCCTGCGAGGGTTGCTGCAACTGGAAGGCACGCAACTCGCCGCGTGCGATGTCGCCGGCCACCATCATGCTCGGCATCACCGCAATGCTGTCGGTACCGAGCAGGATTTCGCGCGTGAAGCTGGCCGAGCTGGAACGCAACTGGTCGCGCGTTGCAAGTCCGTGTTCGCGCATGACCTGCGCCACGTCGCGTTCGACATGCTGGCTCAAGGTCGGCAGCACCTGCCGGTAGGCCACCGCCTCGGCAATGCGCACCGGCCCATTCGCGAACAGCGGGTGGTCGCTGCGCGCCACCAGCGCAATCGGGTCCTGGTACAACACCTTGCGAATCAATGCGTCGTAGCGGGCAAGCGGATACAACCGCCCGACCACCAGATCGATCTCGTTACCGGCCAGCTTGGGCAACAGCTCATCGGTGCGGCCGTGCAGCAAGCGCACCCGCAGCGTGGGTTCGGTGCGATACAACGCCGCCAGCACCGCCGGCAGCAAACCGCTGGCCGCCACCGGCAAGGCGCCCACGGTGATCGTGAGCGCATCGTCCTGCAGCAGACCTTCGAAGGTGTCCTGCGCACGTCGCAGCTGCCCCAGCACCACATGCGCAGTCTGCACCAGCACCTCGCCCATCGCGTTGGGGCGCACGCCGCGCGAATGCCGCTCGAACAGCGGCGCACCGACGATCTCTTCGATCTCCTGCAAGGCGCGCGTGAGCGCGGGCTGGGTGACATTCAGGACGCGTGAGGCGCGCAACAGGCTTTTCTGTCGGTCCAGCGCTTCGATAACACGCAGGTGCCGCACCTTGATGCGATGTTCAAAGAACACGGAAGACATGGTCATGGGGGTGGGCCTTACGTTGGGAAGTCGGATGATGCGGCGATGCGGCGCACAGCCAGTACGCATAGCTCAGCGCGCATGGGGCACACGCCGCGTCTGCATGAAGTCTTCGAACGATTCGCCGCGCATGATTGCGTAGACCTGCAGATTGGTCATGCGCACCACGCGCGCGAATTTTTCGATGACGAAGAAGTTGGCGCCGTACTGCACCAGGCCAAGCCAGTCGCGCGCACGGATCAGCGCCTTCTCCTGCTCGGTGAGGTCGGCTTCCTGCATCAATACTTCTGCATCCTGCAAGAAACGATCGCGCCACGGGGCGCGGATCATGTGCCAGAAAAAGCGGTTCAGGCGCAGCGCGCGATTGCTGGTGCGCAGATCGAACAGGTACGTGCCGCCGATCTGCTCCATGCCATGGGTTTGCGGATTCATCAGCACCTCCTCAGGCCGCGGCGGCAGTGCGCGCAAGCAGTTCGGCCGAACGCGGCGCGCCGGCTGCTTCTTCGCCCGGCTCGTACAGCACCACGGTCATCGCAGTGGTGGTCATCAGGTAGTAGTTCTGATGCAGCTTGCGGATCGGCCCATCCAGCGCGCCGCGCATCGCCAGCCACATGATCTGCTCCACGCTCTCCGCACCGCCCAGGCGCACGTAATCGGTGTGGGTGAGATGCGTGAGGGTCTCGGGCGCATGCTGGAAACGGTCCAGAAATTCCATGTCCCATTCGGTGTTGTTGAACCCGGTGCGTTCGCCATGGATCTGGTGCGATAACCCACCGGTGCCTACCACCACCACCCGAAGATCTTCCGGATACGATTCGATCGCGCGGCGCACCGCCTGGCCCAGGCGATAGCAGCGCCGCGCGGTCGGCAGCGGATACTGCAGCACGTTGATGGCGATCGGCACCACCGTGCCCGGCCAGTCCGGCACATGCAGCCATAGCAGCGGCAGCGGCGCCGCGCAGCCATGGTCGATCGGCTTGTCCTGGAACACGGTCAGGTCGAATTCGTCATTGACCAGGCATTCGGCGATATGCGCCTGCAACTGCACGTCGCCGCGGATCGGCGGCAGGTTGCGCAGGCCCGCGCCCTCGTCGGCAACCGGAAAGCGCTCGCCCACGCCCAGCGCGAAGGTGGGATACAGATCGAAGAAGAACGTCGTGCAGTGGTCGTTGTAGAAGAACACCAGCACGTCGGCCTGTTGCGCGGCCAGCCACGCGGCCACTGGCGTATAGCCGTCGAACAACGGCTTCCACACCGGGTCCTGCTGCTTGCCCTTGTCGTAGGCCACCCCGATGGTGGGAACGTGCGAGGTCCCGATACCGCCGATGATGCTTGCCATGTTGCGCTCCTGCGACGCGGACCGGGCCCCGATCAGGGCAGGCGCGCGTCAGTGGGTGATTCGGGATCTGCAACGCAATGGATCCCAACAAAGCGCGACCAACGACGCCGGATCGCCAAAACGGTATCCTTGGGATCCAAATTGCCATAAAGCGATCTCATCCGCAAGGTCTTTATACCTGTAAGTGAGAGTTTTCCCTGTCGAAGGAACGTGCGCTGCGGTATGGCGCGAGAGAATGGAGCCAATGGCGAACAACCACCGATTGCAAGCGATTCAGCAGCTACGCGAATTGATCCTGTGCGGCACCTTCGCGCCCGGCGAGCGCGTCACCGAGGCGGCACTGGCCGAGCGCCTGGCGATTTCGCGCACGCCGATCCGTCAGGCCCTGCCGGCGTTATGCCAGGAAGGCCTGCTGGTGCAGGCGGGCAGCCGTGGTTACGCCGTGCGGCGCTTCAGCCAGCAGGAAAGCCTGGATGCCCTGGCGGTGCGCGCAATGATGGAAGGCATGGCCGCACGCACCGTCGCCGAACAGGGCGCCCCCGCCGAGCTGCTCGCCACGTTGCATGCCTGTCTGGGCGAAGGCGACCGCATCCTGGCCAGCCGCAACCTCTGCGCCGACGATGAGCAGGCGTATGGCGCAATGAACGACCGTTTCCACCGCGCCATCGTGGAGGCGGCCAACAAGCCGATCCTGACCGAAACCGTGGAACGCTGCACATTGGTGCCGTTCGTCAGCCCGGTCAACGTCGTGTTCGGCCAACGCACTGCCGCGCTTGCCTACGACGATCTGTTTTACGGACACAGGCAACACGGCGCGATCGTTTCGGCCATCGAACAACGCGATGGCGCACGCGCGGAATTACTGTTCCGCGAACACGCCAACACGCAACGGCACAGCATGGGAATCTGAAACGCACGTGTTGCGGCGGTTGACCCATTGCACGCGCTGTGCCGCATATTGATGGATGACGTGGAGTGCACAGCGCAAACAGCGCAAGCCGATCCACTCGGCACATTGCACCAGCTCCAACCCAAACGCCGGCATGCGCCGGCAATGTGGGACGCGTGACCGGCGCGCGTTACAGCGAGTGCACAATCATCAGGTTATAGCTATTGCCTGCCACCGAGTTCTCGACCTCGATAGGGAGGTAAACATTGAAGTTGAGAAGGTTCTTTTCGTCGAACCGCCAGGACAACCCAGGGCCAACATAGAACTGCCTGCGCTTGCTGTCGGGGATGCTCTGGTCGTTGGTGCGGTTGTTCTTCAACTGCTGCAGGTAATACCCATTGATGCCCAGACGCAATTGTTCGGTAACCTCGACCGAGCTGGCGAAGTTTGCCCAGAGCACATCGCCGGCCTGGCCATTGCGAAAACGGAACCCGGGAATCGGCGGCACGCCACCGGCGCGGCTGGTGCGGAAGTTGTAGAGATAATTCAGCCGCCCGCTGATTTCCCAATTGTCGCTGGGTTGCACGGTGAAGGCCCAATGCGGTGCGACCGACCAGAAACCGGTACTCTGGTTGATGGCGATATCGCGATCGAACTTGCCCACGGGCGGGAAGGCGTCGATGGCAAACCGCTGGAAGAAGAACACCCGCCCATCGCGCATCACTGGTGGCATCTGCAGCGCCGGCCCGAACGAGATATCGCCCATACCCAAGCCATTGCTGCTCAAGCGCACCGGGCTATCGGCAGCGACGGAGGTGTCGTAATTGACCAGCGGCACGATCGCATTGAAGCTCAACGAACCGCCGTTCCAGGTGTATGGCGTGACGTAGATGAGCTGAGTCAACGCGACGCTGACCCCAACCTTGGGGTCGCGGAACGCCGGCGAATTGTCGCCGCTGGCATTTTTGATCGCATCGAAATCGTAGTACCGCAGATACTCGATGGCCGTCCATCCAGGCTTCATGGAGCCGAAGCCATCTAAGAAGCTGGTGCCCCCCAAATTGATGCCTTGCGGTGGCGCCGCGGTTTCCGGCACAGCCTGCGCCCACGCTGCTGGCGACGCTGCGGCCAGCAAGGCAGCGATGATCAATGCAGGTTGACGAGGCGACAGCGCACGCGACAACACCGAACCACAACGAGCAGACGAATGGACGCGTTCCACTAGGCGAATCTCCGATGCAAAGGGAATGGAGGACTGCGATGCGACGCGACGTGGAGGGGGAGAAAACGGGACCGCAAGAGGGCGACGCGCGGCGTGCGCCATCAGGACCGCGATGGGTAAGGGTGTCGTCTGCAGCCCGGATGCGCTGACTCAGCCGGTGCCGATCCGCAGCAGCAGCGACCCGAGCCGTTGCTGGAACAACCAGCGCCCCTGCTCGAGCACCAGCACATCCTCGAAGCTGCCCAGCAATGCCGGCGATTGCGCCGTCCACGGCGGCGCTGCGGCGGTATCACCAGCGGTGTAAAGCAGTACGTGGCTGTGCGCGTGCGCCAGCGTGTGCGACTGGACGCTGACCAAGGTATCGAGCATCAGGTGGCACGTTGTGCGCGGCGCACGCTCGCGAAACGACTGCAAGATGGCCTCGCGCCCATGCACGGGCGCATCCGGTGCACTGGGGCGCGCGAACACACCATCGTCGGTGAACAACGCGGCGAGGCCGGCATGATCATGGCGATCGTTGTACAGCGCGAACCGGCGGATCGCTTGCTCGCAGGCGATGATGATCGAGGCGTCTTCGTGCATGCAGCGCTCCTCAAGACGTGACCAACGCAATCTCGATACCCGACGAACGACGTGTTTGGGCAGCAGTCGCCACGTCGTGCCACGCGTTCGGCCGACGCGCCATCACGCGGCCTGCAACCAGTCGCGCAGCGCGTCGCTGACGGCGGCAGGTGCTTCGACCGGCGCCATGTGCCCGCAGTGCTCGAAGATCGCCAGCCGCGCCTGCGGAATGTGTCGTGCCATGTCCTGATGCCGCGCCAACGGGCTCCACGCGTCTTGTCGCCCGACTCCCAACAACGTAGGACACGTGATGTGCGCGAGCACCGGCCCCGCATCGGGGCGTTCCAGCAAGGCGTTGGTCTGCCCAGCAAAACTCTGCGCACTGTGCCGCTGCACCATGGCCATCAAGCCATCCATCAACTCGCTGTCGGCGCTGTGATCGGGGTGCAGCATCGGCGGCAGCCAGCGCTGCGCCAGCGCCTGCATCCCCTGGGCGTGCGCCAGTCGCACCAACGCAAGTCGTTCTTCGCGTTCGCCGGCGCGGCGCGGCGCGATGCCTGTATCCAGCAGGGCCAGCCGCAGCACGCGCGCGGGCGCCTGGCGCATGATGTCCAGCGCGACCCGTCCGCCCATCGAATGTCCCGCCAGCGCAAAGTGCGGCGGCGCGACGGCCAATACATGCGCGGCCATCTGCGTGATGCTGTCGAAGCCGGCGAAATCCATCACCTGCACGTCGGCCAGATCGCGCAGCGCGACGCGCTGCGGTTGCCAGATGGCGGCGTCGCACAGCAGGCCGCACAACAGCAGCACTGCCGGCTTGGACGAAGGAGGCGCAGACGAGGTCATGGCGCGACTGTAGCCACGGCAGCCACGCACGTCGTATGGAACCTGCTGCCTTCGCTATAGCATCAAAGGCATATCAAGGCATGACAGGCAGCCGCCGACGCCGATTGCGGCGGCTGGCGCGATTGGCTCACGCGCCGCCGGAGGCGCGCTTCCACAGCACATCGACCAACGGCGGCAACTTGCCGGCCAGGCCCAATACCGATCCGCGCAACAACGTCAGGTGCATTTCGTCGTTGGAAAACACCGTATTGATCGCATCGAAGCCGTAGGCGGCAACGGTGTTCTCGCTGCGCCGGGTACGTGCCCAGCGTTGCAGGCGATGCGGCGCGGCCCAATCGGCACGTTTGGCCATCGCCTCGCGCACGCGCTGCCGAAACGCCGCCACATCGCGCAGGCCCAGGTTGACGCCCTGGCCGGCCAGCGGATGCACCACATGCGCGGCATCGCCCAGGGTCAGCACGCGGCCGCTGACGTACTGCTGCACCAATTGCCATTGCAGCGGGAAGGCGGTGCGTGCCGACACCACGCGTACCTCGCCCAGGCGCGCCGCGAAGGCCTGGGTCAACTCCCGCGAGAAATCGGCATCGTCCAGCGCCAGCACGCGCTCGGCGTCGGCATCCGGCAAGGTCCACACAATCGAACTGCGGCCATCGGCGAACGGCAGGAAGGCCAGCGGCCCGGTCGTCAGGAAGCGCTGCCAGGCGGTGGCCTGATGCGGGTGTTCGGTTTCCACGAAGGCGACCACGCCGCGCTGTGCGTAGGCATGCCGGGAGACCGGCAGCCCGGCGAGTTCGCGCAGGGTGGATGCTGCACCATCGGCGGCAATGGCCATTGCCGCTTCCAGCCGGCTGCCATCGTCCAGGCGCAGGCGCACGCTGGCGGCGTCCTGCTCCAGCTCGACCACGCGTGCCGGGCAATGCACTTGGATGCCGGCCGCATGCACGGCGGCCCACAAGCGGTCCACCAGTACGTCGTTTTCGATGATCCAGCCCAGTTGCTCGCGTCCCAGCGTGTCGGCGTCGAAGCCCAGCTCTCCGCCTCCGCCAGCATCCCAGACCCGCATGCGCCGGTAAGGTTGCACGCGGGCGGCACGCACCGCATTCCACACGCCCAGGCTGTCGAGCAACGCGGCGTTGTCGGCGGCGAAGGCATAGACGCGCAGATCGGGTTGATCGGCATGCCAACGTGCAGGCTCGCGCCCTTCGACCAGGGCAACGCTCAGCCCGGCATCGTTCAACGCCAGCGCGCAGGCCGCGCCGACAACGCCACCGCCGACGATCACGGCCTCGCGCGTGCTCCGCCGGCTCATGCGCTGCTCCGGCACAGTTGCGGCACATCGCCACGGAAGCCCATGGCACCGCCCACCAGCATCGATTGCAGCGGGGCCGCCTGCGAGGTCGCAAACAAGCCCAGGCTACGCAACGGCCGCAGCAACGGCGCCGGGTTGCCGGTGAGCCGCGCCAGACCGCTGGAAAACCCGATGGTGTGCTCGCGGTCCACCCGCCGCCGCGCCAGATACTCGGCCAGCAACGCACCGGCACCGGCATCGCTGCGATCGTGCTCGATCAATTCGGCCAGCGTCAGCGCATCGCGCAACCCCAGGTTGAAACCCTGTGCGCCGATCGGATGCAGCGTCTGCGCCGCATTGCCCAGCAGCACCACGCGTTCGGCGATGAGGCTGTTGGCCAGCACCTGCACCAGCGGATAGGCACTGCGCTCGCCGCTGGCGACCAAGCGCCCGGCACGCCAGCCGGCTGCTCGCTGCAGGCGGGCCAGCCAGCCGGCGTCGTCGAGCGCAGCCACGGCTTCGGCCTCGGCGCGCGCCACGCAATGGATCGCGCCGTAATGGCGGTCGCCGCGCGGCAACAGCGCGGTTGGCCCATGCTCGCCAAAACGCTCCCAGGCCGTGCCATCGGGCGGTCGTGACGCACGCACGCGCGCCACGAACAGGGTCTGCAGGAAATCATGGGCATCGGTACCGATATGCAGCAGCTCGCGCACCGCGCTATGGCTGCCGTCGGCGCCGACCACCAGTTTGGCCTGCACACGTTGCTCGCCCGCATCGGTGGCCAGGCGCACCGCGCGCAGATCGTCCTGCACCGGCTCTATGCCGATGCACCGCGCAGGCCGGTAACGGCGCAGATGGGTCAGTTCGTCCAGACGCGTTTGCAAGGCATCGCCGAAGTCGCGTGCCACCACCACCTGGCCGAAGGCGTCGCGGCAATAATCGGCCGCGTCCAGTTGCACGCGGCCGAAGTCCCCGGCGCGGCTGACATGGATGCGCCGGATCGGCCTGGGCGGGCTGCGCAGCTTGGCCATCACCCCGAGCGCACCCAGCGCGTTCACGGTGGCCGCGGCGAAACTGAGGTTGCGTTGATCAAACACTGCCGGCGGCGCACCGGCCGGAGTGGCCTCCACCAGCCCGACATCCAGGCCGAGGCGGTCCAGCGCAATCGCGAGGCTGGAGCCGACCAGGCCGCCGCCAACGATCAGAACGTCATGGGGATGTGTCATTCCCACATGATAAGCCTTCGCCCCCTGCGCGTTGCCGCCTGAGGGCGGGACATCTTGCCGCGCCCGCTGCCGCCTGCACCTTGCATGGCTTGCGCGCACTGCAGGGCTTCACGCCTTCCCCGAACGCATGCAGCCGCTGGCAAGACCTGGCGAGCAGTCGCCAGGCGGGCGTTGACGGCGCACCCAGAAACGGCGATGCAGGCGTGGTGCAGGCCGATTCCGGGCGCCGGCCACGCCCGCTTGGCACTGCGCAGTCGTTCTGCAGCTGCCGTGACCCAAGCCGCGGGCAGCACCACTTCCACGCTACACTCCAGGGCCTGTAATCCGGCCCGCTTCGCGCATGACTTCTCGTTCGCACGACAACCTGATTCTGAGTCTGCTCGCCGTGTTGATGGCGGCCACGCGGATCAATCACTTCGCGCCGGTTCCGGATGCGTCCTGGGCGGTGTTCTTCATCGGCGGATTTCATCTGGCTGCGCGCACCAAGCTGGCATTTCCGCTGCTGATGCTGCTGGCCGTGGCGGTGGACTGGCTGGTGATCACCGGCCAGGGCCTGAGCTTCTGGCAGCACTACTGCGTGTCGCCGGCGTACTGGTGCCTGATCCCGGCGTACTTCGCGCTGTGGGCCGGCGGCGTATGGCTGCGCCGGCACTACCATGGCGCACAATGGAGCGCGCTGGCGCGGCTGGTGCCGGCCCTGCTGATCGCCGTGGCGCTGTGCCAGCTGATCGCCCAGGGCAGCTTCTACTGGATCAGCGCCAGCGTGGCCGACCCGACCGTGGCCGGCTGGTTCAAGAATTACACCGACTGGCTGGGGCCATATCTGCGCAGTGCCGCGCTGTACGTGGCGGCAGCCGCGGTGATCCAGGTGGCTGCCGAGCGTCTGTCCGCACCGCGTCGCCAGCGCTACGCCGGCTAAGCCATGGGCAACCGTCTCTCTCGTATCTATACGCGGACCGGCGACGACGGCAGCACCGGCCTGGGCGACGGCAGCCGGACCGGCAAGGATGCGTTGCGCGTCAACGCCTACGGCACCGTGGACGAAGCCAATTCGGCGATCGGCGTGCTGCTGGCCGCACCCGGCGTGCCGGAGCCGATCGCCGCACTGCTGACCACCGTGCAGCATCAGTTGTTCGACTTGGGCGGCGAGCTCTGCATCCCCGGCCACGCGGCCATCGACGCGACCGACATCCAGGCGCTGGAGACGCAGCTGGACGCCTTCAACCAGACGCTGCCCGCACTGCAGGAATTCATCCTGCCGGCCGGTGGCGAGGCAGCCGCGCGCTGTCATCTGGCCCGCACCATCGTGCGCCGGGCCGAGCGCGAGACCGTTGCGCTGTCGCGCCAGGAAGCGGTGCGCAGCGAGGCGATCGGCTACCTCAACCGCTTGTCCGACCTGCTGTTCGTGCTGGCGCGCGTGCTGGCGCGTGCCGATGGTCGGCAGGAAGTCCTGTGGCGGCACGACCGCCGACGCGGTTGAGCATGCGCCCGGGTCGGCGCAGAGGCTAGAGTTGCCCCATGTTGGTCTTTACCCATCCCGCCTGCCTCGGTCACGACGCCGGCCCTGAGCACCCGGAAAGCCCCGCCCGCCTGGAAGCGGTGGTCCAGGCCCTGCGCGGCGCATTCCCGGATCTGGACTGGCGCGAAGCGCCGTTGGCCAAGCTGGGCGACCTGTGCCGCGTGCACGAGCGCGAGCAGGTGGATGCGGTACTGGAAACCGCCTTCGACGGCTATCGTCAGCTGGACGTGGATACGCGCATGGTGCCGGCGTCGCGCGCGGCCGCCTTGCGCGCCGCCGGCGCCGGTATCGCCGCCGTCGATGCGGTGATGCAGGACCAGACCCGCACCGCCTTCTGCGCCGTGCGTCCGCCCGGTCACCACGCCACCGCACAGGTGTCGATGGGATTTTGCCTGTTCAACAACATCGCTGTGGCCGCCGCCCATGCGCGCGACCGGCATGGGCTGGAGCGCATCACCATCGTGGATTTCGACGTCCATCACGGTAACGGCACCCAGGCGATCTTCGAACGCGACCCCGCCGTGCAGTACCTGAGCACCCACCAGTCCGGGCTGTATCCGCATTCGGGCAGCGTCTACGAGCGCGGCGTCGGCAATATCCACAACCTGCTGCTACCACCGGGCAGCGATGGACTGCGCTTCCGCAATGTCTGGGAAGACGAGATGCTGCCGCTCGTCGATGCCTTCCGCCCGCAGTTGATCCTGATCTCCGCCGGCTTCGATGCGCATCTGCGCGACCCACTGGCCGACCTGATGCTGGACGACGACGATTTCGGCTGGCTCACCGGCGCGCTGCGCACCCTGGCCGACCGCCATGCACGCGGCCGCGTGGTCTCGATGCTGGAAGGCGGCTACGACCTGCAGGCGCTGCGCGAAAGCAGCGTGGCGCACGTGGCAGCGCTGCGCTGAACCCCGGCCGGGGCGCCGGTCGCGCCATCGGTGGCGATGAACCTCGCCCACCCGGCGCCGGCGCTCTTCATTGCCCCTATGCGGGGTATGCGGCAAGCTAGTCGCCATTTTATTGGTTGAACCCACGCGTGCGCCGAGCTCTCCGCCTGCTGCCCCTGCCTTTGAGCATCGCCATCTGCCTCCCGGCCATGGCTGCCGACAAGCCGTTGAACTGGGGACTGTGCCCGGCCGTAGACCCGCTACCCGGCTTCGACGGCGCCCCTGCCGCCGACCCCAAGGCGGCCGAGATGCGCCAGCAGTTGCCGACCGACATCGAAGGCGACCAGCTCTCCGGCACCAGCACCACCCCGCAATACCAAGGCAATGTTGCGTTGAAGCGCGGCGACCAGTTCCTGGGTGCCGACAACCTGCGCATGGACACCGAAACCGGCAACTACATCGCCGAAGGCAATGTCCGCTACCAGGACACCTCTTTCCGCATGGTCGCCGACCGTGCCGAAGGCAATCAGGATACCGACACCCACAAGGTCACCAACATCCAGTACCAGTTGGTGGAACGCCGCGGCAATGGCGACGCCGAATCGGTGGACCTGCAGGGCCAGGTCGGGCAGATGCATCGATCCACGTACACCACCTGCGACCCCTCGCAGCCGATCTGGCGCGTTCGCGCGCCCGAGATCGACGTCGACAACGAAGAAGGTTTCGGCACCGCGCGTAACGCGGTGCTGCAGATCGGCAAGGTGCCGGTGCTGTACTTCCCGTGGTTCAAGTTCCCGATCGACGACCGCCGCCAGACCGGCCTGCTGTTTCCGCAATTCGGTTTGTCCGGCCGTAACGGCTTCGATTACCTGCAGCCGATCTATCTGAACCTGGCGCCGAACTACGACGCCACGTTGCTGCCGCGCTACATGAGCAAGCGCGGTTTCATGTTCGGCACCGAATTCCGTTACCTGTACGAGGGCGGTCGCGGCGAAGTCACCGGCAATTACCTGCCCAACGACAAGTTGCGCGACAAGGACCGCGGCAGCGTGTTCTACAGCGGCTACCACAACGTCAACACCCACTGGCAAGCGCGCAGCAGCATCTCCTGGGTCAGCGACACGCGCTATGTCGAAGATTTCACCAGCCGTCTGAACGGCATGGGCTCGGCTTCCAGTCTGCAGAGCACCGTGGGCATCTACGGCACCGGGGAAACCTGGACCGCAGGCCTGATGGCCGACCGTTGGCAGCTCACCGACTACACGCTGGACGAGCAGGCCCTGCCCTATAACCGGCAGCCGCGCGCGTATTTCACCTGGGAAAAGCCGCTGGGCATTTTCGAGGCGGGTATCTATGCCGAGGCGGTGCGCTTCACCCACGACGATTCGTACCAGGTGAATTACATCCCGAACGCCAACAACGACAATGGCGACGAGTACGTCCGTACCAATATCCGCAACAAGGAATATGGCAGCGGCGCGCGCCTGGACGTCAAGCCGTATATCTCGATGCCGCTGTCGGGCGCAGCGTGGTTCCTGACGCCCACCGTCGCATGGCGCTACACCGCGTACCAACTGGATTCCACGCTTGCCAACACCGCACCGCTGACCGGCAATCGCACCCCGTCGCGCAGCCTGCCGATCGCCTCGCTGGACGCCGGCCTGTATTTCGATCGCGAAACCTCGCTGTTCGGCACCAACTATCTCAATACGTTGGAGCCGCGCATGTACTACCTGTACGTGCCATATCGCGACCAGGACGATCTGCCGGTGTTCGACACCCGTCCGTTCACCTTCAGCTACGGCCAGCTGTTCCGCGACACCCGCTACACCGGTGCCGACCGCCAGAACGATGCCAACCAGCTGACCCTGGCGGTGACCTCGCGTTGGCTGCGCCAGGACGATGGCCGCGGAAAGCTCTCGCTGAGCGCGGGCCAAATCCTGTACTTCAGCGACTCGCTGGTGACCATCAACAACAGCAACAACTCGGCAGCCGGCAGCGAGCAGACCGTCGAGCAGGGCAAGTCGGCCTGGGTGGCCGACGCCAACTACATGATCAACGACCGCTGGTCGATGGGCGCCACCTACCAGTGGAACCCGAACTCGCGCAAGGAAGATCTGGCCAGCCTGCGCACGCGCTATCTGCTCAACAACGACGGCATCATCAACCTGGCGTATCGCTACCGTCGCAACCTCACCGACAACAGCGACCAGCTCAAACAGGCCGATTTCTCCTTCCTCTACCCGATCAACCCCAGCTGGAGCGCGGTCGGTCGGTATTACTACTCGCTGCTGGACCGCAAGCCGCTGGAAATCATCGGTGGCGTGCAATGGGACAGCTGCTGCCTGGCGGTACGCGGACTGGTGCGCCGATTCGTGCGCAATCGCGATGGCGAGATGGACAACTCGATCCAGATAGAGTTCGTGCTGAAGGGCTTGAGCTCGTTCGGGCAGAACACGGACCGCACTTTGCGCCGTGCTATTCTCGGCTATTACCGCGACGACCTCTACCTGGTCCCGCCCAGCAACACCACGACCAATCCGGACGATTACGATCCGAACCTGATTCCATGACCAAGCCTTTCTCTGTTGTTCTTGCCTCGCTGCTGGCCATCACCAGCACGGTTTCGCCGTTGGCCTCGGCACAGCAATCCCAGCCGCTGGATCGCATCGCTGCCATCGTCGACGAAGACGTGGTGCTGCAGAGCGAGCTCGATCGCGCCGTACGCAACGTCAAGTCGCAGTACGCCGGTCGCGAAAACCAGCTGCCGCCAGACGATGTGCTGCAGCGCCAGGTCCTTGAGCGCTTGGTGCTGGTCAAGTTGCAGGTCAGCCGCGCCGATGGCAACGGTATCCGTGTCAGCGACGAGGAGCTCAACCGCGCCATCGCCAGCATCGCCCAGCAGAACGGCACGACCGTGGATGGCTTGCGCCAGAAGCTGGCGGCCGACGGCATGGGCTACGCCGATTTCCGCGCATCGGTGCGCGACGAGATCATCGTGCAGCGCCTGCGCCAGAGCTTCGCGCAGAGCCGCATCAGCGTGAGCGAAGGCGAGGTGGATACCGCGCTGGCCCAACAGGCCGCCACCGGTAGCCAGTACCACCTGGCGCACATCCTGATCGGCTTGCCGGAAGGCGCAAATGCCGAGCAGATCGCCACCGGCCAGAAGAAGGTCGATGGCGTCAAAGCCTTGATCGACAAGGGCGAGCTGGATTTTTCGGCCGCTGCGGTGCGTTATTCCGATAGCCCCAATGCGCTGGAAGGTGGCGATCTGGGCTGGCGCAGCCTGGATGAAATTCCCAATGCATTCGCGCAGCTGATCCGCGACATGCAGCCTGGCCAGGTGGCCGGACCGCTGCGCGGCCCGAGCGGCTTCCAGCTGCTCAAGCTGGTGGAAATGCGCGACGCCAATGCCGGCGGCGAAAAGAAGATGGTCACCGAGTACCACGCACGCCACATCCTGGTGCGGATCGGCGACAACCAGACCGAGGCGCAGGCCAAGGCCAAGATCGATACGATTCGCGCACGCATCGTCGGTGGCGCCGATTTCCAGGCGACGGCCAAGGAGTCCTCAGAGGACACCAACAGCCGCGGCCAGGGTGGCGATCTGGGCTGGTTCCCAGCCGACGCGTTCGGCCCGGACTTCGGTAAGCAGGTCGAAAGCTTGACCGACGGCGCGGTCTCCGAGCCGTTCCGTACCCAGGCGGGCTGGCACATCGTGCAGCGCGTCGGCAGCCGCCAGACCGACGTCAGCGCCGAGAATCAGCGCGCGCAGGTGCGCGAAACCATCGGTCGCCGCAAGCTGGAAGAAGAGTACAACCGCTATCTGCAGGAACTGCGTGGCGAAGCGTATGTGAGCTACCGCACCGGCGACCGCGCCGATGACAACGCCACTGCCGCTCCAGCCAAATCGCCAGACCCTGCAGCGCCCTCGACGCCGCCGGCAAAGCCGACGCGCTGAGGGCGGGCGCCCGGATCGCATGATGGTCCCGTCGCTCGCGCTGGTGCCAGGCGAGCCGGCCGGAATCGGGCCGGAACTCTGCGTCCGGCTTGCCCAGCAGCCGCGCTCGGACGCGCATCTGATTGCCTACGCCGACCCGGATACCCTGCACAGCGCCGCAACGGCGCTGTCGTTGCCCGTGCGGCTGCTCGAGCCCGACCAGCCCGCACGCGCACCCGGCGACCTGCCGCTGCATCCCATTCGCCAAGCCGTGGCCACGCGCTTCGGCGCCCCTGACCCAGCCAATGCCGCAGCGGTGATCGCCAGCCTGCGCAGCGCCGCGGCCGACTGCCTCGCCGGCCGCCTGCAGGGAATCGTCACTGGCCCGGTGCACAAGGCAGCGATCAACGCCGGCGGTATTGCCTACACCGGCACCACCGAACTGCTGGCCGAACAAGCCGGTTGCCCGGTGGTGATGATGCTGGCCAACAGCATCGTGCGCGTCGCGCTGGTGACGACCCATCTGCCGCTGCGTGCGGTGGCCGATGCGATCACCGCCGATGCCCTGCTGCAGTGTCTGCGCATCACCCATGCAGCGATGCAGCGCGACTTCGGCCTGGAGCACCCGCGCATCGCCGTGCTCGGCCTCAACCCGCATGCCGGCGAAGATGGTCACCTGGGCCGCGAGGAACTGGATATCGTCATTCCGGCGCTGGAGCAACTGCGCGGCGAGGGCATGCAGCTGATCGGCCCGCTGCCGGCGGATACCGCCTTCTTGCCGCAGAAACTGCGTGGTTTCGACGCGGTGGTGGCGATGTATCACGACCAGGGCCTGCCGGTGCTCAAGTACAGCGGCTTCGAGCAGGCGGTGAATATCACCCTGGGCCTGCCCTACCCGCGCGTGGCGGTGGATCACGGGACTGCGCTGGAACTGGCCGGCCGCGGAATCGCGGACCCCTCCAGCCTGATGGCGGCCACTGCGTTGTGCGCGCGATTGGCGGCGCGCCGCTAAAACCACGCGTGCCTGCTCGCTGCGGGCATGCCGCATGATGCACGCCGCCTATCCGCCAAGCGCGGTGCGCGCGCAAACGACACCGCGTGCAGGCGCGGCCTCCGTTAAACTGCGCAGATGAATTCTTCTTTCAGCGCACCGGCCAAGAAGTCGCTTGGCCAGCACTTTCTTGCCGACCGGTATTACATCGACCGCATCGTGCAGGCGGTAGACCCGCGCGCCGGCCAGCATCTGGTCGAGATCGGCCCGGGCCAGGGTGCCATCACCTTTCCGTTGCTGCGCAAGCATGGCGCGCTGACCGTCATCGAATTCGATCGCGACCTGATCGCGCCGTTGACCGAAGCCGCGGCACCGATCGGCGCACTGCGCATCATCCACCGCGATGTGCTCAGCGTGGATTTCACTGCACTGGCCGATGGCACGCCGATCCGCCTGGTCGGCAACCTGCCCTACAACATTTCCTCGCCGATCCTGTTCCATGCGCTGGACCATGCCGCTGCCGTGGCCGACATGCACTTCATGCTGCAAAAGGAAGTGGTCGACCGCATGGCCGCCGGCCCCGGCAGCAAGGTGTACGGACGGTTGAGCGTGATGCTGCAGGCGTATTGCGAGGTGACTGCGCTGTTCGTAGTGCCGCCGGGCGCATTCCGGCCGCCGCCGAAGGTGGACTCGGCAGTGGTGCGGCTGGTGCCGCGCGATCCGGCCACGGTGCTGATCAACGACCGCCGCCGCTTCGCCGATGTGGTGCGCGCCGGGTTCGGGCAGCGCCGCAAGACCCTGCGCAATGCCTTGTCCGCCATTTGCGAACCGGCCCACTTCGACGCTGCGCAGGTGCGCCCGGATGCACGCGCCGAACAACTTGAGGTCGCCGATTTCATCCGGCTGGCCAATGTCGAGCTGGCTTGAGCGCCGTTCCCACACCGTTTTATTTAGACTTTCGCCATGCAAGATGATCCGCGCTACCGGGTCGAGGTCGAGGTATCGCCCCGCTTCCTCGCCCATCAATCCACCCCGGACGAAGGCCGCTATGCCTTTGCCTACAGCATCCGCATCCAGAATGCGGGCGCGGTGCCTGCGCGCCTGGTCGCGCGCCATTGGCAGATCACCGATGGCAACGGACGCACCGAGCAGGTGGATGGCGAAGGGGTGGTCGGCGAACAGCCGTGGCTGCGCCCGGGCGAAGCGTTCCATTACACCTCTGGCGTACTGCTGGAGACCGAGCAGGGACAGATGCAAGGCCACTACGACATGGTGGCCGACGATGGCACCGAATTTATCGCCCCGATCGCCGCCTTCGTGCTGAGCGTGCCCAGGACGCTGCACTGATGGATGCTGGAGTGAGGGAGCGCGCGCAATGAGTGTCTGGGCCATCGGCGATCTGCAAGGTTGCTACGACATCACCCAGCGGTTGCTGGAGAAGATCAATTTCGACCCCGCCCAGGACACGCTGTGGTTCTGCGGCGATCTGGTCAACCGCGGCGGGCAGTCGCTGGAAACCCTGCGCCTGGTGCATTCCTTGCGCGCGCACAGCGTGGTGGTGCTGGGCAATCACGACCTGTCGCTGCTGGCGATCGGCGCGCGCTCGGAAGAAGAGCAACGCAAGGTCAACCCGGATCTGCTGCGCATCGTGATGGCCGAAGATCGCGATGCGCTGCTGGACTGGCTACGCATGCAGAAGCTGGCGCACGTGGACCGCGAACTGGGCTGGATGATGATCCACGCCGGGCTGGCGCCGAAGTGGACCACGCAGATGGCCGAAAAGCATGCACGCGAGGTCGAGCAGCAACTGCAGGGCGGCGGCTATCGCAAGCTGCTGCGCAATATGTACGGCGATCAGCCCGGCTGGTCGCCGGGCCTGAGCGGCTATGACCGTAGCCGCGCCATCATCAATCTGTTCACCCGCATGCGCTATTGCACTCCGCGTGGGCGCATCGCCACCGACGACAAGGGCACGCCGGGCACGCAGGCGCAGGGCCTGTATCCATGGTTCGAAGTGCCGGGACGGGTCGAGCGCGACCTGAAGATCGTCTGCGGGCATTGGTCCGCGCTGGGCCTGACGATCACCCAGGGCGTCCATGCGATCGATACCGGTGCGGTCTGGGGCGGCAAGCTGACCGCGTTGCAGCTGGATACCGACGAACTACGGGTGGTGCAGGTGCCGGGAAATCCGATCACGCATCCGCCGAAAACCGCGCAGCGCCCGCGGCAACCGCGTCGCCGGCAGCGGCAGCGTGGTGGCGACCAAGCGCAGACCGGGCCCGCTCCGACACCGGCATCGACCGGTCCAGCCGGCGGCTGATCCGGCGCTCTTGCGAGCGCTATGCCGTCGCGCCGCCTTCCCGGCACGGGAGTGCTGGGCGGCTTGCAGGCGATACCGCCTATCGGCCGGGTGCGGCCGCAGCTGCCGCGTTGTGCGTTGCATGTTGCAACGGCGCCGGTCGCCCGGGCCGCTCCGGACGCAATGCCGGCCGCCTGTCAGGCCTGCCGCAATGCGTCGACCGGCGCTGGCAGACGCGGCATCGCCGCCAGCAACGCACGCGTATAGGCCGCACGCGGCTGTGCGAACACCTGCTCGGCCGGTCCCGCCTCCTGGACCTGTCCGCGCCGCATCACCAGGATGTCGTGACTGACCTGACGGATCACGCCGAGGTCGTGCGAGATGAAGAGGTAGGCCAGCCCCAGGTGTGCCTGCAGATCGGCCAGCAGGTCGAGCACCTGCGCCTGGACCGATACGTCGAGTGCCGACACCGCTTCATCCAGCACGATCAGGCGCGGCTCGGTGGCGATGGCGCGCGCGATCGCCACGCGCTGGCGCTGGCCACCGGAGAGCTGCAGCGGGAAGCGGTCGGCCAGCGCGGTACCGAGCCGTACCAGTTCGAGCAGCTCGGCGATCCGGGCGCGCTGTGCAGCACGCAGCAGGCCGACCGCATCCAGCGCGTCGCCGAGAATGCGGGCCACCGTCCAGCGGGGGTCGAACGAACTCAGCGGATCCTGGTAGACCGCACTGATCGCACGCCGCCACGGCCGACGTTGCGCTTCGGACACGCGTGCGGCGGCGCTGCCGATCCAGGGCCGGCCGTTCAGCCGTACCTCGCCTGCATCCGCCTCGGTCAGCCCCAGAATCAGCCGTGCCAGGCTGCTTTTGCCGGAACCGGATTCGCCGACCACCCCCAGCGTGCGCCCGGCCTGCAACACCAGATCGACCCCATCGACAGCCAGACGCGCCTCGCCATCCGGACCGCGATAGGCCTTGCGCAAGCCGCGCACCTCCAGCAACGGCGGTGTCGGTGCGTTGGCGGGCTCTGCACTGGCCAGGGCAGTCGCAACGCGCGGCCCGCGGCCGCCGGGAATTGCCGCGAGCAGCGCACGCGTATAGGCATGAGCCGGCCGCTGCAGCACCTGCGCGATCGGCCCCTGCTCGACCACCTCGCCGTGGCGCAGTACCACCACCTCGTCGGCCAGTTGCGCCACCAGCGCCAGATCATGGCTGATGACCAGCAATGCGCCACCGCGTCGCTTGATCGCCTGCAAGGCCGCCAGCACCTGCACCTGCACGGTGGCGTCCAGTGCGGTGGTCGGCTCGTCGGCGATCAGAATGCCGGGTGCGTTGGCCAGCGCCGAGGCGATCAACGCGCGTTGGCGCAATCCGCCGGATAGCTGGTCCGGGCGTTGGCGTGCGCGCAAGGCCGGTTCCGGCACACCAGCTTGTTGCAGCAGCTCCAGCACCCGTTCGCGACGGCGTGCGCGATCGCCCCAGCCGTGTGCGGCCAATGCTTCCTCGATCTCGCGGCCGACCGGGCGCAACGGGTCCAGCGATACCAGTGCGTCCTGCAGAACGAAGCCGATGTCCTTGCCGCGTAACTCCTGCCATTGCCGCTCGCTGTAGCCGCGCAGATCGCGGCCGGCATGCGCCAGCACGCGTGCGCTGACCTGCGCGTGCGCACCGGCCAGGCCGACCAGGCTGCGCGCACTGACGCTCTTGCCCGAGCCGGATTCGCCGACCAAGGCCACCGCACGCCCCGGCGCCAGGCTGAAGGACAGTTCGCGCACCACCGTGAGCGCAGGCTGGCCGGGCCGTGCGAACGTGACGGTGAGGCCATCCACGCGCAGCAGCGGCGTGCTCATGGGCTGCGTCCTTCCAGACGCCGCTGCAACCAGCGTCCGAGCACGCTGGTGGACAGCGTGGTGAGCACGATGAACACGCCGGGGAAGAAGCTCATCCACCAGGCCAGGGCGACGAAGTCGCGCCCCACCGACAGCAGGGTGCCCCACTCCGCCGCCGGTGGCGGCTTGCCCAGCCCGAGAAAACTCAGTGCCGACGCCCACACGATGATCTGGCCCACGCCCAGGGTGACCGTGACCAGCAGCGGCCGCATCGCATTGGGCAGGATGTGCCGCAGCACGATCCGCCACGGCCCATGGCCAAGCACGCGCGCCGCTTCCACGTAGCCGGAACCGCGCACCGTCAGCACCTGCGCACGCACCATGCGTGCATAGCCGGGCGCACAGCCCACACCGGTGGCCACGATCACCGGCCCCAGCCCGGCCCCGAACACCGCGACCAGCAGCAAGGCCAATACCAGCGACGGAAACGCGAACAGCACGTTCAAGGCAGCGCCGATGCAGCGATCGAGCAACCGCCCGCCGAGCCCGGCGGCCAGCCCCAAGACGATGGCCACACTCATCGCCAGGGCGGTGGCGGCCACGCCGATCGCCAGCGATTCACGCGCGCCGTAGACCACGCGTGCCCACAGATCGCGGCCGGAGGCATCGGTGCCGAACCAGTGCGCCCAGCTCGGCGCCTGGAACGCCTGCCGCGGCGCCACCGCCAGCGGGTCGGCGCCGGCGAACAGGGCTGGCGCCAGCACCAGCGCGAGCAGCAAGCTGAAAAAGGCAGCCGCCAACGCGGGCCCGGGAGGCAGCGCGATCAGCCAGCGCAGTGCGCCACGGACACGCGCGCACAGCGCGCAGGGAGGGAGCGCACGAGACAGCGTTGCGGTATTCATCGGGACTCTCCGGACAGACGCGGATCGACCAATCGCTGCAGGGCGTCGATCGACAGGTTGGCGATCACATAAACCGCCGCGATGAACAACACGATGCCCATCGCCAGCGGCAGATCCTGCGCCTGCACCGCGTAGAACAGCTGCCGGCCAACGCCTTTGCGCGAGAAGATCACCTCGGTGACCACCGCACCGCTGATGGTGGCGCCGATTGCCCAGCCGGACAGACTCAGCCCCGGCAGCAAGGCGTGCCGCAGGGCGTGACGCAGGCGGACGGCCCCCTCGCCCAGGCCGCGGGTCCGCGCCGACAACACGAACGGCTGTTCCAGCGCCAGCGCCATCGACTCGCGGGTGACCTGCGCCAGGAAGCCGGCCAGCGGCAACGCCAGCGTCAGTGCCGGCAGGATCAGGCTGCGCAGACCATCGCTGCCGGCCGGCGGCAGCACCCGCAGGCCGAACGCGAACACGGCCAGTAACACCAGTCCGAGCCAGAACTGCGGCAATGCGGCCGACACCGTTTCGAGCGTGGAAAACAGCCGGTCGCGCCAGCCGCGGCGCACGCTCGGCAGCACCGACGCCAACGCCAGCAGCCAGGCCAGCAGCAAGGCTGCGCCAGTCAGCTGCAGGGTCGCCCCGGCCTGCTCGCGCAGCACCTGCACCACCGGCAGGTGCTGGGAATAGGAGGTGCCCAGGTCGCCTTGCACCAGCCGGCCCAGGTGCGCCACGTACTGCCGGAGCAATGGCTGGTCGAGCCCGTACTCGCGGCGTACCGCGGCCAGCGTCTCGGCGGTTGGATTCGCGCTGGAGCCGCCCAGGATCGCCAGCGCCGGATCGCCCGGCATCAACCGCAACACCAGGAACAACAACGTGGCCGCAGCCCACAGCACCAGCGCCGCACCGAGCAGATGCGTTGCCAGCGCGCGCAGCTGGCGCGCCCATGGGGCATGGCGGAGTCTTCCGATCGCGATCGCATTCATTTGCTCACCCAGGCGTCGTACAGCGTGGTGACCTGCAGCGCTGGCTCCAGCGCCACGCCGTGCGCGGTCTTGTAGATGCCCAGCCGCGTGCTCTGCGGATAGGTGGTGAGTTGCAGGAACTGGCCGGACGCGATGCGCTGGGCCTGGTGGTAGAGCTGCGCACGCTGCTGCGGGTCCTGGGTGGCCAGCGCCTGCGCCACCACCGCATCGAACTGCGCATCCGCAAAGCCTGCGCCATTCTGGTGGAAGCCGCCCTTGCCGCCGACCGGGGCCAGGAATTGCGAGCCGAAGATGATCCGCAGCACGTCGGCGGTATTGGTGTTCCAGTAGCCCACGCGCACGTCGTAGTCCCAGGCTGCCTGGCGCTGCTGCAAGAGCGCGTCGCTGAGCAGGTGCAGCCGTACCTCGAAACCGGTGCCGCGCGCGGTGGCCTGCACCTGCTCCCACAGCGTCTGTTCGGCCGGCCAGGTCTGGCTGCGCATCAGCACATCCACGCTCAGGCGGCGGCCGTTCTTGCTGCGGTAACCGGCGCCATCGCGCCGGGTCCAGCCGGCCTGATCGAGCAGGCGGTTGGCGCGTGCCGGGTCGTAGTCGGCGGCGTGTTCGAAGTCGGCGCTGTAGAACGGCGTGCCGGGACTGAGCGGGCCGCCGGCGCGCGCGAATTCGCCGAAGAACACGCTCTGCAAGGCGCCCTCGACATCGGCCGAGCGCAGGAAGGCCTCACGCACGCGGATATCGTCGAACGGCGCGCGGGTCAGGTTGAGCGTGCCGTTGGTGGGGTTGCCGGGCCGATTGGCGACCAATAGCGAGAGCTCGGGATTGATGCGCGCCAGCGCGTGCGCTTCGGGCGGCAGGGTGTCGATGACATCGACCTCGCCAGCCTGCAACGAGGCGAAGCGCACCGACGGTTCGGCGATGAATTTCCACACCACCCGATCCAGATAGGCCGGGCCGTTGTGGCGGGCGGTCGGCGGCGCCCAGGCATACTCCGGATTGCGCACCAGCACCAGCTGGTTCTGGCGGTCCCAGCGCTCCACCTTGAACGGCCCGGAGCCGACCGGCTGCTGACAGTTCTGCTCGCGCGAACGGGCCAGCGCGGCCGGCGACTGCAAGCCGAGAAACCCCTGCGCCATGACTTCCAGAAATGCCGCGTACGCACTGTCGAGATGCACGATTGCGGTATGCGTATCGACGATCTCGGTGCGGCGGTACTGGCGGATGTAGCCGCCGGCGGTGCTGGACTGGGTATGCGGATTGGCAATGTGGTCCAGGTTGGCCTTGAGCGCTTCGGCGGTGAACGGCGCGCCGTCGCTGAAGCGCACGTCCTCGCGCAGGTGGAAGGTGTAGGCGGTCCCGTCGGCGGAGACCTCCCAACTGCGCGCCAGCCATGGCCCGATCCGGCCCCGCGCATCCATCGATACCAGCGAATCGAGGTATTGGCGGGCCACGAACACCTGCGGCATGTCTCCCTGCACATGCGGGTCCAGGCAGGTGGGCTCGCGGTCGGTGGCGTAGATCAGCGTGCCGCCCTGGCGCGGAGCGGTGCCGGCAGCCGCCGACGCCGCGGGTTGCTGGCGACAGCCGGCCAGTGCCAGCACCGCCAACGCCACGCCGAGCGCCGCCTTCATCCGCCGCTCCCGGCTGCCGCCAACGGCGCCGGAAACCGCAGCGGCGGCGGTGGCACCTTGAGATTGGCGGGGTCGCGATAACGCGCACCGAAATGATCGTCCGGCAAGCGAGCCTGGCCTGCGCCGAACAGCCGTTCGCGCAGCGTCTCGCCATCGCGATACGTCTGGCGGAAGCGACCGCGCCGGCGCAGTTCCGGCACCACCAGTTCGATGAAATCGCGTGCGGTCTCGAACGACAGATACTGGCGCAGGTTGATGCCGTCGATGTCGTCTTCGTCGAGCCAGCGCTCGATGGTGTCGGCCACGCCGGTCGGCGTGCCGGCAACGAAATACCGCTCGCGGTCGAACGCCTCCAGCCGCGTCAGCACCTGTCCGACCGTCCACTGCGGGTCGAAGCCGGCCAGTACGCCACGGCCGATCCCGCTGGCGCTGCCCTTGCCGCGCCCGCCGACGATTTCGCCGATTACCAGATCGCGAGGATAGGCAAGCAGATCGATGTCCGACTGCGCGTGCACCAGGCCGCCGCGCACGCTCATCAGCGCGCGGTAGCTGTCGAGTTTGGCCGCGACCTCTGCATCGGTCCGGCCGACGATCACCCCGGCCTGCACCACGAACCGGATCGCGCGCGGATCGCGCCCCTGCGCTTCCACGCGCGCGCGGGTCTTGGCGATATTGGCGCGCACGTCGGCGGCGGTCAGCCCGCCGGTGAACACCACTTCGGCATGCCGCGCGGCGAATTCCAACCCGGCCGCCGAGCCGGAAGCCTGGAACAGCAGCGGCGTGCGCTGTGGCGAGGGCTGGCTCAGATGCGGGCCGGCGACCTTGAAGTAGGCGCCGTGGTGATCGATCTGGCGCACCTTGGACGGATCGGTGTAGATGCGCCGCTCACGGTCCTGGATCACCGCATCGTCGTCCCACGAGCCTTCCCACAGCTTGTACAGCACGTCCAGATATTCATCGGCGATCTCGTAGCGTTGATCGTGCGGCACCTCGCCTTCCAGGCCGAAGTTGCGTGCCGCATTGGGCAGGTAGGAGGTCACGATGTTCCAGCCGACCCGGCCGCGGGTCAGGTGATCGAGGGTGCTCATGCGCCGTGCGAACGCGAACGGCGGCTCGTAGGTGGTGGAGAAGGTCGCGCCGAAGCCCAGATGCCTGGTCACCTGCGCCATCGCCGGGATCAACAGCAGCGGATCGTTGCTGGGAATCTGCACCGCCTCTTCCAGCGCGGCCTTCGCACCGTGCCCGAAGCTGTCGTAGGCGCCGATCACATCGGCCAGAAAGATGCCGTCGAAGGTGCCGTATTCCAGCAGCTGTGCCAGTTCGGTCCAGTACTCCAGATCGTTGAACCGGTGCCGGTTGTTGTCCGGATGCGCCCACATGCCGTGCACGATGTGACTGACGCAGTTCATTTCGAACAGGTTGACGTGCAATTGTTTGGGGTCGGCATTGCCGCTCATGCAGTCGCTCCCGTCGACACGCTCGCATCTGCGCCGGCCGCACTCTGGGATGTGGTGCCGGCGAACCACGCCTCGCGTGGACGACGACCGTTCAATCGCCAGTCGCCAAGCGCACGTTCGCGCAGGATCGCCGGGTTATGCGAGGCGATGGTGCGCGCGTTGCGCCAATGCCGGTCCAGCGCACGCTCACGCGCGGTCGCCGAGGCGCCACCGACCTCGAAGACCAGCGTGCTGGCCTCCAGCACCAGTGGCAACACCACCTGCTGGCCGTGATAGGCGGCCAGATCGGCGGCGATGTAATCGGCCTCTGACGCGGTGCCGGCATGATGCGCGAGGTGGGCCTGCTGCAACGAGACGCCGACCTGCTCCACCACCGCGTCTGCAGCGAAGGCCAGGCTCGACAAGCGGCCGACCACCCGCTGCACCAGTGGATCGTCGGCCGGCCGCGTCTGCCCGGGCACGCCGAATACGCGGGTGCGGGCGCGCACGAATTCCACGCCATCGCGCAGCACCGCACGCGCGATCCCGGTCAAGGTCGCCAGGTGCACGCTCTGGTAGAACGCGGTGAGATAGTTGTCCGGCCGCGCCTGCCCGGCGGGATGCCGGTGCAGCACATGCTCGTCCTGCAGCCGCACCGCCCTGAAATGGGTGCTGCCGCTGCCGGTCAGGCGCTGGCCGAAGCCGTCCCAATCGTCGATCCGCGTCACCCCCTGAGCATCGGCAGGCACCGCGAGCGCGAGCTGGTCGCCACCGTCCACGGCGGCCGCCAGGATCCAGTCGGCGTAGAGCGTGCCGGTGGAATAGAACTTCTCGCCATCCAGCTGCCAATGCGCCCCGTCGCGACGCAGCGTCAGCGTGTTCTCGGTGGCCGGGCCGCGCTCGGCCATGGCCGCCCCGAAGAGCGCGCCGGCGGCCACGCGCGGAAACCAGCGCGCGCGTAACGCCGCATCGTCTGCAGTACTGCCGTACAGGCCTTCCACGAAGCCGAAATGCGCACGCAGGATCTGCGGCAGATTGGAATCGGCTTCGCCGAGCCGGGCCAATAGTCGCAACAGCTGCGGCAGGCTCGCACCGAGGCCGCCGTGGGCCTGCGGCACGCGCACGGCGCCGAAGCCGGCCGCCCGCAGCCAGGCAACCGGCTCATGGGCCAGGATGCGCTCGCGCTCGCGCGCCAGTGCGCCCTCGGCGATGCGCGCAAACACCGGATCGAAGCGCTGCGCCAGCGCCGCATCGGTCGGCGCGCCGAGCTGCGGCGACGTATCGGAGGGAAAGACAGCTTGAGCATTCATGGGGAGCTCCAAAGGTAGGGAATAGCGATCCAGGGGCTGCCGGGATGCGTGCGGCCCCAGGCGTAACGCGTGGCCGGCGGCATGGCCGCACGCCGATGCCGCAGGGCCTGCTGCTGCGTCGCGCTGCCGGCGTCGTCGAACGCGGTCTCGCGCTGGCGCGGACACGGCCGTGTCTGCGGATCCGCACCGAGCTGCGCGCAGAGCGTGGCCGAAACGCGACGATTGCCCAAACCGCGCATGTTGCTCTTCAACCCGTCGGCGCCAGCTGCGGCCAACGCAACGACGCCGGGCTGATACGCCAGCACATCCTGTCTGGTCGCGACGCGTCGCCGCCGCTGCTGCAGATCGATCGGGATCGCGCCACCCGCTACAGCGTGCAGAGCGGCGTGCGCAGCGTCCTTCGCCGCCACGCCGTCAGCATCGACCTGCATCGCGGCCAGCACGCCAACGTGCGTAGCGACCGCATCGCCGGCCACCGCAGGGCATGCATCGCCCATGCATGCCACTGCCAGCCGACCGCCGCACTGCGAAGGAAAGGTCGTACGGTGATGCAAGTGGGCTTGTCGACCTCTTGCGGTTTCCAGCAATGCCATTCGTATCGCTCCAGGTGTTGGATCTCGCTGCGCGCCGGTGGTATGCGTGGCCTCATCGCAGTCCGCACGCCCATTGCAGGCCCATTGCCTGCCCATCGCATGCCCACGCCAGCAGGACGGAACTGCAGCAATTGCCGCGTCGACGCAGCAATCTCCGTAATCAATTTCGATCATGACCTGCCATCAGCCGCTGATCCAGCGTCCACACAGCAGCAAAATCCATTTACTGATAATCCCCGGAAATCACCTGATGGCATGCACATTTGCAACGACCTCGGAAACGCGACGAACACATGCGCTCATCGGCGACGGCAAGCAGCGGCCGCACTCAAAAGCGAAGCGATGCGCCGGCAAAAACGCTGAAACCGTCGCCGACATAGAACACATTGGAATCGCGCCCTTGCAGGTCGTAGGCGGTGCTGGTGGCAGTGGCGTAATGTTTGTTCGCCAGGTTGCGTAAATCGACCCAGGCGCTCCAGCGCCCGCTCGGCAAGCCGTAACCGAGCTTGGCGCCCAGCAAGCCGTAACCGGGCGCCCTGAGCGTATTGGCGAAATCGACGTAATAGCTGGACGCTGCGCGCACATTGAGATGCGCATAAAAGCCGCTGCCATGCGCGTATTGCAACTCGGCCTGATAGACCTGCCGCGGCAAGCCGGGCAACGCATTCTGCGCGAACGCGGCATCGCGGCGGTAATGAAAGTCGTTGAGGGTATAGGCCTGGCGCAGACTCAACCCGCTGCCATCGTCGCCGTCCCATACGCGCGTACTCAGCGCGGCCTCGATGCCCTGATGCACGGTCGGCCCGGCGTTGGCGTTGGCCACCACCGCATCGGTACTGGCAGTGGCCTGCTGGGTCACCACGGTCAGCAGTTCGTCGTTGATCCAGGAGCGGTAGATGGTGAGGCTGCCATCGAAGATGCCGTGGCTACCGCGGACGCCCGCTTCGGCGGTGGTGGCTTTTTGCGGCACCAACGGCCGCGCGAACGGTGTGGCCACCCCGCCGCCGCTGATCTGCCAGGTGACCGGCGGATCGATCGAGCGGCTCACATTGGCAAATGCCTGCAGATCCGGCGTCAGCCGATAGCGCAGCCCCAGGCGTGGGGCTGCGTACCATGTATCCAATGCATAACGCTGCGGATACACGCTGGTGTTGGCGGTGGTCGACTGCACCACGCGCACGTCCCGATCGATATTGATCAGCGACACGCCTGCCGACAGCCATGAGGACGCATCCAGTTGCAACTCGCCACCGAGCGCCAGCACGGTGTCGCGCGACCCGGTATAGCGCACCTCCTTGAGCAGGCGCCAGCTGTCGCGGTCGTGGGTGCGCGCATCGCCGAACGCCAGCCGCGTATCGCTCCAGGTCACGCTGGTGTCCAGGTTGCGGCCGAACAAGATGTCGCCGCTGCGCAAGTAACGCACGCTGGTATTGATGTCGGTCGATCGCCACAGGTTCGGCGTGGTGGAATAACGCCAGCTGTTGTAGAGCGGATAGTTGTTGAGGTCCACCCCCAACTCCAGGCGCGCGTCATCGTCGAAGACATAGGTGGTTTTGCTACCCACCAGCGTGGTGCCGCCTTTCTTGCGGCCATAGGGGGCCGGGTTGGCACGCGAGCCGCTGTTGATCTGCGCCAGGGTCAGCGTGCCACCGTTGATCAACTCTTCTTCGCGGTAACGCAGCAGCAGGCGCGTATCCAGGCGCGGGCCGAAGCGATACCCAAGATTGGCGACCAGCTCGCGGCCGTTGGTGTCGGTAAGGTCCTGGTAGCCGTCGCGGCTGTTGTGCAGCAGCGACATGTACCAATCGAAATTCCCTGCCACACCGCCGTTGCTGATCTGCTGCTTGCGAAAGCCGTAGCTCCCCGCCTCTACCCGCAGATATGTTCCCGGCGAGGTCTGCCCGGTGTGGGTGACGAAGTTGATCGCGCCGCCAAGACTGGTGGCCGCATATTGAAAAGCGTTGGCGCCGTACAGCACTTCGGTGTAATTCACTCCGGCGATGCTGAGCAGATCTTCCTGAGTTCCCCCGGGACCGGTGATCGGCAGACCGTCGAACAGAAACTTGGTGCCCAGCACGTAGCCGCCATAAAAGGTATTCAGGCCGGAGCCGCGAATGGAGATCTTGGCGGCCGCGTTGCCGCTGGTGGACTGCGCGAATACGCCCGGCTGGAAAGCCAGCACGTCTTCGGCGCTGGCAGCGCGCCCACGTTCCACCTGCTCGTTGTCCACCAGCGCCGTGTTGCCGGCAACCGTCTGCAAGGCTTGCTCGGCTTGCGCCTGTTCCGGCTTGCGCTCGGCCTTGATCGTCACCGCCTGCAACGTGTGCACCTGTGCATCGGTCTCGGCATCGGTCGGCTGCGCTTGCGCCGGCAGCTGCGCCGAAGCGGCCATCACCCAGGCAATCGCCGAGTACAGCACTGCGCGTCTGTTCGTGGACATCGTGTTCTCCGCTTGATCGTCTGCGCATCGTGGCGCGGCTGGATGCTGCACACGCACATCGCGTGCCAGCGACGCGCCAAGGCCGTCGCACATGGAATCACGCGCAAAAATGCCGTCGATAACGCTCAGCATCGTGCCTGCAGGGCGGCGAAATGCTGATTCGGTGTTTCTCCACCAACATTTTTCGCGCGGTCATTTCCGCGCGCACTATCGTCATGCCACAAACGCCATGAGCAACGCCCGGCGCAAGCCGAAAAACCCGAGATTTCAGGGTTTTTTCATCAGGTCATTCTCAAATCTGATAAGCGATCGACGCATTTGAGCGCCCTGTGCCATTGCCATGTCCTCCGCCGTGCAGTCAGATGGAATGCCTCGCTGTCGGCACACGAACAGCCTGCAGCTGCCAGCGTGTGTTTGTGCAGCAACACCATCGGTGTGCGGGCGCCACGCAGGGTCGCGTGACCGCCCGCCATCGTCATCGTCATCGTCATCGTCATCGTCATCACAGGATTCTTCGCATGCGCAGTCCGTTGAATGTCGTCGCCGTTTCCGGCAGCACCTCGCGCCCATCGCGCAGCCTGGCATTAGCCGAGGCGACCCTGGCCGAACTCGGGCAGCGCGTGGCAATCAGGCCCAGCATCATCCAGCTGGGCGATATCGCCCGGCCGCTGGGTGCCGCCCTGTGGCGCAGCGAGTTGGACGAGGCCGCGGAGCAGGCGCTGCGCCAGATCGAATCGGCCGACCTGTTGCTGGTGGTCGCACCGGTGTATCGCGGCTCGTATCCGGGCTTGCTCAAGCATCTGTTCGATCTGATCGATATCAATGCGTTGATCGATACACCGATCCTGCTCGCGGCAACCGGCGGCAGCGAGCGGCATGCGCTGGTGATCGATCACCAACTGCGCCCGCTGTTTTCGTTCTTCCAGGCGGTGACCCTGCCGATCGGCATCTACGCCACCGAGACGGATTTCCACGAGTATCGCGTGGTCAACCCTGCCGTGCGACAGCGCATCGAGCTGGCCGCAGAGCGCGCCGCCGGCGTGCTTGGCGCGCGCACCGATGCGTTGTTGCGCATTGCCTGACTGCACGCTGCAGATGCAGATGCAGATGCACGTACAGGATGCGGACTTTTTCGAACCACGGGGGCCAGCCAATCGCCGCAGCTGCCGGTGCCCCAGAAGACAGCCGCCTGGTCGAAACCGAACACGCTTGCAACGAACTCCCCATTCAATCCCTGCACATGATGTGCGGGCTGCTGCGAGGGACGCGCATGACCGAGACCCACCATGGACATGTTCTGGTTCATCCCCACCCACGGCGATAGCCGCTACCTGGGCACCAGCGATGGCGCACGCCAGGTCAGCGCCGAATACGTCACCCAGGTGGCGGTGGCCGCCGATACGCTGGGCTATGAGGGTGTACTGATTCCGACCGGCCGTTCCTGTGAGGATCCGTGGGTCATCGCATCGAGCCTGATCAATGCGACGCGCCGGCTGAAGTTTCTGGTCGCGCTGCGTCCCGGCCTGATGGCGCCCGCGCTGGCCGCGCGCACGGCGGCCAGCTTCGACCGCCTCTCCGGCGGGCGCCTGCTGGTGAACCTGGTCACCGGCGGCGACCGCGGCGAACTGGAAGGCGATGGCGTCTTTCTGGACCACGCAGAACGCTATGAAGCATCAGCAGAATTCATCCGCATCTGGCGCGAGATCATCGCCCACAGCCACAGCGGCGAGAGCTACGACTTCGACGGCAAACATCTGCAAGTGAAGGCGGCCAAGCTGTTGTATCCCACCGTGCAGAGGCCGTATCCGCCGGTGTGGTTCGGTGGCTCTTCCGACGCTGCGCACGATCTGGCCGCCGAGCAGGTCGATACCTATCTGACCTGGGGCGAACCACCGGATGCGGTTGCGGAAAAGATCGCCTCGGTCCGCAGCAAGGCCGCGGCGCTCGGGCGCACGCTTACCTTCGGCATCCGCCTGCACGTGATCGTGCGCGAGACCGAGGCAGAAGCGTGGGCGGCGGCCGAGTCGCTGATCAGTCATCTCGACGACGAAACCGTGGAACGCGCGCAAAGTGCATTTGCGCGCATGGATTCGGTCGGCCAGCGACGCATGGCCGCACTGCACAGCCGCGGTCAGCGCCGTACCCGCGCCGATCTGGAAGTCAGCCCCAACCTGTGGGCTGGCGTCGGCCTGGTGCGTGGTGGTGCCGGCACCGCGCTGGTGGGCGATCCGCAGACCGTGGCCAAGCGGATCGAAGAATATGCCGCGCTCGGCATCGATACCTTCATCTTCTCGGGCTACCCGCATCTGGAAGAAGCCTACCGTTTCGCCGAGCTGGTGTTCCCGCTGCTGCCGCGCACGGTCAAGCAAAAACTTCCTGGCCAGGCACTGAGCGGACCCTTCGGCGAAGTCATCGCCAACACCATCGTGCCGCGCGCTTCGGCGCGCTGACGGGAGCACTCATGAAGCGTCGCAACCTGCTCAAATTCGGAACCCTCGCCGGCGTCGCGCTCGGTGCCCCGCCGCTGTTGTCCGGCACCGCCTTCGCGCAAACCAAGGGTGCAGTGCCCAAACAACTGCGCATGGACTACGCGTATTACTCGCCGACTTCGCTGGTGCTCAAACACTTCGGCTGGCTGGAGGAAACGCTCAAGGCGCAGGGCACCCAGGTCAAATGGGTGCTGTCGGCCGGCAGCAATCGCGCGCTGGAATATCTGGGCGGCAACAGCATCGACTTCGGCAGCACCGCTGGCCTGGCCTCGCTGCTGGCGCGCGCCAACGGCAATCCGATCAAGGCCGTGTATATCTACTCGCGCCCGGAATGGATCGCGCTGGCGGTCGGCAAGAATTCGCCGATCCGGCAGCTGACCGAACTCAAAGGCAAACGCATCGCCGCCACCAAGGGCACCGACGCCTACCTGTTCCTGTTGCGCGCGTTGCGGCAGGCCGGGTTGAGCAAGAGCGCGGTGGATATCGTGCATCTGCAGCATCCCGACGGGCGCACTGCACTGGAACGCGGCGATGTGGACGCGTGGTCCGGCCTGGACCCGCACCTGGCCGCGAGCCAGATCGAGGCCGGCTCGCGCTTGATCTACCGCAACACCGCCTTCAATTCGCGCGGCTTCTTGAATGTCAGCGAGACGTTCGCCTCCGCGTACCCCGAGCAGATTCCGCTGGTGATCCAGGCCTACGAAAAAGCACGCACGTGGGCGATCGCGCACCCGGGCGAACTGGCCGCGCTGATCGCCGCAGAGGCCCGGCTGTCGCCCCAGGTCGCCACGCTGCAGCTGCAGCGCACCGACCTGCGCAATCCGGTCATTGGTCCGGAAGAGAGGGCAGCGCTGCAGAGCGCCGCGCCGATCCTGCTCGAAGAGGGCCTGGTCCGTCCCGGCACCGATCTGGGCAAGGTGCTGGCTGGGCTGATCGATCCCAGCTACGCCAAGCGCGCAGGCGTGGCGCAGGCCTGAGCACGGCGATGAACGACACCTCCTTGCGCGTTTCCGCCTCCGTGGCCGGCACCCCGCCGCGACCGCGCCTCAGGCTGCCCGCCAGCAGCCTGGGCTGGCTACTGCCGCTGGTCTTCTTCGCCGGGCTCGAACTTGCCTCGGCGCTGGGCTGGACACCGAGTTACCTGCTGCCGCCGCCCAGCCAGATCCTGCGCACGCTTGCCGACGAGGCGAGCCGCGGACTGGCCAGTCATGTTGGCGCCAGTGTGTTGCGGGTGCTGGCGGGCTTCTCCATCGGCGCCGGGCTCGGCCTGCTGGTCGGTGTGGCGGTGGGCCTGAGCCGCTGGCTGGAACGCCTGCTCGATCCCAGCTTCCAGGCGCTGCGCGCAGTGCCCAGCCTGGCCTGGGTGCCGTTGCTGCTGCTGTGGATGGGCATCGACGAGGCGCCCAAGATCACCCTGATCGCCATCGGCGCGTTCTTCCCCGTGTATCTGGGCGTGGTCAGCGGCCTGCGCCAGGTCGACCGCACGCTGGTGGAGCTGGGCGAAAGCTACGGGCTGTCCAAACCACGCCTGGTGCGGCGCATCCTGCTGCCGGCGGCGCTGCCGTCCATCTTCACCGGGCTGCGCACCAGCCTGAGTCTGGCCTGGATGTTCCTGGTCGCCGCCGAGCTGATCGCTGCCACCCGCGGGCTGGGTTATCTGCTGAGCGACGGGCGCGAAACCTCGCGACCGGACATCGTGATCGGCGCCATCGTATTGCTCGCACTGCTCGGCAAACTCAGCGATGGCCTACTCAAGAGCATCGAATCGCGCACCTTGCGCTGGCGCGACAACCTGCAGAATCGTAGCGCGCCCGGCCACCCTGGGAGCCCTAGGTGAGCAGCTCCGGCCTGCAGCTGCACATCGCCGGCAAACGTTTCGGCACGCGCCAGGTGCTGCGCGATATCGACCTGCAGCTGGCACCCGGCGAGATCGTCAGCTTGATCGGCGCCAGCGGCTGCGGCAAAAGCACCCTGCTGCGTATCCTGGCCGGCCTGGAGCGCGACTACGCCGGCGAGGTGGCGCTGGATGGCGCCCGTGTGCGTGGCGTGGACCGGCAGATCGGCTTCATCTTCCAGGAGCCGCGGCTACTGCCGTGGCTGGATGTGGCCGCCAATGTCGCTTTCGCCGACGAGGCCGATCTATCGCCGGCGGCCGCGCGGCAATCTGCGCGCGTGCAGCAGTTGCTGGCCCAGGTCGGCCTGCTGGATTACGCAACCGCGCTGCCCAAACAGCTGTCCGGCGGCCAGGCGCAGCGCGTGGCGCTGGCACGCGGGCTGTACCGGCAACCGCGCGTGCTGCTGCTCGACGAACCCTTCAGCGCGGTGGATGCCTTCACCCGCATCAAGCTGCAGGACCTGCTGCTGCGCCTGGCCGGCGAACATGGCTTCAGCGTGCTGCTGGTCACCCACGACATCGACGAAGCGGTCTACCTGAGCGACCGCGTCATCGTCATCGGTGGCCAGCCCGGAACGATCGCGCATGCCCAGCGGCTGGAGCTGCCGCGTCCGCGCGATCGCCAGGCGCATGAGGCGGCGCTGCGGCAGGCCCGCCAGGACCTGCTTGCGGCCTTGCACAGCCTCCATGTGTTCTGAGCGCTGGCCGGCGCTGGAATGCCCTCCCGGATGCGACATGCCCAGCTGGCGATCTTCTGCACTACGTGCCGACCATTGTCCGGTCAGCGCCCCACTCCTTCGCATCTGCACAAGGCCACCGCACATGACCAGCCGCCAACCGCAACCGACCCTGCTCAATCCGCTGCAGACCGCCCAGCGCCTGGCTGCCGGGTTCGCCGACACCGCGATCGAGCGCGATGCACGCGGCGGCACTCCCAAGGCCGAGCGCGATGCATTGCGCGCCAGCGGCCTGCTCGCGCTCAGCATTCCGGTGCAGTACGGCGGCCTCGGCGCCAGCTGGAGCGAGGTGCTGCAGGTCGTGCGCACCTTCGCCAAGGTCGACAGCTCCATCGCGCATGTGTTCGGCTTCCATCATCTGATGCTCGCCACCGTGCGGCTGTTTGGCCAGCCCGCGCAGTGGCAGCCGTGGCTGGAGCAGACCGCGCGCAAGCAGTGGTTCTGGGGCAATGCGCTCAACCCCCTGGATACCCGCACCGTCGCCGTGCAATGCGAAGGCTGGCGCGAATTTTCCGGCAGAAAGAGTTTCTGTTCCGGCGCCATCGATTCGCAAATGCTGATCGCCTCGGCCCTGGACGAGCGCAGCGGCAAATTGTTGATCGGTGCGATTCCCACCGCGCGCAGCGGCATCACGCTCGGCCACGATTGGGACAACATCGGCCAGCGCCAGACCGACAGCGGCAGCACCACCTTCGAGCGCGTCCGCGTGGAAGAAAGCGAGCTATTGCTGGATCCCGGCCCGTTGAGCACTCCGTTCGCCTGTCTGCGCCCCTTGATCGCGCAGTTGCTGTTCGCGCATCTGTTCCTGGGGATTGCCGAGGGCGCATTCGAGGAAGCGCGCAGCTACACCCTGGGCGAAGCCCGCCCCTGGCACCGCTCCGGGGTCGAACAAGCCAGCGAAGACCCCTACATCCTGGCCCATTACGGCGAATTCTGGCTGGGCCTGGAAAGCGCCCGGCTGCTGACCGACCGCGCTGCCGGATTGCTCGACGCCGCCTGGCGCAAGGAGCATGCGCTCGGCCGCGACGAGCGCGCGCAAGTCGCCTTGGCGGTGGCCGCCGCCAAGGTCGCCACCACACGCGTCGGGCTGGAGGTGTGCAGCAAACTCTTCGAGGTCACCGGCGCGCGTGCCACGCATGCAGCGCTGCGGCTGGACCGCTACTGGCGCAACCTGCGCACCCAGACGCTGCACGATCCGGTCGATTACAAGCTGCGCGAACTCGGCGAATGGGCACTGCGACACCAGCCACCCACTCCCAGTTTCTATTCCTGAGCCCGACGATGCGTCACCTGCATTTCCGACTCGGACCTCGCGTCCCGCCGTGTTGAACCGACGCCGCCTCGCGCCCTTCCTCCCCCACGCACGAGCCCGTCCCATGTCCGATGTCCGCTTGCTCACCCTGCCTGCAGCGCAGCAACACGTGCTCACCGGCAACGCCGTGCGCGCCACCGCGCACGTGTTCGAAGACCCGTCTTCCCAGGCATTGCTGACGCACCTCGAACGGGTTGCGCCAAGCGAAGCCAGCGTGCTGATCGTCGGCGAATCCGGCACCGGCAAAGAGCTGGTCGCACGTCACATCCATCATCGCAGCGCGCGGGCCCGCCACCCGTTCGTGGCGGTCAACTGCGGCGCCTTCAGCGAGTCGCTGGTCGATGCCGAACTGTTCGGGCATGAGAAAGGTGCGTTCACCGGCGCCCTGAGCGCCAAGGCCGGCTGGTTCGAGGAGGCCAACGGCGGCACCTTGTTTCTGGATGAAATCGGCGACCTGCCGATGCCGATCCAGGTCAAGCTGCTGCGCGTACTGCAGGAGCGCGAAGTGGTACGACTGGGCTCGCGCCGCAGCGTGCCGATCGATGTGCGCGTACTGGCCGCCACCAACGTGCCGCTGGACCACGCCATCCAACATGGGTATTTCCGCCAGGACCTGTTCTATCGCCTCAACGTGGTGGGCGTGGAGCTCAAGCCGCTGCGCGAACGTCCCGGCGACATTCCGCCGCTGATCCGCCACTTCGTCGATATCTACAGCCAGCGCCTGGGACACGGCCGCGTGACCATCAGCGCGGATGCCGAGCACCTGTTGGTCGAGTACCCGTGGCCAGGCAATATCCGCGAGCTGGAGAACGTCATCCACCACACCTTGCTGATCCACCGCGACGGCGTGGTGCGCGCCGAAGACATCCGTCTGTCGCAACTGCGCTTGCCAGGCCAGGCCGGCGGCGACCCCCACGAAGACGGCCAGGCCCTGCTCGAACGCGCCTTCGACAGCCTGTTCGAAAGCGCCGGTGGCGCGCTGCATGCGACAGTGGAAGATCAACTGTTCCGTGCCGCGTATCGGCACTGCCACCACAACCAGGTCAAGACTGCCGCGCTACTGGGACTGAGCCGCAACATCGTGCGTGCGCGGCTGATCGAACTGGGCGAGCTGGTGGTGAACAAACGCCTGGGGTAGTCACGCCTGGCTGCTTGCGAGACCACGCTGCGCATAGCCGGCTCACACGGCGCGCTGCGAGGGTGCGGTCACCGCAAACGCAGCGCGCTTGGATCGTTCACGCAAAGGCGTCAACGCCGCCGATAGTCCACATAGTCGAATGCGAACGCATGCCGGGCATCGGCCGCGTGCGATTCGCGCTGCACGGCCTCCCACAGCGCAGGGTCGATCGGCGGGAAATGCGTATCGGCGTCATCCACTACCGTGTCTACTTCGGTCACCGCCAGCAGATCGGCACGTTGCATGGTCAGCCGATACACCTCGCCGCCGCCGATCACGCACAGCTCCTGCGCGCCATCCTGCGCAGCGCGCTCGATCGCCTGTTCCACCGATGCCACCGCATGCATGCCCTCGAACGGCACCTGCCCCGAACGCGTCAGCACCAGGTTCAATCGCTCCGGCAACGCACGCCCCAGCGATTGCGCCGTCTTGCGCCCCATCAGGATCGGCTTGCCCAGCGTCAGCGCCTTGAAGCGTTTGAGATCGTCCGGCAATTTCCACGGCAGGTCGTTGTCGCGACCGATGGCGTTGTTGCGGTCGAAGGCGACGATCAGGGTCAGTTTCATCGGTCCGGATACAGCGTGTCGTAGATTTTCATCGCCGCGTGCCGGCCCATCATTCCAAGGCAGAAAGCCGCAAGGTACAACACGCCAATCACCGCCAGCGCCGCCGAAGACTGGCCGCCGAAGACGTTCGTCAGCTGCAGGGATTCACCCTTGTACAAGGCAATACCGAAAAAGCCGATCGGTGCGATGAGCAGGATGCTCGTGAGATTCACCAACAGGCTGGCCTGCATTGCCATCAGCGAATCAGCCAGTTTTTCCCGTGCCTTGATCGAATGCTTGGCCATCACAGTGCTGCCGTCTCAAGTGGATACCAGCGGACCATGCCGCAACTCGCTCGTCACACCGCCACCGGCGCCTTGATCGCCGGATGCGGGTCGTAGCCTTCGATGGCGATGTCTTCGAAGCGGAACGCGAACAGGTCGGTGACCTCGGGATTCAGACGCAAGCTGGGCAGCGCACGCGGTGTGCGCGTCAGCTGCTCGCGTGCCTGCTCGAAGTGATTGGAATACAGGTGCGCATCGCCCAGCGTGTGCACGAAATCGCCAACGCCCAGGCCGGTGGCCTGGGCCACCATGTGCGTCAGCAGCGCATAGCTGGCGATATTGAACGGCACGCCCAGAAAGATATCGCCGCTGCGCTGATAGAGCTGGCAACTGAGCTTGCCGTTCACCACGTAGAACTGGAAAAGGCTGTGGCAAGGCATCAGCGCCATCTGCGGCAGCTCGCCGACATTCCAGGCGCTGATCACCAGACGACGCGAATCCGGATTGCGCTTGATCTCATCCACCAGCCACTGCATCTGGTCGATCTCGACACCGTCCGGGCCGGTCCAGCGCCGCCACTGCTTGCCGTACACCGGACCGAGATCGCCGTTGTCGTCGGCCCATTCGTCCCAGATGCGCACCTGATGGTCGCTGAGGTAGCCGATATTGGTGTCGCCCTTCAGGAACCACAGCAACTCATGGATGATCGAGCGCAGGTGCAGCTTCTTGGTGGTCACCAACGGAAAGCCGTCGTTGAGATCGAAGCGCATCTGCCAGCCGAACACGCTGCGCGTGCCGGTACCGGTGCGATCGGACTTCTCTGCGCCGTGGTCCAGCACGTGCTGCAACAACTCCAGGTACGGCTTCACTTGGCAGCCTCCACGCCCGCGGGCACCGGCAGCACCGGCTGCAACACCGGCGCGCGGCGCGACATCGCCAGCAGCACCAGGCCAACCGCAACCAACGGCAGGCTCAGAATCTGGCCCATCGTCAGCCAATTGAAGGCCAGGTAGCCGATCGGTGCGTCGGGTACGCGCACGAATTCGACGATGAAACGGAACACGCCATACAGCAATGCGAACAGGCCGGAGACCGCATACCGTGCGCGCGGCTTCATCGAGAACGTCCACAACACCACGAACATCACGACCCCTTCCAGCGCAGCTTCATAGAGCTGCGAGGGGTGGCGTGCGAACTGGTTCAACGCGCCGGCGGCGTACTGCGCCTGGATCTGCGCGGGCAACCGGTCGGCCAGTTCCGGCGCATGCGGAAAGATCACGCCCCAGCCGGCCTGGGTGAATTTTCCCCACAATTCGCCGCCGACGAAATTGCCGAGCCTCCCGAAACCAAGACCCAGCGGCACCAGCGGGGCGACAAAGTCCATCACATCGAAGAAGTGCAACCGGTGCTTGCGCGCCCACAACCAACAAGCGATCAACACGCCAAGCAGGCCGCCGTGGAAGCTCATGCCGCCTTCCCAGACCTTGAACAGGATCAGCGGATTGGCCAGGAAGGTCTCGAACGCATAGAACAGCATGTAGCCGATGCGCCCACCCAACACCACGCCGAGCATGCCGTAGAACAGCAGGTCGGAAAAACCATCCATGTCTACCCCGGGCAAGCGACCGCGCAGGATGCGCGAACGGCCCAGGGCCCAGGCCGAGAAAAACGCCGCCAAGTACATCAAGCCGTACCAGTGCACCTGCACCGGGCCGAGCGAGAAGGCGATGGGGTCGATGGCGTGCAGATAGATCATGCGGACCGCGTATCACGTAGAGCGAGGCCGCTATTCTGACACCTCGCACGCGCTCAGCCTAAAATCCGCGGCCGGTCAGGTAGCTCGTCTTCATGCTGCGCGCCGTCGGTGGCCGGGAAATGTTCGGCCAACAGCTCGGTCGCCGCCTCGATGCCGGCCAGGACAGCCGCTTCGTGCTGGCCTTCGCGCAGGAACTGCTGCATGCGCCGGCACACTTCTGCCCAACGCGCTTCCGGCACCCGGCTGCGCAGGCCGCGATCCGCCACCACCTCGATGGCGTGGTCGGCCAGCAGCAGGTAAATCAGCACCCCGTTGTTGGCTTCGGTATCCCAGGTCCGCAGCTGGGCGAAGGCCTGCTCGGCGCGCTGGCGCGCGCTGTGCCCGCGCCACAACGCCTCCAGTGGCAGGTCGGCCTCGACCGCGACCATGATCTGGCCGGTGTGCGAGCGCTCGCTGGCCGTCACCGCCGCTGCAATGGCGTCCATGCATGCGGCTGGAAATGTGCGCTGCGCCGAGGGCGCGAAGAGATGCCTGAGCCACCGCATTACCAGCTCCCCGAGGCGCCACCGCCTCCTGATGACCCGCCGCCACCGCCCCAGCCACCACCGCCGCCGAAACCGCCACGGCCGCCGCCGCCAAATCCACCGAAGCCGCCACCGCCCCAGCCGCCGCCGACAAAGCGGCCCGGTGAGCCGGAGGATAGGCCCGCCAGCAAGCCGATCACCGCCGCACCCGCGCTGGCGAACAGCAACGACGTCAATAGCAATGCGGCACCGCCGGCGGCAACGCCGGTCAGCACGGCGCGCAGCGGGCGCGGTAGCGCGCCCAGGATGCCGCGCGCCACCATGGCCACCACCAAGCCGATGAACAGCGCCATGATCCAGCCACCGCCGCCCGTGCCGTTGCCGCCCTCGGCATGCCCGCTGACCGGCGCCGGCAGGGCCTCGCCTTCGATCAGGCCGGCCAGGGTTGCGGTCGCCGCCGCGATGCCGCCAGCGTAATCGCCCTCACGGAAGCGCGGCGCCAGATACTCCTGGATGATGCGGTTGGCGGTGATGTCCGGAATGGCGCCTTCCAGGCCGTAACCCGGCTGGATGCGGACGCGACGGTCGTCCTTGGCCACCAGCAGCAGCACGCCGTCGTCCACGCCCTTGCGGCCGATCTTCCATTGGTCGAACACGCGCTGGGTGTATTGCTCGATCGCTTCCGGCTGCGTGGTCGGCACGATCAAGATCTGCAGCTGCGCGCCCTTGCGCTGCTGCAAGGCCAGCGCCTGTTGCTCGAGTTGCTGGATCTGCCCCGCATCCAGAGTGCCGGTGACGTCGACCACCGGCGAACGCAGCGGCGGGATGGCAGCCAACTCCTGCGCCAGCAACGACGCCGGCAGCAGCAGCAACGCCATCATCCACAGCACTCGCAAAGCCATTCGCCGCATTGCCAACTCCTAGGTGATGCGCGCCGATCGTCGATCAACGCTGGGTTTTGCCAAGCCCTCTCCCTGCGTGACAGTGCCTCTTACAGAGAGGGGGTCCGTCCGAAGCGAAGCCACGGGTAGTCGGGACGATTGCGAGGACTGGCACCGTCCCCTCACCCAACCTCTCCCCCCGATGGCAGAGCGGCTAGCTCTCGCCTCAAACGTTCTGTTGGTTTGGTCCGCAGATTCGTGCTGATGTGCCGCTTGGCATGCGTTGCCTTGATGCGTGCCTGTGCGTACTTCGACAGCGCGTGCTGCGCTTGCTAGCGGCGACTGCACAGGCACGCACAGCCGCTGATTACTGCGCAGGCTGCGGCGCGGGCTGTTGCTGCGGCGTCTGCTGTGGCGCCTGCTGCGTGCCGAAATCCACCTGCGGAGCGCGCGAGATCTGCGCTTCGTTTTCCACGCTGAAATTGGGCTTGGGCTGGTATCCGAAGATCTTGGCCGTGATCACCTGCGGAAACGAGCGGATGTAGGTGTTGTAGTCCTGCACGGTCTGGATATAGCGGCCACGCGCCACGGTGATACGGTTTTCGGTGCCTTCCAGCTGCACCTGCAGATCGCGGAACGACTGGTCCGACTTGAGCTGCGGATAGTTTTCGCTGACCACCAACAACCGCGACAGCGCGCTACCCAGCTCGCCTTGCGCCTGCTGGAACTGCTTCAACGATGCTTCGTCATCGGCGTTGACCTGGATCTGGCCGACGCGCGCGCGCGCATTGGTTACTTCGGTCAGGACCTGACGTTCCTGCTGGGCATAGCCCTGCACGGTGCGTACCAGGTTGGGAATCAGATCGGCGCGACGCTGATACTGATTGAGCACCTCCGACCAACCGGCCTTGACGCCCTCTTCCTTCTGCTGGATCGCGTTATAGCCGCAACCGGACAGCGACGCGGTCAGGATCAGCAACACCAGGGCGCGAATCAGGACAGGCATGCAGGCGATTCCGTTGGAAGAGAGACCGAGCATGCCACGTGCCAAGTCAAGCCCGCATGCACACGCCCCTGAGCGGTTCGCCCTGCCCATCGTGCGTCACCACAGCCGCGGCAGCAGGATCAATCCCCAGCAGAGCAGCACATTGATCAGCAACACGAATACCGCAGCCGAGCCCATGTCCTTGGCACGCCCGGCCAATACGTGGTGTTCCGGGCCGTAGCGTTCGATCACGGCCTCAATGGCCGAGTTCAGCAGTTCGGCAGCCAGCACGATCAACAGCGGTGCAATCAGCGCGATGCGCTCGAGTCCCGACTGCCCGAGCCACAGACCGAGCGGTACCAGCACCGCCGCCAGACAGACCTCCAGGCGGAACGAAGATTCGTGCAGCCACGCCGCGCGCAATCCCTGCCATGACCAGATCGCCGCCTTGAGCATGCGACGCGGGCCGCGCGGGACGTGCCCCAATTGATCGGCCATGCGTCAGCGCGTCCTGCCGCATGGGCGAAGAAGGGAACAAGTCGAACGCATGGCATGGTCGCTGCTGGGGAAAGTGCGAATCTTGCACCGTGGCGACCCGCCCCGCCAGCTGCGCGCAGGTTTGCCCTCAGCTTCCAGCCTGGCGCACCATGGCAGCCCGCTTCACTTTGAAGGTTCCTGCATGACCATCCATCGCCTGCGCAGCATGCTGTGCGCCCTCGCCCTCCTGTCCGGCCATGTGTACGCCGACGCCCTGCACACCGCTCCGGCGGTGCCGGCGCAGGTCTCCAATGCCGCTTGGGAAGAAGACATGCAACGCTTCGCCGAAAGCGACGCGCGTCAGCCGCCGCCCAAGCACGGCATCGTGTTCGTCGGCAGCTCATCGATCCGGTTCTGGGAGACATTGGCACAGGATTTCCCGGGCAAGCCGGTGATCAATCGCGGTTTCGGCGGCTCGGAAGTGCGCGACAGCACCTGGTACGCGGACCGCATCGTGATTCCATACGCGCCACGCCAGGTGGTGCTGTACGCCGGCGACAACGACCTCAACAGCGGCCGCACGCCCGAACAGGTGCGCGATGACGTGCTGGCATTCGTGGCACGTGTACGCCGCGACCTGCCCGAGGCACGCATCAGCTATCTGTCGATCAAGCCCAGCCCGTCGCGCGCGCAACTGCTGCCGGCCGTGATCAAGGCCAACCGCCTGATCAAGGACGCGCTAGCCCCGCTGCCGCGCGTGGACTTCGTGGACATCTACACCCCGATGCTCGATGCCAGCGGCAAGCCGCGCGCGGAACTGTTCCGCGCCGACAGGCTGCATATGACGGCCGATGGGTACGCGATCTGGCGCAAGGTCGTGGCACCGGTATTGGAACAACGCTAGAACGCAACCGAGCCAATCCGGCGCGCCTGTCGCCGGATCGCCGGTCTGCAGGCGAGACGTTGGCTGCCGCTCCAGGGCAGCACGCTGCATCGTGGCGGCAAACTGCCGGTCCTGTTCTCACACACAACTGACGTAGGCGTCTGCGATGTCGGCCCGCGGCGAACGCGTTGGCGGTGTGCGCGAACGATGCCAGCCATGCCAGGCCTCTGCAACGTCGCTAAACACGCCGCAAGCGCGTACGCGTCGCGCGCTGCACTGTCGACACCACGTTGCGCGTTCCGGCTGCCGAGCAAGCAACATAGTGGTCCAAGCGGTGATCCAATACCGCGTGCGGCAGGCCTTCGTCGTTATCTGCCATCGCTGCCTGACGACTTGGCCGGCAGCAAGGCATCATCAGCACGCGCCAGGACCACCGAATGCCGCCTCAGGCGACGACCACCGCCACGGACGTACCGATGCCGGCTTCGCTCTGCAGTTCGATACGCCAGCCGAAGCGATCGCACAGCCGACGGACGATCGACAGGCCAAGCCCAGCGCCTTGCGGGCGAGTGGGGTCGGCGCGGAAGAACGGTTCGAACGCGCGTGCCCGCGCTTCTTCGCTCATGCCAATGCCGGTATCGCGGACCACGATACGGTCGTGGGTCACCTCGACCTCGATGCTGCCGGTATCGGTGTAAGCGCAGGCGTTACGCAACAGATTGCTGAGCACCACCCGCATCACCCTGGGCGGGGCGAACATCTGCAGGCTGCGGTCGCCGACCATGCGCAACGACACCGGTTTGTCGCCAAGCAGTTCACGCGCGCTTTGCAGTTCTTCGCTGGCAAGCTCGGCCACATCGAAGTTTTCGCTCTGCGGGTCGATCTCGGCTTCGCGTGCCAGGATCAGGAACGCATCGATCACCGCCTCCATATCGTGGCCGGCGCGCTGGATGCGGCGCAGGCTGCGCTGCGTACGCGCGGACAATTCGTCGTCGGCCAAGGCCATGTCGCTGGCCACGCGAATCACCGTGAGCGGAGTGCGCAATTCATGGCTGGCATCGCGGGTGAAGTTGCGTTCGCGCGCGACATGCTCGCTGACGCGCAACCCCAGCGCATGCAGCGCGGCGGCCAGCTGGCGCGTTTCGCCCTGCAGTTCGGCAGGCAGCCGCTCCGGAGCCAGTTCGTCCACATCCGGGTTGCGCGGGTCCCAATGCGACACGCGCCGGGCCAGCCAGCTGATCGGCGAGACCAGCCGCTTGGAGACCCGGTAGGTGAACCACGACACGCCATAGATCGCGAGCAACACCACAATCGCCGGCACCACACCGAACCACCAGGTCAGATGCGCCGCGCGCGAGCGCGGAAACACCAGATACAGCCGCCCCTCCGGACGTTGATCGACATACACCAGCGCATCGGCGGCAGCCACTTCGCTGAAACCCGGAGACAGGTGGCGCAGCGCGGCCGGAGCCGCCTCGGCGGCGGTACCGGCGGGCGAAAAATAGCCCTGGATGTTGCGCGTATTCGGCGGCCGGTTGTCCGGCACGCTCTTTTGCATCTGCCAGAAATGCACGGCCTCGTCGGCGAGCACGGTGCGCACCAGGCTGTATTTGATGACGAACGACACCAGATACCCGGCCAGCACAAGCGCCAGGCTCGCCAGCACGACCTGCAGCAGGAAGGCCAGACGTATTTTTCTCGGGAGCCCGTGTGGCATTGCTGCATCCAGGAAAGAGCGCCCGAGTATAGGCAGCACTTCCCGTGAGTCCTTCGTGCAACCAGCCGGCAGCACAGGAGATCGATCGGCGCGTGAGCGCCTGCACAGCGGCCGGCCGCCAGAACGGCGGCCGGCGCGCAGGACATCACGCCATCGGTTGGGCGATGTCGGCGATGCGATAGCCGGCGCTCTGCACGGTGTGCAACAGCGGACGGTCGAACGGCTTGTCGATGATCTTGCGCAGGTTGTACAGATGGCTGCGCAGGGTGTCCGAATCGGGCAAGCCGTTGCCCCAGATTTCGCGCTCGATTTCCTGGCGGGTGACCACACGCGGCGATTCGCGCATCAGGATGGTCAAAAGGCGCAGGCCGATCGGCGAAAGCTGCAGCTCGGTGCCGGCACGGGTGGCGCGCATGCTCACCGGGTCAAGCACCAGGTCGGCGACCTTGAGCACTTCCGAGCCCACCTGGCGACGCTCGCGGCGGATCAGGGCACGCAGGCGCGCTTCCAGTTCCTGGATCGCGAACGGCTTGGTCAGGTAATCGTCGGCGCCAAAGCCCAGGCCGGTGAGCTTGTCGTCCAGCGTGTCGCGGGCCGTCAGCATCAACACCGGGGTGGACTTGCGTGCGTCGTTGCGCAGGCGGCGACACACTTCGATGCCGTCCAGGCGTGGCAGCATGAGATCCAGCACGACCACGTCGTAGCTGTTCTCCGCGGCAAGACGATAGCCGTCCAGGCCGTCCTGCGCGTAGTCGACCTCGAAGCCACGGCCTTCCAGGTACTCGCCGATCATTTCGGAGATATTGCGGTTGTCTTCGACGACCAGCACGAGGCCGGACGTTTCCTTGGTCTGACGCATGGACTTTCCTCGGTCTTCAGCTTTGTGAAACATGCCGGATCGACGGTGGAAAGGGCGTGAAGACTGGATAACGTGTTGCGTTGTCCGGCATTTAGCGGCCGAGCAGCGGGCGCAACGCCGGCCACACCGTCTCCAGCACCTTCGGTTGCGCAGCGGCGGTGGGGTGCAGACCGTCCGCCTGCATCAGACCGGGCTGCAGCGCGACCTTTTCCAGAAAGAACGGCACCAGCGCGGTCTTGTACTGTTTGGAAAGGTCCGCATAGGTCGCCTTGAGCCGCTCGCGATAGGCTGGGCCGTAATTGGGCGGCACGTCGATCCCGAGCAGCAGTACCTTGGCGCCGGCTTGCTGGCTGAGCTGGATCATCTTTTCCAGATTGCCCTTGAGCTGGGCCGGAGTCAGCCCCCGCAGCGCATCGTTGCCGCCGAGTTCGATGACCACCACGCCGGGGCGGTGCTTTTCCAGCAGGCCCGGCAGCCGGGTCAGCGCGCCGGATGTGGTTTCGCCGCTGATGCTGGCATTGACGACTGCCGGTGGCGTCGCCATGTCACGCTTCAGGCGTTGGTCCAATAAAGTCACCCAACCGGACTGCACCGGGATGTTGTGCGCAGCGCTCAGGCTGTCGCCGACGACCAGGATCGGCGCGGTGGCGACCGGACTTTTGGCAGAGGCGATCCCCGACGCAAGCAGGGAGAGTGTCAGCAGCCACAGGACCAGCACGCCATATCGCAGTGTTCTTTCACGCATTCGGAGATTCCTCATCGACAGTCTGGCCCCCCGCTCCAGCACCCGCACCGCCATCGACGTTCGCGAGGTCGGCAAGTCCGTCAGTGGCCCGGAGGGAACGCTCCACATCCTCGACAACGTGAGCTTGACGGTCAGTGAAGGCGATAGCATCGCCATCGTCGGTGCGTCCGGTTCGGGCAAGACCACCCTGCTCGGCTTGCTGGCCGGGCTGGATCTGCCCAGCCGCGGCAGCATCGTGCTGGCGGGCCAGGACCTGGGCCAGCTCGACGAAGAGGCGCGCGCCGCGCTGCGCGCCCGCGACGTCGGCTTCGTGTTCCAGAGCTTTCACCTGCTGCCGGCGCTGACTGCCGAAGAAAACATCGCACTGCCGCTGGAACTGGCCGGGCGCGAGGATCCGGCGCGGGTGCGCGAAGTGCTGGAGGCCGTGGGCCTGAGCGCACGTGCGCGGCATTATCCGCGCCAGCTGTCCGGCGGCGAGCAGCAGCGCGTGGCGTTGGCGCGCGCATTCGTGGCGCGCCCGCGCATCCTGTTCGCCGATGAGCCCACCGGCAGTCTCGACCAGGCCACAGGCGCGCAGATCAGCGACCTGTTGTTCGCGCTCAATGCCACCAGCGACACCACGCTGGTCCTGGTCACGCATGACATGACGCTGGCGCAGCGTTGTCGCCACATCTACCGCATCGACAGCGGCCGCCTGCACGCACAGACCGGTCCGGCCGCATGAACGTCGTGCGACAAGCCGCGCGCGCAGTACGCCGCGAATTCCTGGCCGGGGACCTGCTGACCGTATTCGCCGCGCTGGTGCTGGGCGTGGCGGTGATGACCGCGGTGGGCACCCTGGTCGACCGGGTGACGCTCGCGCTGACCTCCAGCGCGGCCGAAGTGCTCGGCGGCGATCTGGGCGTGACCGGGCGGCAGGAAATCCCGGCCGACTTCGCCGAAGAAGCCAGACGACGCGGCCTGCAGAGTACGCGCATGGTCAGCTTCCCCAGCGTGTTGTTCCATGGCGATGCCAGCCAGATGGCCAATATCCGCGGCGTCGGCGCCGGCTACCCGCTGCGTGGGCAGTTGCTGGTGTCCAAGAACGGCACCGGGACGGAAGGCAGCGTCGCCAGCGCACCGCCGCCGGGCCAGGCCTATGCCGATCCGCGCCTGCTCGAAGCGCTGGGCCTGCACATAGGCGAGCAACTGGAATTCGGCGCCGGCCATCTGACCATCACCGGCGTGTTGCGCGCCGAACCCGATGCCTCCGGTGAGCTGATGCAACTCTCGCCGCCGCTGCTGGTCAATCGCGCCGATATTGAAGGCGCCGGCCTGCTCGGCCCCGGCAGCCGCGCCTCCTATCGGTTGATGTTCGCCGGCGCACCGGATGCCATCGCCGATTTGCGCGCTTGGTTGAAACCACGCGCCAGCGAGTATCGCCTGGTCGGCATCGAAGACACCCAGCGCGGCATGCGTGCAGCGTTTGATCGCGCCGGCCGCTTCCTGGCCTTGTCGGCGTTGCTGGCGGTGCTGTTGTCCGGTGTGGCCACGGCCCTGGCAGCGAACCGGTTTGCGATGCGACGCATCGACACCGTGGCGGTCCTGCGCTGCCTGGGTGCCCGCCAGCGCGACATCCTGGCGATGCTGTCGCTGCAATTGTTGCTGACGGCGATACCGGCCTGCCTGGTCGGTATCGGGCTTGGCATGCTCGCGCAGGAAGGCCTGGTGCAGGCGCTGGGCAGTCTGATCCCGAACCGGTTGCCGCTGCCACAGGCCACCCCTGCCCTGGCCGGTGCAGGCATCGGCCTGGTGCTGTTGCTGGGCTTCGGCCTGCCGCCGCTGCTGCGGCTGCGCAACGTGCCGCCGATGCGCGTGCTCAACCGCAGCTTTGCTGCAGTGCCGCCCAACTCGCTGCTGGTGTATGGCGCAGCCCTGGCCGCCACGCTGGCGCTCACCGTCTATGCCACCGGCAATCTGGTGTTGGCCGGTTGGGTGCTGGGCGGCCTGGCCGCGCTGGCACTGGTGGCGATGTTGCTGGGGCTGGGCCTGCTCGCGTTGCTGCGACCGATCCAGCACCGCCTGCGCGGTGCCTGGAAACTTGGCCTGGCCTCGCTGACCCGGCGCCGCGGCTTGAGCGTGGTGCAGCTGGTCGGGCTGTCGCTGTCGTTGTGCGCGCTGTTGCTGCTAGCGGTGGTCGGCCCGGGCCTGCTCGGTCAATGGCGCGACCGCCTGCCGGCGGACACGCCCAACTACTTCCTGATGAACATCCAGCCCGAACAAACCCAGCCGGTGCTGCAGACGCTGCGCGGTCTGGGGGTGAACGATGCGGCCGTGGAGCCGTTTTCCACCGGGCGCCTGGTCGCCATCAACGACAAACCGCCGGTGCGCGGCGAGCGTGACCCGGCCGACGATGGCGACGGCGACAACCGGCCAGTGAATTTTTCCTGGCGCCATGCGTTCCCGCCCGCAAATACGCTGCTGCAGGGCAAGTTCTGGGCGGCCGACAGCACCGCGGCGGAAGCCTCGGTGGAAGAAGGCTGGGCGCAACGCTACCAGCTCAAACTGGGCGATCGCATCACCTTGCTGCTGGGCGAACAGCAACGCACGTTCACCGTGACCAGCATCCGCAAGGCCGATTGGGATTCGTTCCGGGTCAACTTCTTCCTGCTGCTCAATCAAGGGTCGGTCGGCGATGCGCCGTACAACCTGATTTCCGCCTTCCACCTGCCGCCGGGCAATGCGTCCAAGCTGGCGGCGCTGAGCCGCGCCTATCCGAACATTTCGTTGCTGGATATCGACGCAATCCTTGGGCGCGTGCGCGAGGTCATCGACCAGGTGGCACAGGCGGTGCAATTGGTGATGGGCTTCAGCCTGCTGGCCGGCGTGCTGGTGTTGCTGGCCGCGTTGCAGGCCACCGCGGGCGAACGCCGTTACGACAGCGCGGTATTGCGCACCCTGGGCGCACGCCGTGGCCAGCTACGCGGTGCGGTGCTGGTGGAATTCGGCGCGCTTGGCTTGCTGGCGGCGACGCTGGCAGTGTCCGCTGCGGCCGTGATCGGCGCGGTCGTGGGGAAGCAGGCGTTCGAGATTGCGTTGACGCCGGATTGGCCGCGACTGCTGCTCGGCGGCGCATTCGGGCTGGCGTTGAGTCTGTTGGCGGGTTGGTCGGGCACCCGGCGCATCTTGTCCACGCCGCCGGCGTTGGCATTGCGGAGCGAGTGAGCGCGGGTAACACGCGTCGCATGCGGGCAACGGCGTGCGACACGCGGCCTGGTGGCTGTGCTGCATACCAGGCGACGGACGCCGTGGCGCGTCGCATGAGACGCCTCGCCGTCGGTGAGTGCTGCATATGTCTGCAGCGCATAAGCACCTTGCAAATCGTACGTTCGCAGCGGTGGCACGACGGCCTAGAGTGGTGTGTCCGGCCGCCGGCCCAGGCGGCCTTTCGTTGCCGTCGAGGTGCCACGCCATGGCCAGCATCACTTCCGCAGCGCGTGTGCACACGCCGCGCGATGCGTCTTCCCCCGTGCAGACCTCCGGTGTCCGGATCGTGCCCTTCGACGCTCCGCTGGGTGCCGAGGTGATCGGCCTGGACCTTGCGCAACCGCTGGATGCCGCCACCTTCGCGCGTATCCATCGCGCGCATCTGGACCATCACGTGCTGGTGTTTCGCGATCAACGCATCACACCGGCGCAGCAGGTGGAATTCAGCCGTCGCTTCGGGCCGCTGCAGATCCATGTGCTGCGCAACTTTCAACTGCGCGAGCAACCGGAAGTGCTGGTGGTATCCAACATCAAGGAGAACGGCGAGCCGATCGGCCTGGGCGACGCCGGGCATTACTGGCACTCGGATCTGTCGTACAAGCAAACCCCGAGCCTGGGGTCGCTGCTGCATGCGCAGGAGCTGCCCAGCGAAGGCGGCGACACGCTGTTTGCCAACCAGCACCTGGCATGGCAGACGCTGCCCGAATCGCTCAAGCGCACGGTGCAGGATCTGCGTGCCGAACACAGTTATCTGGCCAAGTACGAAGAGCTGCGCGCCCGCAATCCGTGGCGCCCGGCACTGACGCCGGAGCAGATTGCCGAAGTGACACCGGTGCAGCACCCGGTGGTGCGCACGCATCCGGAAACCGGCCGCAAGGCGCTGTTCGTCAGCGAGCATTTCACTACTCGCATCGTCGGCCTGCCCGAGGACGAAAGCCGCGCGCTGTTGCAGACGCTGTTCGAACACTCCACGCAGGCTGCGCTGGTGTATCGGCATCGCTGGCAGCCGCACGACATGGTGTTTTGGGACAACCGCTCGGTGATGCATCTGGCTGCGGGCACGCCGGATCATCTGCGCCGTCGGCTCAACCGCACCACCATCGAAGGCGATGCGCCGTTCTGAGCATCACCTGTTCCCTTCCCCTTCTCGACTGGAGCGCCGCATGCGTTTGACCGTCTTTTCCCACGCTCCTTTGCCGCACCGGCGTTTTTCGCGGCGCATCGCGCTGCTGGTGTTGGCCGCGTTGCCGCTGTTGCATAGCGCGCATGCGCAAGCCGAAGGCAAGCTGCGGATCGCCAAGCAATTCGGCATCGTTTACTTGCTGCTGGACGTGGCGCAGGACCAGAAGTTGATCGAACAGCGGGGCAAGGCCGCCGGCGTGGACATCGACGTGCAGTTCCTGCAGCTCTCCGGCGGGGCGGCGGTCAACGACGCGTTGTTGACCGGTTCGATCGATATCGCCGGTGCCGGCGTCGGTCCGCTGTTCACCATCTGGGACCGCACGCGCGGCCGCCAGAATGTCCGCGGCGTCGCCTCGCTGGGCAATTTCCCGTACTACCTGATCAGCAACAATCCGCGCATCAAATCCATCGGCGATTTCACGCCAAAGGACCGCATTGCGGTACCGGCGACAGGTGTCTCGGTGCAGTCGCGGTTTCTGCAGCATGCCTAGCAACAACGCTGGGGCGACAAGGGAACCCATCAGCTCGATGCGCTGCAGGTCGCGTTGCCGCATCCGGATGCCGCCGCGGCGATCATCCGTGGGCGCAGCGAAATCACCGCGCATTTTGCCAGCCCGCCGTTTCAGGAGCAGGAACTGGCGCGTAACCCGGCCGCGCATATCGTCACCAGTTCGTACGAGATCGAAGGCGGCCCGTCGTCGGCAACGGTGTTGTACGCCACGGAAAAATTCCGCCAGGACAACCCCAAGACCTATCGCGCATTTGTCGCCGCCCTGGACCAGGCAGCAAAGTTCGTCACTGCCCATCCGGAGCAGGCGGCCGATATCTTCCTGCGCCGTAATGGCTCGGGCATCGATCGCGCGTTGGTGCTGCAGATCCTCAAGGACCCCAAGGTGCAGTTCACCGTGGCACCGCAGAACACGCTGGGGCTGGGCAAGTTCATGCAGCACAGCGGGGCGATCAAGCAGGCGCCGGGCAAGGTGGGCGATTACTTTTTCGACGACCCGCTGATTGCGGGCGGGAGCTGAGCGATGTCGACGCCCCTGCTGCAGGTCGATCATGTCAGCCTGGAATATGCCTCCGCCCAGCGCGTGGTGCGCGCGACCCATCGCGTGCGCTTCGATGTGCACGAAGCCGACCGCTTCGTGCTGCTCGGGCCATCGGGCTGCGGTAAATCCACATTGCTCAAGGCGGTTGCCGGCTTCGTTGCGCCGCGCGAAGGGCAGATCCGTCTGGAGGGGCATGCGGTCACCGGCCCCGGGCCGGACCGGGTGGTGGTATTCCAGGAATTCGACCAGTTGGCGCCTTGGAAAAGCGTGCGCGAGAACGTGGTGTTCGGGCTGCGCGCGGCGCGCAAGCTCGGCCGCGCCGAAGCGCGCGAGCGGGCAGACGAAAGTCTGGCCCAGGTCGGGCTGAGCGGATTTGCAGATGCCTACCCGCACACCTTGTCCGGCGGCATGAAGCAGCGCGTGGCCATCGCACGCGCACTGGCGATGCGCCCGCGTGTCCTGCTGATGGACGAACCGTTCGCGGCACTGGATGCGCTGACGCGTTCGCGCATGCAGGAGCAGGTGCTGGAATTGTGGGAACAATTGCGCTTCACGCTGCTGTTCGTCACCCATTCCATCGAAGAAGCGTTGGTGGTCGGCAACCGGGTCTTGCTGTTGTCGCCGCACCCGGGCCAGGTGCGCGCCGAACTCAACGCGCATGCCTTCGGCCCGCACAGTGCCGGCAGCGTGGCGTTCCAGCAGACCGCGCAACGCATTCACCGGTTGCTGTTCGATCTGCCCGATGAAACGCTGGATGACGACAAGGTGGCACCGCTGCGTCGCCCGTCCCTGCGCCAACGCGAGGCGCTGACATGAGCCGCAGCACTGCAAGCGCATTGCCGCCGATTCCACCGGTGCGGCCCGAGTACGAAGTGGCGCTGACGCCGCTGGACCCTGCCCTGGTTGCCGCGACCACGCCCACGCGTTGGCAGGCACCGCCGTGGCTGCGCAAGGCATTGGTACTGGCGGTCTTGGTCGCGGCATGGGAAATCGCCGCGCGGCTGGTCGGCGACGATCTGATGCTGCCCGGCGCAGGGCAGACCGCGCGCGCGTTCTACGACGGGCTGCTGTCCGGCGAACTGCTGCGCCGGGTCGGTGCCTCATTGCGGGTGCTGGCGCAAGGTTATGCGCTGGGCGTGCTGCTGGCGTTCGTGCTGACCGCACTGGCCGCGTCCACACGCTGGGGCCGGATGTGCTCGGCACGCTGACCGCCATGTTCAACCCGCTGCCGGCCATTGCGCTGTTGCCGCTGGCCTTGCTGTGGTTCGGACTGGGCACCGGCAGCCTGGTGTTCGTGCTGGTGCACTCGGTGCTGTGGCCGCTGGCGCTGACCACCTACGCCGGCTTCCAGGCAGTGCCGGACACGCTGCGCATGGCCGGGCGCAACTATGGCCTGCGCGGCCCGCGCTACGTGGCGCAACTGCTGATTCCGGCGGCGCTGCCGGCGATCCTGTCCGGGCTGAAGATTGGCTGGGCGTTCGCCTGGCGCACCCTGATCGCCGCCGAACTGGTCTTCGGCGCCACCTCCGGCCAGGGCGGCCTGGGCTGGTACATCTTCCAGAACCGCAACGAGCTTTATACCGACAAGGTGTTCGCGGGGCTGGCGATGGTGATCGTGCTGGGGCTGCTGGTGGAGGGCGTGGTGTTCCAGGCGGTCGAGCGGCTGACGGTGCGCCGCTGGGGCATGCAGCGCTAGAGCGGCCTCGGCGGTGCGGTCGCGTGCGCTTAACGAGGTTGGCTTATGCTTCGGCCCCCATTCTCTGCCGCTCGCCGCCATGCCCACCGCCCCCTTCACCGCCTACCTGTACCCGGTCCTGCTGCTGATCGCCAGCAACGTGTTCATGACCTTCGCTTGGTACGGACACCTGAAGTACAAGACCACGCCGCTGATGATCGCCATCCTGGTCAGCTGGGGCATCGCGTTCTTCGAATACTGCCTGCAGGTGCCTGGCAACCGTCTGGGCAGCGCGGTGTATTCGGCGCCGCAGCTCAAGGGCATGCAGGAAGTGATCACGCTGCTGGTCTTTGCCGGTTTCTCCACCTTCTACCTGGGGCAGTCGCTGAAGTGGAACCATTGGGCTGCGTTCGGCCTGATCCTGGTGGCGGCGTTTTTGATGTTCAAGGAATAAAGGCAAAGCGCCGTCTCGCTCGTAGGAGCGCAGCCGGGCGCGACCTCGCAAAGCCTCCCGCGGCGCGATGGGCCTTATCGGGAATGCCATGTCGCGCCCGGGTGCGCTCCTACGGCATCCGGGTGCCTAGTTCGTCGGTTCGACCCACTGCGCGAACACCGCATCGATTTGCGCGTCCTTGACCCGCTTGCCCTTCTGCACTGACTCGGCCTGCTCGAACATCGGCACGATCATCGCCATGCCATCCGGCTTGGTTTTCAGATGCAGGCCCGGTGGTGCATGCAGGAATGAGGCCCAGCGCGTGCGCACCCGGGCCCAATAGGCTTGGGTGCCCTTCCAGTACGCATAGGCCGGGGCGAAATCCACCTCGGTGGTCTTGCGGTAATCGTTGAAGCCGAACTCGCGCGCAATCGCTTCCTGGGTGCCGTCGGGCTTGCGCAACACCTTGGTATTGAATTGTTCGTGGGTCCAGCCGTTCGGCGTCAGCGTATGCCGGTTGATCACCGATAGCGCGTTGTAGTCGCTGCGCTTGGTGTACTCGCGCCGCGGCAACGGGCGCCAGCTTGGATCGCTGGTCCAGGTGGGGTGGCCATCGGCGTAGTCCCAGCGGCCGGTCCCGCAATAACGTGGCGCGTCGCTGACTTCATATACGCATTGGGTCCAGGCACCGGCGCTGACGGCCGGCGGCAGCGCGTGCACCGTCCAGGTCTGCTCGGCGGTGAATTCAAACCGTTGCGGTGCCTCGAAGGTCCAGTCCTGCCGCCAGTGCTTGGTCACATGCCCGGTCTTCTCGTCGACCAGCAGATGCTGCAGCACCAGCTTGCGCGGCGAATCCTCCACCACGATCACCACTTCGCTGGCACCGCTGCGCATCGCCGAGGCGCGCTCGTAGCCGGGCTTGAGCAACACCGTCTCGTCGAAGGCAAAGTCCACCGCGTATTCGCCCTGCATCGCCAGGATGCTTTGCCGATCGCGCTGGGCGTCGGCGGCGGTAATCAACGGCAACAGGCTCAGCGTCAGTGCGATACAACGGGGAAACGTTCGGCTCATCGGAACTCTCGGGAGTGGTTGGAGACGTCAGCGGCGCAGGCGCACCAGCGACGTCGTCATGTCGGATGGGTTGTTGTTGCTGGATGTGGTGGAGGCCGTGCGCAAGGCGGCAGCGCGCGCGCAGCAGCAATCGTCCACCGCCACGCGGCCGTCGATGCCCTCTTCACGCGCCAGGCGTGCGGCAACTTCCGCGCCCAGCGCCGACACGGTCGCCAGGCTGGCGACAAACGGCTGCTCGCGGGTGGCGGCGGCCTGCAGGCGCAGCGCGCTCAATCGCCACGCCTCCCCACGCATGCGCCCGGCCAGACGACGCCACAGCCGCTCGCCGACGCCCAGCTCATGGGTTTCCATCGGCAACGGTGGCAGCCGCGCGACCAGGCGATCCCAGATCAGGAAATCGCTGTCAGGCAGCAGGCAGATCCGCCAGCAGCACTGCCCCTCGGCATCGAAGAACCAGATGCTCTCACGCACGCCATCGCTGTCGACCTGCCGGCACGCCGCCGCATCCACCGCGTGCTGCCAGCCATCCAGCTCGTTGCCCAATGCGGGCCGGTACAGGCACAGCACCGTGCCCAACGCCGCCAATTGCTGCGGACGCGGCAGTGCGGCGCGGGTGGCACGTGCATGCGACAACGACGGCAGCGGGCGGGCGATGGGCATGGCCGCTACCAGCTCACCGCCAGGCTGACCGAGGCAGTGCGCCCGGCGCCGGTGAAGCGATCGAGCACCGTGCTGCTGGCCAGCGTGCCATTGGGCAGCGCATTCCAGTCCACGTAGCGGCGGTCGGCCAGATTGAAGATGCCGGCAGTGACCTTGGCGCCAGGCGCGAATTCCCAGTGGCCCATCAGATCCAGCGTGGCGTAGCCGGCCGGGGTGTAATAGCTGTCCAGCTGCGGGCGACGCTTGCGCGCGACGAAGGTGCCGATCAGCTCCGCGCCCCAGGCATCGCTGTCGAAGGCCACGCCGAGCGTTCCGCGCAGCGGGTCGACCGAGTTGAGCGGGGTGTCGTCGGTGAGATTGTCGCCTTCCGCATACGCCAGGGCGCTGTTGAGCGACCAACCCTGCCAACCGGCCAGGGCGCCCAGATCGATTCCGCCGCGCGCTTCGGCCCCCTTGATCACCACATCGTCCACGTTGTGCGACTGGAACAGCATCAGCCCTTCGGCATTGAAGCCGGCCGGCGCATACGATTCGATGAAGTTGCGGTAGTCGGTGTAGTATACGCTGACGCCCAGATAGCCGACTGCATCGTTGAAACGCAGGCCCAGTTCGCCACCGCGGCTGGTCTCCGATTTCAGATCCGGATTGGCGATGGCGGTATAGCGCGCCTGCAGATTGGTGAAGCCGATATTGACGTCGTTGTACGGCGGCGCGCGAAAGCCATGCGCATAGTTGGCGTACGCCGACCATGCATCGGAGAACCGCCACACCACGCCGAACTTGGGCGAGACCTGGGTTTGATCGATGGTCTCGGCAGCCACGCCCGGATTGTCTTCGCGGAAGATGTCGTCCACCTGCGGCGACAGCCGGAAGTAATCCACGCGCACCCCGGGCGTCAGCGACAGCTGGCCATCGAACAGGCGGATCTCGTCCTGCGCATACAGCCCGAGCTTGGTGGTCTCGCTCTTGGGAAAATCGCGCACCGGGAACACGTCCTGACCGACGCGATTGGTGATCGCGCCATTGGTCAGATTGACCGAGTAACCATCGCGCTTGGCGCGGGTGTCGGTCCAGGTGCCGTCCAGGCCATAGGTGATGTCGTGGCTGAGCGTGCCGGTGTCGATGGCCCTGTGCGCGTTGACCAGCACGCCGTACACGCGCTGATCGAAGGTGTGTTCGTTATGACGGCGGGTGTTGTTGCCGCGCAGCTCGTCGGTACGCTGTAGGCTCTCGCTGTCCTGGCGATACAGCTGCCACTGCAGATCGTCGGCAAACGCCCAATCGAGCGCATCCAGTTCGTGGCGTAGCGAAACGCGCGCGCGGGTCTGATGGTCGCGTCCGTCCTGCGACAGGATGCGCAGCGATGGCGTGGTCACACGCGGGTCGATGCCGGTCAACGCCTCGATGCTGCCGTAGTCTTCGTTGCCTTCCACGGTGAGCTTGAAGCGCTGCTGCGCGCTTGGCGCGTACACCAGTTTGGCGAGCACACTGCGGCCATCGATGCGCTGCGGATTGGCCACGGTGCGGGCGAAATCGCGGCTGCGGTGATCACCTTGGTTTTGCGTTTCCTGGCCCTGCCGATGACTCACCGCCACCATGCCGCTCCAGCGTTCGCCACCGAACGCGCCGGTGGCACCGGCGAACAGACCGTTCCAGTCGCCTTCGTAGCCGAACTTCAGGCCGACGTAGCTGTGCTTGTCGGCGCTCAGATAATCCGAAGGATCCTTGGTGACGAAGGCGACCACGCCGCCCAATGCATCCGAGCCATACAACGAGCTGGCCGGCCCGCGTACCACTTCCACGCGCTTGAGCGTTTCCAGATCGACGAAGTTACGGTTGGCATTGAGATAGCTGCCGAAACTGAAGGTGTCCGACACCGGCACGTTATCCACCAGGATCGCCACGCGGTCGCCATCCAGCCCGCGGATGCGGATGCCGTTGGCACCGGTGAAGCGGCCGCTGGTGCTGGTGACCGACACGCCCGGCGTGTAGCGGAACAGATCCTTGAGCTCGCGCACCAGTTGGTTGTCGAGCTGTTCGCGATCGATCACATCCACCGTGCCGGGCACATCCACCAGTGCGCGTTGGGTGCGTGTGGCGGTGACCTGTAGTCGGTCGAAGTCGTGCACCTCACGCGCACCCTCCGCTCCGGCATCGCGTTCGGCAGCATGGGCACACAAGGAAATAGCAGGCAGCGACAGCGACAGCGCGACCACCAGCGGATGCAGGCGGATCATCAGGAACCCTTGAGCGTCCCCCGGCAGCGCGCATTGCGGCATAAGCCGCGCGCGGCAGGGAAGATAGAGTTGAGTGACGGGCGGCGGCGGCAGCGCCCGCTGCGATCTTTCCGCACACGCGTTGAGCGAGTGCGGCGAATGGATGCGGTGGCGATCGAGCGTTGCGCGGAGAAAGATCGCGTCATCGGCACTGACGGCGCACGGCGATCGTTGCGGCAGCGGCTGCGCACAGTGGCTGTGCGCAGCCGCTGCTCGTGGCTGGAATTACTTGGTCAGGATCAGCTTGTCGTTGCTGGTGTGGCGCAGGCGATAGACGCGGTCGCCGTGCTGGATCAGCACTTCACGCCGGCCCTTGAGCAGCGCCTCGCTGCTGATGAGGTCTTCGGCGGGCACGGCGCGCGGCGTGGCGCGGTCGCGCAGATTGACCGGTTCGGAGCGAAGCAGCACGGGGTGAGCGGTCATGATCTGGTTCTCCAGTCGGTTGGCCAGACAAATAATAACCATTCTCATTTAATGATCAAGAGCCATTCTCATTTGAATGACCTGATGTTTAAATCGAACTCTGAATTTCGATTCATCACGCCAATCGAATCGATACAGTTTCGCTGTTCTCGCTGCGGTGACCGCACAAGACGTCCACCGCAGCACCCGTCCGACTCAATGACTCAGCGCGTGCTCGACTCCACCCGCGCCCAGCCGGCGTCATCGACCTGATCCAGGGTGTTCAAGGCACCAAGGTTTTCTTCCAACTGTGTGACCCGGCTCGCGCCCAGGATCACGCTGGATACATGTGGATTGCGCAGGCACCAGGCGATGGCCAACTGCGCGGGCGACTGGCCAAGCTCGGCCGCTACCGCGCAGAACGCGCGGGCGCGCTCCAGCCGGCGCGCTTCCGGCGCGCCCAGCACTTCGTCCTGCAACCATTGGTTGCCCGGCTGGCCCAGACGGCTGTCGGCCTCCACGCCCGCGTTGTACTTACCGGTCAGCAGGCCCGAGGCCAGCGGCGACCAGATCGTGGTGCCCAGCCCGTCCTCGCACAGCGACGCGTACTCGCGCTCCAGCCGCTCGCGGTGCAGCAGGTTGTATTGCGGCTGTTCCATCGCCGGCGCATGCAGATGTTCGCGTTCGGCAATGGCGATGGCTTCGCGCAACTGCGCGGCGCTCCATTCGGACGTGCCCCAGTACAGCACCTTGCCCTGGCGGATCAGCGCATCCATGGCGCGTACGGTTTCCTGGATCGGGGTGTCCGGATCGGGCCGATGGCAGTAATAGAGATCCAGGTACTCCACGCGCAGGCGCTTGAGCGCGGCGTGGCAGGCATCGGTGACATGCTTGCGCGAGAGTCCGCGCTGGGTCGGCCGCGGGCTGTCCACCGCACCGAAGAACACCTTGCTCGACACGCAAAAACCATCGCGCGGCAAACGCAGATCGGCGATCACATCGCCCATCACTTGCTCGGCGCGGCCGCGCGCGTAGACCTCGGCGTTATCGAAAAAGTTGATGCCGTTGTCCCAGGCGGCGGCGATCAGATTGCGGGCTTCGCTGCGCCCGATCTGCTTGCCGAAGGTGACCCAGGCCCCGAACGACAAGGCCGATAGCTGCAGCCCGGTGGAACCCAGACGACGGTAAAGCATGGCGAACTCCCGCAACCTCCAAGACACCTGCCCCGGACCGGCGTGCGCAGTGTAGGCCGTGGCGTCGGGCGCCGCACAGCGCGTGGCATGTGCGGCGCCTTGCATTGACCTCTCCTCGGCGCGACTGTCTGTTCGCAGCACCGCCTGCACTGCGCATGCATCGTGATCGGCGCTTTCGTCGGTATCGGTCTGCGGTTGGTTGTGATCTGCGTGGAATGCTTCGGCTTGCATGGGCGTTTGCATGCATACCGGCGCGGGACACGCCACACGTGCATCCACGAAGTTTCTGACGCGCCTCCATGCCCCCTCAGATCCCACGCTGATGCGCGTGTCATCACCACCGTTCGTTGTCGGCGGCCAGGGGAAAGCGGCATCCAGGTGGATCATCGTCGTTCTGGATCTGCTTCCCGGTGGCCGTCGCTGGTGAGCATGCGCGATGCGTCACCACCAATCCACAAGCAACAGACGCGCCGCCTTGCTGCAGCGACCGCTTGCCGATCAGCAAGCAAAATCGCTGGCGTGCGGAGCCGCATCCGGGATGAAGCCATTGGTGGCATGAAGGCCTCCAGCGAGCTTGCTTGGACGGATTCACGCCGTGCCCGGACGCCGGATGCGGCACCGTGCCTCGATAGACCAGCGGATGGCGCCGGCGGACGCATGCGTCAATCACCAGCACTCGAAGACACAAACGACAACCGTCAAAGCCATCTACGCCGGAAACCCACATCCCAATGAAGCTGATGCAGCAACGACAGCCGTAGCAGTCGCAGCCGCAGATCGGCGCCACGCGCTCCAGCCACGCCTGGCTGCCCGGCACGTCCCCTCAACGCTGACGCATGACGGTGAACACGTCATCCGGGGACGGCACGACCGCCACCCGCCGCGCCGCCACGATGCGAAACGCCGTCCACCTCGCCCATGCGAACTCCCGACTTTGCGCAAGCGCGGTCCCACAGCGCGCCGGCGCGGGCCTGCCCGTGCCCGCCACCTCTCGTCTGTGGGCCAACCGGGAGCATCTGAATGCCGCTCGCCTTGCCCCCTGTCACCCCCTGCTCTAGGCTTCCCGTTTTGCCGTCAGCAGCCCGGGGATTGGAATGGTCGAAGGTTTGGGAAGGATCGGTTTCGGCCTGTTCGGTCTGGCGGTGCTCATCGGCATCACCTGGCTGTTTTCGAGCAACCGCCGCGCGATCGACTGGAAGCTGGTCGCCACCGGTCTGGCCCTGCAGATCTCGTTCGCCGCACTGGTGTTGCTGGTGCCGGGCGGGCGCGACGTCTTCGACGCGCTGGGCAAGGGCTTTGTCAAGGTGCTGAGTTTCGTCAATGAAGGGTCCACCTTCATCTTCGGCAACCTGATGAACATCGACAGCTACGGCTTCATCTTTGCGTTCCAGGTGCTGCCCGCCATCATCTTCTTCTCGGCGCTGATGGGCGTGCTTTACCACCTGGGCGTGATGCAGATGGTGGTGCGTGCGATGGCGTGGGCGATCACCAAGGTGATGCGCGTTTCCGGTGCGGAAACCACCAGCGTGTGCGCCAGCGTCTTCATCGGCCAGACCGAAGCGCCGCTGACGGTGCGCCCGTACATCCCCAAGATGACCCAGTCCGAGCTGCTGACGATGATGATCGGCGGCATGGCGCATATCGCCGGCGGCGTGCTGGCTGCATACGTCGGCATGCTCGGCGGCAGCGATCCGGCGCAACAGGCGTTTTATGCCAAGCATCTGTTGGCCGCCAGCATCATGGCCGCGCCCGCCACGCTGGTGGTCGCCAAGCTGCTGGTGCCGGAAACCGGCACCCCGCTGACCCGCGGCACGGTCAAGATGGAAGTGGAAAAAACCACCAGCAATGTCATCGATGCGGCTGCGGCCGGTGCCGGCGACGGCTTGCGCCTGGCGCTGAACATCGGCGCGATGCTGCTGGCCTTCATCGCGCTGATTGCGCTGATCAACGCACCGCTGACCTGGCTGGGCGAGGTCACCGGCGCCACCGCGCTGCTGGGCCGCCCGACCAACCTGTCGACGATCTTCGGCTACGTGCTGGCGCCGATCGCCTGGGTGATCGGCACCCCGTGGGTGGATGCGACAACGGTCGGTTCGTTGATCGGCCAGAAGGTGGTGATCAACGAGTTCGTCGCCTACAGCGAGTTGTCGCGCATCGTCAAGGGCGAAGTGCCGGGCGTGGGCCTGAGCGCAGAAGGCCGCCTGATCGCCACCTACGCGCTGTGCGGCTTCGCCAATTTCAGCTCGATCGCGATCCAGATCGGTGGGATCGGCGGGCTGGCGCCGGAACGTCGTCACGATCTGGCCAAGTTCGGCCTGCGTGCGGTGCTCGGCGGTTCGATCGCCACCTTCATGACCGCTACCATTGCCGGCGTGCTGTCGCATTTCGGTTGAGGTGGTGCGGGTTCATCGGCGTGACGGTCTAATCACTGCACGCCGCGTTTCATCCAGTCTTTCAAGTCAGTCATTCAAGGCAAGGTATTTATGAGTTCGGTCGTCGTTGTCGGGTCCTTCAATGTCGATCACGTGTGGCGCTGCGATGCCTTGCCGGTGCCGGGTGCGACCATCGCCGGGCGCTACAGCACCGGCCCGGGCGGCAAGGGCTTCAATCAGGCGGTTGCGGCCGCACGTGCTGGCGCCAGGACGCATTTCTTGTGCGCGCTGGGCGACGATGCCGGTGGTGCGTTGGCGCGCTCGCTGGCCGCGCACGATGGCTTTGCGCTGATCGCCGAGCCCAGCAATGAACCGACCGGCACTGGCGGCATCTACGTCGACGGGCATGGCCGCAACACCATCGTGATCGGCGCAGGCGCCAACGCCGTGTTGAGCCCGGCCTTCATCGAGAACCAGCGCCCGCTGGTGGCTGCAGCAAAAGTGCTGCTGGCGCAGCTGGAATCTCCGGCCGAGACGGTCGAGTCTGCACTGGCGCTGGCGCACGAATGCGGCGTGCTGACGGTACTCAATGCCGCCCCGGCCAATGCGCCGACATCGATCGGCCTGCTCAAGCTCTCGGATGTGCTGACGCCCAACGAAACCGAATTCGCCGCGCTGCTCGGTCGCCATGTCGGCGAGCGCATCAATGCCGACGACGTCGCCGCGCTGGACGGCAATACGCTGCATTCGCTGTGCCGCAAGCTGCTGCCGGGCGGTACCGTGGTGGTGACGCTGGGCGCGGTGGGCGCCTTCATTTCGCACGCCGAAGAACAACTGCGCGGCGATACCCAGGCGCATTACCGCGTGGGCGCGGAAAGCGCGCAGACCATCGATACCACCGGTGCCGGCGACGCCTTCAACGGTGCGCTGGTTGCCTCGCTGGCGCAGCTGCCGGCTGCCAGCTTCGCAACCCACGTGCGCTTCGCCACCCGTTACGCGGCGCGCTCCACCGGGGTGGAAGGTGCGGCGGTGTCGATGCCACGGCTGCGCGCGGACGACTGAGGCCACGGTTCGCTGCGATCGGCGTGCGCCACACGCGCATGCCCTGGATGCCGCACCCTGATTGGCGTGCCCAGGTTTTTGCAGGAATGCGCGCGCATGTCTCGCGCTCCATGACGCTTGCGACAGGCGGCTAGTCGCGTCGCACCGCGTCGCAGCGCACCGCGCCGGGCGATGTGACGCTGCAACGAGCGCATGTGTGTGCTCGCCGCGCTGCACACACTCTGCTGCTAACGTCACGCCACCGGCTGCGCCATCGCGACGCCATGTGACCCAGCGCTGCTGTGGGTGCTCGAAAAACGAAAGCGCATCGCATAAAGCGTGCTGATCGGCTGCACGCGCTAGCGCGTTATCTGCGCTTGCCTACTATCGCCGCACCACCGGGCGCACCACGACCATTGCCTGTTGTCATGCGAGGACGCTCTGGCGGCGCGGCTTGCCGACATGCGCCTGCATCGTCGACTGGCGCACTGCCGCGTCACGCAATGGCAGTCACGCGTGTGCCTGGCCTTGCCTCCCCAAGCTCAACGGAACAACCGATGATCCTGCGTCGATCGCGCACGCCTCTCCTGCTGCCCTGCGTCTTACTTTCCTGCCTGCTCAGCTCCTGTGGCGGCGAGGATGCCGCCGATGCCGGCACCGCTGCGACCCTATCGCAGGCGGCGACGGTCACCGTGAGTGCCCCCCGCGCCATGGCGCCAACCGCGACGCAGGCGTCCACGGCAACGGCGAGCGCCAGTACCGATCCAGCATTTCGGCGCAGCCTCGCGCCCGATAAGCCGATGTTCGTGATCCATGCCGACACCTGGAACGCCGCCGATCCGCAGAAGATCATCGACCTGATTCCTGCAGACCTGCGCCCCTATACGGTACTGCTGATCTCGCTCTCGATCAGCCACAAAGGCGCCACCAACAATCAGTGCAACTGGAACCAGGTGGCGAACGGGATCGAGACGGCACGCTCGTGGATCAAGACAGCAGCGGCCAACGGTGTCTGGGCGATGGTCCAACCGTCCAGCGGCGGCTTCAGCCACTTCCCCGACTATCCCAACGGCACCGATCTCGAATCGACGGTCTACGGTGAGTTCTTCCGCGACTACCCTAACTTCCTCGGTTTCAACTATGCCGAGCAGTTCTGGGGATTCGACGAAGCCTGCTCGGTCTCGGCAGCGCAGCGCTGGGACCATTGGGCCAACCTGCTCAAGCTGACCAACAAGTACGGCGGCTATCTGGCGGTGAGCTTCACCGGCGGCTTCTGGGGCGCGAACATCAACCCGCTGGCGATGGTCAAGCGCAATGAGGCCTTGCGCACCGCCCTCGGCAGCTATGCCAAGAATTTCATCATCCAAGAAAAGTTCACGATGAACTACGGCTACCACGACATCGAAAGCGTCAGCCTGGGCATGTTCCTGTCGGGATTTACGGGCCATTACGGCATCCGTCCTGACAGCAGCGGCTGGTACGCCGCCGATGGCAGCGCCTATCCTCTGGCGGCGGGCGCGCCGCATCTGATCGAACACCTGACGCTGACCGGCGAAACCTACTTCGACGGCCCGGAACTGATCTGGACCGATACCGTCCAAAGCCTGCCAAACGCGACCACCGCCGACGGCTACACCACGCGGCGCTGGCAGTTCTTCCCACAGTTCAAGAACATCCACATGGATGTCTACCGCAAGATCCTCGACGGCACCTTGCACATCCTCGATCGCCAGCAGGTGATCGACCGGACCAAGCTGGTGGTGGTCGACGACACCACCAGCGGCAACGATCAAAGCCTGTATTCATCGCCGGAAACGCTGTTTTCCGGCCTGTATCTGATGGACGACGACGGCACCTATCTGAACCAGCACAGCTGGTACAAGAAGACCGGGCGCTACCCCGCCATCCCGACCGTGTGGCAGTTGACCGACGACCTTGCCAAGTCCTTCCCCGTACAGGTCAAGCGCAGCGAGTACACCACCCGCTGGCCGTCCATCGCCGCCAAGACCCAGGAACTGAATGCCTTGTTCCCGCAGGAATCCACCGGCGATCTCTATGTGGCACGTCAGGACAACACCTGGGTCACCTACAACCCCTACAAGACCAACAAGACCGCCAGCGGCGCGTTCAACCTCAAGTACAACAGTTGCGCCACGCTCAACATGACTTACGGCCCCTACACGACGGGCGTGGTCAAGGAGTTCGCCGACGCGCTGTCGATCTACCTGACCAATTTCGATTCCGAAACCGGCCCGCTCAAGACCGACACCATCACCATCAGCGGCGCCAGCAGCACACCGACCTATAGCTTCGCCGATCGCGGCGAGCACCAGGCCAGTACCGTGACCGCCACGCCCAGCGGCGACGGCCTGACCTTGAACGTCGCCCACAACGGGCCCCTGGACATCACCATCCAGTGCTCAGGCTCGGCCACCGGACGCGCAAGCGCCGCGGCGGTCACGGCACTGCAGGCACCGGCCGCGCCGCCCGCCTATACCGGTGTGCGGCAATACGAAGCGGAGAACTTCGATTTCCAGCGCATCGGCAGTCTTGTCGCCAATGGCGTCTCCGGCGCGGTGCACAACTACCAGGGGCTGGGCTATGTCGACTTCGGCGGCAACCCCGGCGCGCGCCTTAGGACCACCATCAACGTGCCGCAGGCAGGGACCTACACGCTGGCCACGCGCTATTCCGCACCGGGCGCAAGCGTCGGTACCGTAGACTTGTACGTCAACGGCGTGCGTGCAGGCACCCCGGCCTTCGCCCAGACCAGCTCGGCCAGCGACTGGGCCAGCAGTCTGCTGACGGCGACCTTGAGTGCCGGCGATAACGTGGTCGAGTACCGCGCCAGTGCAGGCACCCAGGCCAAGCTGTACCTGGATAACCTAACCGTTTCGCAGTAAGCGATACCACACGGCGGTGCCGGCCCGGCCGCCGCAGGGTTGGCAGCACCAAGTGCTGTCATCGCTGAAGTTACACTAGCGGCATGCAGATCGGCCCCTACTCCATCGCTCCCAAGGTGATCCTCGCGCCCATGGCGGGCGTCACCGACAAGCCGTTCCGGCTGCTGTGCAAGCGGCTGGGCGCGGGCCTGGCGGTGTCGGAAATGACCATTTCCGACCCGCGCTTCTGGGGCACGCGCAAATCGCTGCACCGCATGGATCATGCCGGCGAGCCGGACCCGATCAGCGTGCAGATCGCCGGCACCGAGCCGCAGCAATTGGCCGAGGCGGCGCGCTACAACGTCGACCACGGTGCGCAGTTGATCGACATCAACATGGGCTGCCCGGCCAAGAAAGTGTGCAATGCCTGGGCCGGCTCGGCACTGATGCGCGATGAAGACCTGGTGGCACGCATCCTGACCGCGGTGGTGCAGGCAGTGAACGTGCCGGTGACGTTGAAGATCCGCACCGGTTGGGATTGCGACCACCGCAACGGCCCGACGATCGCGCGGATCGCGCAGGACTGCGGTATCGCCGCGCTCGCCGTACACGGGCGCACCCGCGACCAGCACTACACCGGCAGCGCCGAGTACGCGACGATTGCGCAGATCAAGGCCGCGCTGCAGATCCCGGTGGTTGCCAATGGCGATATCGACTCGCCGCAGAAAGCCGCCCAGGTGCTGCGCGAAACCGGCGCCGATGCCGTGATGATCGGCCGCGCCGCGCAAGGCCGCCCGTGGATCTTCGGCGAGGTGGCGCATTTTTTGGCCACCGGCGAGGTATTGCCGCCGCCGTCGCTGGCGTTCGTGCGCGACACCTTGCTCGGCCACCTGGAGGCGCTGCACGCGTTTTATGGCCAACCGCAAGGCGTGCGCATCGCACGCAAGCATCTGGGTTGGTACGCCAAGGACCACCCGCAAAGCGCCGACTTCCGGGCGGTGGTCAATCGCGCCGAAACGCCGGAAGCCCAGTTGGCCCTGACGCGCGATTACTTCGATGCATTGATCGCCGGCGTGCCGCCCGCACTATCGGACGCTGCCTGAGGTTTTCTGTCCTGCTGGAGCTGATGCATGAGCGCACCGAGCGACACCCCGACCTATCTGCACGGCTTTTCCGCCACCGAACAGGCGCGTCTGCTCAAACAGGCGCGCTTGCTGGAAACCACACTGTTCAATCAGATCGACTACAGCGGCGCGCGGCGCCTGCTGGAAGTGGGCAGCGGCGTCGGCGCGCAGACTGAAATCCTGCTGCGCCGTTTTCCCGAGCTGCATGTCACCGGCGTGGACTTGAGCGAGACGCAACTGGATGCGGCGCGCGCAAATCTTGAACGGCTGGCATGGTGCCGCGCGCGTTACACCCTGCAACAGGCCGATGCGAGCGACCTGCCGTTCGAGGCGCGCCAGTTCGACGCGGCATTCCTGTGCTGGGTGCTCGAACACGTGCCCTCGCCTGCGCGTGTGCTCAACGAAGTGCGGCGCGTGCTGCTGCCCGGCTCGCCGGTCTACGTGACCGAGGTGATGAATGCCTCGTTCCTGCTGCATCCGTATTCGCCCAGCCTGTGGCGCTACTGGATGGCATTCAACGATTTCCAGCACGACCAGGGCGGCGACCCGTTCGTCGGTGCCAAGCTGGGCAACCTGTTGCTGGCTGGGGGCTTTCGCGATGTGCACACGCAGATCAAGACGCTGCATCTGGACAACCGCGAACCGGGCCGGCGCAAGACCATGATCGGGTTCTGGGAAGAAGTGCTGCTATCGGCGGCCGACCAATTGCTGCAGGCCGGCGCGGTCGAGGCCGCCACCGTGGATGGCATGCGCCGTGAGCTGGCGCAGGTCCAAAGCGACCCGGACGCAGTGTTTTTCTATTCGTTCGTGCAGGCGCGCGCCACGGTCTATTGAGTTGCCGGTGGGGGCGCGACGACCGGAGCGCCGACAGGCTCCAGGTCGCCGGTCAGCACGGTGCTGCGGGGCTCGTGCCAGATGCGATGCCACATCTGGCCCAGCACCGCGCCGATCTGATCGCGGGCCACCGGCGCACGGTACGCCGCCTGCACCTGCCGCGGCACGATCGGCTGCCACGTCCCGTTGTCGCGATGGGCCACCACGAAGTTGAAGTTGTAGTCCGGCTCCAGGCCCATGCGCAGGTCGCTGAGCATCAGGTCATCGTCGACCAGACGCGCGCGCATGAAGCCGCGATTGAACCAGGTCAGCCGACGCACCGAATCGAACCTGGCCACTTCGCCCAATGCCTGGGTGTTGCTGGAAAACCCGCGGAAGTGCATCGGGCCGGTGTCGGCCACCAGCGAACGCTCGCCGATGACATAGCCGTTGGGCGTCATCGCCACCACGCGCCATAACAAGGTGTTGAGCGGCATCGGTACCGAGAACCGCGGCGCATCGGCCAGGCCCATCGCCGCCAGCGTACGATCGGCCTGGCGGTCGACCAGTTGCTTGGCAATCAACGACCAGCCCAGATACGACGTGCTCGCCACCAACCCGATCACCAGCGCGTGCTGCGCAAACGGGCGCGCGCGCGCAAACCAGGCCACCGCGCAGGCCAGCAACAGCCACAGCGTGTACGCCGGGTCGATGATGAACACGCTCGACCACATCGTCGGATGCGGCTGCAACGGCCACCACAGCTGGGTGCCGTAGACGGTGAACGCGTCCAGCAGCGGATGGGTGATCAAGGCCAGCTGGATCGCCCAGAACCAGCGCGTGGGTGCGCTGGCCACGCGTCCATTGCCGTAGCGGCAACAGCCACCAGATCAACCAGCCCACCAGCGGCAGCACGAACAACGAATGGCTGACGCTGCGGTGCACGGTCATCAGGGTGACCGGGTCGTCGGTCAGCGGCAGCAATGCCAGCGAGTCGAGGTCGGGCAAGGTGCCCAGTGCCGCGCCGGCCAACAAGGCGGCACGCCGCTGTCCGGGCGGCGCGATGGCGGCAGCGATGGCGCCGCCAAGAACGATCTGGGTCAATGAATCCATCGGCCGATGCTAGCAGGCCGGACATGCACGGATCGGCATGTTCGACGCGGCGTACGGCCGGCCGGTACCGCTGCGTCACCGGGCAGTTAATCGTCACCGCAACGCACAGGCCCGTGCTTCCGGCCGGGGGACCGACGTCGGCTTAACCCCAAAGCGATCCATTCAGGCGCACAATGCAACCGACACACGGGGCGTGTATCATCCGCACCCATCTTTTCATCCGAATTAAGGGATATAAGCCTGATGTCCAGCTACCTGTTCACCTCCGAATCGGTCTCCGAAGGCCATCCGGACAAGATCGCCGACCAGATCTCCGACGCAGTGCTGGACGCCATCCTGGCCCAGGACAAGCGCGCCCGCGTGGCCTGCGAGACGATGGTCAAGACCGGCGTTGCGATCGTGGCCGGCGAAGTGACCACCAGTGCCTGGATCGATCTGGAAGCGCTGACCCGCAAGGTCATTCTGGACATCGGCTACAACAGCTCCGACGTCGGCTTCGACGGCGAGACCTGTGGCGTGCTCAACCTGATCGGCAAGCAGTCGCCGGACATCAACCAGGGCGTGGATCGCAAGAACCCCGAGCAGCAGGGTGCGGGCGACCAGGGCCTGATGTTTGGCTATGCCACCAACGAAACCGACAGCTTCATGCCGGCGGCGATCCACCTCTCGCACCGCCTGGTCGAGCAGCAGGCCAAGATCCGCAAGAAGAAGAACTCGGCGCTGTCCTGGCTGCGTCCGGACGCCAAGTCGCAGGTCACCCTGCGCTATGAAGACGGCGTGGCGACGGCGATCGATGCAGTGGTGCTGTCGACCCAGCACGACCCGGGCGTGAAGCAGAAGGACCTGATCGAAGCGGTGCGCGAGGAAATCCTCAAGCCGGTGCTGCCGGCCAAGTGGCTGCACAAGGGCACCAAGTTCCACATCAACCCGACCGGCAAGTTCGTGATCGGCGGCCCGGTGGGCGATTGCGGCCTGACCGGTCGCAAGATCATCGTCGACACCTACGGCGGCTGGGCGCGTCACGGTGGTGGCGCGTTCTCCGGCAAGGATCCGTCCAAGGTCGACCGTTCGGCTGCCTATGCCGCGCGCTACGTGGCCAAGAACGTGGTGGCCGCCGGCCTGGCCGACCGTTGCGAAGTGCAGGTCTCCTACGCCATCGGCGTGGCCGAGCCGACCTCGATTTCGGTCACCACCTTCGGCACCGGCAAGATCGCCGACGAGCAGATCGAAAAGCTGATCCGCAAGCATTTCGATTTGCGTCCGTTCGGCATCATCCAGATGCTCGACCTGATCCACCCGATGTATCAGCAGACCGCGTCTTACGGCCACTTCGGCCGCAAGCCGAAGGACTTCACCTACACCGACGGCACCGGCGCGCAGCACAGCGCGACCTCGTTCTCGTGGGAAAAGACCGACCGCGCCGACGCACTGCGTGCCGCCGCCAAGCTGAAGTAAGCCAACTGCTCCTGCGGGAGTGAAACTGGCAAGAAGTGAGATGGGCCGCACATGCGGCCCATCTGCGTTTCGGCGGAATGCGTACAGTCGTCGAGGCTAGCGTGGGAAGTATCGCCTGCTTATTAGCAGTGGCAATGTTGGAAGCACGGCGCCGCGTCCGGGGGCGGGACCGTGTGGCGGCATGGACGCCGCCACCGAGCCCCCAGGGACGGATTCACGGCGTGTCCCGACACCGGATGCGGCGCCGCGCCGTCGACCAACTCCGTACTCCGATCGATCTTGCGCACGACATCTGGCACTTTCATGCGATTGCTTCGGTTTGCTGCGGGCGCTTGCACGCGTACCAGCGTGGGACACGCCGCAAGTACGTCCGTGTAGGCTCTGGCGCGGCATCCATGCCGCTCAAGGTCCCACACCGGTGCGCGCGCAAGCACCACCGATCATTGTCGGCAACTGGAAGAAAAGCGGCCTTCGGTTAACTGGTCGTGGCCTGCATCTTGTTCCATCGGTTCCATGCGGATGCTTCGATGAGCTGAAGGCGCCTGCACATCGCAGCCCCAGCATTACGTTCAAGGCTCGCGTTGCAACTGTTTCTCCAACGCCTGGGCGAACGCCTTCAACGGGCACGCCATGCGTTGCTCTGCCGTGCAAACGCCAAGCGCCAACTTCTGCTGCAACGGAGGATGCTCCAAATTTAGCGGCGCCAGCGTCCGCAGTTGATCCAGCGATTGCGCAAGATACTGCGCACGCACCACTTGCTGCCCATTCGGTTCGCGCCATAGCTCCAGCAGCAACGCGCCGCCCGGCGGTGGATCGTCGGCGCCGTAGCCGGGGAGATGAAAGTGCACGCCCAGCAAACTGCTCAACGCGGCGATATGGGTGTCACTGCCAACGAACACCGAGATTTTCGGCGCCTGCGCGTCGCCGAAACGTTGCAAGACCTCGCGCGCCAGCGGTGCGCCCGAACGCGAGGCCATGTAGTGCGGCCGTGCGTAAATGTCGAACAGCAATGCGTGCAAGCGTGAGACCTGGGCCAGGCGCTCGGGCGTCGCACGTCCCCAACCGACCTGCGCAAGCGGCAGGCCCTCTGCGTATTGCAGCAGCAACACCTCGCCGGTGCCGGAGGTCAGGTCGATGGGCCCGCCTAACTTAAGCCCACGTCCGTTGGCCGACGGCGCCAGCGTGGAAGGCATCTGCGCGAAATCGCAGGGCGTCCGCGTGCAGCCCAGAATCTGCTGCAGTGCCTGCAGCCCGGCGGCATGGCCTTGCAGCAAGGCGGCAGGGCCTCCGGTCTGTTGCTGGATCGATGCGACCGCTGCCGCCGCATCGAACGGCAACGTGCCGGCTTCGATCGGTCGAAACAGCGGGTCGTTGCTGCCAGCCTCCCGATGCCCGGCGACGATGCCGCAGCCAGGTGCGAGCGCGTCGGCCAGCAGGGCGCCACTCTCGATGGTGCGTTGATCGGTATTGGCCCACACCGACACGCTGCCAAGTGCGGGGCAACCGTTGCGCGGCAACAACGCCTGCTGCACCAGCCACTGGCGCAGGTACTCGCCACTCAAGCGCACGCCTTGGCGACCATGCGGAGTGAGCAGGCTGGCAGGCGTGGACCACTGCGGCCAGGGTTGGTCGGCATAGTGCGCGGCGGCGGCCTCGCCTTGCAGCGGTGCGCGCACGCCATGCCGGAACACCACCACGACGCGCTCCAGTTGCGCGCTCTGCGCGGACGCTGGCGCTCCGGTGCCCACCTGTTTGCCGGCGGTGACGGTCGATTGATCGCCACTGCGTGTGGTGGATGCGCGCGCTGTGGACACGCTCGGGATCGACGTGGTGCAGCCTCCCAACGCCAACGCAGCCGCCAATACCAGGCACAGCACGCTGCCGGTTGCCACCGGCGTGCCACGGGGCGCGCCAGACCTCGGTGCGATGCCGACGCACTGCCTGCGTCTTGCCTGCCGCGTAGGTGCCGCGATCCCCATCGCGGCACCTACGCTCGCGACAACGCGGGCGGCCCATCGCGGCTCCCCACCGCTGGCCAGCAACGCGCGTTGCAATGCCCACTGCCCCGTTCCACCGCAGGCGCGTGCACGGCCTGCGCTATGCCGCGCGTCCGTCATGACATCTGCATCTTGCTGCGCGCCTGGCAGGTCGTCGCATGCGAATCGTGCGGGATCAGAACACATACTTGGCGGTCAACAGGCTGGTCATGCCGGAATCGACGATGTCGGAAATCGCATCGGTCTCGTGGCCGACGTGCGCCCAGTAGCTGTGCTGCTTGGTGAGGTTGGCCACCGACAGATCCACGCGCAGGTGATCGTTCGGTGCATAGCCCAGATGCAGGTCCACGCGGGTGATCGGCTTGATCCACAGGTTGTCCCAGTTTGCGCCCTGGTTGAGATAGTCGTACACCGACACGTATTCGCCGGAGTAGTGATAGCTCAGGTTGACCGACCACGGTCCCTTTTCGTAGAACAGCTCCGCATTGGCGAGCAGGTTCGGCGCGTTCTGGATACGTTCGTGTGCGAAGCCTTCTTCTCCCAGGTCCACGCGCGTGGTCTGGCGGGTGATGTTGGCACCGATGCCGAAGCCATCCAGCGGTGCGGGCAGGCCCTGGAAGGTTTGCCGCACGGCCGCTTCGATACCCAGCACGCGGCCGTCGCCGCCGTTTTGCGGACGCACGAAACGGATATTGCCGCTTTCGCTTTCGCCGGCATTGGCGGCGTTGGAACCGCTTTCGTAGATGTAATCGGTGAGGCGCTTGTAATAGCCTGCCAGCATGGCATGGCCGCCGCTGTCGTTCTGCCATTCGCCCGACAGGTCCACGTTGAGCGACTTGATCGGTTTCAGATCCGGGTTGCCTTCGGTGATGGTGGTCTGGCCATCGCTGGAGATGTCGGTGGAGCGGCCGCCGCCCAGCTGCACGAAGGCCGGGCGCGTGTAGCTGGTCCACACCGAGCCGCGATACACCGCGCCATCGCCATCGGGCCGGTAATTGACGAACACGCTGGGCAAGGCGACGTTGTAGCGCGTGCGGTTGTTGGCGAATGCGCCGACCTGCTCGGCACCGTTGATGGCGGCCGGCTGCGCCCAGAACGTGTTGGTGATGGCGGTATGTTCGAAGCGCACACCGGGCAGGATTTCCCAGTTGCCGCTGCGCAAGGTGGCCATTGCATAGGCAGCGCTCACCGCTTCGGTTGCGCGCATGGTGTTGCAGTTGAGATTGTTGATCGCCAACTGGCCGCAACTGTCGAAACTGGCGGGGGTGAGCGTGCGTGCGATCAGGTCGTTGAGCGCTGCATTGCTCAGGCGTACGGTGGGAAACGCGTATTGGCCTGGATAGACCGCATCGTAGCGCTGCGCGATCAGGCCGGTATCGCGCAACAAGGTACCGTCGGTGTACTTGGCATTGGTCCAATCGCGATCGGTAAAGCTGCGCGAGCTGTCGACATACTTCACGCCAAAGGCAATGCGGTTGAGCAGCCCCGCATCGAGGTCATATGCCACGTCGAACTTGCCGCCGCCCTTGTCCTGGCCGCTGTATTGCTTGGAAATCTGCCCGGTGCGTCGCGCATACAGGCTACCCACGTCCGAGGCCTGCGCCTGCATGGCCGGGGTGAGCAATGGAATCGGGAAACCGTCGCCGTTGTAGCTGATGAAACGGTTGGCGCCGTAGGCGAAGTTGGTCGAACTGTACTGGTCGTTGCGCGCGGAGATTTCCACGTGATCCGGGCGGTCGTTATTACCGGTGCCGTAGAAGATGTTGGGCGCGAATGTCCAATGGCCGAGCTGCTTTTCTGCGCCGAACTGCACGGTGGCGAGGTCGGCCTCTTCGGGGTTGGTTTCGTACCAATAACGCACTGCGACGCGATTGATCTGCGGCTGATACGCGCCGCTGCTGCCGATTTGCGTGAAGCTGACATTGGCCGGCACGAACTGCGTGTAGCCGGTGTTCTGCTCGGTCTTGGCGAAGGCGTAGGTCATGCGTGCGTACAGATGCAAGCTGGGATCCACGCGCCAATCGAAGGCCGCGTTGCCGCCATAGCGGCGTGTATCGCCCTGCGAGTAACCGATATTGACGCCGGTGCTCTGCAGGACCTCTTGCGGGTCGGCGCCAGCGGCCAGATTGCCGCTGGCATCGGCACGTGCGAATTTCCATGCGCCATCGTTGCGTGCAGCCGAGGCAGAGGCCACTTCGCTGTTCACGAAATGGCGCTCGTCGTAATACGCACTGACCGACACGCCGAACTGCCCGGCATCGCCAAAACGCGCATGCCAATCGCCGGCTGCGCCACTGCCCAGCCCGGAATCGCCGTAGTCGCGTGCACGGCTTTCCAGGCGTCCACTCAAGGTCACGCTGCCGCCCTGGCGATCGGGCGAATCGAATGCGCTGGGCGTGCGGTAATCGATGGTGCCGCCGATCGCATCGCCGTCCATGTCGGCGGTGGAGGTCTTGTTCAACACGATGGTCTGCAGGCCCGAGGGCGGCAGCAGGCTCAATTGCACGCCGCGGCTGTACGGCATGCCTTGCGCGACGTTGATGCCGTTGATCAGGTTGACGTTGTATTCGGCATTGAGGCCGCGCACCGATGAGAACATGCCCTCGCCGCGCGCGGCGCCATCGATGCCGCCGAAATACGACTGCCCGGTATTGATCACGTTGACGCCCGGCATCAGGCCCAGCGCTTCGGCGACGTTGTGCACGGCGGTGGTCTTGAGATCGTCGGCCGACAGCACGTTGACCGTATTGGTGGCGGCCATCTGCATGTCGGTCGCGTTGTAGCGCGTGGCAGCGACCGTGACCTTGTCCAGCGTTGCCATCTCGCCCTGTGTGGGCGTGGTGGCCTGCGTCTCTTGGGCCGCAGCATGGCCGCACAGGGCGCACAACAACAAACACAGCGCCTGCGACAACCGCGAAGGACGCAACAGCGAACAACGAACGATCATGATCCAATCCGATGAATGCAGCAGCGCGCCATGGACATGCACCAAGGCTGCGCCGCCGCGAATGTGAGGAAGCGACGCAGCCAGCGGAGGCGGAACTGCATCACGCCTGTAAGCAGGCGCCGCGCATGGTGGTGATGCGGCATGTCAGTTTGGTGACCGTAATTGCGAACATGACAAATGCGCGCAACGCATGCGCAAGTCGGCACAGTCGTTGCCGTATGGAGGCGAAAATTGTCGACGGAGTGCGCTGTCTGCCTGGCGCAAACATCCACCGACAGCAGGGCATGCGCGCTGGCGACGCGATGCACGGGCTCTGGTTGTGGCGCAGACGCATCTCAATCATGTGATGGTTGCGCACGCGGACGGCGGGTGTAGCCGGCAGCCTTCGGCCACCAGCCAGCCTGCGACCGACGCGCGTCACGGTGAATCGGCACCAACGCGGTCAAGGGCTCTCCCCCGCCCGCCACGCCTGCGTCAGGTACGCAGGAAGATCTCCACCCGTCGATTGAGCTGCCGCCCACCCGGATTGTCTTGGCCGTTGACGGTATTGGGCGCCACCGGCTGCGATTCGCCATGGCCTTTTGCGTTGGCCGACTGCGCGGCACCACGGGCGCGCAACGCCGCCAGCACGGCATTGGCGCGGCGCCCGGACAGCGCCCAGTTGTCATCATCGCTGCCCTTGGCATTGGAGCATGCGGAATCGGAACCGCCCGACCGGCAGCCTAGCGGCCCGGCGCGTGCGAGGCCTGTTGCTCCGCCTGCAACTGCACATGCAGGATGCGACGAATCTCCAGAATGGCCTGCGGCGTTTCCTGCACGCTGTGCCAGGAGGTCACCACCAGTTCCGAAGCAGCGCCATCCAGATGCGCGCTGCGATACGGCACCAGGCCGTCGTCGGAATCGGCCAACGGTACCTGCGGCTTCTCGCGCCCGATGATGGTGTGGTACTGCACGTTTGGAGAGATCGGCAGGTCCATCGTGGCGCGCACGAACGGATCGGTGTCGCGCAGGTTGTCGATGCTGGTGGGCACCAACGCGCGGCCTTTGCGGCGGGGAGCGCCGCCCGGATCGTCGCGTTCGCTGTTGGCCAGGTCCTGCATCACATCGCCGAAGCGATCCAGCAACGCGCCCGGCAGGCGTATCAATTTACCGACAAACCGCCCCAGCCCGCCCTCGGCCAATGGCGTACCGCGATGCGGCGCGGCGATGAAGATGGCGCGGTCCACTTGCGGCATCGGCGAGAAGTGCAGCAATGGCCACAACTTGGCGCGGATCCGCGCGCCGCGTTCGCCGTCCAGCCGGTAGTTCTGCAGCAGGGAATCCCACAATTGCTCACCAGAGGGCGACACCAGCAGCCGCCCGATCACCTCGCCCATGCTGTGCCCGACCAACACCATGTCGTGCGACGCGATCGCACGGCCGGACGGATCGAAGTGCTGCAGGCTACGTTCCACCAGCGACTGGATTTCCGCACGATTGATCGCCATCGGCGCGTTGGTCGGGTAATACACCTGCCAGATCTGGTAACGCTGGCGCAGCGTTTCATCGCCCATCACTTCGTTGGCCACATTGACCCAGGCCTCCGGGCTGCTGGCCAGACCGTGCAGCATCAGCAGCACGCGTCGGTCGGGATCGTAGGGCTGCATCAGATACAGGTGCGGACGATCGATACCGCGTGCGCTGCCCAGCATCGACCGCAGCGACTGCTCCGCAAATCCGGACTTGGCCAGCCACAATCCATACGCGGCAGTGAAGTTGCCCGCCAGCGGCACGCGTTGGCCATGCAGCACCACGTCGTTCTGGCGATACGGGTCGTACGGCACCACGGTGACCAGGTGGCTGCGCAACACCTCAGCGAGCGTCTCGCCCTCGAAACGCAGCAATATCGTTGCCGGCGCGTACGGCATTTCGCTGAACGTCGGTAGCGGGCGATCGCGCGCCGCGGCCGCGGCGACGGCTTGCTGCAACGCCAGCCCAGCGGGGTCGCCAACCACTTGCGGGTCCACTTCCGCGACCAGCTCGGCGCCGAATCCATCGCGCCGGTAGGTGCTGCGCAGGCCATTGAAGCGCAGCGCCGAGGCGGCGAAGATCGCACGTGGTGTATTGCCGTCACCCGGCAGCCGATAGGCGGACAAATCGACGTCGAGCTGCCAGCGCCCGACCGTGGTGGATGCCGGAGTGGTTTCGCCGGCTTGCTGCGACCGTGCGAACAGGCGCTCCACCACCTGCTGCACGGCGTAACTGTAGTAATCACGCACCTGCGACTGGCGGTTCTCGAACGCCCGCGCGCTGGGCGCACGCGCGGTGAAAAACAGGTATGCATACGCATGCCGCGCTGCTTCCAACCAGGCCTCCACCGCGGCATCGCTCATCGTGGTGGGGTTGCGCCCGCTCAGCGCGATGGCACGCGCGGTCCATAATTCTGCCTGCGTGGCCAAACGCCGCTCATCGCCGATACCGGCCTCACTGGTGAGCTGCTGCAGGCACGGCAGCGGTGCGGTGCGGCATGCCTTGGGCTGCAGGCCGGCAACCTGCAGGGTCTCGCTGCCGGACTGACTCAATTCACCGGTGCTCAGCACATCGCCACGCGTTTGCGCGATGTAGTCGCCGCTGTTGCGCGACTGCACCGTCACCATGGCGCAGCCGCTCAACCACACACTTGCCAGCACGCCCGCCAGGAATGCGGCGGCACGGGAACGGGGCATGCGCGGCCTCATCGCGGCGTGGTCGCTGTTACGCCTGGCGCCGGCGCCAGCGGCATGCCGGCACGGATGCGCGCCGAAAAATCCGTGGCCTTGTCGGCGGCGATCGCACGCGCGGTGAAGTGCCCGCGCTGCTTCAAGGTGGCGAAGGGATAACCGGGCATCAGGCCGTGATGGTCGTAGGCGTATCGGTCGACATAGCCGGACAGCAGCAGGCGGTGATCCAGCGGCAATGTGGGCTGCAATTGCCGCACCAGCGCAAACACGATCGTGGTGCAGTTGCTGGTGAGCGTGTTGTAGAACGCCGGCTTGCGATCGAGTTCGTTGGCCAGCTCCACGTACCCCATGAACATGCGGCGCAATCCGGCCTTGGGAATCGCCAGGCGATACAGGTACATGTCTTCGCCACGCACGTTGGTGCGGACGCGCAGGATGTCGCGTTCGTCGGCGGCGACCAGGGTTTCTTCGAAACTGCGGAAGAATCCGCCCAACGCGGAAAACGATTCGTCACGTTCCTTGCGGATTTCCAGCGAAAACACCACGTGCGAACCGTCATCGAAGCCGAACGACACCAGCGTGTGCGCAATCGCCGGTCCCATCCAGTACGAGAGCGCAAGATCTGCGCTGACCAGGCGGTTCAGATCGTATTGCCGCGTCTCCCAATGCGGCACATAGTCGGTCTCGCTGCGCCAATCGAAATTGCGCACGTTGTGCAGGGTGACGATGCTTCCCTGCACCTGCGGCTGCAGACGCTGGGCGACATCGTCGGCCCAGTCGCGGTCCTGGCTGGGCTGCATCATCCACCACGACACCGCCAGCACCACGAATGCGGCACTGAAGATGCCCACCAGGGCCCAATTCTCGCGGCCACGACGCAGCCCCCATAACGCTGCCACCGCCATCGCGCACCACGAGGCCACCCACCCGGCGCGTACGAAGGCGTTGCCGGTCAGTGCGTAATAAATCGCCAGGCCACCCCATCCGGCGGCCAGCACCAGCGCAACGCGCAGTGCCCAGCGACCGATGCGGGCACGGGTGGCCGGTGTCATCGCGTGCCGCCTACCGGCACCTGCATGCCCAGCGCATGCATCAGCAGATCGGCCGAGCGATGCGCAAGCCGTTTGCGTTCTGCCTCATCGTTGCCGCGCAGACAGCTCCCCAGCATGTCGATCACCAACAGCACTTGCTCCTCGTCGACATCGGCCCGGCACAGCCCGGCGTCGCGGGCGCGATGGACGAATGGCAGAAAGATGCCGACCGCACGCCGATCTGCCGCCTCCACCGCCGGGTGCGCGCGTTCGATCGAGCGCCAGAAATCCACCAGCGGCGACGACTGGGCGATGTGCTCGGCGACATCGTGCAGCAGCACCGCCAGGCCATCCGGACGGTCGGCGAGGTCGGCGGCAAGGCGCTCCAGCCCATCCAGGCCACGCGCCATCAATGCCGTCATCAGCGCCAGCCGATCGGGGAAATTGCGATAGAGCGTGGCGCGCCCCAATCCGGCGCGCTCCACCACCAGCTCCAGCGGGGCATTGACGCCATGTTCGCTGAACACTTCGTCGGCGGCATCGAGAATCTGCCGGCGGCGCAGCGCGGCATCGGGGCGGGCAGTCATCATGCCGGCATTATCGGACAGATTTGTCCGTTTACACCAGAGTCCGCTTGCCGTTTGCGCGCGCTCTCCGACCAACGGCGTGGTTGCCGTTGGCTTGCGGTGGATTTGTCCCCTGCCCGTCACTGCAGCCGGCCATGCGATCAGCCGGTGTTCTGCACGCCTTGCGAGACGCCATTGACGCAGGCCACCAGCGCACGCAGCAGCGCTTCGTCTTCGCCATCGGTGGCGCGCCAGCGTTGCAGCAGATCCACCTGCAGCACGCTGATCGGGTCGATGTAGGGATTGCGCAGACGGATCGACAACGCCAGCCGCGGGTCGTGCTGCAACAGCGACTGTTGTTGCAGCAGCGCCTTCACCCAGCCCTTGGTCAATGCCAGTTCGTCGCGAATCAGCGGGAAAAACCGCGTGTGCAGGTCGCCGGACAAGCGCGAGAACAACTCGGCGATGTTCAGATCGCCCTTGGACAACACCATGGCGATGTCGTCCAGAAAGGTGCGGAAGAACGGCCAGTCCTGCGCCATTTCGCGCAAGGTCTCTTCATGCCCGGCATCCACCGCCGCCTGCAGGCCGCTGCCCACGCCGTACCAGCCGGGAATCACCGCACGCGCCTGGCTCCACGCAAACACCCACGGTATCGCACGCAGGTTGGACAGCGCCGCGTCCTGGCCCAGCCGCCGCGACGGGCGCGAACCCAGCGTCATGCGTTCGATCACATCGATCGGCGTGGCCAGGCGGAAGTACTGCATGAACTCCGGCGCGCCGACGAAGGCGCGATACGCGACCGTGCTGCGTTCGGCCACCAGATCCATCACCGGGCGCCAACGCGCCTCGCGCGGCTCGGGCGCACGCGGGCGCAGGCTCGAGAGCAGCACCGCGCCGGTCATCTGCTCCAGCGAGCGCAACGCCAATGCGCGGATGCCATATTTGCGGTGGATCACCTCGCCCTGCTCGGTAACGCGCAGGCGCCCATCCACGCTGCCGCGCGGTGCGGCATCCAGCGCGCGGCTGGTCTTGCCGCCGCCGCGCGCGATCGAGCCGCCTCGGCCGTGGAAGAAGGTCAGCCGCACGCCCAACTCGGCGGCCGCTTCCAGCAGCTCGACCTGCGCGCGTTGCAGGCCCCAGCGCGAGGCGGCGATGCCGCCGTCCTTGCCGCTGTCCGAATAGCCCAGCATCACCATCTGGGTATCGCCGCGTGCGGCCAGATGCTGGCGATAGACCGGGTCGGCCAGCAGGTCCTGCACGGTGCCGGTACCGCCGCGCAGATCGTCCACGGTTTCGAACAGCGGCACGATATCCAGCGGCACAGCGCCGGCGTCGTCGACCAGGCCGCCACGCCGCGCCAGTGCCAGCACAGTCAACACGTCGGCGCGGTTATGCGCCATCGAGATGATGTAGCTGCCCAATGCATCGGCGCCGTGGCGGGTACGTGCATCGGCAAGCGCGGCGAATACCGCATCCAACCGTGCATTGCCTTCATCGTCCACGCGCGGCAAGGGGTCTTGCCCTGCGGCATACGGGCCGAGCACGGCGGCGCGCTGGGTGGCGTCCTGTGCGTCCCAGTCGGTCTGGCCCAGGGCATCGGCCACTGCGCGCGCATGCACGCTCGATTCCTGGCGCACGTCCAGCCGCGCCAGATGGAAACCGAAGCTGCGCACGCGCCACAACAGGCGCCGTACCGCGAACCAACCGGCATGCAGGCCCTTGTTGGCCTGCAGGCTGTCCAGGATCAGCTGCAGATCGTGTTCGAGCTCCGATGGAGCGGCATAGGCGCCATCGGCATCGTCCAGGGTGGCCTGCAGGCGCGCGCGCATCAGGTCGTTGAGCAGGCGGTACGGCATGTCGCCATGGCGCGGGCGCGAACGCGCGGCGGCGTCGGGGAGCAGCACGCGGTAGCGTTCCAGCTGCGCGGTGAGTTCGCCGCTCACCTGTACCAGCGTGGTCGATTGGCTGAGCAGGCTGGCCAACTGCCAGAGTTCTTTTTGATAACGGTCCAGCACCGCGCGCCGCTGCGCGTCCAGCGTCCCGGCGATGGTCTTGGCATCCACGTTGGGATTGCCGTCCATGTCGCCGCCCACCCAGGTGCCGAAGCGCAGCAGACGCGGCAATGCCGGCACGCTGCCGTAGGTTTCTTCGATGGCGTGTTCGAGCGTTTCGTACATCACCGGGATGACGCGGTAGAGCACCTGGGTGAGGTAGAAGCCCACATGCTCGCGCTCGTCGTCCACGGTGGGGCGCACCGGCGAGGAATCGGCGGTCTGCCACGACGCGGTCAAGGCCATGCGGAAGCGCGCGGCATCGCTGGCACGCTCGTTGGGCGTGCGCATGCCGTCCAGGTTGTCGACCAGGCTGGCGACCATCAGCTGCTCTTTTTCCAGCAGCGCGCGCCGTACCGCCTCGGTGGGATGCGCGGTGAACACCGGCTCCACGTCGATGCGCGGCAACCATTGGCTGAGTTCGTCCAGGGTCACGCCCTGCGCCTTGAGCCGGCGCAATGCGTCATGCAGGCCATCGGGCTGCGGCGTGTCGGTGCCGCTGCGCTGATATTCGCGACGGCGGCGGATGCGGTGCACGCGCTCGGCGATATTGACCACCTGGAAATAGGTACTGAATGCCCGGACCAGCGCTTCGGCGTCACGCGGCTGCCGACCGGCGAGTTGTTCGCTCAGCGTGGACGGTGGGGCATCGCTTTCGCGCCGCGAGATGGCGGTGGTGCGCACGCGTTCGATTTCATCGAGGAATTCCGCAGAGACCTGCTCGGCGAGCAGATCACCCACCAGCGCGCCGAGCCGACGCACATCGTCGCGCAAGGGAAGATCGGGGGTCGCGAACACAAGACTGCTGCGGTACTCGTTCATCGGAAACGCACACCCTCTTCAAGCGCAAAGTCGTCGAAGACTAACCCAAAAGGATTAGATGATCGCGACGCGCAGGACGGTTTCAGACCGAACCATCCTGCACCAAGTGCCGCCCACGTTCGTGCGCGCCACTGGAATCCGTCACCCGGCACCGGCAGGCAATGCGTAGGAGCGCACCCGGGCGCGACCAGGCTTTACCGGTAAAGCCACATCGCGCCCGGGTGCGCTCCTACGTGCGGTGCGACGATCCGCGTTGCGTTCGCACCGCATTGCGTGCGACGACGATCAACGCTTGGACGGCACTTCCGCCTGCGCGGGATCGCCGACATTGGTCTTCAACCACTGCTCGCTTTCGGCCAGCATCTGCATGATTGATTGCCGCGCGCGGTACGCATGCGATTCGTTGGGCAACAGGACCAGGCGCGCAGTGCCACCCAGTCCCTTGATCGCAGCGAACATGCGCTCGCTCTGGATCGGGAAGGTGCCGGTATTGTTGTCGTCCTGGCCGTGGATCAGCAGCAGCGGGTCCTTGATCTTGTCGGCGTAATTGAATGGCGACATCGCCTGGTACACCGATTGCGCCTGCCAGTAATTGCGCTCTTCGGCCTGGAAACCGAACGGGGTGAGCGTGCGGTTGTAGGCGCCGCTGCGTGCGATGCCGGCTTTGAACAGGCGCGTGTGCGCGAGCAGGTTGGCGGTCATGAAGGCACCGTAGGAATGCCCGCCGATGGCGATGTGCTCGCGGTCGGTGACGCCGCGCCGCACCACTTCGTCCACGGCCGCCTGCGCATCGGCGATCAGCTGCGGCAAATAGGTGTCGTTGGGTTCTGCATCGCCTTCGCCCACGATCGGCATGCTCGGGTTGTTGAGCACCACATAGCCGATCGCCAGAAACGCCTGCGGCCCCCAGTAACTGATCGCGTTGAAACGGTACGGCGAGTCGGTGACCTGGCTGGCGGTGTCGGCGCTTTTGAATTCGCCCGGGTAGGCCCACATCAGCAACGGCCGTGGTCCATTGCGCTTGGGGTCGTAACCAGGTGGCAGCAAGAGTGTGGCGGTGAGCTCCACGCCGTCGGCACGCTTGTAGCGGATCTGCTCCTTCTGCACGCCGCGCAATTGCGGCAGCGGGTGTGCGAAGTGCGTCAACGCGCGCGCGGCGGCGGCGCCATCGCCCAGCGATTGCACGACATAGTTGGCCGGTTCCTCCGGCGATTCGCGGCTGAGCAGCAGTTGCGTGGCCTGCGCGTCCAACAAGGCCAGCGGTGCCGAATAGGTCGGCGCCTGCGAGTGGAACAGCCGCGTGGCCTGCTTGCTGCGCAGATCGAATCGATCCACGAACGGGCGGTCGCCTTCCGGCGAAGCGCCCTTGCCAAACAGGAACAGGCTGTTGCCATCGCTGCTGGTCTGCAGCAGCGGGCGGCCGTTGCCGTCGGCCACCGTCGCCGGCGTGCCCGGGTCCTTGTAGCGGTCCTGCGAGGAGCGGTCCCACAGCAGTTCGGGCGCGCGTTGCGGTTGATCCGGTGCGATGCGCCATTGCTTGGTGCGGCGGGTCTTCCACCAGCTTTCGCTCAAGATCGCCAGATCGCCGCGGCCCCATTGGATGCCTTCGAACCGGCTGCCCAACTGCGCCAGCGTCACCGGTGCGCGGTTGAACGGCGCGGCCTGCATCCGCACCGCATCGCGGACCTTGCTCTCGCGTGCCGGGTCGCCACCGTCCTGCGCTTCGGCCCACACCAGCGTGGCCGGCGCATCGTGCCGCCAGGCGATGTCGCGCACCCCGGTCGGCACCGCGTCGTTACCGGTCGGCAAGCCTTCCACCAACGGCAGCTGCGCGATCTGGCGCACCAGTTTGCCCTGCAGGTCCAGCACCTCGATGCGGCGCGCGAAGTTGTCTACCGGCACCAGATACGAGAACGGCCGCTCGCTGCGTTCGCTCAGGATGTAACGGCCATCCGGCGACACCGACAGGTTGAGATAGATGCCCGGCGTGGCGATCGGACGTACCTGCCCGGCCACGGTGACGATGATCGGCTGGCCGGTGGCGTAATACTCGAACACGCGCGCATCGGCCTCGTTGCGCAGCAGGTCCTGGTAGGTGGGCAGCGAGCGCACCCCGGCGGCCGCACTGGTCTGCTGGGTAGCCGGCCCGGTCGGCGTCGCATCGCGGGTCGGTGGCGCGCCCTGCCCGGCGACTTGCTGCTGCAGCAGCAAACCGCTGCCATCGGGCAACCAACGCAAGTCGTCGTTGACGCTGGTGTTCAAGCCGGCCACCAGACGCCGCGCCTGCCCGGTCGCCACGTCTACCAGCCACAGTTCGTTGGCGCCGCTGGCGGCGTCTTCGCGGCGGAACGCCAGATGGCGTTGGTCGGGCGACCAGCTCAAATCGGCCAGCGACAACGGCGAGGGCAACCCGGCGATCTGCCGCTCGCTGCCGTCGGCCACCGACAGCAGCCACAGCTTGCTGGCGAACGAAAAGCGGCTGGCCGCGAAGGTCTTCGGATGGATGCGCAGGCCGGCCAGCTTCAGCTCCGGCTGGGCCACCTCGGCGATGTCCGGCAGTGCCGGCAGTTGCAGCATCGCGGCCAGATCGCGCCTGGGCGAGAGCTGCAGCAGCGGCGCGCGCGGGGCGTCCACCACCGCCTGCAGCGCCTTGGAGGGAAGTTGATAACCGCTGCCTGGCGCAGGGCCTGGTTGCACGACTGCCACCTTGGTCGCTGCCGGGCTAGCCGCCCCGGCCATCATCGGTGCGCTCAATGCCAGCGCCCCTGCCAACGCCCATGTGTGCTGCCGCCAGCCTTGCGCATGCCGTTTCGCCCGCATTGTCCGTCCCCGCTGATGATCGACTCCGGACCATAGCAGCCGCCTGTCGGCCGCTCCCCTGCCGTTGGTAGGGGTCGGCTGCAATTCATGCCGCACGGGGGTGGTGCCGATATAATCGGGCCCTCTCGTCGAGGGGCGCTGCGACCGGTAGGGCGGACTGATCCGCTCACTGCACCACAGGTGCAGGTACACGGCCAGGCTCGACCAGCAGTTACCGTTCAACGGCGCCCGGCATTGCAGACATTCGTTTGCCTACCGGAGCCATTGCATGAACGCTGTCACAAAGATCACCCCGCACACCGACTACAAGATTGCCGACATCTCCCTGGCCGATTGGGGCCGCAAGGAGCTGGACATCGCCGAGCACGAAATGCCGGGCCTGATGTCGATCCGCCGCAAGCACGCGCAGACCAAGCCGCTGAAGGACGTGCGCATCACCGGCTCGCTGCACATGACCATCCAGACCGCCGTGCTGATCGAAACGCTCAAGGACATCGGCGCCGATGTGCGCTGGGCCTCGTGCAACATCTTCTCCACCCAGGACCACGCCGCCGCGGCGATCGCCGCGACCGGCACCCCCGTGTTCGCCTGGAAGGGCGAGACGCTGGAAGAGTATTGGGACTGCACCCTGGACGCGCTGACCTTCACCCTGCCCGACGGCACCCTCACCGGCCCGGAGCTGGTGGTGGACGACGGCGGCGACGTCACCCTGCTGATCCACAAGGGCTACGAGCTCGAAAACGGCAGCACCTGGGTGGACGAGCCAGCCTCCTCGCACGAAGAGGGCGTCATCAAGGCGTTGCTCAAGCGTGTCGCCGTCGAGCGCCCGGGCTACTGGGGTCGCGTGGTCAAGGACTGGAAGGGCGTCTCCGAAGAGACCACCACCGGCGTGCACCGCCTGTATCAGATCGCCGAAGCCGGCAAGCTGCTGATCCCGGCCATCAACGTCAACGACTCGGTCACCAAGAGCAAGTTCGACAACCTCTACGGCTGCCGCGAGTCGCTGGCCGATGGCCTCAAGCGCGCAATGGACGTGATGCTGGCCGGCAAGGTCGCCGTGGTCTGCGGCTACGGCGATGTCGGCAAGGGCAGCGCTGCCTCGCTGCGCGCCTATGGCGCCCGCGTGATCGTCACTGAAATCGACCCGATCTGCGCATTGCAGGCGTCGATGGAAGGTTTCGAAGTCAACACCATCGAATCCACCCTGGGCCGTGCCGACATCTACGTCACCACCACCGGCAACAAGGACATCATCACCGTCGAGCACCTGCAGGCGATGAAGGACCAGGCCATCGTCTGCAACATCGGCCACTTCGACAACGAGATCCAGGTCGATGCGCTCAAGGCGCTGAAGGACATGCAGAAGATCAACATCAAGCCGCAGGTGGACAAGTACGTGTTCCCCAACGGCAACGCGATCTTCCTGCTGGCCGACGGCCGCCTGGTGAACCTGGGCTGCGCCACCGGCCACCCGAGCTTCGTGATGTCCAACTCGTTCGCCAACCAGACCCTGGCCCAGATCGACCTCTGGGAAAAGCGCGACACCTACGAGAAGAAGGTCTACATCCTGCCCAAGCACCTTGATGAAGAAGTTGCGCGTCTGCACCTGGAAAAGATCGGCGTGAAGCTGACCACCCTCACCAAGGACCAGGCCGACTACCTCGGCGTGGACGTGGCTGGCCCGTACAAGCCGGATCATTACCGCTATTGATCCATCGGCAAACCATCGCCATGCAAACAAAAACGGGCGCCGCAAGGCGCCCGTTTTTGTTTGCGATCAGCGGGAACTCCGCCTGACCACGATGCTGTCCCACATCTGCGCAACGTTGGCCTCCACCTCACTACCGGGAGCCAGCATAACCATCCGCCTGCCGGACCAGCCGCCGTGCACCCCACCCACCTTGAAACCGCACCAGGGCCTCACTCCATGACGGTATCAGCCAGCACGTACACCGAGATCTGGATGCGGCTGCGCGCGTCATACGGCTCGCGGCCCCAACCGCCCCATCGCGCGTGCAGTCGCAAACCGGCGATCTGCGCCATGAGGTCCAGTTCCGACGGCCAAACGTAACGTCGACGCTCGGAAAAGATGCGCGTGCCGTCCTCGCTCAGAACGACCACCCGTTGATCGATTCGCTGTTTCACCGGATCGGGTTGCGAGCACACCAACATGACGGCGGCGCCCTCGCTCTGCGTCTCCGGCATGTCGAGCACCTGGCTTATCTTTCCGCTGCCGTCGAACACTTCGGCACCGGGCACCGCGGTCTGGATCACCAGCATGCCATTGGGCGCCAGGCACTGCGCGGCATTGATGACGCAGCGCAACTGCTCGGCCTGAGTGAGCAGGTAGCCAAACGCATTCACCGCGTAGATCAGACCAAACGGCCCGCTCAACGGCAGGTCGGCAAAATCAGCGCAGATCAGTTGAAGCTGATCGCTACCGGGTTTGGCGCGCAATGCATCGAGCATTGCGCGCGCATTATCGATGCCGGTCACTGGCACGCCGCATTGGGCCAACGGCAGTGCAATGCGCCCGCTGCCAATGCCCAACTCCAGCGATGCACGGCCACCGGCGAAGTCGGCCAGGGTTTGCACGCAGCGCTGCAGTGCCTGTGTCGGCCAACGATCATGGAAGCTGTCGTAGAACGCAGCCATCCGATCGTATTGAGAATTGCCGGACATACTGCGCGCTCGTGTTCAAAACGGTTTGGCCATAGTACGCGGCGACGAAGCTGGAATGTTCGCGGTGGAGACAATGACTCGAAGTACTACGTATGCCGCTACAGGTTTGCGTAACCGGGTTTGCTCAATACAGGTCATACCTGGTCTATTGAGGTGTGTTTAGACAACCTTCGTCCTCGAACACATTCTTCACAAATCAGCATGCCGATGACCTCGGCCTTTAAGGAGATCGTTATGACACGTCTTTTTCATGCTCTGCGGCGTTGGATCCAGACCATCGTTGGCCGCAAGCTCGGTTACATCTACACCTATTAACCCTTCACGCTGTCACGGGAGGCGAGACCTCCTTCCGTGACAGCTTGGCATCGCCGGTCCGCTCCGCCTCCATAATGCACCGCCTGCGTCTTCGTCGGCCACACCCAAATGCGCATGAATTCAGGTTGCAGGCAAGCTATCCCCCCTGGCCCGGTTGGACACTGGGCATTCGGCAACCGGCGGCAGTTCTCTGAAAATCCCTTGGCATTCCTGCAATCGTGCGTGCGCATGCACGGCGATGTGGTCAGGGTCGCAAAACGCACGTATCTGCTCGCCGCACCGGCCATGATCGCTACGGTGCTGGGTGATGACGGAACACTCTACGGCAAGACCGATACTGACCCGAGCGCGCGGCGCGCGGCGTTTCCCGCTTCGTTGATGAATAGCACTGGCGCAGCCTGGCGGCACAAGCGGCAGACGCTGCAGCCTGCGTTTCGTGCAGCCCTGGTGCGCGACTCCGCAGCACAGGCAGCGGCTGTCACCCTGTCGCTTCTACGCGAACAGGGCGAGTCCATCGCTGAACAGGACATGCGCACGCTGATGACTGCACTATGCGCGCAATTGGCCGCCGGCTTTCTGCTCGGGAATCTGGCCCATGCACTGGACCTGCTGCGCATGCTGCCGATGGTCGATGCGATCTTGCAGCAGACGCGCCATCAATCCCTTGCGCCGACGTGGTGGCCATCGGCGCACCGGTATCGCCTGCGCCGCGCACGCGCGGATCTCAACATGGCGCTGGAACGCATTTTGGCGCGCAGTACGCAGCAGCCCTCGCATGCAGCATCGGTCCTAGCGCTCCTAATGGCCGACGCTACGCGAGGCGGCAGCGACTGGTGCTGCGACGAAGCGGCAGCGATGCTGATGTCCGCACTGGAACCAATGGCGGCAGCACTGACCTGGACCTTGCTGCTGCTGGCGCAGCATCCGCACGTGGCGCAGCGAGTGGCGCAGGAAGCAGCCGGACTGGACGATGCTGACGCCGCAGCCGGCACCGGGTTGCTCGACCGCTTGCCGCACGCACGGGCCTGCGTGAAAGAGGCGATGCGCCTGTATCCGCCGGCCTGGATGACCGCGCGGATCGCGCAACGCGACACCACCTTGAACGGCTTCCATGTCCCCCGCGGCACCCAACTGCTGATCAGCCCATGGGTCGTGCACCGCGACGAACGGCATTTTCCCGAGCCCGAGGCTTTCCTGCCCGCACGCTGGCTGGACGAGACCGCCACCCACACGCTGACGCGCTACAGCTACTTCCCATTCGGTGGCGGCCCACGCAGTTGCATCGGCAGCATGCTGGCCCTCACCCAGATGACCGCGGTCATCGCCACCGTGTTGCGTGAGCGCAGCTTGCATCTGGCTGCCGACGCTCGCCCCACGCCGTTCCCCGCGCTCGTGCTGAGGCCACTGGATGTGCGCATCGCACTGCGCCCACGATCCGACATCGCATCTCGCTTGGGCACCATCACATGAATCATCCGCACGTTCGCGAAAAAATCAGGGAATATCCAAACCGATTCTTCGACTCCAGCGTGTGGAACGATCTGGCCCTGCGCGAAGGAGATATCGTGATCGCCAGTTACGCCAAGGCCGGCACGACCTGGCTGCAGCAGATCGTGGCGCAACTGCTCTTCCGCGGCGAAGCGGAGATCGACGTCTCGGCCATTTCTCCTTGGGTCGACGGCGTCTATCCGGATAAGGCCACCAAGCTCGCGCTGCTGGACGCGCAGAGCCATCGACGCTTCATGAAGACACACTTGCCAGCCGATGCACTGGTCACCAGCGCACTCGTCAAGTATCTGTACATTGGCCGCGATGGACGCGACATTGCACTGAGCCTGTATGACCATCAATGCGCGTTGCGCCAGGATGCGCAGATAGGTCTGGACGCTGGCACTGCCGAACCCGGCAAGCTGCGCGTGCTGCCACCGCCGCGCCTGACGCGCGATGCCTATGTGGCGCAGTGGCTGGAACAGGACGGGGCGCCCTTCTGGCCGTTATGGGAAGGCGTCCGTTCGTGGTGGGAACGGCGCGCGGATGCGAACGTGCTGCAACTTCACTACAACGACTTGCTCGACGACCTGCCCGGCCAAATCCACCGCATCGCCGCCTTTCTCCACATCCCGATTCCGCCCGGCAAATGGGACACGATCGTGGCGCACTGCCGCTTCGACTACATGCGACAGCATGCAACGCGCTACGTGCCGCAGGGGTCCGGACTATGGCGCGAAGGCGGCAAAGCATTCTTCAACCAGGGCCGCAGTGGCCGCTGGCGCACTGCCCTGCCGGATGCACTCAATCATGCATATGTGCAACGCGCACATGCGGAACTTGGCGTAGACGCAGCACAGTGGATGGCCCACGGCCAGGCGCGACCGGCATGAGTCTCCAACTCATTGGCGCCGGTCTGGGCCGCACTGGCACCCTGTCCCTGAAGTTGGCGCTTGAGCGGCTCGGTGTGGGCCGCTGCTACCACGCGATGGAATTGGCAGCGAATCTGCGTCACGACTTGCCACGCTGGGAGGCGGCGATCGACGGGCACCCGGATTGGGACGCACTGTTCGCTGGCTATGCGGCGACGACCGACTACCCCGGCTGCCGTTTCTGGGAGGAATTGTCCGCGCACTTCCCGCACGCCAAGGTGATCCTGACCGTGCGCGATCCGGACGCGTGGTTCGATTCCGTCAGCGCGACGATCTTCTCCGGCGACAGCAGCGTGCCGTCGCTGTTTGGTGCTCAGGGTCAACGCGTGAGCCGCTTCTTGCGTCGCGATCTGGAGGGAAATGTCGGTGATCGCGCTTTCATGACCGACTACTTCCGCCGCTGGAACCAATCCGTGATCGCGCGTGTACCGGCGCCGCGCCTCTTGGTGCTCGATGCCGACGCCGAATCGCACTGGGCACGTCTGTGCGCATTCCTGGAGCTGCCAGTGCCGGCGCTCCCCTATCCGCGCGTCCATGCGCGTGGTGTGGGCGGCGCACCGGCGCGTCGGCTGCCGACGGAACCGGCACTGATCGAACACTGCATGCGCGACTACCTGGAACGGCTCACCGAAGAGGCCTTCCTGCCCCCGACAGGCACATAACCGCTTTGGGGTGCGTGGATCATGCAACGCCGAACGCCGCGTCCACGCCGCAAACAGCGAGCGGACGATACGCATCACGTCTCCGGAAAATGCGCTGGAGGCATGCGACTGGTCGTGAATCACACGGGTGGCCTGTGGCGATCTGCCATTGCAGCGTCGCCAAACGCGTCACGGCCGCCAGTTCGCATTCGCTTCCCAGAACGCCACGCTACGCCGATAGGCATCGCGGTCCAGCGGCGTGCCCGAGCCACCCTCTTCCACACCCAAGGCATTGCGCAACATGGTGATCGGTGCCATCGGAATTTCGTCCGGCTCTGCGGTGTAGAGACAACCGACCACACCCCAGTCAGCCTCGATGGGCGTGCCTTCCTTGGCCAACTGCTCGCGGCTGTAGAGGATGGGCAGCAGATAGGCGGCCACCGTTGGCTCGACACCTTCGAACCAACGCACCAGCACGGCCAATTCCTGCGTGCTGCGCGCCTCGTAGCCGGAACGCAGCAGGTGCCGGTTGTCATCGGTGATGGGAATAGTGAGGCAGCGGGTCGAAGTCCAGTTGCGGTGCACATGCAATTGGCAAAACGGCGCATAGCCCTCGATCACGCGTAGCGGCGCAGCGTCGTTGAGCCGCTGGATGAACTGCTCCGGCGTGCAGTCCTGGATGGCATTGCGACGCCCATCGCGCGGAAACAGGCGGGTGCGGGCGAACGGGGTCAAGACGATCGACATGAGCAGACTGTGCGGCGACAAAGAGCGCCAGGGTAGCGCGCAGGCGTCCGCACGACTACGTTGAATCACCATCAGCCGACCGCGCGGCGATCGGACTGGCGCGCGCACCTACTCAGCCTGGTTTCGGGCAGTCACCAAACACCCACCGACACCATGCAGGTACGCATCACGCAGCGGTGTGGCGCACGCGGTGGAGCTGGATCCGTCTGGCAACCACCCAATGCGGGGGTTCGCCAGCGCTACCAGATCAAATCGTCCGGCACCTTGAACTGGCTGTAGTAGTCGTCATCGCTATCGGGCGCGGCCGGCGCGCTGTTGCGTCCGTGGTCCAGCACCACGGCATCGGCATCGCGGCTGTAAACCTTGTCGGCGGCCGCGCGCGGAATCAGCTCAAAACCATCACCGTAGCGCACGATCACCAGCGCGCCGTTGGCCAACTGGCTGCGCAGCACCGTGTTCACCAGCACGCTGCGGATCACGCTGCCGTCGTTGAAGCGGTAGTCGATCTCGCCTTCGCGCTTGACCTTGTTGGTCTCCACGATCTGCCGCACCTGCGCGAGCACTTCCTGCCGGCGCACCTGCACGTTGCGCTCTTCGGCCAGCGCACGATCGCGCTCGGCACGCTCGGCCTGCAGGCGCGCCGCATCGACCTTGTCCGACGCCGCCGGCTGCACCGCCGCGCCCTTGGCATGGCGCTGTTTGACCTGTTCGCGCGCAACCTTGTCCACCTGGGCTTTTTTCACCAGGCCGGCCTTGAGCAGCTGTTCTTGCAATGGATTGCGCATCGGGAGGCTGGGCAGTGGACTGGCGCCTAGTTTAACGCGGCCAGCGCCACCCCATCGTCGTAGCCGGGCCGGGCCGTTGGCAATGCCGGTGGTCCGGATTGCGGCCGTGCCGCTGCCAGACGCAGCCATCCGCGCGTTCGGGCATATCGCCGCTGCGGCAAGCTATTGCTGCTCGGCGCGATGCGGATGCAGCGTGCAAGCCGCGCATCGGCACCTTGGCTTTGCCGCACGAGGGCAGCGCGGCATGCGAAGGTGACGTGCACGGTGCCGGCAGTAAACAACACGAAGCAGCTGATCTATGTCAACAGAGACGTTCTGGCCAGATGCGCCGGCCACGTTGCATGCGCCGCATGCTAACGATGAGCTTTGCCTATCGCCAAGCCTTGATTCAACAAGGCAGGTGCAGGCGAGATTGCAACGGCCGCCTGGCTCACTGATTTTTGCGACCAATCGCGCCGTTGGCGCCGAACCCCGCGCCCAGTTTGCCAGCCATCTGCAGTGAATACGTATGCACAACACCCATGCTGCGCCGCGATGCACGCTTAGCATCACTGCGCGCTGCACACCGTGCGCGCGCTTTCCGGAACAGGGGCCGGAAGCCTTGATGCGGGCATCGTGCACTGCGCGTCGGCCTGCGCTTACCACTGGAGATCGATCCGATGCGCAACACGCCTGCTCATGCTCCACCCTCACTGATACAACGCGGTGTCCGTCTCTTGCTGACTGCATTGGTCCTGCTGGTGACCACCGCCAACGCGCAGGCCGATGTCATCCTGCACGCCTTCAACTGGCCGTATGCCACCGTGGAAGCGCGCGCCAAGCAGATTGCCGATGCCGGCTATCGCAAGGTATTGGTCGCCCCCGCGTACCGCTCCGAAGGAAGTGCCTGGTGGGTGCGCTATCAACCCCAGGACATCCGCCTGATCGACAATCCGCTCGGCGACACCGTTGCATTCAAGAAGATGGTCCAGGCGCTGGCCAGCAACGGTGTGGAAACCTATGCCGACATCGTGTTCAACCACATGGCCAACGAAGCGGCCACACGCTCGGACCTCAATTACCCAGGCGGCGCGGTCCTGTCGCAGTACGCGGCAAACCCCGGCCGTTACGATTCGCTGCGCTTGTTCGGCACGCTGCAGTCAAACTTCCTCAGCGCCAGCGATTTCGGCCCGGCGCAGTGCATCAGCAACTACAACGACGCTTACCAGGTGCGCAATTACCGTATCTGCGGCGGCGGCAGCGATCCAGGCCTGCCGGATTTGCTGGGCAACGACTGGGTGGTACAGCAGCAGCGCGCCTATCTGCAGGCGCTCAAGAGCATGGGCGTGACCGGCTTCCGGGTGGATGCGGCCAAGCACATGACGTTCGACCATCTCAATCGCGTCTTCGATGCCGGCATCCGATCGGGTGTGTATGTCTTCGGCGAAGTGATCACCGGCGGCGGTACGGGCAATGGCGATTACGACCAGTTCCTGGCGCCGTACCTGCAATCCACGCCGCATGCAGCCTACGACTTTCCGCTGTTCAATGCGGTGCGCAACGCGTTCGCCATTGGCGCCAGCATGCAGCAGCTGGTGGATCCCGCCGCGTCCGGACAGGCATTGCCGGGCAATCGCGCCGTGACCTTTGCAGTGACCCACGACATTCCCAACAACGCCGGATTCCGCTATGCGATTCTCGACCCGGTGGATGAAACGCTGGCCTACGCGTACCTGATCGGTCGCAACGGCGGCATGCCGATGCTTTATACCGACAACAACGAAAGCGGCGACAATCGCTGGGTCAACGCTTATCTACGCGACGATCTGCGCCGCATGATCGGCTTCCATAATGGCGTGCAGGGCACCGACATGCAGGTCTTGTCGTCCAGCTCCTGCCACATCCTGTTCCGTCGCGGCAGCCTGGGCATCGTGGGCATCAACAAGTGCGGCAACCCGGTCACCACCACGGTGGGAATGAACAACAGCGTATTGTACTGGAATGCCGATTACGTGGATGCCTTGGGCTCGGGCAACGTAGTGCGCATTTCCAGTAGTTCCTACACCTTTACGCTGCCGGCGCGCGGGGCGCGCATGTGGCGCCGCTGAGCGGCCACCACAATATGGCGATGACACTACGTTGCAGTGTTATCGTCGCTTGAAACGGCGACTGCGGCGTGCCTTGCGACTTCGCACGACGACGCTGCACCACGATCAAGGCCAGGCCCCGACGCGAACCGGCGTCGGGGCCTGGTTGTTTCTACGGGCTCGCGCCGATCGACTGCGCCAGGATGCCGTTGGGTGCAGCGCACATGCGCATTCGCATCGATGGACCGCTCCACGCGTTGCAGCCGGCGCGTTTTGTGCGGCACCGCGCACTGCGGTGGGCGAACGACGCTGGCAGCGGCGCACGACTGGTGCGCGCCGAACCCAACTTCTGCAGATAGCGTACGGCCGCAGGACTGCCGGCGTTGACCAGCGGCGTTCACCGTTGGCCAAGCGGATTGACCGACCTACCAGGCGAACGGTGCGGTGACCTGGCGTGCGCCGAGCATGAACGCATCTGCCACGTGCACGAACGGTGCAATATCCACTTCCGATTGGCCCGCGCGCACCAGCTGCACGAAGCGCCCGTACAAGCCGTCGTATTCGCTGGACGCTGGCAGCGCCTGCAGTTGCCCCTCGATGCGCAACTTGGCTCCGCCTTCGCTGAGCATCAGCATGCCCGCGGTGGTTTCCACTTCGATATCCCAGCGCTGGTGCCCGGTCTGCAGGAAATCGAATTCGGCCGTTACCGGGAGTCCTGCGGTGTCGACGAACGCGAGCCTGGCATACAGCGGCGCCTGACGGTTCTCCGGAGTGTGCAGTTCGGCATCGCGCAGCGCCAAGCTGCGCGGCAGCAGATGGGTCGCGATAGAGAGCGCATTGATGCCGGGGTCGAACACACCCATGCCGCCGGGTTCCAGAATCCAGTCCTGGCCCGGATGCCAATGGCGAATGTCTTCCTTCCAGGTGATATGCGCACGCACGAGTTGCTTGTCGGCCAGCCATGCACGGGCAGGCTCGACACCGGCGGCGCAGCGCGAATGCCAGCTGGTGAACAGGGTGCGTTGTGCACGCTGCGCCACGTCTTGCAGGTCATGAATTTCGGCGAGCGTGGCGGCCGGCGGCTTTTCCAGAAACACGTGGCGGCCAGCTGCCAACGCGGCCTGCGCCAATGCGTGCCGTCCGACCGGTGGCGTGCACAAGGCCACCGCCTCGATCTGCGGCTGCGCGGCAAAGGCGTCTTCCAGGGTGTGATAGGCGGGCACGCCGTCGACCGTGCCATGCCGGCTTACGGTGGCCACCAGCTGCACATCGTCGCGCGCCGCGATGGTCGGCACGTGCTGGTCGCGGGCGATCTTGCCGATCCCGACAAGGGCAATACGCAATGCGTCTGGATGCTTCATCGAAACCTTCGTGCTGGTAGGAGGCGGCAAGCGGCGCAAGCACCTGCTCACGCACACAGCTTGGGCAACGCTGCAGGGGCACGATGCGGGGAGCCCGCGACGGCGCAGTGTAAGGTCAGGGCGCGACCCACCGCGAGACATCGCTCCTGCTTGTTTTGCTATACCTGCGCGCTGGTCGTGGCGTACGGGCCGGCCTGCTTGCACCACGAATGGGCGTGGAGGGCCGCAGGCGCACTGGGCACGGCAGCGACACGTAGCGACGCTTGACCACCACGCCACCGACACGCGATTGACGCCGGCCCGCATACAGACCGGCGTCGCCACCGACACGCCGATGTGCCGTCGCCCTTGCAGGCTGCACCGATGTTGCATCACGTTTCGCTGGGCGTTCGTGCGATCGACGCCTCCGCCACCTTTTACGACGCGGCGCTGGGCGCGCTTGGCGATGTGCGGGTGTGGTCGGATCTGGAGCCGGGCACGCGCGACCAGGCGGTCGGCTACGGCAGGCCCGGCGGCGAAGACTGCCTGGCGTTAGAGCGTGTCATGTCCGTTGAGGTGAGTGCGAAGCGTCCTGTGGCGCGTCGAGACAAGGCGTGCGCCTTGCCCATGCTGGCCGCCTGGGCAAGGCGCGCAACGCGGTCTCGGCGCGCCACAGGGCACTTCCCGGAGGGTTGGCCGTCAGCGGCACGGAGCACGCGCCACGCGGCTTGCCTTGGCGCCAGCCACGCCGGCGCCACGCAGCACCCGCTCCGCACCGCTGACGGCCAACGCATCTCATCTCAACGGACATAACACGCTCTACAGCAACGTCAGGCCGCACGCTGCGCTCCGGGGGCCGGCTGTCACCTGGCATTTGCAGCCACCGATGCGTCAGCGGTGGACGCCTTCCATCGCGCTGCGCTACAGCACGGCGGCTGTTGCAATGGCGAACCAGGCTTGCGACCGGACGATGGCGACGATTAGTACGCCGCGTTCGTCATCGACCCCGACAGGCACCACATCGAAGCGGTGGTCGCCCGCAAGCCGCCACGCTAAGCGTCAGCATCGTGACCCAAGACCGGCATGGCGGTGGTTGGAGGCCCGCACGCGCGGCACGCTCACCGCGCAATGAAGGTCATGGCGATGCCTGCGTCAGGAAACGGTCGAAGTCGCCGATGTTCATGCTGCCCCAGCCCGACGCGAAGTCCCAACCGTAGCTCGCATTGTATCCATCGCGATACAGGCCATTGCTGCCGACCACGACGTCATGGGCGCGCTGCGCATCGTGGCGCTGGCTCGCGTACTGATAGATCTGCGGCGCGACGAAGCCCAGATTGGGATGCGACTGCAACAGCCGAGCGATATAGCCGGCGAAGGTCGGGGTGGCGGCACTGGTCCCCCACACATACCAGGCAGCCTCGTTACCCTGCGCATCGGTGCCGCGGATCTGCGCACTGCTGTAGAACGAGCCATTGAAGCTGACATCGGGTACAGCGCGGTAGCCGGAGGCCGTCTGCCCCGGCAGCAGGGTGCGCTGCCACTGCGGCGCATAGGCAATCTTGCTCACGCCGCCCTGGCTGAGTTGGCGGCCGACACCGGCATTCCAGACGCGCTCGGAGGCGTAGCTGCCGGGGTTGCCGCCCTGGGTCAGCAACTCGGTGGCGCCCACCGCGATCGCGTAGCGGTGCGAGGCCGGCCAACCGACCTGGCGCAGGTCCGGGCGCCCCGCCAGCGTGTCGTAATAAGGCGCGTTGGCGCGTGCGCTCAGCGGCAGGTAGACGCCATCGTCGCCGCTGCAGATCACGAAGTTCTGCCCCTGGCGCACCGCCTTGGTCAGGCTGGCGTCCATGGCCTGGAAGACCGCGTCGTCGACCTGGATTTCCTGCCCATAGATCGACATGCTGACCACGCGGGCCAGGTTGTCGTCGGCCGCGCGCGCCATGCCATCGATCATGCTGTTCCAGGAAAAATCCGGGATGTTGTAGATGATCAGGCGCTTCAACCCGCCGGCGCTGCCGACCAGCAACTGGGTATCCATGTCCCACTCGACTTCGGAATCCTTGCTGGCAGTGTTGGACTGATAGCCCGGTGCACCGGGTTCGCCCACCGTCACCACCGTGACCGGGGTGTGCAGGCCGTGCAGGGCCTGGAAGCTCTGCAGACGCACGAGGGTATGTTCCAGATTGCCGGCGGCAATGACCGCGCCGACGATATCGCTGGCCGGCGCCAGCGTATCGGCGCCGTAGGCGCTATTGAGCTCTTCGATGCTGTGGCGCACGACTTCTGCGCCGCCGCTATTGGCGGCCACCACGGCGCTACTGTTCGATAACGATGTGCGCGCGGCGCTCAGCGGCGCCCCGTGCGGCGCGACTTTTGCGCCGGCGGTACCGTCCAGGCCAACCACGCCTTGCACCACTGCCTGCAAGCCTGCCGGCACTGCGACCGCGCCCTGCGCGGCGGCAATGCCGACGCGGCCATCGGCACTCACTACACGCAGCGGGGTGCCAAGGGCGGCCTGCAATGCCGCCGCTGTCGCACGGACTTGCAGCAAGCGTCCATCGGTGGCCGGGCGCACATCGGTGATGCCATACCGGCTCAGATAGGCCTTGACCTGTGCGATCTGGCTGGTGGAAGCAGCCGATGCGCGGGCCAGTTGACCGCGCAACAGCGGATCGCCGCCATCGCGCATCAACCACTGCTCCACCGCCGCATGTTGCTGGCGCATGGCCACCTGTGGCTTGAGCACCAATCCCACCTGCAGGATGCGTTGCGGCGCCAGCGCGCCACCGCCGGCCAGTTGCGCAGGTGCCTGTTCGGCTGCCGGCGCGATACCGATCATACCCAGCGCAACGGCGCAAGCCAGGACAGCGTGAGAGAAAGAGCGCGTCACCATTCGTTTGCCGCCATTGATCGTGAGTTAACGGGCTGCGGATTCTCACGAGGCGGCAGTGGTTTCAGACGCGACAGTGCGAACTCTGTGTGCGTAAAACGATGCGGCCGCGAACTGACAGGCGAACCTCGTGCCGAGGTAGCTATGCGGTTGGGCGGTGGTGCGCCCGGCACTTGTCGATCGCCGGGCGCACGGCCCCTGCAGCCGCTGGCGCCGATCTTGGTGATGCGGCGAGTGGCTCGTTCTACATCTCCAGCACCACCTTGCCCAGGTGACTGCCCTGCTCCAGGTAACGATGTGCCGCAGCCGCTTCGCACAGCGGGAAGCGCTTGTCGAGCAGCACGCGCAGCTTGCCCTGCTCGATCCAGGGCCACACCACGCGTTCCACTTCCGCGGCCAGCCGGGCTTTTTCGTCTGCACTGCGTGGGCGTAGCGTCGAGCCGGTGATGACCGCCTGCTTGCGCATCAGCACCGGGATCGGCACCTTGATGGTGGCGCCGGCCTGCGAGGCGATGTAGACGATGCGTCCGTGCGGGTTGAGCGCTTCCAGGGTGTCGGCGAATACCGCAGCGCCCACCATGTCGAGCGCAACGTCCACACCGCCATGCGCCTTGGCCACCTCGACAAACGACGCAGTGGTGGAATCGATCGCCACATCGGCGCCCAACTCGCGTGCCTGTGCCGCCTTGCTGGCCGAGCGCGCGGTGGCCAGCACGTGCGCGCCCGCTGCCTTGGCCATCTGGATCGCCGTGACGCCGATGCCCGAGGTCGCACCATGCAACAGCAGCCATTGGCCCGCCGCGAGCCGACCGTGTTCGAACAGATTGGCGTAGGCAGTGAAGATGGTTTCCGGCAACGCCGCCGCGTGCACCAGATCCATGCCGGCAGGGATCGGCAGGACGTGACGCGCATCGACGGCGGCGTATTGCGCGTAACCGCCGCCACCCAGCAGTGCGCACACGCGGTCGCCCACCTGCCAGCGACCGGCCGGCTCGACGATTTCGCCGGCGATTTCCAGCCCCAGTGTTTCCGGCGCGCCAGGCGGCGGCGGATAGTGCCCGGCGCGTTGCAGCAGATCGGGGCGATTGATGCCGGCAGCATGCACGCGGATCAGCACCTGCCCCGGCGCAGGACGCGGGCGCGGTTGCTCGGTGGCGTACAGCGCGTCGGCGTCGCCCTTGCCGTCGCGGATGGCGATGGCGGTCATCGTGGTATCGCTCATGAAGGCGCTCCATGGAAAGTGCGCCCAGTGTAGGCGTGCAGACGTCAACGCCTGGCGCAGATGCACCCCACGGTTTCAAGCAGGCATTGCCGCAGCAGCAGCAAGCCAGCGATGGTGGGTCGTCGACAACGTCGTGGTGCTCCGTCGTGTTCAGAGACCGTGCGCACTGGACAAGCGGTCATCGTCGACAGCATCGCAAGGATCAACGCGCACAATCGGGCGGCTGCAGTCAGGCCATGCACTCGCAATGCAGATGCCGTCCACCCTGTCTTCGTCGAATCGACAGCCGCCAACACCACATCGCACGCAGTGGTTGGCCGGGTTCGACGACAGGCCTGAGACGGGGTAACCGCCATGCGGCAACATCGCTCAGCAGCGTGGCGCCATCCACCCTGGATTGCTCGGCCAATGCAGGCACACGGTCGTCGACGCTGTGCGCCAACGCGCCCCCGAGCCGGCGCCAAGCCCACCGCCTCTTGTTGCATGTCGCATTGCGACTAAATGAAGCGAAATGCTTGCGCTCGCCGAATGCGCCGCAGGTTCAAGCACGCAAGCGCGCGATGGCAGCACAGAAACCCCCAGAACCGGATGCGATTGCCCGCAAGCAACCCCAACCAGGCAGATGCTGCGCGGCCGCCCGCACTTCGGTGTCCAAGCCTATGCTGGTGTCTTGTTAACCACCAGGAGTCGCCATGCAACTGCCATGGAACGCGCGCGTCATCGCCCTCTGCGTGCTTGCACTGTCCGCGAGCACGCAGGTAAGCGCGGCGCAGGTGCGCATTGCGCAGGAAGCAGACGGCTACCGCTTATTGGTGGATGGCGCTCCCTTCGTGATCAAGGGTGCCGGCCTGGGCAATGGCAGCACGGAAACGCTGGCCGCACGCGGCGGCAATGCATTGCGCACCTGGCGCGTGGATCCAGACCCGCAACGCCAGCGCGCCCTGCTCGATCGCGCACAACGCAACGGCCTGAAAGTGGCGGTCGGCATCGAGCTCGGCAACCAGCGACATGGCTTCGATTACGACGATGCAGCGGCCGTAAAACAGCAACTGCAGCGCGTCCTCGCGCAGGTACGGCAATCGGCGGCGCATCCGGCGGTGCTGATGTGGGTGGTCGGTAACGAACTCAATCTGGATTACACCAATCCCAAGGTCTGGAACGCGGTCGGCGAGATCGCCGAGGCGATCCATGCCATCGACCCGGATCATCCGGTCACCACCACGCTGGCCGGTTTCGACAAGCAGCTGATCGACCAACTCAAGACGCGCGCGCCGGCACTGGACCTGATCGCCGTGCAGCTTTACGGCGATATCGCAGCGCTGCCGCAGAAGCTGCACGAGAGCGGGTGGCGCGGTCCTTACGTGGTCACCGAGTGGGGCCCCACCGGGCATTGGGAATCGCCGACCACTCGCTGGGGCGCACCGATCGAAGACGACAGCACGCGCAAGGCGCTCTTGCTGGAACAGCGCTACCGCAGCTACATCGCCAGCGATACCCGACAGGGGCTGGGCTCGTTCGTGTTCCTGTGGGGCGACAAGCAGGAGCGCACGCCCACCTGGTATGGCTTGTTCCTGCCTTCGGGTGAAGCCACGCCCAGCGTGGACACATTGCAACTGCTGTGGACCGGCCAGTGGCCGGCCAGCCGTGCGCCGGCGGTGTCGGCACTCACGCTGGCTGGCCAACGCGCCACCGACAGCGTGCGCCTTCGCCCGGGCCAGACCGTGACCGCACGCATTCGTGCCAGCGGCGCATCCGTACTGCGCTACGACTGGCATGTGCGCACCGAAAGCACCGCGCGCAGCATCGGTGGCGATCCCGAGACGCTGCCACCGCTGGTCGATGCCGCCATTGCGCCGAACCGCGTGGCCGGCGACCGCAGCGGCGCACGCGGTTCGGGCGAGGAGGTGCGTTTGATCGCGCCACCGCCGGGCAACTACCGTTTGTTTGTGGAAGTCCGCGATGACGCCGGCCGCGCCGGCTATGCCAACCTGCCTTTCCGCGTGCTGCCGCCCTCGCCCGCCCCGCGACAAGGCGCGCCGGAACCGTCGCAGCACGATATGCATTCATCGCGATGAAGCGATATTATCTCCAGACGATCCGCCGGAACCGCCGCGATGACGCATCTCAGTTTCGAGTTCTATCCGCCCAAGACCGATGATCAGCGCGCGCAACTGGACCGCACTGCAGCCAGGTTGAAGGGCTACGCGCCGGAGTACGTGTCGTGCACCTTCGGCGCCGGCGGCTCCACGCTCAGCTACACCTCCGAAACGGTGCGCCACCTCAAGCAGAAGCATGGCTTCGAAGCGGCGCCGCATCTGTCCTGCGTCGGCGGCAGCCGGCAGGAGATCCGCGAGCTGCTCAAGCTGTATCGCGCCATCGGCTGCACCCGCATCGTCGCGCTGCGTGGCGACCTGCCCTCGGGCATGGGCCATCCGGGCGACCTGCGTTACGCCTCGGACCTGATCGCCTTCATCCGCGCCGAACACGGCGACGCATTCCGGATCGAGGTCGGCGCCTATCCGGAAACCCATCCGCAGGCGGCCGACGCGCTCAGCGACCTGCGCTATTTCAAGGCCAAGGTCGATGCCGGCGCCGATGCGGCCATCACCCAGTATTTCTACAACGCCGATGCCTACTTTCATTTCCGCGACGCAGTGCAGCGGATGGGCGTGGAGATACCGATCATTCCCGGCATCATGCCGATCTCCAATTTCTCGCAGCTGCGGCGGTTTTCCGAGCAGTGCGGCGCAGAGATTCCACGCTGGATCGGCAAGAAGATGCAGTCCTACGGCGACGACGCCGACGCGGTGCGCGCCTTCGGCGCAGAGGTCGTGGCGGCCTTGTGCGAGCGCCTGATCGCAGGCGGCGCGCCGGCATTGCACTTCTACACCCTCAATCTGGCCAAGCCGACCACGCAGGTGTTGCAGCTGCTCGGACGCTGAGCACCTGCTTCGCATTCCAGTCCTCGCTCTTGCACACCCGGGCGCATGTATGTCGCCAGCTCACACGCGCCCGGCTACGCTGCGCCGATGCATCGCCTTCTGCCCCTGTTGTTCTTGCTCTGCGCCTGTCCCGCCGCGCGCGCGCAGGCGCAGGAAATCCATCGCTGCGTCGCGCCGGACGGGCAAACCCTGTTCACCGACCGGCGCTGCGAAGACGTCGGCGCGGCCAGCCGCGCACCGCCTGCCATCCGCCCGCAGGGCAATACCGGCCTGTATCGCTACGGTTGCCCGCGGCGGCTGAGCGAACTGGTGTCGTTGCTGCAACTGGCGGTCGACAGCCGCGACGTCAACCGCCTGTCCAGCCTGTATCTGTGGAGCGGGCAATCCGATGCCGCCGCCAATCAGGTGCTGAGCCGCCTGGAAGCCATCGTGCAGCGCCCGTTGCTGGACATCGTGCCGATGTATCCGCAAAGCGACACCCCGACCTGGGACGCCGACACCACCACGCCCACACCGTCGCTGGATGGCAGCGCCATCGATGCGCCGCTCCCTACTCCGCCCAGCCGCCCGCGCCCCTGGGGACTGCGGCTGGAACAGAACCTCGCCAGTGGCACGCCGGCGCGCAGCGTGCTGCGACTACGCCGGCAATACAACTGCTTCTGGGTGACGTTCTAGCGGCGTATGCGTGGCATCGGGGCTGCGCGGGATCACCGCTGGATCGCTGCACGCCGCGGCAGGTATCGCGGGCATTGTGCGGGCGGTTCGGCCGTCAGACGCTGCGGTGCGCTCATTGCGGCCAGAGCGCGCGGATCGCCGCGATGCCCTGCGCGCCATGCGAGCGCGCCTGACGCACATCTTCGACCTGCATGCCGCCGAGCGCGTAGATCGGCAGCGAGACCTGTTCGCGCAAGGTCTCGAAACCGTCCCAGCCGATGGGTGTGGCGCCCGGATGCGAAGCGGTCGCCTGCACCGGGCCCAGCACCGCGAAGTCGCAGCCGATCCGTTGGGCGTTGCGCAAGTCGTCCAGGCCATGGCACGACGCGGCCACGAGTTGCTCTGCGGGCAGCGGGCGTTCCTGCAAACCGGCCAGCTGCTCCGATCCCAGATGCACGCCGATACCAAGGTCCGCAGCCAGTGCGATATCGCGATTGAGCAACAGTTGCGCACGCGCGCGGCCACGCAGGCGCATCACCTGCTGCAACAGCGCCTGCCAACGCGCAGGCGCCAGCTGCCGCGCACGCAGCTGGATCCGCGTGATCCCGTTCTGCAATGCAAGCTCCAGGCTCTCCAGCCAGCGCGTGTCGTCCTCCGGGTCGGGCGTGATCAGGTAACGGTCGGGCTGCCGTAGCGCACCCACCACCGGCACGTCGGCCGGCGGCATCGAATAACGCGCCAGCTTGTCTGCCGCCACCCAGGTCATGGCCTGTCCTTCGCGGCCGCGCGGGCTGCCTTTCCAGCTCGTGATATGACGCACCTCCAGGCGCAGCCGCTTGTCCGGATAGAGCTGTGGCACATCCATCACCCAATCGCCCACCTGCGCCTCGATGCCGAGCTCTTCATTGAGCTCGCGCACCAGCGCTTGTTCGGAGGTCTCGCCAGGCTCGCGCTTGCCGCCCGGAAATTCCCACAGGCCAGGCATGTCACGGGTTTCGGTGCGGCGGGTCAGCAGGATGCGCCCGCGGGGGTCGGTGATCACGCCGGCAACGACGTGAATGGATCGAAGAGAATCAGGCATGGCTGCAAGAGTGCCGCGAGTGAGCGGTGCAGCGCAATCAGGCCGGGATGCGGGATTCGGGATTTGCTAAGGAAGCTCTGAACAACGCACCACAGATACGCGACACTACCCGCCTCATCATGTAGAGGATCATCTATGCAGCTGACGTTCGGTGACGCTGAGGGCCTGGGCAAGCGCAAGCAGACCCGGCGCGAGATCTTCCTGGCCGAGATGGAGCAGGTGGTTCCGTGGCAGCAACTGCTCGGGCTGATCGCGCCGCGCTATCCGGTGTCGGGGCGGCCAGGGCGGCAGCCGTACGCCCTGGCGACGATGTTGCGGATTCATCTGCTGCAGCAGTGGTATGCGTTGAGCGA